>NZ_BONE01000096.1 GCF_016862555.1 Asanoa siamensis | reverse complement strand
GCGGGCGTGCGCGGCGCCGCCGTGATGGAGGGACGACCGATGACGGTCAGCGATCATCCCGGAGCACGAGAAACGGACAACCGCGTCCGGTGGGTTAGCTCAGTTCGTCTGGATCCAGGCCCAGCAGGTTGGCCACCTGCTCGATGATCACGTCGTGGACCAGGTCGGCCAGGTCGTCGTGGTCCATCGCGCGGAACTCCAGTGGGCGCCGATACAGCACGATTCGCGGCGCCATGTCCGCGCGGCCCGGGCGGCCCGGGAGTAGGCGGGCCAGGGGGACCTCGCCGTCCTCCAGGACGTCCGTGTCGTACACGTTCAGGTCCGGTGGCACGTCCTCCACCGCGAACTCGACCCCCGCCAGTTCCTTCGCGAAGCGGTGCTCGAGCGTCTCCACCGTGTCCAGGACAAGATCATCGAAGATCTCCGCCTTCGTACGCGCCAGCGGCACCGTGGCGGGCACCAGCCGCCCACGCAGCCCGCGACCGTGACGGTCACGGCGCCGGCCGGATGGTGGCCGGCGGTTGGCCGGGCTGGTCATCGCGCACCTCCTGGAGAAAAGCAGCATCAGCCTAGCCCCGCGATCGGCGTGTCGCGCCGGAAGGCGGGCCAACGCCCGGGTGGGAGATATAACGTGCGGCCGTGAGGTCTCCACGGCGTTGCTCCAGAAACGGCTGCCCCAGGGCGGCTGTCGCCACGCTGACCTACGTCTACCACGAGTCCACCGCCGTGGTCGGGCCGCTGGCGCAGTTCGCTGAGCCGCACACCTACGACCTCTGCGAGACCCACGCCCGGTCCCTGACCGCCCCCCGCGGCTGGGAGGTCGTCCGGCACGAGGGCGAGTTCGAACCCCCGCCGCCCACCACCGACGACCTGGTCGCCCTCGCCGACGCGGTCCGCGAAGCAGCCCGCCCGGGCCGCTACGACGACTTCGACGACCTCCCCCATGCAGGCCACCAACAGGGCCGCCGCGGCCACCTGCGCGTGATCCCGCCCAGCCAATAACGGGAGAAAGCGGGCACAAAGCCCGACGCGGACTCGGAGGCGCGGTCGAGGTCAGTGGCCCGTCAGCCGTTCGACGAGCGCGGCCAACCGCGTAGGGCGGCCCGAACGCGCCTCCGCCGCATCGGCCGACGCCGTCGCGCGCAGTGCCGCGTTGATGCCCAGCCACCTCAGCGGCTCCGGTTCCCACCGCCGCGACCGATGCCCCACCCACGGCAGCCGCACCAGGTCAGAGTCGTGGCCCAGGATCAGGTCGGCCAGCGTGCGCCCCGCCAGGTTGCTCGTGCCGACCCCGTCGCCCACGTAGCCCCCCGCCCACCCCAGACCCGACGCGCGGTCCAGGCCCACCGACGCCGTCCAGTCGCGGGTCACCCCGAGCGGCCCGCCCCACGAGTGCGTGATCTCCGGCAGCGCACCCAGCACCGGAAACAGCGTGCCCAGCGTCTCGCGCAGCGCCCGGAACACCGCCGGCTCCCGGTCGAAGGACGGGGACACCGAGGAGCCGAAATGGTACGGCGCCCCGCGCCCACCGAAAGCCAGCCGCCCGTCGGCCGTCCGCTGTCCGTAGATGATCAGATGGCGGAAGTCCGAGAACGTCTCACGGTCCGCCAGTCCGATCTCCGCCCACGTCGACGCCGGCAGCGGCGGCGTCGCCACCATCAGCGAGTAGATCGGCGCGACAGCGCGCCCGTACCCCGGCAGGGAAGCCGTGTATCCCTCCGTCGCCCGCACCACCACCGGCGCCCGCACCGTCCCGAAGGGCGTCTCCGCCGCACCCGGCCGTAACGCCGTCACCGGCGTGCCCTCATAAACAGAGACACCCTTAGCCGAAACCACCGACGCGAGCCCGCGCACCAGCGACGCCGGCTGGATCGCCGCGCAGTGCGGTGTGAAGACCCCGCCCAGCACCGACGTCGCCCGCAACCGAGCAGCGGCCTCGGCCGCGGTCAGCAGAGTCAGGTCGTCGAAGCCGAACGACGCCGACGACGCCACCGCCTCCGCGGCCCGGGAGACCTGCGCCGGCGACCGGGCCACCACCACCGTCCCGCCCTTGTGGAAGTCGCAGGAGATCCCCTCGGCGGCGCACACCCGGCCGACCTCGTCGACCGTCGCGTTCATCGCGCGTTGCAACGCGACAGCCGGCGCCCGCCCATAGCGCCGGGCCAGCGTGGGCACCGACGACGGCAGCAGCGCCGAGCACCACCCGCCGTTGCGCCCGGACGCCCCGAAGCCCGCGTACTCGGATTCCAGCACCGCGACCCGCACCGACGGGTCCGCCGAGATCAGGTAGTACGCCGTCCACAGCCCGGTGAAGCCCGCCCCGACGATAGCGACGTCGAACGATGCGGGACCCGGCAGCGGCGGGCGACGGACCGGCGGCGGACCCATCCAGTACGAGATCACAGGCGCTGCCACGCCTCCGTCAGCACCGCGCGCAGGATCTGCTCCATCTCGTCGAACTGCGCCTGCTCGCAGATCAGCGGCGGCGCGAGTTGCACCACCGGGTCGCCGCGGTCGTCGGCCCGGCAGTAGAGCCCCGCCTGGAACAGCGCCGACGACAGGAACCCACGCAGCAGCCGCTCCGACTCCGCGTCGTCGAACGTCGCCCGCGTCTCCTTGTCCTTGACGAGCTCGATCCCGTAGAAGTAGCCGTCGCCCCGCACGTCGCCCACGATCGGCAGGTCGAGCAGCTTCTCCAAAGTGGACCGGAACGCGCCCTCCTGGGCCCGCACGTGCCCGTTCAGGTCCTCCCGCGCGAACACGTCGAGGTTCGCCAGCGCCACCGCGCACGACACGGGATGCCCGCCGAACGTGATGCCGTGCGCGAACATCTCCTTCTCCGACAGGAAAGGCGCCATCAGTGCGTCCGACGCGATCATCGCGCCCAGCGGCGCGTACCCGGATGTCAGGCCCTTCGCAGTCGTGATGATGTCGGGCTGGTACCCGTACCGCTCGGCGCCGAAGTAGTGCCCCAGTCGACCCCAGGCACAGATAACTTCATCGGAGACGAGCAGGACGTCGTACGCGTCGCAGATCTCCCGCACGCGCTGGAAGTACCCGGGCGGCGGCGGGAAGCACCCGCCGGAGTTCTGCACGGGCTCCAGGAAAACGGCGGCCACGGTGTCGGGCCCTTCGCGCTCGATCGCCCGCGCGATCTCGTCCGCCGCCCACCGGCCAAAAGCGACGTCGGAGTCGCCGTGCTCCGGCGCCCGGTAGAAGTTGGTGTTCGGCACCTTGATCCCGCCCGGCACCAACGGCTCGAAGTCGGACTTGATCCCCGGCAACCCGGTGATCGACAGGGCGCCCATCGAGGTGCCGTGGTAGGCGATGTGCCGGCTCACCACCTTGTGCTTCGTCGGCTTCCCCACCCGCTTGAAGTAGGCCCGGGCCAGCTTCCACGCCGACTCCACCGCCTCGGACCCGCCGGTCGTGAAGAACACCCGGTTGAGGTCACCCGGCGTCAGCGCGGCGATCCGGGCGGCCAACTCGACGGCCGTCGGGTGCGCGTAGGACCACAGCGGGAAGAACGCCAGCTCCGAAGCCTGCTTGGCGGCCGCGTCGGCGAGTTCGTGCCGCCCGTGCCCGGCCTGCACCACGAACAACCCCGACAGCCCGTCGAGATAGCGCCGACCCTGGTCGTCCCAGACGTAGGCACCCTCGCCGCGGACGATCGTGGGCACCTCCCCGGCGCGATAGCTGGCCATGCGGGTGAAGTGCATCCACAGGTGTTCGGTGGCGTCGGTCATCGTGCTGCTCCGTCGCGTCGTCGTGCGAGCTTGGTCGCCCGCAGCACATGCAACGGTTATCGCACGAAATCCGGGTCACAGGCAAGCTTTCTCGATGGTCATTGCCGCGACAAGCAACGAAATCCGAAGTTACGCCGTGCCCCACGAATAGGTCTGCTTGCGCAGTTTGAGGTAGACGAACGCCTCCGTGGAGACGACGCCCTCGACGGACCGCAGCCGCTTGAGGATCTCCAGCAGGTGGTCGTCGTCGCGGCAGACCACCTCGCAGAGCAGGTCGAACGAGCCGGCGGTGATCACGACGTAGTCGACCTCGTCGAACGCCGCCAGCCGGTCGGCGACCTCCTCCAGGTCGCCGGAGATGCGCAGGCCGATCATGGCCTGCCGCGGGAAGCCGAGTTGCAACGGGTCGGTCACCGCGACGATCTGCATCACGCCGGCGTCGAGCAGCCGCTGCACCCGCTGCCGGACCGCGGCCTCGGACAGGCCGACCGCTTTTCCGATCGTCGCGTACGGCCGCCGCCCGTCCTCCTGCAACTGCTCGATGATCTGCTTCGCGACGTCGTCGAGCAGCGCGTGGCTGGCCCCTTCGCGCACGACCACGCGGCGGGCGGCCGGAACCGCGCCATTGCCCGACATGCCCATACCGGCTCCTCCTCAACACGCCGTAACGACCGCAAGTCTTCCGTATTTCGTCGTGAATCACGAGTGCCACAACGGAATCCCTTGTGACGCTCGTTTCCTCATGTCAGGATCGGTCGTCGTCTAGCTTTCCCCCAACTAGACCGAACCCCGACCCCCCCGGGAGCCCTCGATGCGCTACCGCTCGCAACCGCCGTTGTCGCCCGAGGCCGCGGCTCTGCTGTCGTTCACGCGCTCCTCCCTGTCCCGCCGCACGATGCTGCGGGGTGCGCTCGCCACCGGTGCGCTGGCCGTCGCCGGTGGCACGCTCGTCGGCTGCGGCACCAAGGGTGCCCAGCAGACAGAGGCGAGCTGTGTCAGCGAAGACCTTTCCGGCACGGAGAAGACGCTCACCGTCTCGAACTGGCCGCAATATATCGACGTCGACGAGAAAGACGAGTCGAAGCGGCCGACCCTGGTCGCTTTCGAAGCCAAGTCCGGCATCACGGTCAGCTACACGGAAGACATCAACGACAACAACGAGTTCTTCGGCAAGGTGCAGAACCAGCTCACCGCCTGCCAGCCGACGGACCGTGACGTCATCGTGCTCACCGACTGGATGACCGCGCGGATGATCCGGCTCGGCTGGCTCCAGAAGCTCGACAAAGCGAAGATGCCCAACTTCGAGAAGAACCTGCTGCCCTCGCTCAAGGCCCGGCCGTTCGACAAGAACACCGAATACGCCGTCCCGTGGCAGTCCGGGCTCGCCGGCATCGCGTTCAACGGCAACGTCACCAAGGAAGTCCGTACGGTCGACGAGTTGCTCACCCGTGCCGATCTCAAGGGCAAGGTGACCGCGCTGACGGAAATGCGCGACACCATGGGCCTGATCCTGGCGTCCAACGGGCACGACCCGTCCGACTTCACCAAGGCGCAGTTCGACGACGCGATCAACAAGCTGCAGAAGGCGGTCGACGCCGGGCAGATCCGCCGGTTCACCGGCAACGACTACGCACCGGAGCTCGCCAAGGGCGACATCGCCGCCTGCATCGGCTGGTCCGGCGACGTCATCCAGCTCGGCCTCGAAGACCCGAAGGTGCAGTTCGTCGCGCCGGACAGCGGCGCGATGCTCTACTCCGACAACTCGTCGATCCCCAACAAGGCGAGCCACAAGGCCAACGCCGAGGCGTTCCTCGACTACTACTACGACCCGGCGGTGGCCGCCCAGGTGGCCGCTTACGTCAACTACATCTGCCCGGTCAGCGGTGCCAAGGAAGAGATGGTGAAGATCGACCCGGATCTGGCGGAAAACCCGCTGATCTTCCCGGACGACGCCCTCCTCGGAAAGGCCAAGGTCTTCAAGGCACTGAGCGAGTCCGAGGAGCGGGAATACGAGTCGGCGTTCCAGAAGGTCATCGGAGCCTGACGTGACGAACCCATCCGAGGCCGGCGACCTGCGGCTGTCCCACGTCACCAAGCGCTTCGGCCCGTTCACCGCGGTCGACGACCTGAGCCTGACGGTGCCGCAGGGCTCGTTCTTCGCGCTGCTCGGCGCGTCCGGCTGTGGCAAGACCACGACGTTGCGGATGGTCGCCGGGCTGGAGGAGCCGACAACAGGCGAGGTGCGCCTCGGCGACCGCGACATCACCCGGCTGCGGCCCTACCAGCGCCCGGTCAACACCGTGTTCCAGAGCTACGCGCTGTTCCCGCACCTCGACGTGTTCGAGAACGTGGCGTTCGGCCTGCGCCGGCGCAAGATCCGCGAGGTCCGGTCGCAGGTCGAGCGGATGCTCGCGCTGGTCCAGTTGGACGGGTTCACCAAGCGCCGGCCGGCCGAGCTGTCCGGCGGCCAGCAGCAGCGGGTCGCGCTCGCCCGGGCGCTGATCAACCACCCGCAGGTGCTGCTGCTCGACGAGCCGCTCGGCGCCCTCGACCTCAAGCTGCGCCGGCAGATGCAGATCGAGCTCAAGCGCATCCAGACCGAGGTCGGCATCACGTTCGTGCACGTCACGCACGACCAGGAGGAGGCCATGACGATGGCCGACACGGTCGCCGTGATGTCGGCGGGCAAGATCGAGCAACTCGGCCGCCCGGCGGAAATATACGAATACCCGGCGACGGCGTTCGTCGCCAACTTCCTCGGCCAGTCCAACCTGCTGGCCGGGGAAGCCGCCGGGCAGTCCGGGGGCGACGTGCTCGTCTCCGCCTACGACCAGCGGTTCGCCGTGCCCGCGCCGCGGGCGCGCGCCGACCGCGGCGAGGTCTTCCTCGGCGTACGCCCGGAGAAGCTCGGCCTGGTCGCGGGCGAGGCCGACGTGCCGGCCGGGCACCAGTCCGTACGCGGCGTGATCACCGACTCGTCCTACGTCGGCGTCAGCACGCAATACCTCGTGCGCACCGGCTGGGGCACCGAGTTGGCGGTCTTCGCCCCCAACAGCGGCGCGGCCGCACCGTTGGCCGTCGGCTCCGAGGTGACCGCGCACTGGAGCCCCGAGCACGCCTTCGTGCTGCACCGCGAGCCGGGGGAGGGCGACCGCACCACGCCGGTCCTCGACACACCCGACGCCGTCGGCGTCGTCTCATGAGCCTGCTGACCGGTGTCGGCGCGCGCCCGGTTAGCGCACCCGACAAGCGGCCCGACGACAGCCGGTCGCGCCGGCGCTGGCTGCCGTACCTCCTGCTGCTGCCCGGCGGGGCCTGGCTGATCCTGTTCTTCATCGTGCCGACCCTGCAACTCGGCGCGACCAGCCTCTACGACCCCACCGGCTCGGTCACCACCGGCTACGCGATGACGTGGGAGTTCGGCAACTACCCCGACGCCATCGCGTACGCCGGTCCGCAGATCCTGCGCTCGTTCGCCTACGCCGCGATCGCGACCGTGATCGGCATCCTGATCGGCTACCCGCTGGCGTACGCGATCGCGCAGAAGGCCGGCCGCTGGAAGAACGTGCTGCTGGTCTGCGTCGTCGCACCGATGTTCACCAGCTTCCTGGTGCGCACGCTGGCCTGGAAGACGATCCTCTCCGACAACGGCGCCCTGGTCGGCTTCCTGCGCGACGTCGGCATCCTCGGCGCCGACGGCCGGCTGCTGGCCACCCCGATCGCGGTGGTGCTCGGGCTGACCTACAACTTCCTGCCGTTCCTGGTGCTGCCCCTCTACGCGAGCCTGGAGCGGCTCGACACCCGGCTGCTGGAAGCATCGGGCGACCTCTACGCCAGCCCGACCCGCACGTTCGTCAAGGTCACGCTCCCGCTGTCGATGCCCGGCCTGGTGGCCGGCACGCTGCTCTTCTTCATCCCGGCCGTCGGCGACTACATCAACGCCGCGCTGCTCGGCAACACCAACACGAGCATGGTCGGCAACGTGGTCAACTCGGCGTTCCTGTCGCGACAGGAGCCTCCGCAGGGCGCCGCGCTCTCGTTCCTGCTGATGGCGATCATCCTGGCGATCGTCTTCACGTACGTCCGCCGCGCGGGCACGGACGAGGTGGTCTGATGCACAGGATCCGGCGTTGGGTCGCCGACCACTGGGTGCTCGCCATCGGCCTGATGGTGCTGCTCTACCTGTTCCTGCCGATCGCGGTCGTCGCCGGGCTGTCGTTCAACCGCCCGTCGAGCCGCCTCTCGTACGACTTCAACGAGTTCACCACCGAGAACTGGACCAACCTGTGCGGCCCCGCCGACCTGTGCGCCGCGGTCGGCCGCTCGGCCTGGATCGGCCTGCTGGCCACGGTGGCGGCGACGATGCTCGGCACGCTGATGGCGTTCGCGCTGGCCCGCCACAGGTTCCGCGGCCGGGCCGCGACCAACCTGCTCATCTTCCTGCCGATGGCCACGCCCGAGTTGGTCATGGGCACGTCGCTGCTCGCCCTGTTCACCTCGGCCGGGCTCCAACTGGGCTTCGTGACCATCCTGATCGCGCACATCATGTTCTGCGTCTCGTTCGTCGTGGTGACGGTCAAGGCGCGGCTGGCCGGCATGGACGCGCGGCTCGAAGAGGCGGCGATGGACCTCTACGCGACGCCGGCACAGACCTTCCGGCGGGTCACCCTGCCGCTGGTGCTGCCCGGCATCGTCGCGGCCGCGCTGCTCGCGTTCTCGCTGTCGTTCGACGACTTCATCATCACGAACTTCAACTCGGGCAACACGGTGACCTTCCCCATGTACGTTTGGGGAGCCAACCAGCGCGGCATCCCGCCGCAGGTCAACGTGGTCGGCACGGCCATGTTCGCGGTCGCCCTGCTGCTGGTGCTGGCGACCAACGTGCGTGGACGTCGGCGGGGGGCGCGGGTGGCATGAACGTCGGGCGGGCGCTCGCGGACGCGCAGCCGCGGGTCTACTGGCTCGACCGCCCCGAGCGCCCCGACCCGCTGCCGCCGCTGGCCGGCGACACCTCGGCCGACCTGCTGGTGATCGGTGGCGGCTACTCCGGACTCTGGGCGGCGTTGCAGGCCAAGCAGGACGATCCGGGCCGCGACGTGGTGCTGGTCGAGGCCGGCACCTGCGGCTGGGCGGCCTCGGGACGCAACGGCGGCTTCTGCGCGGCGTCGCTGACCCACGGCCTGGCCAACGGTTCGGCCCGGTTTCCCGCCGAGATCGCCCTGCTGGAGACGCTCGGCCAGGCCAACCTCGACGCGCTGCTGGCGACGATCTCGCTCTTCGACATCCGCTGCGACGTCGAGCGGACGGGCGAGATCGAGCTCGCGACGGCCGAGCACCACCTCGCCGACCTGGCCGAGGGCGCGGCGCTGGCCCGGCGGCACGGCCACGACGTGCTGGTGCTGGGCCGCGACGAGGTGCGGGCCGAGGTCGACTCACCGACCTACCTCGGCGGGGTGTGGCACCGCGATCGCACCGTCATGCTCGACCCGGCGCGGCTGGCCTGGGGGCTGCGGTCGGCCTGCCTCTCGATGGGTGTACGGATCTTCGAGCACACCCGGGTGACCGGGCTGGCCCGTTCGGGGGGTGCGGTCGTGGCGTCCTGCGCGGGCGGGTCGTCGGTGCGGGCCGGCGGCGTGGTGCTGGCCGCCAACGCGTTCCCGCCGCTGCTGCGCCGGCTGCGGGCCTTCGTCGTCCCGGTCTACGACTACGCGCTGGTGACCCGGCCGTTGACCGCGGGCGAGCTGGCGTCGGTCGGTTGGCGGCACCGGCAGGGGCTGGCCGACTCGGGCAACCAGTTCCACTACTACCGCCTGACCGCCGACGACCGGATCCTGTTCGGCGGTTACGACGCCGTCTACCACTTCGGCAACCGGATGGCGCCCTCGCTCGCCCGGGAAGCGCCGACGTTCGCGACGCTGGCCCGGCATTTCTACGAGACGTTCCCGCAGCTCGACGGGGTGCCGTTCACGCACCGCTGGGGCGGGGTCGTCGACACCTGCACCCGCTTCTGCGCCTTCTTCGGCACCGCGTTCGGTGGGCGGTTGGCCTACGCGGCCGGGTTCACGGGGCTCGGCGTCAGCGCCAGCCGGTTCGGGGCCCGGGTCGCGCTGGATCTGTTGTCCGGCGCGGAAACCCCTTTGACCACATTGGACTTCGCACGCCGCCGCCCCGTGCCGTTCCCGCCGGAGCCCATGCGCTCGCTCGTCATCAACGCGACCCGCCGGTCGATGGCGCACGCCGACGCGCACCAGGGCCGGCGCGACCTGTGGCTGCGTACCCTCGACAGACTCGGTTTGGGGTTCGATTCCTGATGCGTGTCCTGCAGATCGGCGCCGGCGGCGTCGGCGCGGCGGCCGCGGCCATCGCCGCCCGGCGCGACTTCTTCTCCTCGTGGGTCGTGGCCGACTACTCGCTCGCGCGCGCGTCGCGGGTCGTCGACTCGTTGGGCGATCCCCGTTTCTCCGCGGCCCAGATCGACGCGTCCTCCTCGACCGAGGTGCGCGACCTGGCCGCCGGCGCCACGCACGTCTTCAACGCGGTCGACCCGCGCTTCGTCATGTCCATCTTCGACGGTGCGTTCGCGGCGGGCGCCGACTACCTCGACATGGCGATGTCGCTGTCGCAGCCGCACCCGACCGATCCCTACGGGTCGACCGGCGTGGTGCTCGGCGCCGACCAGTTCGCGACCGCCTCGCTCTGGGCCGATTCGGGGCGGCTGGCGCTCGTCGGGATCGGCGTGGAGCCCGGCCTCTCCGACGTGTTCGCGCGCTACGCGGCCGACGAACTCTTCACCTCGATCGACGAGATCGGCGTGCGTGACGGGTCGAACCTGGTCGTCGACGGTGCCGACTTCGCGCCGTCGTTCTCGATCTGGACGACGATCGAGGAGTGCCTGAACCCGCCGGTGGTCTACGAGCGCGACCGGGGCTGGTTCACCACGGAGCCGTTCTCGGAGCCGGAGGTGTTCGACTTCCCCGACGGGATCGGCCCGGTCGAGTGCGTCAACGTGGAGCACGAAGAGGTGCTGCTGATCCCGCGCTGGGTCGACGCGGGCCGGGTGACCTTCAAATACGGGCTGGGCGCCGAGTTCATCTCCGTGCTCCGCACGCTGCACCGCCTCGGCCTCGACTCGACGGTCCCGGTGAAGGTGGGCGACGTGTCGGTCTCGCCCCGCGACGTGGTGGCGGCGTGCCTGCCGGACCCGGCGACGCTCGGCCCGCGGATGCGCGGCAAGACCTGCGCGGGCACCTGGGTACGCGGCACCGGCCTATCGGGTGAGCCGCGCGAGGTCTACCTCCACCACGTGGTCGACAACGAGTGGTCGATGCGGGAGTACGGCCATCAGGCCGTCGTCTGGCAGACCGCCGTCAATCCGGTGGTGGCGCTGGAGTTGCTGGCGTCGGGGGCCTGGTCCGGCGCCGGGGTGCTCGGCCCGGAGGCGCTCCCGCCCCGCCCGTTCCTGGACCTGTTGGTGGCCTACGGGTCGCCCTGGGCGATGCGCTGATTTAGCTGAGAGCGAACCGCGGGGCTCTGTGCGCCCTCGTGCAAGGGTGTAATGCTGTAATCAAGTAAGCATCGGCACGTGGGAGGTGCGCCATGAGAGGTTTTCGAGGCCCGTGGGAAGCGGGCCCGCGCGGGGGTCGGGCGGAGCCACCACCGGCGGAAGGGCTGGCGGCCTGGGTGACGGGCGCGGTCCCGGACGGCTGGTTCACCGAGCCGCCGAAGGTCACCATCGACCGCGACGAGGTCATGATCATTGGCCGGCTGCCGTCGCCGCAGTTGGCGCAGGACGCGACCGACGCCGACCGGGCGTCGGCGGAGCAGGGCCGGATCGCCCAGCACCGCGAGGACACCCGCGACCAGCGCATCAAGATCGCACAGCAGATCGAGCACCGCTGGCGCCGCAAGGTGAGTTGGGGTGCGGCCTGCGGCGGCACGGAGGCGCTGTTCACGACGTTCTCGGCGCCGGTGATGACCCGCCTGCGCCAGGCGGACCGCCAGGTCCTCGACACGCTGGTCGACGCGGGGGTGGCCCGCAGCCGCTCCGAGGCGCTGGCATGGTGCGTCCGGCTGGTCGGTCAGCACGCCGACGAGTGGCTGGGCGAGTTGCGCGACGCGATGGGCGCGGTCGACGAGCTCCGGCGGCGCGGCCCCGGTTAGCCTGCGACGTGGCCAAACACAGCGCGGGCATCCTGGCGTTCAAGATTGTCGACGGTGAGCCGCGGGTGCTGCTCGTGCATCCGGGCGGACCCTTCTGGGCGCGCAAGGACCTGGGCGCCTGGTCGATCCCCAAGGGTGAGTACGAGGACCCGGTCGATCCGCTCGCGTCCGCGCTGCGGGAGTTGGCGGAGGAGACGACCCTCGTGCTGACGGCCGCGGACTGTGTGCCGCTGGGGTCGGTCAAGCAGAAGGCCGGCAAGGTCGTCTCGGCCTGGGCGGCAGAGGCCGACTTCGACACCAGCCAGCACCGGAGCAACACGTTCGAGATGGAATGGCCACCGCGCTCGGGCACGCTGCGCGAGTTCCCGGAGGTCGACCGCGCCGAATGGTTCGACCTGGCGACGGCGAAGGAGAAGCTGGTGCCGGCCCAGGCGGAGTTCGTCGACCGCCTGGTCGCTCACCTCTCGGCGATCTGACCGCGCGCAACCGCGGACCAGGCAGGGCAGGGCCCCGGGTTTGGGCCCTGCCCGGTGCGCGCGGGAGCGAGCGGTCGTGCCCACCGCGGACGTGCGCAGATCAAGCTGTTGAAGGTCTTCTACAGGTCCAGTCCGGTCAACACCATGACCCGCGGTTCGGTGTAGTCGTCCATGGCGCTGCGCAGCCCCTCGCGGCCGACGCCTGACCCCTTGACGCCGCCGTAGGGCATCTGGTCGGCGCGGTACGACGGCACGTCGCCGACGATCACCCCGCCCACGTCCAGCGTGCGATGGGCCGTGAACGCCGTCCGCAGGTCGCGGGTGAAGACGCCCGCCTGCAGGCCGTACGCGGAGTCGTTGATCGCGGCGAAGCCCGCCGCGTCGTCGGTGACCGGCTCGACCACCAGCACCGGCCCGAACACCTCTTCCCGCGTGACCTTCGCGTCCTTCGGCGCGCGCGACAGCACGGTCGGGGGATAGGTCGCGCCCGCGCGCAGGCCGCCGGCCTCGATCGTCGCGCCGGCCGTGACCGCCTCGTCGACCCACGACTCGACCCGCGTCGCCGCCGCTTCCGAGATCAGCGGGCCCACGTCGGTCGCCTCGTCGAACGGGTCGCCGGTGCGCAGGGCCGACACGGCCGCGACGAGCCGTGGCACGAATCCGTCGTAGACCCACTCGTGCACGAAGACCCGCTGCACCGCGATGCAACTCTGCCCGGCCTGGTAGTTGGAGAACATCGCGATCCGCTCGGCCGCGAAGGTCAGGTCGGCGTCCGCCGTCCAGTCGGCGCAGACCAGCACCGCCGCGTTGCCGCCCAGTTCGAGGGTGACGTGCTTGTCGGGCACGGCCCGGCGGATCGTGGCGCCGACGGGGCCCGATCCGGTGAAGCTGACGACCGGCAGGCGCGGGTCCTCGACCAGCGCGGCAGCCCGGTCGTTGGGCACCGGCAGCACCGAGAACATCCCCGGCGGCAGGTCGGTCTCGGCCAGGATCTCGCCCAGCAGCAGCGCGGTCAGCGGCGTCGCCGGCGCGGGCTTGACCACGATCGGCGCGCCGGCCGCGATCGCCGGAGCGACCTTGTGGGCGACCAGGTTGAGCGGGAAGTTGAACGGCGTGATGCCGAGGACGGGCCCGCGCGGGAACCGGCGCACCACGGCGATCCGGCCGGTCGCGGCCGGGTCGGTGTCGAGGCGCTGCAACTCGCCGGCGAACCGGCGCGCCTCCTCGGCGGCCCAGCGGAACGTCGACACCGCCCGGGTCACCTCGGCGCGCGACCACTTGAGCGGCTTGCCGTTCTCGGCGGTGATCAGTTTGGCGACCTCGTCGGCGCGCTCCTTGAGGCGGGCCGAGACGTGGTCGAGGGCGGCGGCGCGGGCATGTGCGGGCAGGGCCTGCGCGGGGCCCGCCGCGTCGGCCGCCGCGCTGACCGCGCGCTCGACCTGTTCCGGTGTCGCGATGGTGGTCTCACCGACGGCGTGGCCGTCGTAGGGGTGCCGGATCGTCACCGGGTCGGTGCCGTGCTCGGGCCGGCCGGCTACGTAGAACGCGCGCTGGTCCACGGCGCGAGCCTAGCCCAGCGGGCGACCTCGCGGAAACGGTGGCGATACACCTTGTCAGCAACGGATTCGGTCGCGAAGATGGCGTGAGGGTTGCGAATACGACATCCCGTCCGCCAGTACGCCCCCACGCCTGGAGACGCCACCCATGAGCGACAAGCAGCAGCTGCGGAACTTCGTCAACGGTGAGTACGTCGACCCGGTCGACGGCAACCTCAGCGACCTGGTCGACCCGTGCACGGGCGAGGTGTTCGCGCAGGCGCCGATCTCGGGTCCGGCCGATGTGGACCGTGCGATGACCGCAGCCGCGGCGGCGTTCGAGAGCTGGCGCGACGTGACCCCGGCGCAGCGGCAGCTCGCCCTGCTCAAGTTCGCCGACGCGGTCGAGGCGCGGGCCGCCGACCTGGTCGACGCCGAGGTGCGCAACACCGGCAAGCCGCGCCAGCTCACCACCGAGGAGGAGCTGCCGCCCGCCGTCGACGAGCTGCGGTTCTTCGCCGGTGCCGCGCGGATGCTGGAGGGCCGCTCGGCGGGCGAATACCTGGCCGGGCACACGTCGTACGTGCGCCGCGAGCCGCTCGGCGTCGTCGGCCAGGTGACGCCGTGGAACTACCCGCTGATGATGGCCATCTGGAAGATCGCCCCGGCGCTGGCGGCCGGCAACTGCGTCGTGCTCAAGCCGTCCGACACCACGCCGGTCAGCTCGCTGATGCTCGCCGAGATCGCGTCCGAGTTCTTCCCGGCCGGCGTGTTCAACGTGCTCTGCGGCGACCGGGACACCGGCCGGGCGCTGGTCTCCCACCCCGTACCCCAGCTCGTCTCGATCACCGGCTCGACCCGCGCGGGCAAGGAGGTCGCCGCGGCGGCCGCGCCCGACCTCAAGCGCACCCATCTCGAGCTCGGCGGCAAGGCGCCGGTCGTGCTCTTCGACGACGCCGACGTGGCCGCGGCGGCCGAGGCGATCGCGGTCGGCGGCTACTTCAACGCGGGCCAGGACTGCACGGCGGCGACCCGGGTGCTGGCCGGCCCGCTCGTGCACGACGACTTCCTCGCCGCGCTGGTCGAGCAGGCCCGCGGCACGAAGACGGGCGGGCCCGACGAGGAGGACGTGCTCTACGGCCCGCTCAACAACGCCAACCAGCTCGGCCGGGTCACCGGGTTCGTCGACCGGCTGCCCGACCACGCGTCGCTCGAGGTCGGGGGAGCGCGGGTGGGGGAGCGCGGCTTCTTCTACGCGCCGACGGTGGTGTCCGGCGTCCTTCAGCAGGACGAGATCATCCAGGACGAGGTGTTCGGTCCGGTGATCACCGTGCAGCGGTTCACGGACGAGGACGAGGCGGTCCGCTGGGCCAACGGCGTCGAATACGGGTTGTCCGCGTCGGTCTGGACCCGGGACCATGGGCGGGCGATGCGGATGACCCGCCGCCTCGATTTCGGGTGCGTCTGGGTCAACACGCACATCCCGTTCGTTTCCGAGATGCCGCACGGCGGCTTCAAGCACTCGGGGCACGGCAAGGACCTGTCGGTCTACAGCCTCGAGGACTACACCCGGGTCAAGCACGTGATGCACAACCTGGAGGGGTGATGGCCTCGCTCGACCTGCACAAGCGACGGACCGCGGCGGTGGCCCGCGGGGTCAGCTCGACGATCAGCTCCTATGTGGACCACGCGAGCGGCGGTACGCTGACCGACGTCGACGGCAACGAGTGGATCGACTTCGCGTCGGGCATCGCGGTGACCTCGGTCGGCAACGCGGCCCCGCGGGTGGTCGCGGCGGTGCGCGAGCAGGTCGAGCGGTTCACCCACACGTGCTTCATGGTCGCGCCGTACGAGCTGTACGTCTCGGTCTGCGAAACGCTCAACACGCTGACGCCGGGCGACTTCGAGAAGCGTTCGATGCTCGTCAACTCGGGCGCCGAGGCTGTGGAGAACGCCGTGAAAATCGCCCGGCACGCGACCGGGCGGACAGCCGTGGTGGTCTTCGACCACGCCTACCACGGCCGGACCAACCTGACCATGGCGCTGACCGCGAAGAACATGCCCTACAAGCACCGCTTCGGGCCGTTCGCGGGCGAGGTCTACCGGGTGCCGATGTCGTATCCGCTGCGGGACGGCGGGCTCTCGGGCGCCGACGCGGCCGCCCGCGCGATCGACATGATCAACGCGCAGATCGGCGCGACCAACGTCGCGGCGGTGCTGATCGAGCCGATCCAGGGCGAGGGCGGCTTCGTCGTGCCTGCCCCCGGGTTCCTGCCGGCCCTGGCGGCGTGGGCCCGCGAGGCGGGCGCGGTGTTCATCGCCGACGAGATCCAGACCGGTTTCTGCCGTACGGGCGACTGGTTCGCCTCGTCGTTCGAGGGTGTCGTGCCCGACCTGATGACGCTCGCCAAGGGGATCGCGGGCGGGCTGCCGCTGGGCGCGGTCACCGGGCGGGCCGACATCATGGACGCGGTGCATCCCGGCGGTCTCGGCGGCACCTACGGCGGCAACCCGCTGGCCTGCGCGGCGGCGCTCGCCTCGGTCGAGACGATGCGCGAGCTCGACCTGGTGACCGCGGCCCGGCGGATCGGGCTGACGCTCGGCGGGCGGCTGCGCGATCTGGTGGCTTCGGACCCGCGGATCGCAGAGGTCCGCGGCCGCGGCGCGATGCAGGCGATCGAGATCGTGCAGCCCGGCACGCTGCTGCCCGACCCGGTGACCACCAGCGCGATCTCGGCGGAGTGCCACCTGCGCGGGCTGCTCACGCTGACCTGCGGCACCTACGGCAACGTGCTGCGGTTCCTGCCGCCGCTGGTGATCGACGACCGCGCGCTTGAGCGGGGCCTCGACACGCTGGCGGCGGCGCTAGAGGCCGTCCGCGCCGCGTAGCGTCTCGAGCGCGGCGCGCAGCGAGTCGGGGTCGACGGCGAAGCCGCGGCTGTAGGGCAGCTCGACCTGGTAGAGCACGAAGAGCATCAGGGCGACCATGCCGCCGAGCGCGGCGAACATGAGGCCGTTGGGCACCGTTCTGCGCAGGCCGAACAGATAGAGGAAGCCGACGCTGATGACGGCGCCGCCGAGCAGGATCGGCCAGAGCGGTGCCGGCATCGTCGAGTCGGCGTCGCCGATCCGGGCGCGGCGGGCGGTGGCGGCGGAGCTGACCTGGTTGGCCAGCATCTGGTGCGCGGCCTGCTCGGTGTCGGTGACAGGACGGACGCCGTCGACCCGCTCGCGCAGCTCGGTCGAGAGGGTCTCTGCGGTCAACGTGCCGGAGTGGCTCGCGCGCAGGTGGTCCCACTCGGTGCCGCTGGCGAGCTGGAGATAGCCGATGATCAGGCCGTGCACCTCGTCGCGGTCGGCGGGGGCCAGCCGGTTGGCCGACCAGTAGGCCTCGATGAGACTGCTTGCCTCCGCCTCGGTGTTGGTGGCGACGTCGGCGCGCGGCTCCCAGACGGCGATGGCGGCGATCGCGATGAGGATGGCGTACACCATGCCGATCGTGGAGTAGACCGTGCCGGCCGCGTCCCCGTCGGCGACCCGCCAGCGCCGCGGCACGTAGCGGGACACCACCGTGAACCCGACGACGGACGCGAGGGCCGCGGCGAGCACCACGGCGATCCCGGCGAGCAACGTGTTCATTGACTACCTCTTTTGGCGGCCGCCCGGGCGGCGACGGAGGCGGCGGGCACGAGCAGGCCGACGAAGACGGACCAGGTGAGGGGGAGGCCGTCCTTCTCGCGCGGGGTGCCGCCGGTGATGGCGTGGTTGCGGCGGTCGTGGGCGACGGCCACGGGTTGCGGTGGTGCGCCGGGGTCGGGCACTGCCGGGAGGTCGCCGCCGGCGGGTCCGGCGAGATTGCGTACGTCCGTTTTGTCGCCGGCCTGCGGCGCGCGGACCTGGATCGGGTGGTCCTCGACCTCGCCGCTGCCGCCGGGCCCGGTCGGGCGCGGTGCTGTTTTGTCGTAGCCGAGCGGGCCGCCGTAGAGCCGGATCCGCAGCATGGCTGTCTTGTTGGCTTTCTTTGTCGTGCGCCACGGCCAGGCCAGGGTGACGCTCTTGGTGCCGGGCCGCACCGTGGCGGTGGCGAGGTCGGCCTGGTCGAAGCGGCCGTTGCCGTCGAGGTCGTGCCAGGCGGCGAGCATCGCGTTGTGGCGGGTGGTGTTCCGGACGGTGACCGTTATCCGCAGCTTGCCGCCACGGGTGACCGTCGGGGGCTGGGCGAGGGCGTCATCGTGATCGGTCCGGCGGGCGTCGTCGTCGGCGGTGATCGCGCGCCCGAGGGTGAGGTCGGTGCTGACCGGGTGGCGCGGCCCGTCGTCGGCGCGCCTGGTGGGGTAGGGCGTGGGCGCGTCGCCGTAGTCCCAGCCGGCGGGGCAGCTGGTGGCGTCGGAGCTGGTCGCCGGGCCGCCCGCCGGGGTTGAGGTGACGGCGCGGTCGAGGTCGGCGAGCGTCAGGCGGTAGATCCGGCCGCTCCGGTCGTGCAGGGCATGCAACGTCCCTTGTGGATCGACGGCGACGGCGCCGAAGCTGCCGAGCACGGGCAGCCCGGGTGGCGTGGCCAGGACGGTGGAGTTGCCGGTGCGTGGGTCGATCGCGACGACTTGGGCGGGCGGCCCGGCGACGATCGTGTAGAGCCGGCCGTCGACGGGGTTGAGGTCCCAGTCGGCGATCCTGGGCGCGAGCAGGACGTCGGCGCCGGGCCCGGCCAGTTTGCGCCGGGAGACTTCCTGGAGTGCGGGCATGCGATAGGTGACGATCTCGCCGCCGGTCCGCACGATCCAGTGATCTTCACTGCCGGCCGCGGCCGCGGTGGCGGTCCCGGTGACGGAACTGATCAGATCGACGCGGCGCAGGGCCGAGGGCAACGGCGCGCGGCTCCGCACTGTGCCGGCCTGGTCGAAGCTGATGACCCTCTCGCCGCTGATCGCCCAGAAGGCCTGGGTAGCCGGCACGTAAGCGACCGCGTCGAGCGGCGCGTCGAACCGACTGACGGGTTCGGCGGTGCCTTGGTCGACCCGCACGAGGGTGCGGTCGCGCACGAGGTAGACGGCGTTGTAGCAACCGGGCGCCGGCGCATCCGCGTTGGTCGCCGCACTCGCCGGCGGCGCGGCGAGGGACAGCAACACGAGCAGGAACATGGCGATGCCCACACCCCGACCCGTGGCCGTGCCGGTTGGCAGGGCCTTGTTCTGGCCGTTCCTCACCGGTCCCGGTCACCGACCAGCCGGGCGATCGTGCGGAGGTCCTGGCGGCGTTCGGCGGTGATGCCAGGCTCGAGTTGGTCCAGCGCCGCGCGTACGTGGCGTTGCGCCTCCGTGCGGCACCAGTCCTGCCAGCCATCGGCCTCCAAGCTGTCGGCGAGCTCACCCACCTCCACATCGGACAGCTCGTGCTTCGCCGCGTACGCCTCGGTGATCCAGGCCGCGCTGGGCGAGCCGGCGGCGAGCGCCGCGACGACCGGAAGCGAGCGCTTGCGGTGGCGGAGGTCGGAGTGGGCCGGCTTGCCGGTCGCGTCGGCACCGCCCCAGATGCCGAGCAGGTCGTCGGTCAGTTGGAAGGCCAGGCCCAACTCCGCGCCGTAGCCCCGCAGCGCGGCGATCTGCGCCGGCGTGCCGCCGCCGAACAGGCCGCCCAGGCCCGCGGCACACTCCAGCAGCGAGCCGGTCTTGCGGCGGGCCATCCTGATGCACTCGTCGAGGCTGACGTCGTCGCGCCGGTCGAAGGTCACGTCGTCGGCCTGGCCCTCGACCAGTTGGCCGACGGTGGCGCCGAGCATGCGGGCGGCGGTCGGCGCCGCCGGGTGGGCGGCCGCGGCCAGCACGTCGAAGGCGAGGGCGAGCAGGGCGTCGCCGGCCAGGATGGCGGCGCCCGTGCCGAACGTCTTCCACACCGTCGGCCGGTGGCGGCGCAGGCCGTCGCCGTCGAGCACGTCGTCGTGCAGCAGCGTGAAGTTGTGGACGAGCTCGACCGCGACGGCGGCCGGGATCGCCGCGGGTACGGCCGCCACCGCCGCCATGCCGACCGGCGTGCCGCCCACCGCCTCGGCCGCCACCAGTGTCAGGGCCGGGCGCAGCGCCTTGCCCGCCGTGCCCGGGCGGTCGTTGCCCTGGCTGTCCCACCACCCGAAGTGGTAGCCGACGGCGCGCCGCGTCACCGGCGGCAGGCTGTCGACCGCCGACCGTAGCGCCGGCTCGGTGACGGTGCGCGCCCGTTCGAACACACCCGACCCACGGCGCGGTGCCGGGATCGCGGACCGGTTGCCGAGAGTCACCGTCACGTCCGCACCGTCCAATCTGCACAGAAGGCCTGGCTGGGCACATAAGATCAGCTGGCCCGCGTGCACGCCAAGACCCCGTACGCGGGCTTGACCTGGGGTTTCACCCGTCAGGTGGGCCGGCTTCCGGTTCAACGCGCGGCGGTGGCCGGGGGACGCGGGCGCCCACCGGAAACTTCGCCTCCGCGGGACAGCATCGATCTATCTCGCGCGGTATCGTCGGCGCGACTGACGGTGATCCCTGCCTGTCAGGGTGGGAATAGGTGGCGATGGTCCAAGCGGCGGGCCACGTGTGGCGAATCGATCCACGATGGACGCAGCCGCAACAGCGACGGACCGCCACCGCCGGATAACTGATCGTGGCGTCAGGAAGATGACAACGCGTGCTGTCGCCGGCCCGCTACGCATCGTCGATCCCGAAGCCTTCTCCGGTGGGGGTGTCAAGGAGCAACAGGTAGCGTGTCGCCCGAGCGGGGGAACCAAGACACGGGAGATGGTGATGATGGTGGGTCGGCGCGGCGGGCGTCGGGCGGCGGCTGTGTTGGCGATCGGTGTCGGCCTGGTCGGCGCGATCGGCGTAGGACTCGTGGTCTCCGCCGGTCCCGCGAGCGCGGCGGACGAGCGGATCGACCTGCGGGCGACGCGCACCTTCACCCCCGGCGGCGCACCCGGTTCGGCCTCGGTCAGCGTGACCCGCCGGGACCGCGGCTGCATCACCGTGCGTACCGGTCTCGGCATCCGGCTCGCCAACGGCATGAGCCCCGACCAGGTGCGGGTCGAGACGTTGACCCGGGGCCAGTGGCGCTCGGTCATCGTCGCCGGTGCCGGCAACGGTGCGGTGGTCACCGAACGGACCGCTCCGGACCGCTCGACGATCTGCGACCGGCAGACGACGGCCGGCCGGTATCGGGTCAGCTTCGCCAAGGGCACTCCCGGCGGCAGCGTGACGCTCACCGGCCAGGTCTTCAACGGGCGTGGCGAACTGCTCGGCAGTGAGTCGGCGTCGGCCCGGGTCAACGGTGTGCGGGCCACGCCGACCAGAACGCCCAGCCGCACGAAGAGCCCGACGGCCAAGCCGGTGGCCACCGTGGATCCCGAGACGGTGGTGCCGTTCGACGACCCGGCCAAGAGTCCGGTGGCCCTGGGCGTGCCGACGCCCCATGACTCGGGCGACAGCGGCTTTCTCGGGATGAGCGGGTTGGTCATGGTCGGCGGGCTGGTGCTCGTCGGCGTCGGCGCCGGCCTGATCGTCTTCCTGGTGCGCCAACTGCGCGCCGACCGGGCCGGCAAGGGAGCAGCTCCGGACACCGGCCGGCACTCGGCGACCGGCGGTCGGATGGTGAACGACGCGCAGACCATGTTCCTGCCTCCTATGCGTCCCGCGGCTGGACCGGGTCCGGACCAACCGACGGTGATCCTGCCGCGCGTCGAGGACTGATTCCGGAGTTATCCACAGCCCTTCGGTTATCCACAGGCGCGAGAGCCTTCAGGGCCCGGGCGGACGTGCTCCGTTACGCTCGGCGGCGATACGCTGGCATCGTCCAAGGAGCGAGTGCATTGTCCGACCTGTCCCAGATCGTCAAGGCCTATGACATCCGCGGAGTCGTCCCGGACCAGTGGGACGAGCGAGCCGCGGCAGCACTCGGTGCGGGCTTCGCACAGTTCCTCAAGTTCAGCAAGACGGGCGCCACCAGCGTCGTCATCGCCCACGACATGCGCGCGTCCTCGCCCGACCTGGCGGCCGCCTTCGGCCGCGGCGTGCTGGGCGAGGGCCTCGGCGTGATCGAGGCCGGCCTCGGCTCCACCGACATGCTCTATTTCGCGGCCGGCTCCCTCGACCTGCCCGGCGCGATGTTCACCGCCAGCCACAACCCCGCCCAATACAACGGCATTAAGCTGTGCCTCGCCGGCGCCAAGCCGGTCGGCCAGCAGACCGGGCTCGTCGAGATCCGCGACAACGCCCAGCGCATCCTCGACGGCGCCGCCCCGCAGCCGGCCCCGGCGCCCGGTGCCGCGCCGGAGCGCCGCGACCTGCTCACCGACTACGCCCGCCACCTGCGCACGCTGGTCGACCTGCGCGGCATCCGGCCGCTCAAGGTGGTCGTCGACGCGGGCAACGGCATGGGCGGCTACACGGTCCCGGCTGTCCTGGGCGACGCGGCGCTCGACGCCCTCCCGCTCACGATCGTCCCGCTCTACTTCGAGCTCGACGGCAGCTTCCCCAACCACGAGGCCAACCCGCTGGAGCCGAAGAACCTGGTCGACCTGCAGCACGCCGTCGTGCAGCACGGCGCCGACCTCGGGCTCGCCTTCGACGGCGACGCCGACCGCTGCTTCGTGATCGACGAACGGGGCGAGCCGGTCAGCCCGAGCGCGATCACCGCCCTGGTCGCGGCCCGCGAGCTGGCCAAGCACCCCGGCGACACGATCATCTACAACCTGATCACGTCGACCGCCGTCCCCGAGATCATCAAGGAGAACGGCGGCACCCCGGTCCGGGCCCGGGTCGGGCACTCGTTCATCAAGTCGGAGATGGCACGCACCAACGCCGTCTTCGGCGGCGAGCACTCGGCGCACTACTACTTCCGCGAGTTCTGGTTCGCCGACACCGGCATGCTGGCCGCGATGCACGTCCTCGCCGCGCTCGGCGGCCAGCCTGAGCCGCTGTCCCGGTTGGGCAGCGCCTTCGAGCGCTACGTCGCGTCCGGCGAGATCAACTCGACGGTCCAGGACCAGGGCGCGAAGCAGCAGGAGGTACGCGCGGCCTACCCCGACGCCGAGGTCGACGAGCTCGACGGCCTGACGCTGACCTTCCCCGACGGCGCCTGGCTCAACCTGCGCGCCTCCAACACCGAGCCGTTGCTGCGCCTCAACGTCGAGGCGCCGACCGCTACGCGCATGGCTGAACTCCGTGACGAGGCCCTCGGCCTCATCCGCCGCTAAGATCGTCGCCGGACGGCCCGCCGCCCGCCTGGAGGAAGGACCGCACGATGGCCCTGGATCAGCAGTTGCTGGACATTCTCGCCTGTCCCGACACGCACCACGCGCCGCTCACCTACGACGCGGAGGCGCAGACGCTGACGTGCACCGAGTGCCGCCGGGTGTTCGAGATCCGCGACGACATCCCGATCCTGCTGCTCGACGAGGCGCGCCAGCCGGGCTCGGCCGAGGAGCAGGGGCAGGCACGCTGATGGAATCCCCGGTGGGTGGCGCCGCTGGCCTGCGTGGCCAGCGGGTGGCCGACGAGGCCCTGCTCGACAACCAGGACGCCATGGCGGAAAACGACCCGGGCGGCATGCTGCGCATGACGGCGTCCGCCGGGGCCCAGGTCCGTGAGTCCGCGGCCCTGGCCGCCGAGGTCAACCTCCGTGCGCTCGAGGACGACGGGCTGCCCCGCGCCGTGGTGATCGCCGGCGCCGGCACGGCCGCCCGCACCGGCGAGATCCTCGCGATGGCCGCCGGCCCGCGATCCCGCGCGCCTGTCATCGCCCACCGCAGCGCCGCCCTGCCCGGCTGGGTCGGCGCAGCCGACGTCGTGATCGCGATCAGCGCGTCCGGTCACAGCCCCGAGGCGCTGGCCGCCGCCGAGGCCGCCTCCCGGCGCGGCGCGCGCCTGGTCGGCATCGGCGCGCCCGACTCCGAGCTCCAGTCGGTCGTCGAGCGGGCCCGCTCCCCGTTCATCCCGGTCCCGCGCCGGGCACCGGCCCGCGCGAGCCTCTGGGCGCTCACGGTTCCGGTGCTGCTCGCCGCCCGTACGCTCGGGTTGGTCAAGGTCAACGAGGCCGACTTCGCCGAGACCGCGACCCGGCTCGACGCCGACGCCGAGCGCTGCCGCCCCAATGCCGAGTCGTTCGTCAACCCGGCCAAGTCGCTGGCGCTCGGGCTGGCCGGCTCCGTCCCGATCGTCTGGGGCTCGTCGCCGCTGGCGACCGTGGCCGCGCGGCGGTTCGCCGACACGCTGTCGGCCAACGCCCGCTACCCGGTGGTGGCCGGCGCGCTCGGCGAGGCCGGTCGTGGCCGCGTGGGCCTGCTCGACGGCGTCTTCGGCGGCCTGGTGGAGTCCGACCGCGACATCTTCGCCGACCCCTTCGACGACGAGGATCAGCAGTCGAGCCGGCTGCGGGTGGTGCTGCTACGCGACGGCGGCCTCAATGCCGACGACGACACCGACGAGCCCTTCGCGGTCGAGGAGCGGCGCGCCGACGCGATCCAGACCCTGGCCGAGCGGCGCGGCGTGCGCTGCGACGTGATCACGGCCGAGGGCGGCTCGTCGCTCGAGCGGTTGGCGTCCCTCGTCGCGGTGCCCGACTTCGCCTCGGTCTATCTGGCGCTGGCGCACGGTCTGGATCCGATGGCGGTTCCCGCCGTCTCGGAGATGAAGGAGCTGTCCAACCCATGAGAGCAGCGGCATGAGCGCCGGCGGCGGCACGAAGGCCATCGTCGCGGCCCTTGCCGCCAACCTCGGCATCGCGGTCACCAAGTTCCTGGCGTTCGTCCTCACCGGTTCGTCGTCGATGCTCGCCGAGGCGATCCACTCGGTCGCCGACTCGGGCAACCAGGGGCTGCTGCTGCTCGGCGGCCGCCGCTCGACGCGCAAGGCAACACCGCAGCACCCCTTCGGGTACGGGCGTGAGCGCTACATCTACGCCTTCATCGTCTCGATCATCCTGTTCAGCGTCGGCGGCCTGTTCGCGCTCTACGAGGCGTGGCACAAGTGGCAGGAGCGCCACGGCATCGACGAGTGGCAGTGGGTCCCGGTCACGGTGCTGGTCATCGCGATCGTCCTCGAGTCGTTCTCGCTGCGCACGGCGGTCCGCGAGTCCAACATGGTCCGCGGCAAGGCCTCGTGGGTGCGTTTCGTTCGCAGGGCGAAGGCACCAGAACTCCCGGTCGTGCTCCTGGAGGACACCGGCGCCCTGCTCGGCCTGGTCTTCGCCCTGTTCGGCGTCTCGATGACCCTGGCCACCGGCGAGGGCCGCTGGGACGCGGTCGGCACCGCGATGATCGGCCTGCTCCTGGTGACGATCGCCGTGATCCTGGCGATCGAGACCAAGAGCCTGCTCCTGGGCGAGGGCGCCAGCCCGGAAAACGTCCGAACGATCGAAAAGTCCCTGGTAGGCGACGGCATCGACCGCGTCATCCACATGAAGACGCTGCGCCTGGGCCCCGAGGAACTCCTGGTCGCGGCGAAGATCGCCGTAACACCCAACGCCACCGCGGAGGAGGTGGCACGCGCGATCGACGGCGCGGAGGCCCGGGTCCGCGAGGCGGTCCCGATCGCCCGGGTCATCTACCTGGAGCCCGACATCTACAGCGCCAGCGCCGCCGCCACCGACACCAGCGCCACCACCGAAACGGCCGAAGCCCCCCATTGACCCGGCGGCGACGTCGCGTCAGCCCATCCCGGCACCGCCGGGTAGAGCCCGAGGCCAGGTCGCAGTGACGGCGTGCGGGGATGTCGCGGTGGCGCCAGCGCCGCGACGGCGGCGACTGTCGATGTCGGGGCCGGAAGTGTTTCGGTGGGCGGTCGGCGAGGTCATCGGGACGGCCCCTCGAACAGGGACAGCAGAGATGTCGTGTCGCCGCTACGGACGGCGGCGGAGCCCGCCACCGGCCGTAGGTAGCCATGCCGCAGTAGCGGCGCGGCGCCTTGGGGTCCCTGCAGTCGGGATGTCGTGCCGCCGGCCACGCCGGGCAGCGGCTGCGGGGAGGTCGTGCTGGTGGCACGGATGGCGGCGGCGCAACCAAGCGGCGGCCCCAGCGATCTCGCTGTAGGGGCAGCGACGTCGGGCCCGGCCGTGGGGATCCATGCTGCCGACCGCGCCGACCGGCCGCCCTGATGAGCCAGGTCGACCAAGAAATATGGGGCGACGCCGAGCACCGCAGGCCGGAATGTCGCTTCACGGCAAGAACCACGACCCGGCTGCGGACAATTCCCCCGGACGGCGCATCCCGCCACGACCGCCGGGCGTCTCACGCGTGGGCCCGGTGCGGGATCATGTCGTATGCGTCACCGTGGCGTGCGCCCCCGACGAACCACCACCCGGCCGACCGGGATGATCCGTGGGAGCCCCCGCCGCGGCGGAACCACCGACAGCGGAGAGCAAGCGCTGACAGACACCGCCTACCCCGGGACCGGCCACTGTGGAATTACTAGACAGCCCCATCCGCGACTACGCCTGGGGGTCGCGTACGGTCATCGCGCGCCTACAAGGTCGGTCCGTGCCGACCGCAGGGCCCGAGGCCGAGCTGTGGGTCGGTGCCCATCCCGCCGCACCCTCGACACTGGACGGTGAAGACGGGCCCGTCAGCCTGGCCGAGACCATCGCCGCCGCGCCGATCGGGTGGCTGGGCCGCGACGCCGCCGCGCGGTTCGGGGCGAAGTTGCCCTTTCTGCTCAAGCTGCTCGCCGCCGACGCGCCCTTGTCGTTGCAGGCCCACCCCGACCGCGAGCGGGCACAGGAGCGGTTCACCGCCGGCGACCCCAACTACGTCGACGCCAACCACAAACCCGAGTTGCTCGTCGCGATCGAGCCCTTCGACGCCCTCTGCGGCTTCCGCGACCCGAAGACCTCCGCCGACGCGCTCGAGGCGCTCGGGGGTGAGCCGCTCGCCGCGATCACCGCGCACCTGCGCCGTGGGCAGCTCGCCGATGCCGTCGAGCTGTTGCTGACCTGGCCCGGCAAGGGCGCCGATCTCGTCAGCCTGGTCACCAAAGGCGACGGCGTCACACAGCGGTTCAGCGCCGACCTCGCCCTGGTACGCCGCCTCGCCGCCCACTACCCGAACGACCCCGGCGTACTCGTCGCCCTCCTGCTCAACCCCGTCCGGCTCGCGCCCGGCGAGGCCGTCTGGATGCCCGCCGGCAACCTGCACTCCTACCTCAGCGGCACCGGCGTCGAGATCATGGCCGCCAGCGACAACGTCCTCCGCGGCGGGCTGACCCCGAAACGGGTCGACGTCGCCGAACTACTCCAGGTGCTCCGGTTCGAGGTGCTCGCCGACCCCGTGGTCAAGCCCGTCGAGGTCGCCCCCGGCATCTCCACCTGGCCCGTACCCGTCGACGACTTCGCCCTCCACCGCATCACCAGCCCCACCCAACTCACCCTCGACGGCCCCGTGCTCGCCCTCTGCGTCGCCGGCGAGGTCACCATCGGCGACGCCACCGGCGTGGTCTCGCTCACGCCCGGCCGGGCCGGCGTGGGCCCCGCGGGCGCCGGGCCGCTCATGATCGCCGGTGAAGGTGAGGTGTTCGTCGCCTCGCTGGGCCGGTGAGACCGACAACGACCACAAGAGAAACACCAGCCACGACGTCGAAGGCCAACCCCGCACGCCCGAACCGCGCCGCCATCAGAAGACAGATCAGGAAATATCCGCATTCTCTTGACAGAGGCGATCGCTTGGTGTGACTCTATAACCACGCAGCGTTATCGCGACGAAGGTCCGAGTCACGCGCGGGGGAACCAAACCGGGGGGATGCACGGGGCGGTGTGGGGTCGAGCGGTTCATCCGCCGACTACCCACCGCCCCGTGCGCTATGCGCGGACGGGGGTCCCGGTTCGGCCAGGCCCGCAACTCGAAGCCTTCGCACGGAAGCGACCAACCAGGCATAACGCCAAACCGGTCGCGACCGGACCGGGATAACGCTGCTCCGCGCGCCAAGGGGAAGCACAGCCCCCGGCAACCCACCGCGTAAGCTCGATGGTCGCGATCAGCCGCAGAACCCAGCAGGGACCGCGACCGACTAGGAGCCTTCATGACCAGCACCCTTCCGGCGCACGGCGCGTCGACCGGGGACCGTCCGCGCACCCTCGCCGAGGGCGACTTCAAGGTGGCGGACCTGAGCCTCGCCGCCTTCGGCCGCAAGGAGATCCAGCTCGCCGAGCACGAGATGCCCGGCCTGATGTCGCTCCGGCGCGAGTTCGCCGCGACGCAGCCGCTGAAGGGCGCCCGCATCACCGGGTCGCTGCACATGACCATCCAGACCGCGGTGCTCATCGAGACCCTCACCGCGCTCGGCGCGCAGGTCCGCTGGGCGTCCTGCAACATCTTCTCGACCCAGGACCACGCCGCCGCCGCGATCGTCGTCGGCCCCGACGGCACGCCCGAGGCCCCCAACGGCGTCCCGGTCTACGCCTGGAAGGGCGAGACCCTCGAGGAGTACTGGTGGTGCACCGAGCAGGTGCTCCTCTGGCCCGACGCCGAGGGCGGCCCCAACATGATTCTCGACGACGGCGGTGACGCCACGCTGCTCGTCCACAAGGGCGCCGAGTTCGAGGGCCTGGGCGCGGT
>NZ_BONE01000095.1 GCF_016862555.1 Asanoa siamensis | reverse complement strand
CGGCTGCAGTACGCTCGTACTGCTAACGAGAAGTCCGAGAGGAGCGCCCGGCCGATGGCCAAGATCAAGGTAGCGAACCCGGTCGTCGAGCTCGACGGCGACGAGATGACCCGGATCATCTGGAAGCAGATCCGCGAGCAGCTGGTCCAGCCGTACCTCGACGTCGACCTCGAGTACTACGACCTGTCGATCCAGCACCGCGACGCCACCGACGACCAGGTGACGGTCGACGCGGCCAACGCGATCAAGCGGCACGGTGTCGGCGTCAAGTGCGCCACGATCACCCCCGACGAGGCCCGGGTCGAGGAGTTCGGCCTGAAGAAGATGTGGCGGTCGCCGAACGGCACGATCCGCAACATCCTCGGCGGCGTCGTGTTCCGCGAGCCGATCGTCATGTCCAACGTCCCCCGCCTCGTGCCCGGCTGGACCAAGCCGATCGTCATCGGCCGTCACGCCCACGGCGACCAGTACAAGGCGACCGACTTCGTGGTCCCCGGCCCGGGTCGCGTCACCATCACCTACACCCCGGCCGACGGCTCGGAGCCGATGGAGTTCGACATCGCGGACTTCCCCGGCGGCGGCGTCGCGATGGGCATGTACAACTACGACGAGTCGATCCGCGACTTCGCCCGGGCCTCGTTCCGCTACGGCCTCGAGCGCAAGTACCCGGTCTACCTGTCGACCAAGAACACGATCCTCAAGGCGTACGACGGTCGCTTCAAGGATCTGTTCCAGGAGGTCTTCGACGCCGAGTTCAAGAACGAGTTCGCGGCCGCCGGGATCACCTACGAGCACCGCCTGATCGACGACATGGTCGCCGCGGCGCTCAAGTGGGAGGGCGGCTTCGTGTGGGCCGCCAAGAACTACGACGGTGACGTGCAGTCCGACACGGTCGCGCAGGGCTTCGGCTCGCTCGGCCTGATGACCTCGGTGCTGATGACCCCGGACGGCAAGACCGTCGAGGCCGAGGCCGCGCACGGCACCGTCACCCGGCACTACCGGCAGTGGCAGAAGGGCGAGAAGACGTCGACGAACCCGATCGCGTCGATCTTCGCCTGGACCCGCGGCCTCGCCCACCGGGGCAAGGTCGACAACACGCCGGCGGTCACCGACTTCGCCAACCAGCTCGAGCGGGTCTGCATCGAGACCGTCGAGGGCGGCCAGATGACCAAGGACCTGGCGCTGCTGATCTCGCGTGACGCCCCGTGGCTCACGACCGACGAGTTCATGAACGCGCTCGACGAGAACCTGGCGCGCAAGCTCGCCTGATCGTTTCTTCAAGAAGCCCACCCGCCCGGCGCGGGTGGGCTTCTTGGCATGCTGGGCCCATGGACGCGGGAGCGACGTACACGGGTGAGCGGTTCGCGGTCGAGGACTGGGCCCTCGACGAGGTGGAGCGGGTGACCTTCGAAGGCTGCGCCTTCGACGACGTCGACCTGACCGAGGCCGTGCTGACGGGGTGCCAGTTCATCGAGTGCGACCTGTCGATGGTCAAGCTGTCCAGCGCGGAGCTGACCCGCTGCGCGTTCCTGCGCTGCACCATCCGCAAATCACCGTTCTTCAACGCGCGGCTGGACGACTGCAAGCTGACGGGCACGACCTTCACCGACTGCGACCTGCGCCCGCTGACCGTGTCGGGCGGCGACTGGTCGTTCGTGGTGGCCCGCGGCGCGAAGCTGGCCGGGGTCACGCTGGCCGGCGTGAAGCTGCGCGACGCCGACTTCAGCGACGCGGACCTGACCGGCTGCGACCTGCGCGGCGCGGACCTGGCCGGAGCGCACCTGCGGCACGCGGCGCTCAAGGGCGCCGACCTCCGGGGAGCCGACCTGGCTGGGGTGCGCTTCGACGAAGTCGACCTGACGGGTGTCCGCATCGACCTGGCCCAGGCGGCCCTGGTGGCGGCAAGCTATGGAGCGATCGTCGAAGCCACCTGACGGTTGGGAGCGGACGATGAGTTACTCGCTGTCGGCCGAGGCCGCTGAATACTACGAGGCGACGATGGTGCCCGCGTTGTTCGCCGACTGGGCACCGCGGGCAGTCGCCGCGGCGAGCGTCGGTCCCGGCCGGCGGGTGCTCGACATCGCCTGTGGCACCGGTGTGGTCGCGCGGGCGGCCGCCGATCGGGGTGCGGCGGTGGTCGGGATCGACCGCAACGAGGCCATGCTCGCCGTCGCCCGCCGGCTGCGGCCCGAGCTGCGCTGGGTGTCAGGTGACGCGGCGCGGCTGCCCTTCGTCGACGACGCGTTCGACGCCGCCGTCTCCCAGGCCGCGCTGATGTTCTTCCCGGACCGCGTGGCCGCCCTGCGCGAGATGGGCCGGGTCGCCGCCGGGCGGGTCGTGGTCCAGGTGCCGGGCCGGCTGGCCGAGAGCCCCGGTTATCTCGCACTGACGGACGTGGTGGCGCGGCACGCCGGCCCCGCGGTGCGGGACCTGTTCGACCTCTATTTCGCCGTCGGCGAACCGGCCCTGCTCACCCGCCTGTTCGACGAGGCCGGCCTGCGGGTCGAGCGGTTCGACACCTGGCTGGGGGCGACCCGGTCGGCCTCTCTCGACACGTTCCTCGGTGCCGAACTGCTGCCTTTCGTCGGCAGCGTGCCGCCCGACGTCCGCGCCCGGATCCTCGCGGACTGCCCCGCGGCGCTCGCGCCCTTCCTCGACGCGGCCGGCGCCGTCGCCGCACCGATCGAGGTCCACCTCGTCAGTTTGATCCCGCCCGGCCCGGGAACTCTGTTGCCATAAGGCTTTGAAGGGAGGCGGCTATGCCAGCGGGATCGAGCCCCAAGCGCGAGCGCCAGTACAAGCACATCAAGGAAAGCGTCAAGAAGCGCGGCGGATCGTCCGGCCGCGCCGAGGAGATCGCCGCGCGTACGGTCAACAAGGAGCGGGCACGCGCGGGCGAGTCGCGCACGGCGAGCCGCTCCTCAGTCAAGGACGTGTCCTCGAGCCACCGCGGCGGCAAGCGCTCACACAGCGGCGCGCAGGGCCGCACGAAGGAACAGCTCTACAACGAGGCGAAGAAGCGCAACATCGCGGGCCGGTCGAGCATGAGCAAGGCCGAGTTGGAGCGGGCGCTCTCCCGCTGACCGCGGCGGGAACCCGCGGCGGGTGCGGCGGCTCTTCTCTGCATGGTCACGAAGTCACGGGTCGCCCTGGTCGCCCTTGCCGTGCTGCTGGCGACGGGTTGCAGCGGGAGCGCCGAGGACGAGCCCGCCTGCTCCTCGCCGGTCAACGGCGAGATGCAAGGGACCGGGTCGCTCTGGGCGCTCTTCTTCCCGACCCCGGGGCAGGCCGCCCCCGTCGTGTCCGGGGCCGAGTCGAAGATCGTCTGGAAGATCGGTGGGTCCGGTGACTTCACCGTCGGGGCCACCGGACCCGAGGGCAGCACGGCCACCCTTGTCTGGGGTCCGAGTGAGCACGACGGCAGCACCTGGGAGCGGCCCGGCACCGAGTACGGCACCGGGTTCCTCTTTGACAAGCCCGGCTGCTGGACCTTCACCGCCGAACGGGCCAGCGGGGAGAAGGGCGAACTGCGCCTGACCGTGGCCTAGTGGAAAAAGTGCCGGGCCCCGGTGAAGTACATGGTCACCCCGGCCTGTTCCGCCGCCGTGATCACTTCCTCGTCGCGTACCGAGCCGCCCGGCTGGACCACCGCGCGGACGCCCGCGTCGGCCAGGATCTGGAAGCCGTCGGCGAACGGGAAGAACGCGTCCGAGGCCGCCACCGCGCCGGCCGCGCGGTCGGCGCCCGCCCGGGACACCGCGAGCCGGGCCGAGTCGACGCGGTTGACCTGGCCCATGCCGACGCCCACCGAGGCGCCGTCGCGGGCCAGCAGGATCGCGTTGGACTTCACGGACCGCACGGCCCGCCAGGCGAACGCCAGGTCGGCAAGCACGTCGTCGGGGACCGCCGCGCCGGCCGCGAGCCGCCAGGCCGCCGGGTCGTCGCCGGGCGCGTCGATCGCGTCGCGCATCTGCACCAGCACGCCGCCGGTGATCGGGCGCCACTCGGCCGGCAGCGGCGCGAACGCCGGCGCCTTCAGCAGCCGGATGCTCTTCTTGCGGCTCAGGATGTCCAGCGCGGCGTCGGCGAAGGCCGGCGCGACCAGCACCTCGGTGAAGACCTCCGCGACCTGCTCGGCCATCTCGACGGTGACCTCGCGGTTGACGGCGATCACGCCGCCGAACGCGGAGACCGGGTCGCAGGCGTGCGCCTTGCGGTGCGCCTCGGCCACGTCGTCGCCGACCGCGATGCCGCACGGGTTGGCGTGCTTGATGATCGCCACGGCCGGTGCGTCGAAGTCGTGGGCCGAGCGCCAGGCCGCGTCCGCGTCGACGTAGTTGTTGTAGGACATCTCCTTGCCGTGCAGCTGTTCGGCCTGGGCCAGGCCCGCCGGCGCCGCCGGATTGGTGTAGAGCGCGGCCTGCTGGTGCGGGTTCTCGCCGTACCGCAGCGGGGTCTCGACCCGCAGCGTGAGCCCCGCGAAGGTCGGCCAATCGGCGGGCGCCACCGTGGTCGCGAAGAAGTCCGCGACCGCCACGTCGTAGTCGGCGATGTCGGCGAACGCCCGCGCCGCCAGCGCGCGCCGCTCCGCCAGGGTGAAGCCACCGCCGGAAAGGGCGGCGAGCACCATCGGGTACGCCGCCGGCGAGGTCACGACGGCGACCGAGGCGTGGTTCTTGGCGGCCGCGCGGACCATGGCCGGCCCGCCGATGTCGATCTGCTCGACGCACTCGTCGACCGACGCGCCCGAGGCGACCGTCTCCCGGAACGGGTACAGGTTGGACACCAGCAGCTCGAACGGCGCGATGTCGAGGTCGGCGAGCTGCTGCTCGTGCGCCGGCAGGCGGGTGTCGGCGAGCAGGCCCGCGTGCACCCGCGGGTGCAGGGTCTTGACCCGGCCGTCGAGCACCTCGGGGAAACCGGTCAGGTCCTCCACCTTGGTCACCGGCACGCCCGCGGCCGCGATCGCGGCGGCCGTCGAGCCGGTGGACACGATCTCCACGCCGCCGGCGTGCAGGGCGGTCGCGAGCTCGGTCAGCCCCGTCTTGTCGTACACGCTGACCAGGGCACGCCGCAGCGGCCGCCGCGCGTCGTCGTTCATGGGATCGTGACCTTCCTTCCGGTGATGGTCCATCCTTCGCGGACCAGGCGGCCGACGGTGTCGACGAGTTGTCGGCGCTCGGCGACCTTGATCCGCTCGGTGAGCGTGTCCTCGGTGTCGTCGTCGAGGACCGGCACGGCCGTCTGGGCCACGATCGGTCCTGTGTCGACACCCGCGTCGACGAAGAACAGCGTCGCGCCGGCCAGCTTCACCCCGTAGGCGAGCGCGTCCCGCGGGCCGTGGATGCCCGGGAACGCCGGCAGCAGCGCGTTGTGCGTGTTGAGATAGCGGTCGCCGAACGCGGCGAGGAAGCGGTCGCCCACCAGCTTGAGGAAGCCGGCCGAGATGACCAGGTCGGGCTTGTGCTCGGCGACGTGCTGGGTCAACGCGGCGTCCCAGGCCTCCCGGGAGGGGTGGTCCTTCACCCGTTCGACGAACGTCGGCAGCCCCGCCGCGGTCGCCCGGTCGAGACCGGCGATGCCGTCACGGTCGGCACCGACGGCCACCACCGTCGCGCCGTAACCGGGGTCGGCACAAGCCTCGAGCAGGGCCGCCAGGTTGCTGCCGGAGCCGGAGATCAGAACCACGAGGCGAGCGGACGCGGGCACGTAGACAGACGATACCGGCCTGGTCTTTCACCCCTCGCGACCGGTCTTGACGCAGTGATGATCTTCCAGGAACATCGGCAGGCTAACGAGCCTGGAGGGACATTCCTGTGACCAACCCATATCCGCCGCAAGGCTACGGCCAGCCGGCCCAGCCGCAGAACAACGCGCTCGGCCTCGCGGCGCTGATCGTCGGCATCGCGTCGATCCCGCTGGTGTGCTGCTGGCCCCTCGGCCTCGCGACCGGCATCGCCGGTGTCGTGCTCAGCCACCTGGGCAAGCAGAAGGCCGCGCAGGGGCTGGCCAACAACCGCGGTCAGGCCCACGCGGGCTTCATCTGCGGCATCGTCGGCACCGCCCTGGCCGTGCTGTCGCTGCTGCTCGGCGTCGTCTTCAGCGTCATCGACCTGCCGACGCCCGGCGCCTGATCCGATCGACGGTCCTCGCCGCGCCCGGCCTCACGGGCCGGCGAGGGCCCGGGTGGCCGCGGCGCCCACGGTGGCGCCGAGCGTCACGACGATCGCGCCCGCGAGCGCGACCTGCCAGGCCACCGGGCCCATCTCGGCCAGCCGCGGCCCACCGACCGACCCGCGGGAGACCTGGGCCGCCAGCCCGAGCAGCACCCCCGCGATCGGGCCGCCGAGCGCGGCGGCACCGACCAGCGAACCCCACGAACGATGCCGGCCGTACGCGTCGCCCGCGCGCAGCCGCAGCACCCGCCGGGCCAGCAGCCAGCCCGCGACCATCCCGGCCACCAGTGGCACCGCCAGCAACAGCGCGCCCAGCCCACCGACCGGGCCCTGCGGGATGCCGGCGGCCAGGGGCAGCGGGAGCAGCGTCCCGACGTCGACCTCGGTGGTCCGGACGACGGTGTCGACACCCACCGCGAACCCCGGACCGAGCAGGTACGCCGTGGCCCAGATCGCGGCGTTCGGCGCGTACGCGAGGCAGATCAGCGTGATCCCGACCTGGCCGGCCACGCCGGTGTTGTAGGCACCGAGCACGTCCGCCGCGTCGCCGGCGCGCAGCGCGACCGACAGCCCGGCCATCGCCGCCCCGCTGCCCAGCACCAGCACCGCGCCGACCACACCGGTCCGGATCCCGTCGCGCAGCACCGGCGGCATGCGCACGGCCATGACCCGCAGGGCGCCGGTGACCCGCAGCGCGCCCACCAGGGCGGCCAGCGTGCCGAAGACGAACAGGTGGATGAACGCCCGCAGCGCGGAGACCTCGAGCCCGGGCTTGTCGGCCAGCAGCGCGGCGGCGGTGCCGACCACGCCGTAGCCGAACCCGACGGTGGTGGCGACGGTGGCCGCCTGCAGGGGTGTGCCGCGCTGCGCGATGCCGTACGCCCGGCTGGTGTGCACGCCGGCGCGGCTGACCCGCCAGGCGGCGAACGCCGCGACCGCGAGCGGCGGCAGGCCCAGCGGGCCGAGCGAGGTGCCCAGCGGCACGCCGTGCGCGAGCAGCCAGCCGGCCAGCCCGGCCCGGGCGGCCCCGCCGAGCGCGCTGACGCCCTCGCTGAGCTGGGCCAGGGTGAGCGCGACGGCCACCGGCAGGAACGAGAACGCGGCGGCGAACAGGGCGGCGACCGCGCCGGCGATCAGCAGCGGCGCGCGGCCGCCCGGCGCCGGGGTGCGCTGGCGGGGCAACCGGACGGTCGGCCGGTTGGCGACGTCGATGCGCTCGGTGGGCCGGTTGGCGACGTCGATCCGCTCGGTCAGCCGCTCCGCGCTGTCGGGCTCGGTCAGCCGCTCGGCGCTGTCGCGCTCGGTGTCCGTGGGTGCCGGCTGCGGGTCATGTGCCGGGACAAGCGGTGGGTCGTCGTGGCGCGGGAGGTCGAAACCGATCGCCTGCTCGTCCGAGCCCATGCCGGGGATGGGGCCCGTCGGCGGGTCCCGTCGGTCGTCGGGGTTCGGACTGCGCATCGCCGACTACTTTTTCACGCCGGCACCACCGGGCTCGCGCGACACCACGGACCTCGATCATCGCGTCAAGCGGCAAAGCGGACAAGCTTCGTAAAATACCGGATAACATACGGCGAACCGTGTAATCGGTCCGACGACCGGGAGGCGCCGCATGACCGCCGAATATCCGCCCCGCGAGCAGGATCCGGACGAGCCGCACCGTGCCGCCGGCCCGCCGCCGCCCGGTGGTGGTGCCGGCCCCGCGCCCGATCCCGCCTGGGGTCCGCCGGGCACGCCGACCGGACCGTCGTACCCGCCCGGTGGTCCGGTGACGCCCGGCGCGCACCCGGATCCGCCGGGGGCGTTCCCGCCCGCGCCGGACAACTATCCCCACCAGGACGCCGGCTATCCGTCGCCGCCACCCGGCCAGGAACCGCCCCCGGGGTACGGGCCGCCTGGGCAGGAACCGCCGGGGTACGGGCCGCCGACCGGCTATCCGCCACCGGGCGGTTATCCGCCGGGGCAGGAGCCGCCGCCCGGGTACCCGCCGCCGGGCTACCCGGGGCCGGGTGGCGGCGGACCGGGTGGGCCGGGCGGGCCCGGTGGGCGCTATCCGTTCGGGCGCGGATCCGGCTGGGGCCGGCAGGACCACACGACGCTCTGGGGCGTGCTCGGCATCGTCGTCGGCCTGATCTGCTGCGGCGTCCTCGGCATCATCTTCGGCATCCTGTCGCTGCGGGACGCCCGCCGGAACGGCAAATCACAGCTGCTCGGCTGGCTGGCGATCGCGCTCAGCGTGATCAACATCGTGGCGAGCCTGGTCCTCAACTTCACCCGGCAGTACCCCGGCGTGTATTACCACTGAGATCTGCCGATGCCTCGACTTTCCGATGCCTGGACTGACAGTCGGCATGGAGAGCCCGGGCAACCGCCGGTGGGTGGGCTTCCGACGCCACCGCGGCCTGACACTACGGGGGACGACGCGGCGCGCCGTCCCCCGTACCGTCGAAGCCGTTATCGGTTCTGGATGATGTCCCGCATCAGCCGGGCGGTCTCGCTGGGCGTCTTGCCCACGCGGACGCCGGCCGCCTCGAGCGCCACCTTCTTGGCGTCGGCCGTGCCGGCCGAACCCGAGATGATCGCGCCCGCGTGCCCCATGGTCTTGCCGGGGGGCGCGGTGAAGCCCGCGATGTAAGCGACGACCGGCTTGGTCACGTGCTCCTTGATGAACGCCGCCGCCCGCTCCTCGGCGTCGCCGCCGATCTCGCCGATCATCACGATCGCGTCGGTGTCGGGGTCGTCCTGGAACGCGGCCAGCGCGTCGATGTGGGTCGTGCCGATCACCGGGTCGCCGCCGATGCCGACGCTCGTCGAGAAGCCGATGTCGCGCAGCTCGTACATGAGCTGGTAGGTCAGCGTGCCGCTCTTGCTGACCAGGCCGATGCGGCCGGCGGGCGTGATGTCGGCGGGGATGATGCCCGCGTTCGACGCGCCCGGCGAGGCGATGCCCGGGCAGTTCGGCCCGATGATCCGGGTGCGCTCGCCCTTCTCGATGTTGTAGGCCCAGAACGCGGCGGTGTCGTGCACCGGCACGCCCTCGGTGATCACCACGGCCAGCGGGATCTCGGCGTCGATCGCCTCGACCACGGCGGCCTTGGTGAACTGCGGCGGCACGAAAATGACCGACACGTCGGCGCCGGTCTCCTTCATCGCGTCGGCGACCGACGCGAACACCGGCAGCGCGGTGCCGTCGAAGTCGACGGTCTGACCCGCCTTACGCGGGTTGACGCCACCGACGACGTGGGTGCCGGCGGCGAGCATCCGGCGGGTGTGCTTGGAACCCTCGGAGCCGGTCATCCCCTGGACGATGACCTTCGAGTCCTTGGTCAGCCAGATTGCCATTGTCAGACCCCCGCAGCCGCGAGCTCGGCGGCACGCTGCGCCGCACCGTCCATCGTGTCCACCCGCTCGACGAGGGGGTTCGCCGCGCCGTCGAGGATGGCCCGACCGGCCTCGGCGTTGTTGCCGTCCAGCCGGACGACCAGCGGCTTGGTGACCGCCTCGCCGCGCTGCTCGAGCAGCGCCAGCGCCTGGATGATGCCGTTGGCGACCTCGTCGCAGGCGGTGATGCCGCCGAAGACGTTGACGAACACGCTCTTGACGCTCGGGTCCGAGAGCACGATCTCGAGGCCGTTGGCCATCACGGCCGCGCTCGCGCCGCCGCCGATGTCGAGGAAGTTGGCCGGCTTGACGCCGCCGTGCGCCTCGCCCGCGTACGCGACCACGTCGAGCGTCGACATGACCAGGCCCGCGCCGTTGCCGATGATGCCGACCTCGCCGTCGAGCTTGACGTAGTTGAGGTCCTTCTCCTTGGCGGCCCGCTCCAGCGGGTCGACCGCGGACTGGTCGACCAGCGCCTCGTGGTCGGGGTGCCGGAAGCCCGCGTTCTCGTCGAGCGTGATCTTGGCGTCGAGGCAGAGCACGCGCCCGCTGGACACCTTGGCGAGGGGGTTGACCTCGACCAGCGTGGCGTCCTCGGCGACGAACGCCCGCCACAACTTGATCGCGATCTCGATGATCTCGTCGGCGACCTCGGCCGGGAACTGCGCCTTGGCGACGATCTCCTTGGCCACCGCGACGTCGACGCCCTTGTTGGCGTCGATGGCGACCTTGGCGACCCGGTCCGGCGTCTCGGCCGCGACCTGCTCGATGTCCATGCCGCCGGCCACGCTCGCGATGCACAGGAAGGTGCGGTTCGCGCGGTCGAGCAGGTAGGAGAAGTAGTATTCCTCCGCGATGTCGGCCGTCTCGGCGAGCATCACCTTGTGGACCGTGTGGCCCTTGATGTCCATGCCGAGGATGTCGGTCGCCCGGGCCACCGTCTCCTCGGGCCCGTCGGCCAGCTTGACGCCGCCGGCCTTGCCGCGGCCGCCAACCTTGACCTGGGCCTTCACGACCACGCGGCCACCGAGGCGCTCGGCGATCGCGCGGGCCTCCTCCGGGGTCTCGGCGACACCACCGGCGAGCACGGGGAGCCCGTGTCGCTCGAAGAGATCGCGCCCCTGGTACTCGTACAGGTCCACGTCTACGCGTCCCGTCCTCGTCTCCGCGACGCACCCTTGCGCCGCGCCCATTCTGGTGTTTGAGGGGAGCCTATCCACGGCCGCCCAGTCGGCAACCCGGCCGGGTCACGGGTGTGCGGCACTCCACAGGGTCGGGCTTCCCGGAAATTTCTGAGATGGCGCGTAACCGCCGGATAAGGGCGTCGTTGACTTGAGTGTCGGCAAGCAAGCGACAAAGCCGGCGAAGACGGCCGATGCCCTGTCGGTCGAGGGGTGGCGGCGGGGCATCGTGCATAGAGAGGCCGGGCGTGTGAGGGGTGCGTCCGGCCTCTCCCCTTTTTTCGCGATCTTTTGCCTTTGACCAGGCCTTTTCGGCTTTTCCGGCTTTCCGGCTTTCAGGCCACGGGCTGAGCGACGTTTTCCCGGACCCAGTCGACGATGGTCTGCGTGGGTGCGCCCGGCGTGAAGATCTTCGCCACGCCCATTCGCTGCAATTCGGGAATGTCCGCTTCGGGAATGATGCCCCCGCCGAACACGACGATGTCGCCGGCGCCGCGGGATTCGAGCAGTTCGAGTACGCGCTTGAACAGCGTCATGTGCGCGCCCGACAGGACGGACAGGCCGACCGCGTCGGCGTCCTCCTGGATGGCGGTCTCGACGATCTGCTCGGGCGTCTGGTGCAGGCCGGTGTAGACGACCTCCATGCCCGCGTCACGCAACGCCCGCGCCACGATCTTGGCGCCGCGGTCGTGCCCGTCCAGGCCGGGCTTGGCCACCACAACCCGCACACGTACGCTCATCGGTCCGTCCTCCACTGGGCTTCGCTGCCTGAACGAACGGTAACCCTCGGGAACCCTTAAGGGCGACACCGGGTCCGGCGCGCCACGTGACAATACGTAATGCTCTATGTGACGGAGAGCTATTAACGAGGCTCCCCACAAAAGGTTACGAATTCAGGCATTCCGTGGCGGGCGGTCGGACTTAATGTCCGCGAAACACTCGTCCAGCTTGAGAGTCGCTTAAGGGTTGGCTACCGTGTCCACGGCTGCCAAACCGATTCCCCCCGGAATGGCACTGCGGATCACCGGCGTTCACCCCCCGTGAGCAAGCGCCGCGTCCGCCTCATTGTTCCGACAACGGAGGGTGTGCGTGCGCCAGCGCTTGTCGTCTGAGAAGGACCGCTATCGCGGTCGGCGACGCGTCCCTACCCCGCCCCGCAGTCGCTACGCGATCGCCGTCACCGGAGCTTTCGTCGGTGCCGGTGTGGTCGCCCTCGGCGCGAGCGCGATGCCGGACGCCAAAGCCGTCGACCCCCAGGTCCTGGCCGACCTGCACGTTGACAACGCCCTCCAGGAGCGCGCGCAGCAGGCCGACAAGGCCTCCCGCTCCAACGAGCGCGCCGACAAGCTGGAGACCACGCTCGCCGACTCGCCCGACGTCTGGCAGCTCCCGCTCTCCGGCTACACCTTCACGAACCCCTACGGCATGCAGGGCAAGCAGCTGCACGCCGGGATCGACCTGGTCGCCCCCGAGGGCACCCCGTTCGCCTCGGTGCACGACGGCGTCGTCAAGGAAGCCGGCTGGATCGGTGGATACGGGATGGCCGTGATCGTCGACCACGGCGACGGCACCGAGATCATCTACGGTCACGCCCGGCAGGTTCTGGTCAAGAAGGGCCAGGAGGTCAAGGCCGGCGACATGATCGGCCTGGTCGGCAGCACCGGCCACGCGTACGGGTCGCAGCTCTGCATCGAGACCCAGGTCAACGGGGAATCCACCGACCCGATCCCGTTCTTCAAGGAGCGCGGAGTGGACATCCAGCTACAGGTCGCCTCAATTTACGGCTGAGTAGCGAGCCCTATACCCAGGGTATTGTCCGCCTGACCGCCCGTCGCTGACGCGATGGGCGGTTTTTTGCTGCCCAGCGATCGGCAAAGTTTCCCCCGTCACAGTGACGACTGTGACCGCGACCACATGATCTTGAGGCCCACGTACCGGGTGGTAGCGGGCCAGATCGGGACATAGCCGCCCTCACTCAGCGTGGTCATGAACACGGCATACGCCTAGCCGTCGCCGCGTTGAACACGGCTCGTACAACCATTTGCCGGTCCGTGCCGCACAACCACGGAGGTTCCCCCTCGTGCATCCGAACTACCCGTACGACCAGCAGCCGGAGCAGGAGTTTCACGCTCAGGACGGCGAGATCGAGCCGACGCCGCAGGCGCCGCTCGGCTTCCGGGAGCGTGTTCGCTCGTCGCTCGCGGGCCGCGGTCGCGTCGCCGCGCTGGCCGCCGTCGGCCTGCTCGGCCTCGGCATAGCGGGTGGCGCTGCCGCTACTCTCAGTGACGGCGGTTCGACATCCCCCACCACCATCGCGGTGGCCGACCAGCAGGCGCGCATCGACGCCGCCAGTCGGGCCGACCGCGCACTGCGTTCCCCCGTCGCCATCCCGACCGTGAGCCCGACCACGTCCGAGGCCGCCCCCAAGGCGTCGGAGAAGGACGAGCCCAAGAAGTCGGAGAAGAAGGCCCCTGCCACGAAGAAGGCCACCCCCAAGGCCGCGAAGCCCAAGACCGCCGGTCCGACGATCTCGAAGGCCGGCTGGACCACCCCGATGCCCGGCGCCGAGGTCACCTCGTGCTTCGGCATGCGCTGGGGTGTCCCGCACCAGGGCATCGACTTCGCGATGCCGGAGAACACGCCTGAGCGGGCTGCCGCGGCGGGCACCGTGATCGCCGCGGGCTGGGCCTACACCGGCTACGGCATCTCGGTGGTCATCGACCACGGCGACGGCTACTTCACCCACTACGCCCACCAGAACCGCACCGCGGTCGAGGTCGGCCAGAAGGTGAAGGCCGGCCAGATCATCGGCTACGAAGGCTCCACCGGCGACTCCACCGGCCCCCACCTGCACTTCGAGGTGCACCAGGGCGCCATGTGGAACCAGATCGACCCGGCTCCGTTCCTGAAGGAGAAGGGCGTGCCGGTCAACGGCTGCTGAGCTTCCCCGCCCCCCGGAAACGATGGGTCCGGCCCCCTTGCGGGGTCGGGCCCATCGTCGTCTTCCCGGCGCCCCAGGCAGGAGTCGAACCCGCTTCGGGCCGCTTTAGAGGCGGCTGCCCGGCCGTCGGGCTTCTGGGGCTTGGCGCGTGGAGGGCGGCGTGTGTCCGGTGCCGCCCTCCACTGGTTAGGACGCCTCGGCGTCGACCTTGGTTGCGGCGCGAAGCTCGTCGGCGCTGAGCGAGCGCCCGAGCCCGTCGAGCGTGCGCAGCACGAACCGCTGGTTGACGACGCGCTGGTTGAGCAGGTGCAGGGCGGCGGCCTGCCGCCAGACCTTCTGCTGCAGCCAACGGGTCGCCCTGGGGATGTCACCGGCGAGCTGGGCACGGAGCGCGTCGCGTTCCGCCGCCAGCTCGACCAGTTGGGCCCGCAGGTCCGCGTCGGTCATGGTTTTCTCACCTCCCCTCGTGCTGCGAGGGGGAGGTGCCTGAGCAGCCGGCCTGCGGCCGACTCGAACGCGACGGCGGTGAGGCTGCCGTCGAGGTCCGGTTCGTGAACGGCGGTGGTCTCGAACCCGGCGCTGTCGGCGTCGGCGCGGAGCCGGGTCAGGGCGAGTTCGTCTTGGGCGGTCAGCAGGACGATCGCGTTCGACGCCCGCCGCCAGGCGTCGGTCGTCGCGGGATGGGCGACGGCGAAGTCGAGCGCGGCGTGCACGAGTTGGGCGGCCTGGTCGCCGGGCGCGAGGTCAGCCCGGGTGACGAGGTAGAGGTGGTGGCGGTGGCGGCCCTACGGGTGCGGCATGTCCTCCAGGTTAGGCCCGTCAGTCAAGAGTTGCTGGCGGGACGGTGGCGGCGCCCGACGCCCAGGCCGGCCACGAACGCCGCCAGCAGGCAGAGCGCCACGACCAGGGTCGGCGGCTGGTGGAGGCCCGCGTTGGCCAGGCCGGTTACCGCGACCACCGGCAGCGCCAGCACGAGCACGCGCCAGCGGGTCGGGCCCGGCAGGGTGAGCACGGCGGCGGCCAGCAGGGCGCTGCTCACCGCCACCACCGCGATGCCAGGCGGCCCTGCCGCGTATACCCACGCCGGCTCCACCGGCAGCCAGGGCAGGTCAGCGGTGAACGGGGCGCGCGGGACCCAGCCTGTCAACACCCCGATCGCGCCGGCGGCGCCGGCGGCCCACAACGGCCAGCCCCACAGCGCCGGACCGCCTGTCGCGGCCCCTCGGCGCAACGCCGGACCGCCGGTCTCGGCCCCACTGCCCAGTTCCGGGCCGCACGTCGCGGCCCTACCGCCCGCCGCCGGGCCGCCGGTCACAGCCCCACCGCCCACCGCCGGACCACCGGTCGCAGCCCCACCGCCCACCGCCGGACCACCGGCCTCGGCCCCACCGCCCAGGCCGCCCGTCGCAGCCCGACCACGCAGCGCCGGGCCGCCCGTCGCAGCCCACACCGCCAGGCCGCCGGCGGTCAGTAGCGCGGCCAGCACCCCGATCGGGAGGCGGCCGGGGCCCGACGCCAGCACCGCGACGGCGGTCTGCGCGGTCAGGCCCAACGCGGCCGCGACCGTCGCAAGAGCTGGCCGGCCCGCGACCGCGCCGACCGCCGCCAGAGGCCAGAAAACCAGCAGCGCCACCACGAGGGCCAAGCCCCAACCGGCCATCGGTGCGAACGAGTCGAAGACCGCGTGCCACAGGCCGACGTTGCGCAGCACGCTCGCCGTCAGCCCGATCGCCCCGATCGTGCCGACGGCACCGGCCGCGGCCGACCACTGCGACCGGCCGAGCCGAGCGACGGCGTGCGCGGCCAGCGCCGCGCCCGCCAGGTCGACGACCTCGCGCATGCGTGGCCGGCGCCGCCCCTGCTCGGCTCCGGCGAGCAGCGCGGCCAGCATCTCGGGCCCGTATTCGGCCCGGTGCCGGCGCGGAAACAAAGCGAGCAGGCGGCGGTAGCGCCGCTCCAGGTCGCCGGCGGTCATGCCGGACCACCGCCGAGCGCGGCGCGGCCGGACGCGTTCAGTCGTGCGCGGGCCGCCGCCGCGTGCCGGGTCAGCCGCTCCGTCTCCGCCGCCAGGCGGCGCGTGCCGTCGTCGCTGAGCCGGTAGTAGCGGCGGAGCCGGGAGTCGACGACCTCTTCGCGGTCGACCTCGATGAGCCCGTCGGCGCGCAACCGGTCGATGGCCGTGTAGAGCGTGCCGACGCCGATCACGACGCGGCCGGCCGAGATCTCCCGGACGTCCTCGATGACCGCGTAGCCGTGCCGCGGGCCGGCGGCCAGCGACGTGAGGATGAGATAGCTCGGTTCGCGCAACGGCGCATCGTCCCGCATGCCCAGGACGATACTTCGATTACTGATATATGTCGAGCACCGAAGTGCTAGAGCTTCTCCACCGGCGCGTGCCGCAGGACGAGCCACATCGTCTGGTCGCCGAAGTCGATCTGGGCGCGGGCGCTCGGGCCCTGGCCCTCGACCGCGAGCACCCGGCCCAACCCGTACCGCTGGTGGTTGACCCTGTCCCCGACCGCGACCTTCGGCGCCGCCTGCCGCAGCTCGCTCGCCGTCGACAGCTTGCTGCCGTCGATGCCCAACCGCGCCGCCAGGGCCGCCGCCTTCGGTGTGCCCCCGGAGAAGCCGCCGCCGCGGGCCGCGCCGCCACCGGCGGAACCGGCGCCGCGGTTGCCGACGCCGCCGCCCGTGCCCGACCACGATGTGTAGGCACCCTCGGTGCGCTCCCAGCGCACCAGCTCCTCCGGCAGCTCCGCGACGAACCGCGACGTCGGGTTGTAGGACGGCGCCCCCCAGGCCGACCGCGTCACCGCCCGCGAGAGATAGAGCCGCTGCCGCGCCCGGGTGATGCCCACATAGGCCAGCCGGCGCTCCTCCTCTAGCTCCGTGTTGTCGCCCAGCGCCCGCATGTGCGGGAAGACCCCGTCCTCGAGGCCCGTCAGGAAGACGATCGGGAACTCCAGGCCCTTGGCCGTGTGCAGCGTCATCAGGGTGACCACGCCCTGGTGTTCGGGGTCGTCGGAGGGGACCTGGTCGGCGTCGGCCACGAGGGCGACCTGTTCCAGGAAGGCCGCCAGGGTGGCCTGCTCGTCGTTGCCCTCGACCCGCTCGGTGAACTCGCGGGCCACCGAGACGAGTTCCTGCAGGTTCTCGACCCGGCCCGCGTCCTGCGGGTCGGTGCTCTCCTCCAGCTCGGCCAGGTAGCCCGACCGGGTCAGCATCGCCTCGAGCACCTCCTCGGGCGGTGCCGTGGCGGACAGCTCGCGCAGGCCGTCGAGCAGGTCGACGAAGTCGGCGATGCCGTTGGCCGCCCGGGTCGAAATGCCGGGGGCCTCGCTCGCCCGGCGCAGCGCGGCGCCGAACGAGATGCGTTCGCGGTTGGACAGCGCTTCGACCGCGCCCTCGGCGCGGTCGCCGATGCCGCGGCGGGGCGTGTTCATGACGCGGCGGATGCTGACCGTGTCGTCGTCGTTGACGATCGCCCGCAGGTAGGCCAGCGCGTCGCGGACCTCGCGGCGCTCGTAGAAGCGGACGCCGCCGACCACCTTGTAGGGCAGGCCGACGCGGATGAACACCTCTTCGAACACGCGGGACTGGGCGTTGGTGCGGTAGAACACCGCGACGTCACCGGGGCGCGCGCCGGCGTCGTCGGTGAGGCGGTCGATCTCGCGGGCCACCCAGTCGGCCTCGGCGTGCTCGGTGTCGGCGACGTAACCCACGATGCTCTCGCCGGCGCCCTGGTCGCTCCACAGCCGCTTGGGCTTGCGGGACGGGTTGCGGCTGATCACCGCGTTGGCGGCGTTGAGAATGGTCTGGGTGGAGCGGTAGTTCTGCTCCAGCAGGATGGTGCGGGCGTCGGTGTAGTCGCGCTCGAACTCGAGGATGTTGCGGATCGTCGCGCCGCGGAAGGCGTAGATGGACTGGTCGGCGTCGCCGACCACGCACAGCTCGGCCGGCTCCAGGCCCTCGGTGCCGGAGACCAGCTCCTTGATCAGCACGTATTGCGCGTGGTTGGTGTCCTGGTATTCGTCGACCAGCACGTGCCGGAAGCGGCGGCGGTAGGTCTCGGCGACGTGCGGGTGCGACTGGAAGAGGTGCACCGTCGTCATGATCAGGTCGTCGAAGTCGAGGGCGTGCGCCTCTTTGAGGCGTCGCTGATAGAGCGCATAAGCCTCGGCGACGGCGCGTTCCATCGGACCCTTGGCCCGCTCGGCGAACGTTTCCGGGTCGACGAGCTCGTTCTTGAGGTTGGACACCTGCGCGGCCAGCCCGCGGGCCGGGTGCCGCTTGGGGTCGAGGTCGAGCTCGCGGGCGACGAGCTGCATCAGCCGCCGCGAGTCGTCGGCGTCGTAGATGGAGAACGTCGACTTGAGACCGGCGTGCTCGTGCTCCGCCCGCAGGATGCGTACGCACGCGGAGTGGAACGTCGACACCCACATCAGCCGCGCCCGGCCGCCGACCAGCGCGGCCACCCGCTCCTTCATCTCGCCCGCGGCCTTGTTGGTGAAGGTGATCGCGATGACCTGGCCGGGGTGCACATCGCGGGCCGCGAGCAGGTAGGCGATGCGGTGCGTCAGCACCCGGGTCTTGCCCGAGCCGGCGCCGGCCACGATCAGCAGCGGTGAGCCCGCATGGGTCACCGCGTCGCGCTGTGGGCCGTTGAGGCCGGCCACCAGCGCCTCGGGGTCGAGCTGGGGCCGCTTGGGGCGCCGCTCGCGGTCGCCGTCGGCGGCCAGCACGGCCGGCCCGCTGTCAGGATTCGGGATTTCGAAGAGAGCACGCATCGCACCGCGAAGTCTATTCCGACCGTCCGACAACTTCCGGCGGCGGCGGTGTGCCCGAACGGCCCGCCAATACCCCTATCCGACGCCCTGTCGTCATCGATGGGCCCTGGCGTCTTGTCCCCCGAAAGTGAACGATGACCTCTGTCGCGTCTCCCCGTCCGGGTGACGCCCAATCGATCACACAGGATGTGACATGCCGATCACGAGTCGACCGAGCCGGTGGCTGCGCTACCTCGCAGCGCCGGCGCTCACCCTCGGGGTGATCGTCGCCCTGCCGGCAGGCGGGCCGTCCCCGGCCGCCGCCGCACCCGCCCTGCAGCCGGTCACGGCCACGTTCGGGCACTCCGCGGGCGCGCAACTGGCCAAGGGCAACCTGCTCGGCTTCAACGACTTCCACGGTTCCATCGACCCGCCCGCCGGCTCCGGCGCGGCCGTCAACGGGGTCCCCGCCGGCGGCTCCGAATACCTCACGACCGCGGTCAAGCGGTTGCGCGCGGAAGCCAGGGCCGAGGGCCGGCTGAGCACCACCGTCGGCGCCGGCGACATGGTCGGCGCGACGCCGCTGGTCAGCGCCGCGTTCCACGACGAGCCGACGATCGAGATGCTCAACGTGATGGGCATGGAGATCACCTCGGTCGGCAACCACGAGTTCGACGAGGGCACCGACGAGCTCAAGCGCCTGCAGTACGGCGGCTGCCACCCGGTCGACGGTTGCCAGGACGGCGACCCGTTCCGCGGCGCCGACTTCACCTACCTCGCCGCCAACGTGGTCACGAAGCGGCTGAACCTGCCGCTGCTGCTCCCCTTCAACATCCGGATCGTCGACGGCGTGCCGGTCGGCTTCGTCGGCATGACGCTCGAGGGCACCCCGAGCATCGTCAACCCCGCCGGGATCCAGGACGTCAACTTCAAGGACGAGATCGAGACCGCCAACAAGTACGCGACGCTGCTGCGCCTCCTGGGCGTCAAGTCGATGGTGCTGCTGCTGCACGAGGGCGGCTCGCAGTCGGGCACGCAGCCGGTCGACGCCTGCAACAACTTCTCCGGGCCGGTGGTCGACATCGTCAAGGGCCTGCGCCCGGAATACGGTGTCGTCGTCTCCGGGCACACCCACCGCTTCTACTCGTGCAAGCTGCCGAACTCCTCGGGCAAGGACGTCGTCGTCACCAGTGCCGGCACCAACGGCCAGCTCGTCACCGACATCGACTACACGCTCGACAAGAAGACCGGCAGGTTCGCCGAGATCACCGCGCGCAACGTGATCGCCGAGAACGGCGTGCGCAACGCCGACGGCACCTACCAGACCAACCCCGACGGCACGTTCGTGCGTAACCCGGCGCTGGTCGACCCGGCCGCCAAGCGGCTGGCCGACAAGTACCGCACCGCGGTCGCCCCGATCGCCAACCGGGTCGTCGGTGCGATCACCGCCGACATCGTCCGCGACAACCGGCCCAACCAGGAGAGCCCGCTCGGCGACGTGATCGCCGACGCGCAGCTCGCCTGGACCCAGGCCGACGGCGCCCAGATCGCCTTCATGAACCCGGGTGGCATCCGGGCGTCGCTCGCGTTCGCCAACTCCCCCGGCGGCGAGGCTCCCGGCCAGGTCACCTACGGCGAGGCGTTCACGGTCCAGCCGTTCAACAACCTGGTCGTCACCCAGACGGTGACCGGCGCGCAGCTCAAGAACGTGCTGGAGCAGCAGTTCGTCGGCTTCGGCGGGCAGACCACCCAGCGGGTGCTGCAGGTGTCGGCGGGCTTCACCTACACCTACGACACGACGCTGCCGGCGGGCTCGCGGGTCAGCGCGCTGGCGCTGAACGGCACGCCGATCGACCCGGCCGCCAGCTACCGCCTGACCACCAACGACTTCCTGGCCAACGGTGGCGACGGCTTCACCAACCTCACCGCGGGCACCAACCGCACCACGGCGCCCGGTTTCGACGTCGACGCCCTGGTCGGCTACCTGGGCACGAACGCCCCGGTGGCACCGGGGCCGACCGACCGGATCACCCGGGTCGGCTGACACGGGAGGCGTCCGCCCGATTGGGGCGGGCGCCACACCGTGAGCGGCCTTGCGCGGGTTCGGGGGCCGCGGGCATACTTGGCCACGTGATCCAGTCGTCGCGATTTTACTTTTACTACGGCACCGGGAGTCCGGCAGCTGTAGGTCGCGCCTGAGCACAAGACCTGCAAAAAGCCCCGGGCTCCTGGAGCCCGGGGCTTTTTGGGCTTCGGGGTCCAGGCCGCCGCCCCACCACGTGAAGAGAATCGACATGGCCCCCGAGGAGCACGACATGAGCAGCAACGCCGTCGCCCAGCCGACCACCGGCGCCCAGGACGAAGAGGCCGCCCAACGCATCCGCGGCATGCGGGAGCGGATCGACGAGATCGACAGCGCGATCATCGCGCTGTGGCAGGAGCGCGCCCGCCTCTCCCAGCAGGTCGGCGCCACCCGCGTCGCGTCCGGCGGCACCCGCCTGGTGCTCTCCCGCGAGCGGGAGATCCTGGAGAAGTTCCGCACGGAACTCGGCGCCGACGGCACCCAACTGGCGCTGCTGATCCTCCGCGCCGGCCGCGGCGCACTCTAGGCGGTGTAAACGGTCCAGGTCTCGGCCGTGCGGAAGCCCATGGCCGCGTAGAGCGGCTCACCCATCGGCGAGGAGTGCAGGAACGCGGTCCGGGCACCGGCCGGGTACGCGTCGCGCAGCACGGCATCCGTCGCCAGCCGCCCGTAGCCGCGGCGACGGTGCGCGGGCGGGACCGCGATGTTGAACACCCCGACCAGGTCGCCGACCAGCACGCCGAACGAGGTGGCCACCACCTCACCCGCCACCTCGACGACGTAGGCCGCCATGGCCGGGTGGTCGAGGATCGCGGGCGAGCTGAACCCGTCGAAGATGAACTCCGGCGCCTCGAAGCCGGCCGCCAGCGCCCGCCGGTAGAGGTCCCGCTCGGCACCGGAGACGCGCCGCACGGTGGCGCCGGCCGGCGGGTCGGCGTCGCGCTCCGTCAGGTCCGTGAGCATGAACGGCAGGGTCGTCGACTGGTCGAGCTTGTGGTCGGCCGCGATCCCGGCGACCGCGGCGGCCGACGCCGCGTCGCGGACCTGGATGCTCCACGGCCGGTCGACCAGCCGCGGCGACTCCGCGAACGCCGCGAGCTCGGCCAGGTCGAGCACCGACCCGCACTGGATCACGCCGTTGACCGTCGGCACCGGCAGGCCGGTGAGAAGCTCCGCGGTGCCGCCCGGGCCGCGCCGGTGAAACCCACCCGGCAGCGCCTCGGCGCACAGTTCGAGCGCCCGCAACCATGCCTCGACCGCCCGGTCGACCTGCTCCGTCATGCGCCGACGGTACGAAGCCACCCGGTCGCGACGCATCCGCGAGTGCGCCAGGTCACGTGGGCTTGCGTCTCCAGTCGGTGGAGATAGGAGAGTGCTCGGCATGCGGGAGCGGTATTCGATCGGGGACCTGGCCCGGCGCACCGGGTTGCCGGTGCGCACGATCCGGTTCTGGTCCGACGCCGGCCTCCTGCCACCCACCGACCGCAGTCCCGCCAACCACCGCCGCTACGACCTCGCGGCGATCGCCCGCCTCGACCTGATCCGCACGCTCCGGGAAATCGGCCTCGACCTGGCCACGATCGGGCGGGTGCTGGCCGACGAGCTGACCGTCGCGGAGGCGGCCGCCCGGCACGCCGAGGCGCTCGACGTGCAGATCCGGGTGTTGCGCACGCGGGCCGCCGTGGCGCGGGCCGTGGCGCGGCGGGGCGCCGATCCTGAGGAGATGGCTCTGATGCACCGGATCGTGCGACTGTCCGAGGCCGAGCGACACCGGCTGATCACCGACTTCGTCGACCGTGCGTTCGGCGGGCTCGACGCCAACCAGGACTTCGTCGACTGGCTCCGGTCGACGCTTCCGTATCTACCGGACGAGCCGACCGACGCGCAGGTCGACGCCTGGGTCGAGCTGGCGGAACTGGTCCGCGACGAGGACTTCGTCGCGAGCGTGCGGCGGATGGCCGAGCACCAGGCGGCCGAGATCGCCGAGGGCGGCCGGATGGGGCTGCACCACAAGCTGACCATCGAGGTACGTGACCTCGTCGGCGCGGCGATCGGGGCGGGCGTCGAGCCCACCGGGCCGGCGGCGGCCGACCTGGTGTCCGATGTGGTCGCGCGCTACGCCGAGACCTTCGGCGAAGCCGACACCCCCGCCTACCGCGCCAAGCTGGTGCGGCGGCTACGGACGGCGAACGACCCGCGCACCGAACGCTATGTGCGGCTGATCGGCATCATCAACGAGTGGCCGGAGACGCCGCCCCTGGCGCCGGTGTTCGGTTGGCTGATCGCGGCACTCGAAAGCCACCCGGAATGACGGCGACCGGGCAGGGCGTCAGCCCTGCCCGGTCGTCGCTACGGCGGGAGCTATTTGATGGTGCCTTCCTCCGGGAAGTGGCACGCGGCGAGGGCGCCGTTGGGCTTGACCGTCAACGGGGGCTCTTCGGTGGCGCACTTCTCCTGCGCCTTCCAGCAGCGGGTGCGGAAGCGGCACCCCGACGGCGGGTTGAGCGGCGTCGGCACGTCGCCCTCCAGCCGGATGCGGCCCGACGCGCCCAGTTTGGTCACGTCCGGCACCGCCGAGAGCAGAGCCCGGGTGTACGGGTGGGCGGGGCGCTCGTAGATCTGCTCGCGGTCGCCGACCTCGACCATCTTGCCGAGGTACATGACCGCGATCCGCTGGCAGAAGTGTCGCACCACGGCCAGGTCGTGCGCGATGAACACGAACGCCAGGTCCAGCTCGCGCTGCAGCTCGCGGAGCAGGTTGATGACCTGCGCCTGGATCGACACGTCGAGGGCGGAGACCGGCTCGTCTGCGACGATGATCTTCGGGCGCAGGGCCAGCGCGCGGGCCACGCCGATGCGCTGCCGCTGGCCGCCGGAGAACTCGTGCGGGTAGCGGTTGTAGTGCTCCGGGTTGAGGCCGACGAGCTCGAGCAGCTCCTGGACGCGCTTCTTCACGCCGCCCGGCGGGTTGATGCCGTTGACCTGCAGCGGCATCGCCACGATCCGGCCCACCGTGTGCCGCGGGTTCAGCGACGCGTACGGGTCCTGGAAGATGATCTGCATGTCCTGCCGGAGCTGACGCAGGCCGCCACCCTTCGAGTGGGTGATGTCCTTGCCCTCGAAGGTGATCTTCCCCGAGGTCGGCTCCAGCAGGCGGACCAGCATGCGGCCGGTGGTGGTCTTGCCACAGCCCGACTCGCCGACCAGGCCGAGGGTCTCACCCGGCTTGACCGAGAAGCTGACGCCGTCGACCGCGCGCACCAGGCCGGTCGTGCCGAACATGCCCGACCGCACCGGGAAGTGCTTGGTCAGGTCCTCGACGACCAGCAGCGGCTCGCCGGACGGACGGGACGGCTTGACCGGCTCCGTGCCGGGCTCCTGGACCAAAGTCTCGGTCATTGCGCGACTCCAGCGGACGGTGCGATGTCCTCGGCGTAGAACTTCTTGCTGTCGGCCTCGGACAGATGACAGGCGACCAGGTGGCCCCGCTCGAGGACCTGGTGCAACTCGGGGACCTCGGTGAAGGACCGGTCGCCGTTGCGGCCGGCGTACCGGCACCGCGGGTTGAACGCGCACCCGCTGGGCAGGTTGATCAGCGAGGGCGGGTTGCCCTTGATCGGCACCAGGTCGGCGTCGGCGTCGCCGTGCAGGGACGGCACGCTGGCCAGCAGACCCCAGGTGTACGGGTGCTGGGGGCGGCGCATGACCTGCTCGACGCTGCCGAACTCGACCGCACGGCCGCCGTACATGACCAGGACGTCGTCGGCGACCTGGGCGACCACGCCGAGGTCGTGCGTGATCATGATGATCGCGGAGTTGAACTCGCGCTGCAGGTCTTCGAGCAGGTCGAGGATCTGCGCCTGCACGGTCACGTCGAGCGCGGTGGTCGGCTCGTCGGCGATCAGCAGGTCGGGGTCGTTGACCAGGGCCATCGCGATCATCGCGCGCTGCCGCATGCCGCCCGAGAACTCGTGCGGGTAGGAGTCCGCACGGCGCGCGGGCTGCGGGATGCCGACGCGGCCCAGCATGTCGACGGCGCGCTTCTTGGCCTCGGACTTCGACGCGTTGGGGTGGTGGACCTTGTAGGCCTCGGCGATCTGCGCGCCCACCTTGAAGTAAGGGTGCAGCGCGGACAGCGGGTCCTGGAAGATCATCGACATGTCGCGGCCGCGCAGGCGGCGGGTCTGTTCCTCGGACATGCCGACCACGTTGCGGCCGCCGACCAGGATCTGGCCGGAGATCCGGGCGCGCTTGGAGTTGTGCAGGCCCATGACGGTCAGCGAGGTGACGCTCTTGCCGGACCCGGACTCGCCCACGATCCCCAGCGTCTGGCCGCGTTCGACCGAGAACGACACGCCGTCGACGGCCTTGACCACGCCGTCTTCGGTCGGGAACTGCACCCGCAGATCGTTGACCTGGAGATAGGGGCCGGAGTCGGAGGTCGCCGGGCTCTTCGGCGCCGAGGCTGGTGCGGTCACTGTTGTTCTCCCTCGTGCTTCAGCTCAGCCGGACCCGTGGGTCGATCACGGCGTACAGCACGTCGACGATCAGGTTGGCCACGACGATGAACACCGCCGCCAGCAGCACCGTGGCCACGACGATCGGCAGGTTGAGGAACTGCACGGCTTCGACGGTCTCCTTGCCGAGTCCGCGGAGGCCGAAGATGGTCTCGGTGATGAACGTGCCGCCGAGCGACGCGCCGATGTCGAGGCCGGCGATCGTCACGATCGGCGTGATCGCGGCACGCAGCGCGTGCTTGGTGTAGACCCGGCGCAGCGGCAGCCCCTTGGCGCGGGCGGTGCGCACGTAGTCCTCGGAGAGCGTCTCCAGCATCTGGGCCCGGGACAGCCGGGCGTAGATCGCGGAGTTCAGGAAGCCCAGCGTGACCCACGGCAGGATCAGGCCGCTGGCCCACTTCGCCGGATTTTCCGTCAGCGGCGTATAGGACGGGAAGGGTAACCAGCCCGTGAAGTAGACGAACGCGAAGAGCAGGATCAGGCCGAAGAAGAAGACCTGCATCGACGCGCCCGCGAGCGATACGCCGATCGCGAGCTTGTCGAACACGGTGCCTCTGCGCAATGCCGAGATCATGCCCAGCGAAACGCCGAACAGCAGCCACAGCACGGCGGCGCCGACGACGATGCTCATGGTCACCGGCAGGGTCCGGGCCACGATGGCGGACACCGACTCGTTGTTGCGGAACGAGAAGCCGAAGCAGGGCGCCTCGCAGTGCTGCTCGAAGGGGGTGCCCTTCGAGTAGGTGCGGCCGACGAAGATGCCCTTCATGAACTCGGTGTACTGCGTGGTGATGGGTTCACGCAGGCCGAGCTTGGTCTCCACGGCCGCGATGCTGGCCGGGTCGCAGTTCTTGCCGCACATGACCTTCGCCGGCGACGAGGGCACCGCGAAGAAGAGCCCGAAGACGATGATGCTGATCGCGATGATTGTCGCGACGCCGACGAGCACGCGGCGGGTGAGGAACCGGACCATGGGTCGCACCTATCCGATGGAGATCGGCGGTCGGTGCGGGCGGCCCTCCGGTGGGAGAGCCACCCGCACACGATCCGTTTTACCGGGGAACGTTACTTACCTGTGGATCAGTTACGGCTTGACGTAGACCTTGGCGACCTGGAACGCGCCGTACGAGTCGCTCAGGAACGCGTTGCCGACCTTGGAGCCGTGCAGCACGTACGTGGCGTCGTAGTACAGCGGAATCTCCGGCAGGAAGTCCTGCAGGATCTTCTTGTCCAGGGCCATCCACGCCGCGTCCTGCTCGGCCGCGGGCAGCTTCCGGATCCGGTCGATCTCGGTGTTCACCGACTGGTCGTTGAAGTAGGCCAGGTTGTAGTTGCCCTCGTCGACGATCTCGCGACCGTCGTACTGCGGCGGGATGATCGTCGAGCCGGTCGGCCAGTCCGAGCCCCAACCGTGCAGGTAGATGTCGTACGGAGTGTTCTTCCGGCCGATCTCGTCGTAGTAGCTGGTGGCCTCGATCGCCTTCAGCGTGACCTTGAAGCCGGCCTTCTCCAGGCTCGCCCGGATCGCCTCGGCCTGCGCGGTGCGGAGAGCGGTGTTGGTGTGCGCCAGCACCAGCGGCGGCGGGGTGGTGCCGCCCAGGATCTCCTTGACCTTGTTGACGTCACCCGTGTCCGGGGCGTTGTAGACGTCGTAGTCCTGGAAGCCCGCGGTGGTCGGCGACATCAGCGTGCTGGCCGGCGTGCCGGCGGCGCTGCCACCGATCGCCTTGAGCGCCGCGTCACGGTCGACGCCGTAGTACAGCGCCTCGCGGACCTTCTTGTCCGTGATCCGCTGGTTGTTGATGCCCAAGTACCAGACGTACTGCGTGGGGCCCTTGACGACCCGCTCCACCACACCGGCGGCCGTGGTCCGCGGCAGCACGGCCGGGGGCGCGTCCTGCCAGGTCATGGCGGCCTGGTCGGCCGGCGCGTCGGCGACGAGCCGCTCCGAGATCTGCTGCGCCTCGAGGCCGAACGTCAGCTTGAAGGCGTCCGGGTAGGCGTTGCGGATCGGGTCCGTGTTGGGGTCCCAGTTCGGGTTGCGGTCGAGCTCGAGCACGTTGTCACGGGTGTAGGACTTGACCTTGTACGGACCCGAGGAGAACGGCTTCAGGTCGTAGTTGGCCTTGGTGTCCTTGGCCTGCGGCACCGGCGCGGTGACCGGGAGCGCTGCCGCGTACGGCAGGTCGCAGTGCGGCTCCGGGAACGTGAACTTGATGGTCTTGTCGTCCGGCGTCTCGATGCCCTGCGGCATCTGACCACCCTCGTAGGGGCCCTTGTAGGTGGCGTTGTAGGTGCCACCCGGGTACAGCCACCCCTGGATGTAGTGCGAGCCCTCGTTCAGCTCGGGGGCGAAGCTACGGGCGATGCCGTAGGCGACGTCCTTCGAGGTGATCGCCGAGCCGTCCTCGTACTTCAGGCCGTCGCGGAGCTTGAACTCCCAGACCTTGCAGTCCTTGTTGACGTCGGTGCCCGGGTTGGTCGCCAGGTCGCCGACCAGCAGCATCTTGCCGCTGCCGTCCTCCTGGTAACCGTTGAGCGCCCGGTAGATCAGGCTACCGGTCAGGCTCGCCACGTTGACGTAGTTACGGGCGGGGTCGAGGTGCTCCAGGTCGGCGACCTGCATGATCGTCAGGGTGCCGCCCTTGGTGGCACCTTCGACGGCCTTCGCCGGGCCGGTGTTGTCGGCGGCCTCGTAGGAGATCGACCCGGTCTGGGTCTTGTTCTCTCCGCTGTTGCCACCCCCGCCATCGTTGGTGGTTTCACTGCAACCCGCGGCGGTCAACGCCACGGCAAGAGCGCCGACGATCAGCGCTCCTCCCTTAATTCGCACGATCTTCTCCCTTCCCGCCCGGCCGGGGCTCCCTCAGCTCCAAAGGTGTCCGGACGAAACGTGCGTGGTGCAAAACTCTTGGCTGGTACGCGGTTCTAGCGCGAGGACTTCGGGTCCAGGGCGTCGCGCAGCGAGTCGCCGAGCAGGTTGAACGCGAGCACCAGGATGAAGATCGTGATGCCGGGCCAGAACGTGTAGGCCGGATCGCTGGCCACGAAGCCGATCGAGTTGAAGATCATCCGGCCGAGGTCGGGCGTGGGCTCGATGACGCCGATGCCGACGAAGGCCAGCGCGGCCTCGGTGGTGATGAAGGCCGGCACGTTGAGCGAGAGCGTCACCAGGATCGGCGCCCAGATGTTGGGCAGCAGCTGGCGGAAGAGGATGTGCCGGGTGCCCGCGCCGGCCGCCCGCGCGGCCTCGACGAACTCCCGCTCCCGCAGGGCGATCACCTGGCCGCGGACGAGGCGGGCGGTGTAGGTCCAGCTGAACATGGCGAACGTCGCGATGATCAGGCCGACCCGGAACGGCGGCGGGATCTGTTCACGGTCGCCGTAGAAGTTGTCCTCGACGATCGGGATGATCGCCAGGGCGAAGATCAGGAAGGGGAACGCCAGCGTCAGGTCGATGACCCAGTTGATCGCGGTGTCCAGCCAGCCGCGGGCGTAGCCGGCGGCGATTCCGATGAGGACGCCCACGGTGGAGGCGACGACGGCCGCGGCGACGGCGATCAGCAGCGAGGTGCGGATGCCGTAGACGAGCTGCATCAGGATGTCGCGGCCGTTACCCGGCTCCAGACCCAGCCAGTGCGTGCCGCTCATGCCGCCGGCGTAGCCGAGAGGCATGCCGAAGTCGTTGAGCTTGTCGGTGAACGGCTGGGTCGGCGTCATGCCGCGCAGCTTGCCGATCACCGGGGCGAGCAGGGCGAGCGCCACCAGGACCGCGAGCGTGATCGCGCTGATCGCGGCGGTGCGGTCGCGCTTGAGTCGCAGCCACGCGAGCTGCCCGGGCGAGCGACCGACGAACGCCTTCTTCTCCGACTCGCCGACAGGGGCGTCGACCGGGGAGTTGACCTCCATCCCGACGGCGCCGCCAAGACCATCGGTGGCGGCGGCGGCGGGGGTTTCCGGCGCCGAGTCGGTCTTACTCATGGAC
>NZ_BONE01000094.1 GCF_016862555.1 Asanoa siamensis | reverse complement strand
CCTTGTCGCGGTGCGCCCGGTGGGGCACAGGGCCGCGTCCGCTGGGCCGCGTCCGCTGGGCCGCGTCCGCTGGGCCGCACCGCGCCCCGCCCGCCGCGCCCGCCATTTCGCGATGCGCCCGGTGGGGCACAGGGCCGCGTGCGCTGCGTCCGCCTAGTCGCGTTGCGCCCAGTGGGGGCGCGGGGCATGAGGGGTTGCGGTAGCGGTGCCCCGTTGCCTGCGGTGGGATGCTCCAGGCCCGAAGTGCCGCGCTGTGGCGGCGGCCTGCGTACAGGCGCCTCGAGAGGCGAGCGCCCCGCGACCGCGTCGAAGACCGGCCGGCGTCCGCAGCTGCTGCGCCGGTCCGGAACCAGATCACGCAGGCCAGCCGGCACCGGGTCCGGCGGCCAACGCCGACACGGCGGGCGCGTGGACGGTCCGCTCTAAAGCGGAGGCGACCGGTATCGGCGCGGTCGGCGCTCCCACCACGAAGACCTGGCGCATGCGTAGGCTCGAACCCTCCTGGGTGTTTGCGGGACTCCGGTCAGGACCGGGAGCATTCGCCGGATTGGAGCGGGACGCGTGCGGGCAGGGTCGTGGCGGGTCGGGTTGTGGGCAGCCTTGCCCGGTCCGGTCACCGTCGCGCTGTGGTTTGCGGTGACCGTTACCGCTCCGTTGGTGTTCTTCGAGTGGACCCACCGGTGGGAGGAAGACCAGCCGGTCTCGACGGCGCTGTGGTGGACCGTCGGGGCGGCGCCGGTCCTGGCCGCCGCGCTCACGGCGGGTCGTCGAAGGCTGTCGGCGGGCGCGGTCGCTCTGGTCCTTGTCGCCCTGTCGCTCGCCGTCTTCCGCTGGGTCATCCCGCTCAGTGGCACCGCCCCGTGGTCGACCGTGGTGGTCGCCGCCGGCGGGCTGACGGTGGGCGGCGTGGTCGTCGGGCATCGGCTGCGGGCGCGCCGGCCGCGCCGCGGTGGCTTCGTGGTGGGCGCCGTTGTCGCCGTGCTGGGCGCACTGCTCGCGCAGGGGACGGTCGGGTTGGGTGCGGAGGACAGCACGGTCGGCGGGGGTCCCGGCCCGCTGTACGGCGGCGTCGGCCCCGTCGCGACGCCGGGTCCGCTGGAACTGCCGGCCGCCGGCCGGTACGCGATCTACGCGGTGGGCTTCGCCGCCCACGATCCGGACTGCGAGGTCGCCGGGGGCAGCCCCGTGCGTCGGGTGACGGTCCCACCCGCCGATTACGGCGGCGACTACGCCAGCTACGCGTGGGTGGCTTCCTTCGAGGTCCCGAGGGCCGGCACCTTCGCGTTCAGCTGCCGCACCGCGGCGGCCGAGGAGGAGTCGTTCGTCGTCGGCGACGTCCCCGAGATCCGCGGCGCCGTGGCCAGCCTGATCCACTGGCCGCTGGCGGCGATCCTGCTCCTGGGCGCACTCCCCGGGTTGCTGGTGCTCGCGGACGCCACCCGCCGCCGTACCCGGTCGCCGACCGGTGTCAGCCGGGTTCGTTGAGCTGGTCGGCGGTCGTCGGCGTCGTCGCCTGCCAATCGGAGCCGGACAGCACGCGGGCCGCCGTGGCGAGGCGGTGCAGTGGTGTTATCGCGCCCGGGTCGAGTTGGGCGCCGCTGTAGCCGACGTAGGCCACCACCCCCGGTGCCGCCTCCCAGGCGAGCGTCGCGTTGCCGCCGGAGACCGGCGAGACGACGGTCGGCCTACCGGCCAGCGGCGGGCCGTCCTGGGTCTCGACCGTCGCGTAGAGCTGGTCCTCGAAGCCGCCGCCCGCGCTCACGCCCGTGTAGACCAGGCCGCCGCCGAGCTCGCCCTGCTCACCGAGGTCGGCCGCGCCGTAGCGCAGCTCGTGCACCGTCGGCGGCCGCAACGGGACGCTCGCCACGACCGTCAGGCCGGCGGGTGGGTCCACCACCGGGCGGCCGTCGACGATCCTGGTGCGGGTGGCGAGCGCGATCAGGTCGGCTTCGGCGAGGTCGCCGCGTACGCGGGCGTGGTGTTTCGCGAGCGGCCAGGTGATCGCCCGGCCGGCGGCGGATCCGCGCTCCCGGCCGACGCCGACGGGCCGGCCGGTCCGCGGCGCCTCCACGGGGAACGTGACCACCGCGCCGTGGCGGCCGAGCGAGCCGCCGGGAGCCCGGACGATCACGGACCACGGGCCGTCGACCGCCGCGCGGTCGCAGCGGTCGAGCCCTTGGCCGGGCTCGTCGCCGAGCGCCAACCCGGCGATCAAAGTGATGGACGGGCTCTGCGCCCACCCGACGGGTACGCAGCCCGGTGCGGTCGAACCCGCCGGCCTCGGCGAGGCCACGACCGCCGTGCGCGGTTCGCCGGCGACCGCGAGGACCAGGCCCGCCACCACTAGAAGGCCGACGACGGGCCGCCGCCGTCCGGTCGGGCGCGGCTCCGGCCCGCCGAAGCTGATGATCTCCACAACACCCACGAGTCCCGTGGCGCACACCAGGTTGCATCCCGGCCGTCATCAGCCCGACGCGAGCCGTTGGTGGTGCGTGTCCAACGTGCCCGCGTGCGTACACGACGAGCGGTCATGGCCGGGTTGTATTCGTCCTCTACCTGGCCGGCGGCCCGCCCGGGACCACCCAGCCACGGATGGTCCGCGCCTCGTCGAGGCCGCCCGAGCCGAGCAGCCCGCCGGTCGAGATCGAGGTGCACGCCTGGACGTGCGTCCTCGCCGCGGTCCACCCGCCGCCGACTCCGGACCCCGGCAACAGGTGACGATCGCCGGTCTCGCGGGCCCTCGCGGACCAGGCGTTGGTGGCGAAGAACGACATTCCGCTGCCCTGCCACCCCGTGTGAGGGTCAGCGGCGGACGGTGCGCGGCAGGGTGGGGATCAGGCCCGCGCCGGCGACCAGGTGCATGACCAGCAGCGTCACGACCGCGCCCGTGGAGTCGGCGCCGAGCGGCCCCAGCAGAGAGACCAGCAGCACCGCGCCGGCGATCCAGGTGAAGGCGGCCGTCGGCCGGCGGGTCCACCGGCGCAGCAGGCCCAGCAGGGTCCAGGCCAGCAGGCCCGCGAGCAGCGTCACCACGGAGACGGCCGTCAGGGTGATCTCCGTCGGGCCGACCGAGAGGTCGACGCCGGCGACCGGGACCGCGATCGTCCAGACGACGCAGTTGGCGGCCATCGTGCCGGCGATGGCGAGGATCCGCTTGCGGCGGGCGGCGCGCCAGTCGTAGGCGGCCGGGGAAACGGTGGCGGTCGTTGACATGGCCGGGCTCCTTCGGGGATACGTTGTATCGGCTGCCGTAAACCTTCCGCCGCCGGGGCCTCGGCGAGCATCGGGCGCGGGACCGGTCCGGCGATCCGTCGCGCGACCGATCCGCGTACGGCACAGGTCGATCTGGCGACCGATGACCGCGCACCCGCCGGCACGTACGTTCAGGGCATGTCCATCGACTGCCCGCCCGAACAGCACCGGCGGCGGCGCCGGCCCTCCGTCGAGATCGCCGTCGCGGTCGCCATGACCGCCGGTCTGGTCTCGCTGATCCTGGTCACGCGCGGCGGCCCCACGGGCACACCCGCGCTGGTCGCGGCCGTCGCGCTCGCGCTGGTGCAGGCGAGCACCGTCCTCTGGATCACCCGCCGGCCCGAGATCGCGATGGGTACGGCCCTCGCCGCGGGTGTCGGCATCCAGGCGCTCGCCCCGCACGTCGGCTGGTTGGGACTCGCCGCCGCGCCGCTCGCGTACTTCGCCTGGATCCGCCCTCCGCGTGTGTCGCTCTGGGCGTTGGGCGTGGCCGTGCTGCTCTCGCCGTGGGCGCTGGTCACCGGCGGCTGGCGCGACGTGCTGCTGGGCGTCTTCGCCTTCGGCTTCAGCTGGGCCTGGGGCGAGCTGGGCCGCACCCGCATGATCCGGCGCCGGGAGGAGCGGCAGCGCATCGTCGACGCCGAACGCGCCCGGATCGCCCGCGAGCTGCACGACGTCGTCGCACACACCGTGTCGGTGATGCTCGTCCAGGCCGCCGCGGCCGCCGACATCTTCGACGCGCGGCCCGAGAAGGCGCGGGCGGCGCTCGACACGATCCAGGAGGCCGGGCGGACCGCGCTCGACGAGCTCCATGCGATGCTGCGCACCATGCGCCCCGACGAAGCCGTCGAAGCCGAGCCGCGTACGCCGCAGCCCGGTCTCGAACAGCTCGACGAGCTGGCCCGGTCGCTCGGCGTGACCGGTCTCGTGGTCGCCGTCGACCGGACGGGCGTCGAGCGCCCGGTGCCGCCCGACGTGGGGCTGTCGGCCTACCGCATCGTGCAGGAGTCGCTGACCAACAGCCTGCGCCACGGGCGGGCCCGGCGCGCCGACGTCCGGCTCGCGTACGACGAGACCGAGATACGGCTCGACATCACCGACGACGGCACTGGCGGAAGCACCGGCAGGGCGGCAGCGGGCGGCGGGCACGGCCTGACCGGCATGCGCGAGCGGGCCAGGCTGCTCGGCGGCACCCTCGACGCCGGCCCCCGCGCCACCGGCGGCTTCCAGGTGTCGGCCCGGCTGCCGCTGCGGCAGAAGGCCGCGGCATGACGATCCGCGTCGTCGTGGTCGACGACCAGCACGCCGTACGCGAAGGCTTTGTCATGATCATCGACGCCCGTGACGATCTCGAGGTCGTCGGCGAGGCGGCCGACGGCCGGGAGGCGGTCGCGGTGACCGAGGCGAAGTCGCCCGACGTGGTGCTGATGGACGTCCGGATGGAGGGGATGGACGGCATCGAGGCGACCCGCCGGATCGTCGCGGGCGGCAACCCCGCGAAGGTCGTCATGCTGACGACGTTCGACCTCGACGAGCACGTCTACGCGGCGCTCCAGGCCGGCGCCAGCGGCTTCATGCTCAAGAGCATGCGGCCCACGGAGATCGTCGACGGCATCCGGGCGGTGGCGCGCGGCGACGCGATGCTCGCGCCACCCGTCACCCGGCGGATGCTCGACCGGTTCGCGACCGGCCAACCGGGACAGGCCACACCTCCGGCCCTGGCCAAGGCCCTCGCCCAGCTCAGCGCCCGCGAGGCGGAGGTGCTGACCCTCGTCGCCCGCGGCCGGTCCAACACCGAGATCGCCGAGGCCCTGTTCCTCAGCCTGGGAACGGTCAAGACGCACGTCTCGGCCATCCTGACGAAGCTCGACCTCCGCGACCGCGTCCAGGCGGCGGTGTTCGCCTACGAGAGCGGACTCGTCCGCCCCGGCGACGCTGAGGTTTGATCCCGCCCCTCGGGCCTGGTGGGATCGACGCCGGGTGCGAACGGGGGAGGGTCGGTGGCGCGACGGTCGTTGGGCCGGCGGTTCGGTTGGCTGTGGGCGTCGTACGCCGTGAGCTCCTATGGTTCCGGCCTCGGCTTCGGCGCCCTTCCGCTGATCGCCGTGCTGGTGCTCGACGCCGGCCCGGCGCAGGTGTCGGCGCTCGCGGCGGTGGGGCCCGCGGTCGGCGCGCTGCTCGCCCTGCCGCTCGGGCCGTGGGTCGAGTTCCGCCGCAAGCGCCGGGTCATGATCGCCATGGACCTCACGCGGTTCGGGGTGATGATCACGATCCCCGTCGCGTACGCGTCGGGTCGGTTGAGTTTCGCCCACCTGCTCGTGGTCTCGGCCGTGGTCGCCGCCGCGAAGATCGCCTTCGCCGCCGCCAGCGGCGCGTTCCTCAAGTCGCTCGTGCGCCGCGACGACCTGCTCGTGGCCAACGCCCGCTTCGAGTCGACCAACTGGAGCTCGATCGCCGTCGGTCCACCGCTCGGCGGGGCCGCGATCGGCCTGTTCGGCCCGGTGACGACGGTGGTGGCCGACGCGCTGAGCTATCTGCTGTCGGCGCTCGGCATCGCCGCGATCGGCGGTCGCGAGGAACCGCCGCGGCGCCCGGCTTCGCGACCGCGCGGCGAGCTGCTCGACGGCTGGCGCCACCTGCTATGCCACCCGGGCCTGCGGGCGCTCTTCCTCAACCAGCTCTGCGTGAACGGACTGATCATGGCGACCGAGCCCCTGCTCGCCGTGCTCCTGTTGCGGGATCTCGGTTTCGCGCCCTGGGAGTACGGCCTCGCCTTCGCGGCGCCCTGCGTCGGCGGTCTCGTCGGCTCGCGGCTGGCCCGCCGGGTCGTGACGCGCTACGGCCAGGACCGGATCCTCCGCGTCGTCGGCACGTTGCGGGTGGTCTGGCTGCTCGGCCTCGCGTTCGTCCAACCTGGACCGCTCGGGCTCGCGACGGTCATCGCGGTCGAACTCGCGATCATCGTCAGCATGAGCCTCTACAACCCGGTGCTGGCCACCTACCGCCTCGAACAGACACCCCAGGAGCGCGTCGCGCGTACGCTCACCGCCTGGTCCATCAGCACCAGCGCCGCGATCGCCGTGCTGAGCGCCCTCGGCGGGCTGCTCGCCGCCGTCACCGGCCCCCGCACCGCCATCCTGGTCGCGGGGATGCTCATCCTGGCCACGCCTCTGCTGCTGCGCCGATCGTTCGCCGCCACCGCCCCGGAGCGCGTCCTCAGCCGAACGTGATGATCGCCCGCTTGCTCAGCTGACCCGCGGCCATCTTCTCGAGCGCCGCGTTCGCGTCACGCAGGCCGATCGCGGTGAACTCCGGGACGATGCCGTGCGCCGCCGAGAAGGCCAGGGTGTCGCGCGCGTCGTGCGGTGAGCCCGACGGGTTGCCCAACGCGCGCCGCCGGCCGAGGACCAGCGGGTCGGTCGGCAGGCTCAGCGGCTCCTGGTCGTAGCCGCACAGCACGAGCGTGCCGTCCGGTGCCAGCCCCGGGAACGCGGCGGCGGCGGCCGCGGTGGACGGCGCGGCGTTGAGGACGATGTCCGCGCCGCCGTCCCAGGTCTGCAGGGCCACGGCGGGATCGGTGTCCTGGGTCGCGACGAACCGTTCGGCGCCGAGTGCCCGGGCCGCCTCGGCGCCGCGGTGCGACCGGCCGATGACGGCGACGCGGGCGCCCATCGCGACCGCGTACCGGACCGCCAGCGTGCCGAGCGTCCCACTGCCGCCGATGACGGCGACGCGCGAGGTGGGCGCGATCCCGGCCCGGCGCAGGGCGTTGAAGGCGGTCAGGCCGGCGCACATCAACGGCGCGGCCGCGACGGGGTCGAGCGTGGGCGGCAGCGGGCTGACGAAGTCGGCCTGGAGCACGGCGTATTCCGCGTAGCCGCCGTCGAACGAGATGCCCGTGAACCGCTTGTGGGGACAGAGGATCTGTTCGCCGCGTACGCAGTAGTCGCAGTGCCGGTCGGAGTCACCGAGGATCTGGGCGCCCACCGTGGCGCCGACCTCGGGCCAGGTGACGTCGGGCCCGGTGGCGGCGACCGTGCCGGTGATCTCGTGGCCCGGGACGAGCGGGAAGGTGGCGATGGGCCAGCGTCCCTGGAGCACGTCGAGGTCGGTGTAGCAGACCCCACACGCTGTCACCTTGACCAGCACCTCACCGAAGCCGGGCTCGGGGACGTCCCGCTCGACGAAGCTGAGCGGCTGGTTCGGTGCCGCGGCGACGGCCACAAGCATGGGTGGACCTCGATTCCGATATGTGCTGTGATGATCGTATTCCGAGGAGGTGTCCCGTGTCCGGCACGATCCTCATCACGGGCGGCGGTTCCCGGCGCGGCATCGGGCGGGCCACGGCGCTGCGGTTCGCCGCGCTCGGCTACGCGGTCGGGGTGCTCGACCTCGACGCCGACGCGGCGGCCGAGACCGCACGGGCGGCCTCGGGCGCCGGCAGTCCGGCGGTCTTCGCCGCGCACGCCGACGTGACCGACCAGACCTCCGTCGCCGCTGCCGTGCGTACCGCCGAAGCTACGCTTCCGCCCGTCACGGTGCTCGCGAACATCGCCGGGATCACGTCGCCGACGCGGTTCGCGGACATCACGTTGGCGGAGTGGGAGCGGGTGTTCGCGGTGAACGTGCGCGGCACGTTCCTGGTGACCCAGGCGGTGCTGCCGGGCATGCGGGCCCGCGGCTACGGCCGCGTCGTCAACCTGTCGTCGGTCTCGGCCCAGCGCGGCGGCGGGGTGTTCGGCGCGTCCCACTACTCGGCGAGCAAGGCCGCGATCCTCGGGCTCACCCGGTCGCTGGCCCGCGAGCTCGACAAGGAGGGCATCACGGTCAACGCGGTCGCGCCCAGCATGGTCGACACCGACATCACCGGAGGTGCCCTGACCGAGGACCGCAAGGCCGAGCTGGCGGGTACGACGCTCGTCGGCCGGCTCGCCACCGCGGCGGACGTGGCCGGGGTGATCGCCTTCCTCGCGTCTCCCGACGCCGCCTACCTGACCGGTGCGACGATCGACGTCAACGGCGGATCCCACCTGCATTGAGGTGTTCGCGTGCTGACCGTTGTGCTCGACGACGACCCGACCGGCACCCAGACGGCGACCGGGGTCCCGGTGCTGCTCGCGTGGGACACCGCGGCTCTGGTGGCGGAGTTGCGCGCCCGGCGCGCGGTCTATCTGCAGACGAACTCGCGCGCTCTCGACGCCGCCGCGGCCGTCGCGCTCGCCCGCCGGGTCCGCGACTCGCTCGCGGCGGCCGAACGCGAGCTGGGGCAACGGATCCTGCCGGTGCTGCGCGGCGACTCGACCCTGCGCGGCCACGTCTTCGCGGAGTCCGACGTGTTCGCCGGCGACACCGGGTGCGTGCTGTTCGTGCCGGCCTTCCCCGCGGGCGGGCGGACCACCGTGGGGTCGGTGCACCGGGCGGTGGTCGACGGCGTCGAGACGCCGGTGGGTGAGACGGAGTTCGCCCGGGACCCGGTGTTCGGCTACCGCGGCTCGAACCTGCTCGAGTTCGTGCGGGAGCGGGGCGCGCGGTCGGGCGTCGCGGTCTCGTTGCAGGAGTTGCGCGCCAGCGGGGGAGCAGCGGTCGAAGCGGCGCTGCGGGCGGCCGCTCCCGGCGAGTTCGTGGTGCCGGACGCGCGCGACGACGGGGACATCGCGCTCGTCCACAGTGGTCTGATGCGAGCGCTCGCGGCGCGGCCGGACATCGCGGTGCGGTCGGCGGCGACGCTGGCGGCGATGTGCGCGGACTGCCGGAGCACGGGCTATCTCGAACGGCCGTTGGCCGCGGCCAGGCCGGGGGTGCTGGTCGTCTGCGGTTCGCACACCGGGGCCGCGACGGCGCAGTTGGCGGCCCTCACCGAGCGTCTCGGCACCGACGCCGTCGTGATCGACACGGCGGCGGCGCTGGCGGATCCGGACGACGCGGGCCGGTCGGTCGCGGCGCGGCTGCGGGCGGACCTGCGGGCGCGGGATGTCGCCGTCCTCAGCACCGCCCGGATCCGTCTTCCGGAGCACGGGTCGCTCGCCGCCGGGGAGCGGGTGATGCGGGCGCTGACGGCGGCGTGCGCGACGGTCGCCGCGGGCACGGTGGTGACCAAGGGCGGCATCACGTCCGCGGAGGTGGCGCGGACGGCGCTGCAGGCGACGCGGGCCGAGGTACGCGGGCAGCTGTCACCCGGCATCTCGGTCTGGGACCACCCCGACGGCACGGTCCAGGTCATCGTCCCCGGCAACGTGGGCGGCCCGGAGACCTTGGTCGACGCCCTGGCCGCCCTGGACGTGTGGCGGTGAAGCGTCGGGGGGCCTTCCGGGCGAAGGCAGGCGCCGGCGGCAGACCCGTGGTCCTGGGTCAGGAGGCCGTGCCGGACGTGCTGGTGGTCCGGGCCGGGTCGCCGTGGGCGGCGCGGAGGTCGGTGACCGCCGCCGCGATCGCGCCCGGGTGTTGCATCGCGAGGAAGCCGTGCGACGCGTCGGGAACGACACGGTGCTCGCCGCGGGGGACCGCCGCCGCGATCGCGCGGTGCATGGCGTCGATACCCGCGTGCGCCGCGGTCACCAGGTCCGGGTCCGCGAACTGCTCCCAGACCGGGTTGCGGCCCGCGGCGGTCAGGACCAGCAGGGGTACGTCCGGCAGCGCGCCGCCCGCCCGTAGCTCCGCGTAGATGTCCGTGTCGAAGTTGCGGGTCTCGTCGAGGGCGATCCGCCACTTGTCGAGGTGGTAGTCGGTCAGCGTGACCCGCTCGGCGGCCGGCCACTCCGCGTAGAGCTGCGCGTACTGCCCGCGGGCCATGGACCGCTGCTCGTCGGTCAGCTCCGGGATCGTCTCGGTGTGGCGCTTGATCGCGGCGTCGATCTCCTTCGCCTCCGGGGGCAGGAAGTCGAAGATGTCCTCGTGGCCGGGGTCGAGCAGGAGCAGGCCGGCGACGTCGTCCGGAAACAGCTGCGCGTAGCGGCGGGCGTAGAACGCGCCGAGCGAGTGGCCCGCCAGGATGACCGGGCCTGCGACGTCCGCCGCCCGGAGCAGGGCGCGTAGCTCCGTGGCCACGTCGGCCGCGCTGCGCGGGAGTGGCGCCGGGTCGCTCCAGCCCGTGCCCGCGCGGTCGTAGGTCACCGCCGGGCCCGTGCGTCGTTGAGCCGCCAGGAAGTCGAGGCCGATCAGGCCCGCGCCGGGCAGGTAGACCACGGTCGGGCCGGTCGTGCCGGGCTCGTGGTGCAGCCAGAGTTCGCGGTCGCCCACGGCGTACCGGTGCCCGAGGTTTGTCATGGCCTAATGGTCTCATGTTTGCGACCAGTGTCAAATGTGAGAACATCATCGGGTGGACACCGTCGAGTTGCTGGTGCACCCCGTGCGATTGCGGATCGTGCACGCCCTGTCCGGCGACCGCACGGTGACGACCGCGCAGCTCCTGGAGCGGATGCCCGACGTCTCGAAGGCAACCGTCTACCGGCATGTCGCGGTGCTGGCCGACGCCGGGATCATCGAGGTCGCGGGGGAGCAGCGCGTGCGCGGCTTCGTGGAGCGCAGCTACCGGCTGCGGCGCGATCGCGCCACGATTCCGCCCGACCGGGCCGCCGCGGCGACACCCGACGAGCTGCGGCACGCGTTCGCCGCCGCGATGGCGACGCTGATCGCCGAGTTCGACGGCTATCTGGCCGCCGGCGACGCTGACCCGGCCGGTGACCTCGTCGGCTTCCGGCAGCACGCGATCTGGCTCTCCGACGACGAGCGGGCGGAGCTGGTCGAGGCGATGCGCGCCGTGCTCGTCGCCCGCGTGGGCAACCCGCCGGCGCCAGACCGCCGGGCCCACCTGCTCAGCCCCATCCTGTTCCCGATGGCGGGGCAGTGAGCGTTTGTGACCTACCCGCCGGTACGGCAGGATCCTGACATGGACCTGGGGCTGGCGGACCGCGTGTACGTGCTGACCGGCGCCACCCGCGGCCTCGGCTTCGCCACCGCGCGCTGCCTGGTCGACGAGGGTGCGCGGGTGGTCGTCTCCTCGCGCCACCCGGACCACGTGGACGCCGCGGTCGCCGAGCTCGGCGGGCCCGGCAAGGTCGTGGGCGTGGTGGCCGACCTCGCGCAGGGCGACTGCGCGGCCGCGCTGGTGGCCCTGGCCCGCGCCGAGTTCGGCCGGCTCGACGGCGCGCTGATCTCCGTCGGCGGGCCGCCGCCCGGCACGGCGCTGGGCACCACGGACGACGACTGGCGTACGTCGTTCGAGACGGTCTTCCTCGGCGCCGTCCGCACGGCCCGCACGATCGCCGCGGCGCTGCCGCCCGGCGGCGCGATCGGCCTCGTGCTCTCGTCGTCGGCCCGCACGCCGATCCAGAACCTCGGCATCTCCAACGGCTTCCGGCCGGGCCTGGTCGGCGTCGCCAAGGACATGGCCGACGAGTTGGGGCCGCGCGGCGTACGCGTGGTCAGTCTCCTGCCGGGTCGGTTCCTGACGGACCGCACGCGGGCCACCTACGGCGACCCCGACGACCCGACCCGGGCCCGCGCCGGCGCCGCCGACGACGTGCCGCTGCGCCGGATCGGCGACGCGGCCGAGTTCGGGCGGGCCGCCGCGTTCCTGCTGTCGCCGGCGGCGTCCTATGTGACCGGTTCGGCGATCGCCGTCGACGGCGGGTTGATCCGCGCGCTGTGACGACCAGACCGACGAAGGCCGACCTCGCCGCCGCGGCCGACCTGACCATTCCCGACGTGATCGCGCCCGACCTGCGGGTGGTGTTCTGCGGCATCAACCCGGGCCTGTACTCGGCCGCGACCGGGCACCACTTCGCCCGCCCGGGCAATCGCTTCTGGCCGGCGCTGCACCGGTCGGGCTTCACGGACCGGCAGCTGTCGCCGGACGAGCAACTGTCCCTCTTGGACGTTGGCCTGGGTGTCACGAACCTGGTCGATCGGGCGTCTGCACGGGCCGAGGAGCTGAGCCGGGCCGAACTCGTCGCCGGGGGAGTGGCGCTGGCGGCCAAGGCTTCACAGTGGCGCCCGCGGTGGATCGCGATCCTCGGGGTGACGGCCTATCGCGCGGCGTTCGGGCGGCCGAAGGCGACGATCGGAGCGCAGGAGGAGCACGCGGGGCCGGCGCGGCTGTGGATCCTGCCGAATCCCAGCGGCCTCAACGCGCACTTCCAGATCGCTGATCTGGCCCGGGAGTTCGAGCTTCTCCGGTTGGCTGCCGCATAACGGGGATCCAACGTCGGGCGAGCATGCTGTGGTCACGGTTCGTCGGGGGAGGAGGTGCGTGCGATCGGACGGTCATCAGGCGGTTGCGGCCCGCACTTGTCCGTCTCAGCCCGTGCGCCTCGCCGGCGGCGGCGCTGGCGCTGGTCGTTGCCGTCCTCGCGGAGTTAGCCGGAACGCGTGCTCGCCGTCGTACACGAAGACCCGGGCGTGGGACGTGCCGCCGCCGCTGGTGACGACGCCGCCGCGGCGCCCCCGCGCCGCCCGTCAGCCGGCGCGGTGGCGGGCCAGGCGTTCGCGGATCAGCTGGCCGAACAGGCCGTTGGGCTGACCGCAGGTGGTGCAGGTGAAGGTCTCGTCCAGGCGGCCCGTGCCGCACTGGTCGCAGGCCCCGTGGTCGCGCGGGTCGTGGTAGGCCTGGAGCGCTGCCATCAGCGCGCGGGCCGCCGCGCGGGGCTCAGCGTCACCGGCACCGTGAGCGGCGGGCCCGAGCCGGGCGCCAGCGCGTCGATGCGGGTGGCGAACGCGTCGATCGCCGTGCCTAGGTCCTGATCCAGCTCGGTGTCGGGGTTCATCGGATCAGGATATGGATCGCGACCAGCAGGGCCAGCAGGTCGGGTCCGCGGACGACCTGGCGGATCAGGTCGACCGGGATCGCGCCCATCGGGGTCTCGGCGACGCTCCCGCCGTAGACCATCTGGCCGCGGGTGGCCGCGCGGTAGACGGTCGCGGCGACGCCGGCGACGAGCAGTGGGGGGAGCCAGGCCGGCCCGGTGCCGACCGCGGGCACGGTGGCGAGCCACCACAGGGCCGCGACCAGCGTGGGTACGACCAGGTGGGTCAGCTTCAGGGCCGCGTCGCTGCCGCCGAGCGCGCGGCGCAGGCCGGCCGAGCGGGAGACGCCGCGCAGGCCGCCGGCGAACCGGTCGGCGGCCAGGTAGGCGGCGATCACCTGCACCGCGCCGGCCACGGCGGGCAGTGCGGCCTGCACCGCGTACACGGCCAGGACCAGCACCGCCCACCAGCCGATCGCGGCGCGGTTGCGGCCGATCCGGCGGACGTCGGCCTGGAGCAGCACCCACCACCGCGGCCCGCGGGCGAACCGCCGGCTCCGCACCCGGCCCACGGCGCGCCAGCGCTGGTTCTCGACGACCGCCGCGAGCATCGACGGATCGAGCAGCAACACGGCGGAACTCGCGGCCGACGCGATCCGCGCACCGGTCGACAGCGACGCACGGTCGATCCGCGGCAGCGCCCGCACGGCGAGCACCACCAGCACGAGGGCGAACGGCAACCCGGCGACGGCGACGACGGGCAGCACGGCGACGGGCGGTTGGGCGGGCACCAGCCCGAACAACCCGTGCGCCAACACGACGGCGAGCACGACCAACCCGCCGACACCGGCCAGCACCCCGGCCGGCCATCGCACGCGCCCGGCCGCCCGCGACGGCGTGACCGCCCGGCCGCCGCGGCCCTGTCCGGCGTTGGGTGTCGTGGCGGGCCGGCGTGGTGGGGCGCTCGGGCCTGCCTGGGCCGCGGTGGCGCCGGCGGCGAAGACCGTGCCCCAGGCGAGCCCCGCCACCGCCGCCCAGACATAGCCGCCGGAGCGGCCGATGGCCGCGGCCGTCGCGCCCAGCAGCGCCGCGCCGCCGCCCGCCGCCAGCAGCAGGCCCGTGAACCGCGGCGCCAGCAGGGCCCGCCGTGGCAAGGGCGTGCTGGCCAGCCAGCTCTGTACCGCCGCCCCCACCTGGAGCGGGCCCACCGCGGTCAGGCCCTGCCAGACGAAGCCGCCCAGGGCGATGCCGGCGCCTACGGCGATCCAGTAGCGGACCGCCGGGTCCGCCGGGGCCGCCGACACCTGGCGGTGCAGGAAACCGCTCGCCGCGTCGACGCCCGCCCAGCCGTAGATCGCCAGCAGGAAGGCGAACATGTACAGGTCCGTCAGCAGGTCGCCGATGGACCGGTCGCGGTGCCGGCGGCGGGCGCGGCGCAGCCGGGACTTCAGCTCGCCGGCCCGCGGTGGCGCCGCGCCCGGCGGCGGCACGAGGACGGTTGCCGTCACTCGCCGATGCCGATCCGCACGTCGGCGACCGCGTCCACGAGCTCGTTGTCGTGCGACGCCATCAGCACCACCGTGCCCGACTCCTTCTCCCGCCGGAGCCGGTCCGTCAGCCACGCCCGGCCGTCGACGTCGAGGCGCTGCTCCGGCTCGTCGAGGATCAACACCTGGCGCGGGCGTACGAGGCAGGACGCCAGCGCCAGGCGTCGGCGTTGGCCGCTCGACAGGGTGATCGGCAGCTGGTCGCGGGCCGGCGCCAGGCCCAACTCCACCAGCACCTCCTCGACCGGGTCGCCGCCGTCGCCGTGGGCGTACGCCAGCAGGGCCAGGTGCTCCGCCACCGACAGGTCCGGGAAGAAGTCGATGTCGTCGAGCGCCGCCGCCATGATCGACCGGGCCCACGCGTCGGTCTCGTAGATCCGCTGCCCGCCGACCGTGACCACGCCCTCGTCCGGGCGGTCGGCGCCGACCACGCAGCGCAGCAGGGTCGTCTTGCCGGAGCCGTTGGCGCCGAGCACGGCGCCGACCTGGCCGGGCTCGACCCGGAAGTTCACGTCGTCCAGCACCACCAGGTTGCCGAACCGGCGGGTCAGCCCCTCGACCGTCAGCGCGCTCACAGCGATCAACTCTTCCAGAAGCCCCGACGGCGCGCCCACGCGGACAACCGGCCGCGGGGGACGGGCGCGCCCTGTCCGTCGTACCGCCAGGTCGCCTCCCGGGCCGCCAGCTCCGCGGCGGCCGCGCCGGACCGCGGCGCGGCCGACCGCGCCAGGTCCCACCCGTCCCGCAGCGAGCCGTTGGTGGGCCGCGCGGCCGCCCACGCCGCGAACTCAGATCGCCAATCCTCGCCGTACGACGCCGCGAGCATCGGCCAGGCGCGCGCCACCTCGCCGGCCCGCTTGCGCAGCAGCGCCTGCCGGGCCACGCCGACCAGCCGCGCGTCGAAGCCGGGCGGGACGGGCGCCCCGGAGGTGAGCGCGCGCACCAGGGCCGCCTGGCGGGAAGCCAGATCCGTCACGTGACCACCGGGTAACCGGACGCCGCCGCGATGGCGTCGAGCTCGGCCCGCAGGTCGTCGGCCGGGGGGTACGCGCCGTCGCGCTCCAGCAGCAGTGCCGGTGGCCGCCGCCGGCCGCACAGCTCGGTGATCAGCTCCAGCACCGGCGCCGGCACCGCGTGGGTGTGCGTGTCGTGGTAGATCCCGCCGGCCTCCGACCCGCCCGCGACGTGGCAGTAGGCGATCCGTTCCAGCGGCAGCGCGTCCAGCAGCGCGACGGGGTCGTTTCCCCGGTTACGCGCGTTCGCGTACACGTTGGCGATGTCGAGCAGCAGCAGCGCGTCGGTCCGTTCCAGGATCTCGGTCAGGAACTCGGCCTCGGTGAGCTCGTCGTCGGGCCAGTCGAAGATCGCCGCGATGGGCTCCAGGGCGATCGGGACGGAAAGCTCGGCACGGGTACGCGCGACGTTGGCGACAACCACGTCGACCGCTTCGCGGCTGCGCGGCAACGGCAGCAGGTGCCCTGCCTCGACACCGTCGGCCCGGACGAACGCGATGTGCTCACTGACCAGCGGCGCACCGAGGCGCTCGGCGACCGAGGCCAGGTGGGTGACCCGCTGGGGCTCGACGGGCTCGGCCCCGCCCAGCGACAGCCGTACCCCGTGCGGCACCACCGCCACGCCCCGCTCCCGCAGGTCGGCCAGCCCCTGCGGCACGGGCGCGTGGTCGTGCACCGACTCCGCGACCACCTCGACGAACCGCAGCCCCGGCAGCTCCGCGATGAACCCCGCGATCTCCGGCCGCCAGCCGATCCCGACGCCGTACCCGTGCCCGCCGTCGGACCTGATCATGAGCCACCTCCGCCACCACCGCAGCCGCCGCCCCCACCACCGCCGGAGCTGTCGCCGCCGCCACCGTAGGACGCGCCCGCCGCGCCACCGCCACCCGCCCAGGACGCGCTCTCGATGCCGGACGCGCCTCCCGTCGTGGTCGCCGCCGCCTGCCGGGGCACCTCCGCGGCGGCCGCGAAAGCGGGATCCAACAGATACAGGGAGTACGCCCCGAACAGCGCCACGGCCATCGCCGCGCTGCGGGCATCGTAGGTCGCGTAGCTGGGTCGGTGCTCCGGCCTGAGGTGATGGTGCCGCACCTCGACCCGGCGCAGCGCGGCCGGGGCGGCGTGCACGGCCAGCCACGGACCGCGGCGCAGGTAGCCCGCCTCCCGCGGCCCGACGTCCGCGTACCGCGGCTGCGCCGGACCCGACCGCAGCCGGGCCTGGACGAGCAGGGTGCCGCCGATCGCGACCGCCGACAGCGCCAGGTAGAGAGCGAGGAATTCAGGACCTGAAAGACCCCCGAGCGGCATCGCTAGCCACCGCACCCGCCGCCGCCACCACACCCACCGCCACCGCCGCAGGAACTGCCGCCGCTGCACGACGACGAGCCGCCGGAGTCACCGCCGTAGGCGCCGCCGCCCGCGTCACCCGACGTGCTCGCCTGCCGGTTGATCTCCGCGTCGGCGGCGAACGCCGGGTCCATGAGGTAGAGCGTCGAGGCGCCGAACAGCGCGACGCCCATCGCCGTCGCTCCCGCGCCGTAGGTCGCGTAGCTCGGGGCCTGCCCGGGCGCGAGATATTGATGCTGCGTGCGCAGCCCGGCCAGGGCCCGCTTGGCCGCCTTCGTGCGACCGCCGGCCCGGGTCAGGCTGATCAGCATCCAGATGGCGGTGACGATCACCAGCAGGGTGAGGAAGCCGACCGGCCGCTCGTTCTCGAGCCCAGCCGTGATCCGCGCGGTGCCGAGCACCACGACCGGCAGCAGCACCAGCGCGGCCAGCCGGGAGAACCGGCGCTGGCCACGCGTCAGCAGCAGTCCGGCGCGTTCGAGGCCGGTCCTGATCTCGTCGAGCGCGTCGGAGACCCACGGGTCGCCGGAGAGGTGCCGGGTCCGCAGCCGCTTGCCGGCCGCGTTGTAGACGGCGGTGTCGAGCCGGGTCGAGCCGGCGGGCAACGGACCCGTCGGCTGCAGCGTGCGGTCGGGGTTGGCGCCGATCGCGCCGCCCCGCCGCAGGCCACCGAGCGAGGTGTACGTGGCCAGCAGCGGCCCGCCGTTGAGGAACGCGGTCTGCTCGGGCGAGAGGTTGGGCCAGCCGGGCCCGTCCGGCCCGCGGGAGAGCATCGAGCGGATGACGGCGGTGACGACGATCGCTGTCGCCACGAGCGCCAGGTAGATCCAGAGGAACGTGGGACCGGCGATGCCCCAGGTGTCGCCGGACGCTGCGAGTGTCATCGACGGTCCCCCTTCTCGGCCGATGGTTGCGCCCATTGTGGACGCCCGACGCCAGTGCGAGCCCGGCTCAGTCGCGTTGCCGACGGGGCGTCCACAGGCCCATTGTGGAGTCGGCTGTCACGGTGCGTAAGACCGCCGGGCCGCGCCAGAGGTAACGGCGAGGTAACTGTCACCGGCCGCCGTACGGCTGTGCGACGCCGGCCTCGGTCGCGACCGCGAACGCCGGGTCCAGCCGGAACATCGCCGGCCCGCCGAACAGCGCGACGCCCATCGCCGCGGTCCCGGCGTCGTGCGTGGCGTAGGAGGGCCGCTGTGCGGGCGCCAGCCGCTGGTGCCGGATGAGCAGCCGGTCGACCGCCGCTGTGCCCGCGGCCGTCCGCCACGGCGCCCGGGACAGGCTCACCAGCAGCCAGCACAGGGTGCTGACGACGAGCACCAGCAGCAGGACGTCGGGGGGCTGGTCGTCGCGCGTACCGGCCGCGATCCGCCGCCCGCCCACCGCGACCACCGGCAGCAGGAACAGCGCGGCGGCCCGGTGCAGCCAGCGACGGCCGCGGGAGAGCAGCAGCCCGTCGCGTTCGAGCGCGACGCGCAGCCCGCCCAGGGCCCGCTCCACCGCCGGGTCGACGTGCAGCTGCCGGACCCGGGTGCCGGGACCGGCGGCGTCGTGCAGCGCGCCGTCCAGCGGCGTCGCACCCGCGGGCAACGGCCCGGCCGCCGCGATCCGGCCGCCCGGTGCCACGCCGATGGCGCCCGCCCGGCGCAGCCAGGCGAGCGAGGCGTTCACCGCGAGCCGTGGGCCGCCGGTCAGGAACGCCACCTGGTGCGGGCCGAGCCGGTGGTCGCCGCCGCGCCCGCGGGCGATCACCGCCCGGGCCCGCGCGGTCGCGACCACCGCCGCGACCGAGAGCAGCAGGTATCCGGCGACGAAGGCGGGCAGGGGGATCCCCTGGACGGACGCGGCCAGTGTCATCGGGCTCCTTCGCGAGCGGCCCCGCCGGCACCGGGTCGCACCACCATTGTGGATCTCGCCTGGTGGGGCGCGTCAACCGGAGTGGAGCGCTCAGCGGGTCGCCCGGCGGACCGCCTCCTCGACGAGATCGAGGACCCGGCCCAGGTCGCCGGCCGGGCGGCCCATGGCCAGGTGCAGCACGAGGCCGTCGTACGCGAGCTCCAAAAACTGGGCCAGCACGTCGAGGTCGACGTCGTCGCGGAGCACGCCGGCGGCGCGCTGGCGGTCGAGCCGGTCGCGGGTGGCCTCGGCGATGGCGGCGGAGTGCACCGCCCAGCGCTTGGCGAACTCCGGGTCGGTGCGCAGCCGCCGGGACACCTCGAGCTGGCTGCCGAGCCAGCCCGTCGTGTCCGGCGAGGCGGCCTGGTCGAGCAGGTCGCGCATGACCTGGACGAGGCCGTTGCGGGCGACGGTGGCGACCATCGCGGCGGCGTCGTCCTCGGCGACGGCCAGGAACAGGGAGTCCTTGTCACGGAAATGGTGGAAGATCGCGCCGCGGGACAGCCCGGTCTCCTCCTCGAGCCGCCGCACCGTGGCACCCTCGTACCCGTAGCGGGCGAACGCCGCCCGCGCCGCGGCCAGGATCTCGTGGCGGCGGGCGTCGAGCTGGTTCTGGCTCACGCGGGGCACCTGTCGATCGTGTCAGGAAGCCCCTCGTCTTGCAATCCGTACGTACGGCTTGCGTGTCACTCCCGCGGCCCCACCAGCAGCGCCTGTGCCCCCTGGCCCACCGCACCGTGCTGGTCGTAGAGCAGGGTCGTGGCCAGCCCCGTGCCGCCCTCGGACAGGGTCGTCCGCGCCCGCACGCACATCCACTCGCCGCTCGGCGGCCGGTGCAGGTGCAGCGTCAGGTCGGTGTTGATGAACCACCAGGTGGCCATGTCGAGCACCCGGCTCAGCCCGTTGCCGGAGTCGGCCAGCGCCACCAGCCGCTGCACCGGCGACATCGCCTCGCCGGCCACCAGGCCGACCTTCGGCCGGGCCCAGACCAGCGCCGGGCCGGGCTTCTCGAAATGCCCGGAGATGAACCGCCACTCGACCGCGCCCAGATAGCCGACCCGCCAGGCCGGGTCGGTGAACGCGCTGGCCACCGCCGGCCGCATCGGTGCGGGCTCGAGCCGCGGCCGGGCCGGGCGGGGAAGGTCGAGGTCGGCGCGCCGGATCCGCCAGCCGCGCGCGGTCAGCACCGTGCGACCGCCCGCCGCCGCCGTCGCCTCGACGAGCTCGACCGAGCGGCCGGGCCGGACGACCGCCGCGGTCACGGTCAGCTCGTCGACCGGGACGGCGCCCAGGATCTCGACGGTCAGCCGGGCCAGGTGCGGCTCGCCGGACAGGGTGCTGGGCAGGGCCTCGACGGCGCGCACCAGCAGCGCCGAGGGCGGGCCGGCGTGCTGCAGCCCGGCACCCCAGGGCCCCTGGGTGTGCGATGTCGACTCGAACCGGGACGGGTCGCCGGTCGGCCGGTAGAACGCGTCCTCCACGGCACCGATTCTCGCCGTAGGATTCCGCCGTGGACACCCCGCCGGCGACTTCGTTGACCGTCGCCGCCGTGCAGGCGACGCCGCTGCCGGGCCGGATCGCCCACAACGCCGCCCTCGCCGCCCGCCTCGTGGGCGAGGCGGCCGACGCCGGCGCCCGGCTGGTGGTGCTGCCCGAGCTGTTCCTCTGCGCCTACCACCCGCCGACGCTGCACGCCGACCCGGCCGCGACCGACCTGCCGGTCACCGCCGACGGTGGGATCGGCGACGGTCGCCTCGACGCGTTGCGGTCCGTCGCGCGCGAACGCTCCGTCACGGTCGTCGTCGGTGCGTCGCTGCGGTACGCGGACGGCCGGCGCACCTGCTCGGCCGTGCTGGTCGACCGCGACGGCCAGGCTGTCGCCGCGTACGACAAGCAACTGCTCTGGGGTCCCGAGGAGAACGCCCTGTTCACGCCGGGCACCTTCGGGGCGACCCTGCTGGTCGACGGCTGGCGGCTCGGCCTGGGCATCTGCTACGACGGCTGTTTCCCCGAGCACGGGCGGGCCGCGGCCGACGACGGCGCGCACGGCTACCTCGTGCCCAGCGGCTACGTGGTCGGCTCGGCGCACCGGCGCGACGTCTACTACGCCGCCCGCGCGCTCGACAACACGATGTACGTCGTGTTCGCCAACTCCGTCGGCGGCGACCCGGACTGGTCGTTCAACGGCGGCGCGGCGGTCTACGGCCCCGAGGGCCAGCCCGTCGTCCGGGCGGCCGACGAGGGGGAGCAGGTCGTCGTGGCGACTCTCGACCCGGTCGAGCTGGCCCGCGTCCGGGCAGCTCACACCATGCTCCGCGACCGCCGTGAGCTGGGCGAACGTCGCGTCATCAGCGCACGCTGAAGCAGCTTTTTCACCTTCTGTGACCCGTACCACTTGACGTCCTGGGTTCTTCGGTTGCATGGTTAGTTACATGAGTAATGAACCGACGAGCCGAGGCGCTGAGGGTCCTCAGCCGATGCGAGGCTGCCGCCTCGCATCGCCTTCCGGTCACGATGGATGACGACCGTCCGATCTTCGTCCAGATCGCTGAGCTGATCGAAAACTCGATCATCGACGGGACGCTCGCGGAGGAGTCCCAGGTGCCGTCCACCAACGAACTGGCGGCGTTCCACCGGATCAATCCGGCGACCGCGGCCAAGGGGATCAACCGCCTGGTCGATGACGGAATTCTCTACAAGCGCAGGGGAATCGGGATGTTCGTGGCGACGGGAGCCCGCGAAACGCTCAGGCAGCGTCGCCGGCTCGACTTCTCCGCCCAGTACGTGCGGCCGCTCATCGAAGAGGCGCGCAAGTTGGGCATCGGCACGGAGGAACTCAAGAAACTCATCGAGACATGGGAGGAACAGCGATGAGCGTCGTGGCTGCGGTGGGCCTGACGAAGCGGTACCGCGACGTGACCGCACTGGAGGACGTGACCTTCACGCTGGAGGAGAACGCCATCTACGGTCTCCTCGGCCGCAACGGCGCGGGCAAGACGACGCTGATGCAGCTGATCACCGGTCAGAACAGCGTCACCTCGGGCGACCTGACCTTGTTCGGCGGGCGGCCGTACGAGAACGAGCAGGCGCTGATGAAGGTGGTCTTCATCAAGGAGAGCCAGAAGTACCCCAGCGCCTACCGGGTCAAGCACGTCCTCACGCTGGCGGGCCGGCTGTTCCCCAACTGGGACGAGGAGTTCGCGCAGTCTCTTGTGGACGACTTCAACCTGCCCCGCAAGCGCGAGGTGCGCAAGCTGTCCCGCGGCATGACCTCCGCGCTCGGCGTCACCATCGGCCTCGCCGCCCGGGCGCCGCTCACCTTCTTCGACGAGCCGTACCTCGGCCTCGATGCCGTGGCCCGGCAGCTCTTCTACGACCGCCTGCTGAGCGACTACGCCGAGCACCCGCGCACGGTCGTGCTCTCCACCCACCTCATCGACGAGGTGGCCGACCTCATCGAGCACGTGCTCCTGCTCGACCGGGGCAAGCTGCTGCTCGACGCGCCCAGCGAGGAGCTGCGCGGCGAGGTGATGGACGCGACCGGGCCGGCCGGCGTGATCGACGAGTTCGCGGGCAGCCGGACGGTGCTGCACCGCGAGCAGCTCGGCGGCACGGTCCGCGTGACGCTGCGCGGGTCGTTCGACAACGCCGAACGGCTGCGGGCCAAGAAGCTCGGCATCGACCTGGAGCCGGTGTCGCTGCAGCAGGCGGTCGTGCGCCTGACGATGGAAAGGAACACCGACCGATGAAACGCATCCTGGACGTCGCGCGGCTGCACAACGTGGCCTGGGTGGCCCAGCTCGGCTGGCCCTGGGGCATCATGGCCACCTCGCTGGTGATCAACATCCTGCTCTTCGCGTCGATCGACGAGGCCGCGCCGGGCAAGACCAGCACCGGCGGCCTGTCCAGCCTCTACATCACCACGGCGATCGTGGCGGCGATCTCGATCAGCCAGGTGTTCCCGTTCGCGCTGGGCATGGGCGTCACGCGGCGCACCTTCTATCTGGCCACCGTACTGGTCAACGTGGTCCAGGCGGTCGTCTACGGCGTGCTGCTCTACCTGCTCAACCTGATCGAGGGCGGCACCGGCGGCTTCGGCATCGGCCTGCACTTCTTCCGCGTCCCGTACGTCGACGTCTCCAATGGACTGCTGCAGGTCGCGGTCTACGCGGTGCCGTTCCTGTTCCTGAACTTCCTCGCCATCTTCGCGGCGGTCTGGTACGTCCGGTACGGCACGAACGGCTTCTTCGCCCTGGCGACCGCGACGATCCTGGTGCTCGGCCTGCTCGCGGTGCTGGTCACCTGGCAGGGCTGGTGGGGCGACGTCTGGCACTGGCTGAGCACCCAGCACCAGATCAGCCTGTTGGTGGGCTGGCCCGCCTTGGTGGCCGCGGTGGCCGCCCTCGGGGGAATGGCGGCGATCCGTCGGGCCAACGCCTGACGGGCTCCACCCGGCGATCGCCGGCCCGCACGTGGCGGGTCGGCGATCGTCCGTTCCCGGCCCAAGATTGTTTACATACCGGGGGTTTTGAGAGTTCGGCACTGTCCCGTACTGTGCGCGAGTGCCCCTCATGTTCCTCGACCTGGACAACACCGTTCTGGACCGAACTGGTGCGTTCCGAACGTGGGCAGAGGGCTTCCTGGACGGCATCGGGGCGCCGGCGCCCGACCTCGACTGGCTGATGTCAGTCGACGGTGACGGCCTGACCGACCGGTGGGACGTCGCCGACGCGATCCGCGACCGCTACCGCCTGATCACCTCGTCGCTCGACCTGGTCGACGCCATGCGCGAGGGCGTGGTCGCCAACAGCCGGCTCGACCCGCTGATCGCCTGCGCGCTGCGGATCGCCGACGACGCGGGCTTCGTGCCGGTGCTGGTCACCAACGGTGCCACCCGGCAGGAGGACACCACGATCCGGCGTACGGGGCTCGACCGGTACGTCGCCGACTGGGTCATCTCCGAGGAGGTCGGGGTCAGCAAGCCGAACCCGCGGATCTTCGCGCTGGCCGCCGAGCGGGTCAAGATGCGGATGCGGGGCGCGTGGGTCGTCGGCGACAGCCCCGAGGCCGACATCGGCGCCGCCGCCGAGATGGGGCTGCCCAGCGTCTGGCTGCACCGGGGCCGGCGGTGGATGGAGTCGCGCTTCGAGCCGACCGCCACGGCCGGTGGGCTGATCCCCGCCGTGGCCGCCGTACTGGCCGGATAATTCGCTTGCGGGTCTTTCCGTTCTTGGGAAGACTCGCGATCCAGTAGGAACGTTGGACCCGGACCGCGCCTGACCGCGCTGGTCGGGGTCGTCGAGATGGGAGGGGTGAGTTCCTGTGGCTGTCGCCGTCGCGCGCTTCTTGCCGCCCTCTTCCTTCTCTCTCCAGGAGTTCCTCCGTTGCGTGAGCACGATTCCGAGCCGGCCCCGCGTGGCCGCTCCAAGCGTCGTTTCGACGACGACGATCCGCAGTTCCTGAAGCGCGCCCGCCACCGCACCCCGGTCGCGTTCGACACCAACGCCGACGTCGACCGCCCCGACACCGGCGACGGCTGGTCGACCTGGGACAACGCGCTGCACGGCCCGTTGCCGCGCCCGTCCTGGGTGGTCACCGAGCTGGCCGCCGTCGACACCGAGCTGGGCATCCTCAAGACCGGCAAGGAAGCCGACGTCTACCTGGTCCGGCGGGGGATCCCGGACACGGCACGGTCGTGCCTGTTGGCCGCGAAACGCTACCGGGACCCGGACCACCGGATGTTCCACCGGGACGCGGGCTATCTCGAGGGCCGCCGGGTGCGGCGGTCACGCGAGATGCGGGCGATGACGGGCCGCACGTCCTTCGGCCGTGAGCTGATCGCGGGCCAGTGGGCGTCGGCCGAGTTCACGGCGCTGTCGCGGTTGTGGGAGGTCGCGTCGTCGTACGGCACGATCACCGTCCCGTACCCGGTGCAGCTGATCGGCACCGAGCTGATGCTCGAGTTCGTCGGCGACGCCGAGGAGGGCCTGGCGGCGCCACGGCTGGCGCAGCTGCGGCCCGAGCCGGTGGAGCTGAAGTCGCTCTGGGAACAGCTCATGGACGCACTGATGGTGCTGGCCCGGGCGGGCCTGGCGCACGGCGACCTGTCGCCGTACAACCTGCTGGTCCACGACGGCCGGCTGATCGTGATCGACCTGCCGCAGGTGGTGGACGTGATCGCCAACCCCAACGGGCCGGCCCTGCTGGCCCGCGACGTCCGCAACGTGACGTCGTGGTTCGCGGCGCGGGGGCTGACCCAGGACCACGACGCGGTCACCCGCCAACTCCTCGACGAGGCCGGCGTCCGGTGACGCCGTCGGCACGGGCCGCTCCTCCGGGGGCGGCCCGTGCTTCACTCTGGCGGTGACGATCGACCTGGACCTGACGAGCGCCGAGCGGCCGCGCGACGTGGTGACCGCGGCCGGGCGGTGGCTCGCGGAGGCGCTCGACGGCTTCGACTGGTTGTCGAGCCGCCGCCTCCTGCGGCGTCGGGTCGGCGCGCTGACGCACCAGGTGGCCCTCTCGCCGAGCAGCTACAACCGCGCGGGCGAGTCGATCATGGTCTGGACCTACGTGGGGGCCCGCGACGCGGCGTACGGCCTTTGGCGGGCGGCGCACCCGGACCTCGTCACCGCCCCCGAGGTGCGGACAGACCTGTACTGCGCACACATGCTGGGGTACGCCACGGGACGGGCGAACGGCTACACCTATGGAAGCTCGGAGGACGGCGACATCGACCTGACGGATCCGGGCTCGCGTGGTGCCGCCCTGGAAGCCTTCGTGGCCAAGGTGCGCGAGGGGGTGCTGCCGTGGTTCGACGAGGCGAGCGACCCGGACAGGATCGTCGACTCGGTGCCGGGCCGGCGCACCACCCGGCCGGTCTCCGTGGTCGAGTGGCTGGCGAGCCGGGACCGCCTGGACCTGATCGACGCGTACGCGGAACGGTTCCGCAACCCGCCCGACCGCTGGGAAGCGGGCGTCACGCTGGCGAAATCCGGGGCCCCGGCCCCAGGCATGGGCGACGACCTCAAGTCGATGGGCTGGTCGGTGACCCGGATCCTCGGCTAGCCCCCGGCGGAGCGAGCGGGTCAGCCGCCGCCTCGACTTTGCCGGCCGGGCCCTCAGCCGACCTCGCGCTCGAGCAGGTCGGCCGCGGCCTCGACCGTCGCGACGAACGTGGCCGGCGCGATCCGCGCCTCGAAGACCTTGCCCAGCTCCTCCGGACGCGGGTGGGTCGGTCGGTGGAAGCTGAACATCAGCACGAGGTCGTCGTCGAGGTAGGCGTAGGGCGACAGGTTGTCGGTCGTCTCGCCCCAGCGCATGAACCAGTACCGTTCCCGGAACTCGTCGGGGCCCTCGTGCAGCAGCCGGACGATCTCCCACGGGGAGCGCCCCGGGTACGGGCAGGTCGCGACGTCTCGCCGGCGCACCGCTTCGGCGGTCCGGCGCATGAGCAGACAGAAGGACGGGACGAAGGCCGCGTTGTCGTCCACGGTCAGCAGCACACCGGCCGACCACAGGTCGACGGTTCGCAGTTGAGGTGACAAGCGGTCGCCGACTTCGATGGCGAAGGTGGACCGGTCCCCGAACCGCCGGGTCGACGCGGTGGCTTGATCACGCTCTGGCACGCGGCGGATTCTACGGACGCGAAAAGATCGAAATTGGTTCCAGCCGGTGGCAGGATGTCGCCCAGAGTGGGAACGGTCGTCGTGTTCGTCTAGTTCGTCGCGGAGGGCATGCCATGTCGGTTGTCGCGGATCTGGTCGCGGGCCTCGGATCCGGTGCGGTGCGGGTCGTCGACCTGACCAACACCCTGTCGGCGAGCACGCCGACGTTGCGGCTGCCGGAGCCGTTCGCCAACCTGGTCGACTTCAGCCTCGAGCAGGTCAGCGCGTACGACACGCCCGGGCGGGACGGGCACGACGTCTCGCAGATTCCGCCCGCGCGGCTCGTCGGCCCGGCCGCCGTCATGGATTTCAGCGCCCAGGCCGAGGACGACCCCGACTTCCTCCTCGAGGTCGACCACGTCAAGGACTGGATCGCCGAGCACGGCGACCTGGCCGAGGGGACCTGGCTGCTCTATCGGACCGGTTGGGATCTCTACGCGCACGACCAGGAGGCGTTCCTCAACGTCGACGAGACCGGCTCGCACACCCCGGGCATCTCCGCCGCCTGCGCCGAGTGGCTCGCGACCAACACGCCGATCTCCGGCTTCGGCGTCGAGACGGTCGGCATCGACGCCGGCAACGCGGGCGCGTTCGACCCGCCGTTCCCGGCGCACTTCCACCTGCTGGGCAACGACAAGTACGGCATCACCTCGCTGCAGAACCTCGCCCAGTTGCCGCCGACGGGCGCCCTTCTCGTCGTCGCACCGCTGCCGATCGTCGGTGGGACCGGCAGCCCGACCCGCGTGCTGGCGCTCGTGGACGGTCGGTAGTGCCGACGACCGTCGCCGACGTGGTCGGCCGCACGCTGGCCACGCTCGGCGTCGGGCACTGCTTCGGGGTCGTCGGGAGCGGCAACTTCCGGCTGACCAACGCGTTGCGGGCGGCCGGCGTGCCGTTCACCGCGGCGCGGCACGAGGGCGGGGCGGCCACGATGGCCGACGCGTACGCCCGGATGTCCGGCTCCGTCGGGCTCCTCTCCGTGCACCAGGGTCCCGGGTTGACGAACGCCGCGACCGGGATCTGTGAGGCCGCGAAGAGCCGCACGCCGCTGCTGGTGCTGGCGCCCGAGGCGAGCGGCGCCACCTCCAACTTCGCCATGGACCAGGCGGGTTTCGCGGCCAGCCTCGGCGCCGTGGCCGAGCGGGTCCACAGTGGTCCGTCGGCGGTCGCCGACACGGTGCGGGCGTGGTGCACCGCGCGGGACGAGCGCCGAACCGTGGTGCTGAACCTGCCGCTGGACGTGCAGGCGCTGCCGGCCGACACTGTCGACGTTGCCCTGCCCGCGATGCCGCCGCCGACGCGTCCGGCCGGGGAGGCCGTGGAAGCCCTGACCGCGCTGTTCCGCGCCGCCCGTCGGCCGGTGATCGTCGCGGGCCGCGGTGCGCGCGGGGCGGGCCCGGAGTTGCGCCGGCTGGCCGAGGTGACCGGTTCACTGCTGGCGACGTCGGCTGTCGCGAATGGACTATTCCACGGTGAGCCGTACTCCCTCGGCATTTCCGGCGGTTTCGCCTCGCCGGCGGCGGCCCGGCTGATCGCGGAGGCCGATCTGGTCGTCGGGTTCGGCTGTGCGCTGAACATGTGGACGATGCGGCACGGCCGGCTGATCGGTGCGGACGCGAAGGTCGCCCAGGTCGACGTCGACGGCGCCGCGCTGGGTGCGCACCGGCCGGTGGACCTGGGCGTCGTGGGCGACAGCGCGACGACGGCCGCCGCGGTCCTGGCGGCGTTCGGTGCCGGGCGCGGCGGCTACCGCGAGGCGGCGTCGGCCATCGCGGGGTGGCACGACGAGCCGTTCGAGGATCTGTCCACAGAGGATCAGATCGACGCGCGTACGCTCAGCCGGGAGCTGGACGCTGTGCTGCCGGCCGAGCGGATCGTCGCGGTCGACTCCGGCAACTTCATGGGCTACCCCAGCGCGTACCTCCGGGTTCCGGACGAGAACGGGTTCTGTTTCACGCAGGCGTTCCAGTCGATCGGGTTGGGCCTGGCGACGGCGATCGGCGCCGCGCTGGCCCGGCCGGACCGGCTGCCCGTGCTCGCCACCGGCGACGGCGGGTTCCTGATGTCGGTGGCCGACCTCGAGACGGCGGTGCGGCTGGGCATCCCGCTGCTGTGCGTGGTCTACAACGACGCGGCGTACGGGGCCGAGGTGCACCACTTCGGTGCTGAGGCCGACCTGTCGACGGTGACGTTCCCGGACACGGACATCGCGGCGCTGGCAGCGGGTTTCGGCGCGGCGGGCCTCACGGTGCGGGACGCGGCCGACCTCCGCGGCGTTGCCGACTGGCTGGAGTCGTCCCCGTCGCGCCCGTTGGTGGTCGACGCGAAGATCGTCTCCGACGGCGGCTCGTGGTGGCTGGCGGAGGCGTTCAAGGGGCACTGAGTTTTGTGCGCGCTGGGAGAATGCCCGCATGGCATGGGAGTGGGTGGCACCGGTCGCGACGGCGACGGCGGGAGCGGCGGGGGTCTTCTTCACCTGGCTGACGGGCGCGCAGAGCCGCCAGCACGTCGCGCTCCTGAGCACCCAGGCGGCTGAGGCGGCGCGGCGCGAGCGGTCGATCCAGGAACGCCGCGACGCGTACCTGGCGGCGTTGAAGGTGTGCCGCCTGGACCTGGCGCGGGCGCGCTACGAGGAGGAGGGCGAGGACGAGAAACTGGCGGAGGTCCACAAGACCTTCCCGAAGGGCGAGCGGGTACGCATGTCGATCGAGGCCCGGATAGCGGTGGAGGCGTTCGGCAGCCCGGCGGCGCGGCACGCGACGGCACTCTGGTCGGAGGCGGCGGCGGAGGGTGAGGACCGCATGCGCGAGGTCTACGAGCAGTTGGTCAGAGTGGTGCGGGAGGAACTGGGCACGGCGGCCCTCGACGAGTCGGA
>NZ_BONE01000093.1 GCF_016862555.1 Asanoa siamensis | reverse complement strand
CTGCGCGACCGGGTCGACCTGTTCCGCGACGGCGGCGAGACGATCCAGCTCGGCCGGCACCGGTTCGCGGTCAACACGCAGGCGATCGAGCTGGCGCTGGTGCCGCACGACGGCGCGCTCGCGGTCGCGGTCACCGGCACCGACTTCCGCGCGCCGGTCGACGACCCCGCGTTCGAGAGCACGCGCCGGTTCTGGGACCAGCCACTGGTCTCCGAGTCGCCCGAGGTTAGCCGCGCCGAGTTCCTGGCCACCTCGATCCTGGCCACGGCCGACCTCGACGCGCTGCACGCGGCCGCCGCCGGTGGCACGCTGGCCGACCTGGTGCGCCGGGCGGCCGAGGAGCGCATCGACGAGGGCTACGAGCGCGGCATCCACGACGCCGACGCCACCGCGATCCTCGACGCGCTGCTCCGCCTGCACGCCGCCGCCGGGCTGCTCCGCTATCCCCCGGCGGCGCGGGCAGCCGCGCAACTCTTCTGGGCGTTCGGCGCGGCGGGCGACCACAAGGCTTCCTGGCAGCGGCGGGCGGCCTCGCTGGCCCGCGCCCGCGCCGTCTTCGGCGGCTCCCCCGCGATCGACGAGCTGGAAGCCGAGCTGGGCGCCGCGATCACCGCCTACGGGCTGGTGGACCACCCGCTGGCCGGCGAGTACCTCTTCGAGGAGCTGGCCGCGGGCACCGGCGGTTTCGTCACCAGCGCCGGCGCCCGGCACCTGGTGGCCGGCTTCCGCAAGCGGCTCGGCCGGCCGAAGGCCCGCGAGTTCGACGAGGACCTGCGCGCGCTCGGCACCGACCTGGCCGCCCGTCACCAGCTTGCCGAGGCCTGGTTGGCCGCCTATGCCGGCGCCGACGCCGACGACCTGGCCGAGGCGGTCGCGCTCGAGCTGTGCGGCGCCGAGTTGCCCCGCCACGACTCGGCGGCGGCGCTGTCCGCGACGGTCGACGGCCTGCTGGGCACCCATCCCCGGATCGCCGGGCGGCGGCTGACGTTGCGGTTGGACGAGGCGCTGGCCCGTACCCGCGAGTTCCGGGACCACCGCGTACCCGCCTACCGCGACTACCAGCGGCAACGCGCGGCGGTCGCGGCAAGGGCCGCGCAGCGGCTGCGGCTCGACGAGCACAAGCCCCGGGTGATGGCCGGCTTCGTCCGCAACCGGCTGCTCGACGAGGTCTACCTGCCGCTGATCGCCGACAACCTCGCGCGGCAGGTCGGCGCGACGGGTGACGGCAAGCGGGTCGACCAGTCGGGCCTGTTGCTGCTGATCTCCCCGCCGGGCTACGGCAAGACGACGCTGATGGAATACGTCGCGAGCCGGCTCGGGCTGGTGTTCGTCAAGGTCAACGGGCCCGCGCTGGGCACCGGCGTCACGTCGGTCGACCCGGCGTCGGCGCCCAACGCCACCGCCCGCCAGGAGGTCGAGAAGATCTCCTTCGCGCTGGAGATGGGCAGCAACGTGCTGCTCTACCTCGACGACATCCAGCACACCTCGCCGGAGCTCCTGCAGAAGTTCATCTCGCTGTGCGACGCGCAGCGCCGGATGGAAGGCGTCTGGGACAGCCGGACCCGGACGTACGACCTGCGCGGCAAGCGGTTCGCGGTGTGCATGGCCGGCAACCCCTACACGGAGTCGGGCAAGCGGTTCCGGGTGCCGGACATGCTGGCCAACCGGGCCGACGTGTGGAACCTGGGCGACGTGCTGTCGGGCCGCGAGGAGCTGTTCGCGCTGAGCTATGTCGAGAACGCGCTGACCGCCAACCCGGTGCTCGCGCCACTGTCCACACGCGAGCGTGGCGACATCGAGCTGCTGGTGCGGATGGCCCGCGGCGACACGGGCGTGCTGCCGGACCAGCTCGCCCACCCGTACCCGCCGGTCGAGCTCAACCAGATCCGCTCCGTGCTGGTCAAGCTGCTGCGGGTGCGGGACGTGGTGCTCGCGGTCAACCGCGCCTACATCGCCTCCGCGGGCCAGGACGACGCCGCCCGCACCGAGCCGCCGTTCCTGCTGCAGGGTTCCTACCGCAACATGAACAAGCTCGCCGAGCGGATCCTGCCGGTGATGAACGACGAGGAGCTCGAGGCGGTCCTCGACGACCACTACGTCGGCGAGGCCCAGACTTTGGCGGCCGCCGCGGAGGCCAACCTGCTCAAGCTGGCCGCGCTGCGCGGCCGGCTGACGCCGGACCAGGCGTCGCGGTGGGCCGAGGTCAAGGCCGCCTATCTGCGCCAGAAGGCCCTCGGCGGCGCGTCCGACGATCCGATGACCCGGGCCGTCGGCGCGGTGGGGCTGGTCGCCGACCGGATCGCCGCGATCGAAGCGGCGTTGCGCGACCGGCCTTAGCGCCAGACCTGCTCCGCGACCCGGCGGAAGTTGCCGCCCAGGATGCCGTCGATGGCCTGCGCCGGGTAGCCGCGGTCGATCAGGGCCTGCTCGACCCGGAGCAGGTCCTCCGGCGGCATGATCTTGATCGGGCCCCATCGCCGGTACATCTCCGGGAACAGGTCCGGGTTCTCGGCCATCTCCCGGTTGAGGTCGTCGAGGTCGAACGAGTAGTCGGACGAGATGCCGACGTGCTCGGGCCCGACGAGCTCCACCGCGTAGTCGATGTGCCGCACCATCGCCTCGACGCTCGCGTCGTTGGGCCCGAGGAAGACGCCGACTCCGGTGATGCCGACGACTCCCCCGGTCTGCGCGCAGGCGCGGGCCTGGTCGTCGGTGATGTTGCGCTCGTGCTCCCAGAGCGCCCGCATGCAGGAGTGGCTGTAGACCATCGGCCGCTGCGTGACCTCGGCCAGGTCGAGGCCGGTGCGGATGCTGCAGTGCGACCCGTCGACCACCATGCCGACCGCGTTCATCTCGCGCACCAGATCCCGCCCGTACGCGGTGAGTCCCTCGTCGACGGCGTCGGTGCACCCGGACCCGGCCGCGTTGCGCACGTTGTAGGTCGGCAGCATCGTGCGTACGCCCAGGTCGTAGAACTCCTTGACGCGCTCGAGCCGGCCGCCCAGCGGCGTGGAGCACTCCAGGTCGAACGCCACGCCGACCTGGCCGGCCCGCGTCGCGGCGTCGATGTCGGCGACCCCGTCGACCAGGCTCAGCCGCGCGTCGGCCGTCACCCCGCGCCGCCACGTGTGCAGCAACTCGAAGACGAGTTCCGTGGGGTGCGGGGTGAAGCCGACGTTGACCGACACGTACGCGCCGCCGGGGCGGGCGTAGCGGGCCAGCTCACCGACGTCGGCCGTCGGCTCGAGCGGCAGGCAGCAGTGCTGTTCCCAGAGGAGCCGGTGATCCATCACCGCATCATGCCCTACCCGGCTGAGCGGAATCGACGCATCGCCAGCGGTGCGAAGATCGCCGTGAGGGCCGCGCAACCGAGCAGCGACCAGCCGAGGCTCGCGCCTGGTGCCTCGCCGGCCATCAGCGCCCGGACCACGCTGACCAGTTGGCTGACGGGGTTGACGCCGACGAACGCCCGCAGCCAGCCCGGCAGGCGGGCCGGCGTGGTGAAGATGTTGCTGAAGAACGAGAGTGGGTAGAGCACCGCCTGGGTCAGCGCGAGCACCGCACCCGGCGTTGGGCCAGCCCCAGCGCGACCACCACCACGGAGGCCGCCACGTATCGCACAAGGTCGCCGATGAGCGCGCCCACGAGCACGGCGCCCGGGCGGATCGAGAGGGTCCGGAACCGGTCGTACACCCCGGTCGCGATGTCGACGCTGAGCGCGGCGCCGGTGGTGCCGGTGGTCCGGATCGCCGGCGGGTTCGGCCGAGCCCAGCGCGCGGGCCAGCACCGCCAGCGCTTCGGCGCGGTCGGCCGGGTCGTGCAGCCGCACCCGCAGCGTGCCGCCTCCGACGGTGGCCTTCAGCTGGCTGTTGGTGCCTTCGGCGACGAGCCGCCCGTGGTCGATGACCGCGATCCGGTCGGCCAACTGGTCGGCCTCGTCCAGGTACTGCGTGGTGAGCAGGACCGTGGCGCCCTCGTCGACCAGGGCGCGGACCAGGCTCCACACCTCGCCGCGGCTGCGCGGGTCGAGCCCGGTCGTCGGCTCGTCGAGGAAGAGCAGGTCGGGCGGCACGACCAGGCCCGCTGCCAGGTCGAGGCGGCGACGCTGTCCGCCGGAGTAGGTGCGCACCAGGCGGTCGGCCGCCCCGGCCAGGTCGAACCGGTCGAGCAGGTCGGCGGCCCGGGCGGCGGTGGCGGCCCGGGAGAGCGCGTGCAGCCGGCCCAGCAGCGTGAGGTTCTCGCGGCCGGTGAGCGTCTCGTCGACCGACGCGTACTGGCCGGTGAGGCTGATCCGCTCGCGGACCGCGGTCGCCTCGGCGATCACGTCGTGCCCGAACACCCGGGCCCGGCCCGCGTCGGGCCGCAGCAGCGTGGCCAGTGCACCTCCTTAGAGTCGAACTCTAGTGTTGCACTACAGTTACGCTCATCGTCAAGGTGTGCGCGCCGAAAAGCCGGGAACAACGAAGGAGTCCGCACGGGATGGAGGCATGTCATGCAGGCCGAAGTTGGTGACCGGCTGGTCGTCGAGGGCATCCACGTCGGCGATGCCCGGCGGACCGGCGAGATCGTCGAGGTGCGCCACTCCGACGGCAGCCCGCCGTACCTGGTCCGCTGGCCGGACGGCACCGAAGGGCTGGTGTTCCCGGGCACCGAGGCGCACGTCGAACAGAAACGGTGATCAGGCGATGACGGCCGGCCGTGGCGCGTCGTCGGCGGTCGGCGCGTCCCGGTCGAGCCGGCGCCAGGTGCGCCGGAAGAGCAGCGGCAGCAGGGTCACCACGAGGTAGACGGACGCCGAGAGCAGCAGGCCCGGCGTACGCCCGAGCGCGTCCACGGCCAGGCCACCGAGCAGGCCGCCCAGGGGGATGCCGGCCCAGGCCAGCGACCCCGTGAAGCCGAACACCCGGGCGTGCAACTCGGCCGGCACCCGCTCGAACATCGCGCTGCTGATGATCGGGTTGATCGACGCCGACATCGCGCCGCACCAGACGCAGATGCCGAGCAGCAGCGGCAGGCTGGTGGTCAGGGCCAGGCCGAACAGCAGCGGCGAGCCGGTGAGCAGCAGGGACACCGCGAACGTCCGGTAGCGCGGCAGGCGCGGGCCCAACCAGGCGAAGAGCAACGAACCCAGGACCGCACCCAGCCCGTACGCGCCGGCGATCGTGCCGAGCACGGCGGGATCACCGACGACCTGGGCGATCCAGGTCGGGACGTACACCGCCATGGTCGCCTGGTCGATCAGGTTGGTGAACAGCAGGACCGCGGAGATGGCCAGCAGCAACCGGTCGGTGCGGACGTACCGCAGCCCGACCCGCAGCGAGTCGAGGTAGCCGCCTTCCGGCTGCTGGCGTGGACCGGCCGGCACCGCGGCGGCGATCAGCACCGCGGCGAACGCGGCGGCGACCGCGTCGAGCAGCAGCACGTCGACCGCGCCGAGCCAGGCGATCAGCAGGCCCGCGGCCGGCGTGCCCAGCAGGAACGAGAGTCGCTCGACGCCCGCGTAGAGCGAGGTCACGCGCTCCAGCGGCGCCCCGCTGGCGGCCACGAGATCCGGCACCATCAGCCGTTTCGCCGCGTCGGTGAGGCTCTGCACGGCGCCGAGCGCGGCGACGATCGCGAGCAGTGCGGGGAACGGCAGCCCGGCGAGGTGGCTGGTCGCCGGCGCCACGACCAGGACGGCCGCGCTGGCGAACCCGCCCCAGACCGCGCAGCGCTTGCGCCCGAGGCGGTCGATCCAGGGTGCACCGGCGATCTTCACCAGCACGTAGCAACCGGTCTGCGCGAACGCGACCAGGCCCACCTTGGTCGGCGAGCCGGTGGTGGTCAGCACCAGCCACGGCAACGCCAGCATCGTCATCTTGTTGCCCGCGAGCGAGACGCCCTCGGCCGCGAGGAACGCCACCAGCGGACCCCGGCGTACCCGTGCGTCCCCCATGGCTCGTGAGCCAACTACAGCAACATCGACTTACGCAATAGTTGACACTGACTATTAGGAGCTGGATAGTTGGGGTTGACTACAGGAGGTGCGGTCATGGCGACGGCGCGGCGGAAGGTCGGCAACCTGCTGGCCCTGGCGGTGCTCTCCTACCTGACGGTGGGCCCGAAGCACCCCTACGAGCTGTCCAAGCTGCTGCGCGAGCACCACGACGACCGCAGCTTCCGGTTCAACCACGGCTCGCTCTACATGGTGATCGCGCAGTTGGCCAAGGCCGGCTTCGTGGCGTCGCGGGAGACGACCCGGTCCGGGCAGCGCCCGGAGCGCACGGTTTACGCGATCACCGACGCCGGCCGGGCCGAGTTGCGCGACTGGTTGCGCGACCTGCTGGGCGAGCCCGACTACGAATACCCGCACTTCGTCGCGGCGCTGTCGCTGATCGCGGCGCTCCCGCCCGACGAGGCGGTGGCGCTGCTCCGGCAGCGGCTGGTGCGGCTGCGCGCCGTGCGGGCGGAGACGCGGGCGCTCGTCGACAGCGCGGCCGGGGTGCACCCGCTCTTCCTCGTCGAGGAGGAATACCGCATCGCCCTGCTCGACGCCGAGATCGCGTTCGTCGAACGGTTCATCGGTCAGATCACCGATCCGGAGGCGGGCTGGGGTCCGCAGTGGGCGGCGCTCCACGCCGGCTCCGGGCAGAAGGGGGACGAGTCATGATCCGCACGGCAATCGTCGTCGGCGGCGGCATCGCCGGTCCGGCGACCGCCATGGCGCTGCGCAAGGCCGGCATCGACGCCACGGTCTACGAGGCGGCCAGCACGCCACGCGGCGGCGCCTTCCTGACCCTGGCGCCCAACGGCGTCGACGCGCTGCGGGTGCTCGACGCCGACGGCGCCGCGCTGGCCGCCGCCTTCCCGACGCCGGGCATCACGCTGCGCAGCACCACCGGCAAGGTGCTCGGCACGACCAGCACCGGCGGGCCGCGCAGCTTCACGCTCCGCCGCGCCGCCCTCTATCGCGCGCTGCACGACGAGGCGGTCGCCCGCGACATCCCGGTGGTGACCGGCAAGCGCTTCGTCGGCCTGACCGAGACCGCATCGGGCGTACGGGCGTCGTTCGCCGACGGCAGCACCGCCTCGGCCGATGTGCTGATCGGGGCCGACGGCATCCACTCCGCCGTCCGGCAGGCGATGGACCCGGCCGCGCCGCCGCCCGTCTACGCCGGGCTGGTCGGCAACGGCGGCTTCGCGGGACCGGTCGCCGAGGTCTCCGCGCCGGCGGGTCACTACGAGATGATCTTCGGCCGGCGGGCGTTCTTCGGCTATCTGGTGGCGCCCGGCGACGAGGTGTGGTGGTTCGCCAACGTGCCGCACCGGGCGGCGCCCGCACGGGGTGAGTTGGCCGGCGTCGACTGGGTGCCGCGGTTGCGCGAACTCTTCGCCGGCGACGCGGGTCCGGCGCTCGCGGTGCTGGACGCGACCACGGAACTGGTGCCCATGGATGCCATCTCGTCCGTACGCGGCCTGCGTTCCTGGCACTCCCGCCGGGTCGTGCTGGTCGGCGACGCCGCGCACGCGCCGACACCGACGTCGGGCCAGGGCGCCTCACTGTCCATCGAGGACGGGCTGGTGCTGGCGAAGTGCCTGCGCGACCACGCCGAGCCGGCGGACGCCTTCGCCCGCTACGAGGCCGGCCGGCGGCCGCGGGTCGAGGCCATCATCAAGGCCGCGGCCCGCAACAACAGCAGCAAGGCGGCGGGCCCGGTGGGCCGGGTGGTCCGCGACGCGGTGCTGCCGGCGATCCTGCGGATGACCGCCGGCGGGGCGGCCCAACGCAAGGTGTTCGACTACCACGTCGACTGGGCTTCGGCTGCCTAGCTGTCGCCGTCGATCGCGGCGAGCAGGTCGTTGCAGGCCTGTTCGCAGCTGCGGCAGGCCTCGGCGCAGATGGCGCAGTGCTCGTGCATCTCGGCGTGCAGCGCGCACTCCGCGGCACAGGCCGCGCAGGCGGCGGCGCAGGCCACCAGCATCGCCCGGCTGGTCGTCAGGTCGTGGCCCGTGTTCCGGGAGAGCACCCGGGTGGTGGTCGCGCACACGTCGGCGCAGTCGAGGTTGGTGCGGACGCACTTCGTCAGCGCGGCCACGTCGGGCTCGCTGAGACAGGCGTCGGCGCAGGTCGTGCAGGCCTCGGCGCAGTCGTCGATGATGTCGATGGTCGCGGCGAGTTGCACGCGGTCCAGCGCGATCGGCTGCGGGTAGGTCTCCAGCATCGGCAGGGTGGTGGTGGTCATGATCGCCTCCAGGTCGGTCCGGACACATCCCCGCATTCCCCTCGAAAGCGTCATCATGCCGCCGGCGCCGATCACGTTTGAGCGGTCGCGCACGGGGCACCGAGCCGCCATGAGTGACTTCATGGACAAGGCCAAGGACTACGCGGAGAAGAACGACGACAAGGTCGACGAGGGCGCGGAGCGGGCCGGCGAGCTGGTCGACAAGCGCGTCGACGACAAGTACGACAAGGCGATCGACAAGGGCGTGGACGAGGTCCAGCAGCGCACCCGCGGCGGCGACACGGTCTAGGGCAGCGCGGCGGCGGCTCGGGCCATCAGGAGGTCCCGCTCGTGGCGCGTCGGTGCCAGCGCCGCCGCGCGTTCCAGCACCTCGGCCGCCTCCGTGCGGCGGTCGAGGCGGAGCAGCAGGTCGCCGCGGATCGCGCCCAGCAGGTGGTAGCGGCCCAGGCGCGGGTCGGCCGCGAGCTCCTCGACCTCGTCGAGCGCCGCCTGCGGGCCGTCCACGTGCAACAGGGCGATCGCGCGGTTGAGGCGGACCACCGGCGACGGCGAGAGTTGCGTCAGCGCGTCGTACAGGGCCAGGATCGCCGCCCAGTCCGTGTCGGCGAAGCGCGGTGCGCGGGCGTGGCAGGCCGCGATCGCCGCCTGGACCGTGTACGGACCCAGCGGCTTGCGCAACGTGCGCGCCCGGGCCAACGCCCGCAGGCCGTGGGTGATCAGGGTGCGGTCCCAGCGCGACCGGTCCTGGTCCTCCAGCAGCACCGGCTGGCCGTCCGGACCCGTGCGGGCGGCGAACCGCGACGCCTGCAGTTCCATCAGCGCCACCAGCCCGTGCACCTCGGGCTCGGCCGGCATCAGCGCGGCCAGGATGCGGCCGAGCCGCATCGCCTGCTCCGCCAGGTCGCGCCTGATCCACCGGTCACCGGAGGTGGCCGAGTAGCCCTCGGTGAAGATGAGGTAGACGACCTCCAGCACCGCGTTGAGCCGGGCCGGCAGCTCGTCGGGGTCCGGCATCCCGAACGGCACCTCGGCCTCGGCCAGCGTCCGCTTCGCGCGGGAGATCCGCTGCCCGATCGTCGCCGACGGCACGAGGAACGCGCGGGCGATCTCGTCGGTGCTCAGGCCGCCGACCATCCGCAGCGTCAGCGCGGCCCGCGACTCCTGGGAGAGCACCGGGTGGCAGGCGACGAACACCAGCGAGAGCAACTCGCGGTCGGTGCCGGCCGCGCCGCCGTCGTCGTCGTCCGCGCCGAGCAGCGCGTACTTCTCGTCGCGTACCCGCTCGCGTCTGATCATGTCGGTCGCCCGGCGCCGGGCCGTGGTGAGCAACCACCCCGCGGGCTCGGCCGGAACGCCCTCCCGCGGCCACTGTTCGAGCGCCGCGAGGTAGGCGTCCTGGGCGAAGTCCTCGGCGAGCCCGACGTCGTTGACCAGCCGGGTGAGGGAGGCGACCAGCCGCCCGGAATGCATCCGCCACACCGCTTCGACGGTCCGCCGCGCGTCCATGGTCGCCCCTCCCCCGGGTCCGGTCAGGCCAGGTTCTCGAAGTCGGCGTCCTCGTAGTACGGCCGGATCTCCAGCACCTCACGCAGCCCGGTCTTCGGGTCGGTCGGGACCTGCCGCACCCACTCGACGGCCTCTTCGATCGAGCTGACCTGCCACACCCAGTACCCGGCGATGATCTCCTTGGACTCGGTGAACGGGCCGTCGACGACCGAGGTGGTGCCGCCCTCGAAGACGACCTGCTTGCCCTCGGCGCTCGGCCGCAGGCCACCCCCGTCGAGCATGATCCCGGCCTTGATCAGCTTGTCGTTGTACTCGCCCATCGCCGCCAGCATCTCCGCGGTCGGAGCGATCTTGTCCTCGTCCGCGCCGGTGCCCTTGATCATGACCATGACCTTCATGATGTTTCTCCTCTGCTCGGTGGCCTTCTCTACCCAGGGGTCGAACGGGCGAGGGCCGGTTTCGACATCCGCCGGAGATTTTTCTTCTCGCTCCTGCGAGGGAGGCGCCGGCGGCCGGTCACAGCGGATACTGCCAGCGTGCGGAAGCTGGCCGAGCAGGCGCGCCGGGCGCTCCGGCGGGCGACCGACGCGGCCGGCGACCTGCCGCCGCTGGTCGTCGACTCGCTCGTCGCGCTGCTCTGCTACCTCGCGACGATCGCCTCCCCGGTGGTCGACGGCGACGACACGACGGCCATGTACGCGTTCGCCGCGCTGAGCTCGCTCCCCCTGGCCTGGCGCCGTCGCTGGCCGATCCCGGTCACCTTCGTCACCGGCATCGCCACGGCCATCCTGGCGGTCAACGACCTGATCAAAGAGGTGCCGTTCGGCCAGCTCGTGGCCACCTACACGTTCGCGTCCCTGGCCAGCCCGGCCTGGCGGACCATCGGCATCGTCGGCACGATCGTCGGGCTGACCATCTCGCTGACGCCGAAGAACAGCATCCTGCCGGTGAGCGCGTCGGTGATCCTGTTCGGCGGCGCGTACGCCCTGGGTGCCATCGCCCGCTCCCGGCGCGCGCTGATCGAGAACCTGGAGGCCCGGGCCGAGCAGCTCGCCGCCGACTACGCGCAGGCGGCCTCCCGCGAGCGGCAGCGGATCGCCCGCGACATGCACGACACCCTCGCCCACTCGGTCAGCATGATCGTCGTGCAGGCCGAGGCCGGCCCGGTGGTCGTGCGCCGCGACCCGGTCCGCGCCGAGCAGGTGTTCGACGCGATCGCCGACGCCGGCCGCGACGCGCTCACCCAGCTCCGCCGCACCCTGGGCGTGCTGCGCACCGAGCCCGCGTCGCGCGCGCCGCAACCCGACCTCGACGGCATCCCCGCGCTGGTTTCACAGGCCCGAGTCGCGGGCCTCGCGGCCGAGCTGCGGGAGACCGGCGAGCGCCGGCCGGTGCCCGCCGACACCGCCGTCGCGGCGTACCGGGTGGTGCAGGAGGCACTGACCAATGTGGTCCGGCACGCCCGCGCGGCCCGGGTCGAGGTGCGGCTGAGCTGGGTCGACGACGCGCTGCAGGTGGAGGTCCGCGACGACGGTCGCGGCCCGTCCCGAAAGTCCGGCGGCCACGGGTTGATCGGCATGCGCGAGCGCGTGGACGCGTGCGGCGGCACGCTGCGCACCGGCGCTCCGGACGATGGCACCGGCTTCCTGGTGCACGCTAGGCTGCCCGTCGTGGCAACGGTGGGGCGTGGCTGACCAGATCCGCGTGCTCGTCGCCGACGACCAGGAGCTGGTCCGCGGCGGGTTCGCGCTCATCCTCGACGCCCAGCCCGACATCACCGTGGTCGGCGAGGCCGCCGACGGTGTGGAGGCCGTCGCCGCGGCCGAGCGCCTGCGCCCCGACGTGGTGCTGATGGACGTCCGGATGCCGCACCTCGACGGGATCCAGGCCACCGCCCGGATCTGCGCCGCCTCGGACACCCGCGTGCTCGTGCTGACGACCTTCGACCTCGACGAGTACGTGTACGACGCGCTGCGCGCCGGCGCGAGCGGCTTCCTGCTGAAGGACATGCGCCGCGACGACCTGGTCAACGCCGTCCGCGTGGTCGCCGGCGGGGAGGCCCTGCTCGCGCCGACGGTGACCCGGCGGCTGATCGCCGACGTGGTGTCCCGGGCGGCGCCCCGCCGCGTCGACGGCCGGCTGAGCGCGCTCACCGGCCGGGAGACCGAGACGCTCAAGGCGGTCGCCCGCGGGCTGTCCAATGCGGAGATCGCGGGCGAGCTGTTCGTCACCGAGCACACGGTGAAGACCCACGTCAGCAACCTGCTCACCAAGCTCGGCCTGCGCGACCGGGTGCAGGCCGTAGTCCTCGCGTACGAGACCGGACTGGTCGTTCCTCGCTCCGGCGAGTGAGGCACGGTCCACTCCGGACGGCGATCCGGCGAGGCCGCCGCGCGCGTTGGATCGTTGGCATGACCACGTCACTCGCTCGTTTCTCCGTACGCCGCCCGGTCATCGTCCTGGTGATCTGGCTGGCCGTCGTCGGCGCCGGCTTCACGGTCGGTATCGGCGTCTTCGAACGCCTCGTCGGTTCCGTCGGTGTCGTGCCGGGCAGCGAATCGGACCGGGCGACCACCCTCCAGGAGGATCTCGCACCCTCGCCCGAGGAGATCACCGCGGTCGTCAGCGGCGTCACCGCGACCGACCCGGCCGTCACCGCGGCGGTCGACCGGGTCAGCGCCTCGGTCCGGGCGATGCCGGGGGTCGCGGAGGTGAGCCCGCCGATACCGTCCCCTGTGACCGGTCAGGCGGTCGCGTTCACCGTGACGATGGCGTTCGGCGACGGCGCGGACGAGGTCGCCGCCCAGGCGGCGGAACGGATCCGCAGCGACCTCGGTGGCATCGGCATGATCACCGTCACGGGCGGCTCGCTCAGTGAGGACGAGTTCAGCGAGCAGGCGGCCAGCGACGTGGCCCGCGCCGAGATCTTCAGCACGCCGGTCCTGCTGCTGCTCCTGCTGATCGTCTTCGGCGGGCTGCTCGCCGCCGGCCTGCCGCTGCTGATCGCGGTCGTCGGTGTCGGCGGGACGTTCGGGGTGCTGTTCGCGTTCAGCCAGGTGACCGACGTGTCCGTGTACTCCATCCAGATCGTCACCATGCTGGCGGTCGGCCTGGCGGTCGACTACGCGCTGCTGGTCGTTTACCGGTTCCGCGAGGAGCGGGCGGTCGACCCCGAGGTCGGTCCGGCGGTGCTGCGGACCGCGGCCAGCGCCGGGCGTACCGTCTTCTTCTCCGGTCTGACCGTCGCCGTCGCGTTGGCGGGCCTGACCGTCTTCCCGGACCCGTTCCTGCGGTCGATGGGCATCGCCGGCACCGCCGTCGTCGTGCTCGACCTGCTGGCCGCGCTGACCCTGCTGCCCGCGCTGCTCACGCTCTTCGGCAAGCGGATCAAGCCACGCGCGCCGCGACCGGCCGGTGTCGGGGTCTTCGCCCGGCTGGCCCGGGTCGTGCAGCGCCGCCCCGCGGTGACCGCGCTGACGGTGCTCGCGGCGATGCTGTTCATCGCGATCCCGGTGCTCGACATGCGGCTCTCCGCCGGTGATCCGCGGCTGCTGCCGACGAGCACCGACACGCGGACGCTCTACGACGAGATGGCCGTGCACTACCCCGACGAGATCCGGCCGGACGAGGTCGCGACGGTGGTGGCGGCCGCACCCGACAGCGCCGCGGTGCTGTCCTTGCGGGCTTCGATCGAGACCATGCCGGGTGTACGGGAGGTCGAGGTGACCGCGATCGGCGACCGCACCCTGGTCGAGGCGGACGTGGACGAGGACTTCCAGCAGGCGGTGGCGACCGCGGTGCGCGACCTGCCGACGCCGGTCGAGACACTGGTGGGCGGCGACACGGCCCGGCTCATCGACTACCGCGGGATGCTGGCCGACCGGCTGCCGTGGGCCATCGCCCTGGTCGCGCTCGGCACGCTGGTGCTGCTGTTCCTGTTCACGGGCTCGATCCTGCTGCCCATCAAGGCGGTGCTGACCAACCTGCTCAGCATCGGCGCGGCCCTGGGCGCGGTGGTCTGGGTCTTCCAACAGGGCAACCTGGGCCTACCGGAACTGGACGGCACGAACCTGACGGTCCCGGTCCTGGTGGCGGCGATCGCCTTCGGCCTGTCGGTCGATTATGAGGTGTTCCTGCTGTCCCGGATGCGCGAACGCTGGCTGGCGGGCGCGGACCCGTCGACCGCGGTAGCGGAGGGCTTGCAACTCACGGGCCGCATCGTCACGGCGGCGGCAGCCCTACTGGCGATCGTCTTCGCGGGTTTCGTGGCAGGCGGCTTCGTCCCGATCCGCGCGATCGGCCTGGGCCTGGTCCTAGCGGTAATCCTGGACGCGACAATCGTCCGCATGCTCCTGGTCCCGGCGACGATGACTTTGCTTGGGCGCTACAACTGGTGGGCCCCGGCGTGGCTGGCCCGCTTCCACTCCCGGTTCGCGCTGACGGAAACAACACCCGCGGCGGCCCCGTCATCGCCAGAGCTGGTGCTTGCCCGCTGACCGTTCCTCGTAGAGGGTGCCCACGCACGGGGGGTGGGCACCCTCTCGTCTTGCTCCCGGGACGGTGGCTCGGCCGCGGTCATCCCAGTCGGTAGCGACCGTCCGGGTCGCGAACGAAGGCGGTGGTCTTCCTGCCGAGTTCAAGGCCGTGCCGCAAGCGGGTGTCGATCTTTTCTGTCTTCCGGCGGTAGCCGAGGACATCGAGCGTCGCGCGCAGCAGTTCCTCCTCGGCCCGGCGAGGCACCGAGACGAGCGCGTAGCGGGCGGCGTTGGCGATCTCTTCCAGCGCGATCTCATCGAAGTCGCGGTCCGAGCTGTTCCGATTCTGCCGGAACCCGCGCCAGGTCTGCGCATCCAGTGTGGATGGCCAGGCGAACGTACCCAGCCGGTGCCTGCGCAAAGACCCTCGATCGACCAGGGCCAGCACGGCGGCGCGGCGCTCTGGGTGGGTGTTGGTGAAACCGAACGACTTGAGGGTCATCCGGGCCAGCCGGTGTTGTTCCACGGGGCCCTCGGTCGCGATCACCTCACGCAGCACCGCGCGCACGGCGGCCTGGATGCGGCCGTTGCCTGCGATCATGTCCAGATCCGCCATTTGGCCGACCTGTTTGATGACGTAGGGGACGAACGGCGTCGGGCCGGCCACAGGCTCGGACGTCGGGCGCGGGACGGGCCCGCCGGACGCCACCACAGACGACATCGAGCGCACCAGTTGCTCGCGGACGACGGCCTCGTCGGCCATCGGCGCCGCGACCGCCATTGGCGCAACGGGATCTGTCGTGGCGACCCCTTGATCGGCCGGCGGTTCAGCCGTGACCGCGGGCTCGACCTGGCCCGAGGCCCGGACCGCGGGCTCGGCCGGAACCGCCGAAGCGAGGGCGGCCGAGGCTGCCCGCGAAACAGCCTCGTCGACCCGCTTCAGCAGCGCCGACCGTTCGCGGATCCAGGCGGGCAGCCAGAAGCGGACCACCTCGGGCCAGCCCATGATGTCGCGCAGGAGCACGGGCGCGCTGTCCCGGTCGGCGACCGTCGGCCGGGCGCTCCACTGCGGCCCGTCGAGAATGACCGCGACCTGCCAGCGCGGAGCGCCCGGCACCCGTACCGCGATGTCGACCGTGAAGTCGGACAGGCCATGCCCGGTGACAACCTCGTGGCCGCGCGCACGGATCGCCGCCGCCACCTCGTCACGAATCCGGTCCCGACGCTGGTGCCTGGTCGACGACAGGTCGCCGAGCCTCTCGACGCCCGCGGCCGCCATCTCGCAGTAAGCCCGCAGGTGCCGGGTCCCCGCCGCCGTGGTCCGCGCCAGGTCGATATGGCTCGGGTCGAAGGAAGCGAACAGCACCACCTGCCGCCGCGCACGCGTGATGGCGACATTCAGTCGCCGCTCGCCGCCGGTCTGGCTGAGCGGGCCGAAGTTGAGCGGTAGCTGACCGGTTTCGGGGCTCGGCGAGAACGCCAGCGAGAACAGGATCGCGTCGCGCTCGTCGCCCTGCACGTTCTCGAGGTTCTTGACGAAGATCGGCTCGGTCTGGTCGTCGGCCATCCGCTGTTTGATGAGCGGGTCGGTGCCATCCTCGAGCAGGTCGAGGATGAGGTCACGTTGCTGGACGTTGAAGGTCACGACGCCGATCGAGTGGTCCCTCGTGGCCGGATTCCGGAGCCGGCGGGAAATCTCCGCGACGACCTCCCGCGCTTCGACCGCGTTCGTCCGGGACTTCCCGCGGTCGAACTGGCCGTCCACCCGCCGCCAGCGCAAACCCGTGTCGGCCTCGGCACCCGGCGACGGCAGGCTGGAGAGCTTGTTTTCGTAATAGAAGTGGTTGGAGAAGGCGATCAGTGATTCGTCCTGGCTGCGGTAGTGCCATGACAGCCACCGCTGGGGCAGGCCGGACTCCACCGCCTCGCTGAGAATGCTGTCAAGGTCTTCGGGCACCGGGTCGCCCTCGACAGGTGTGTCCTCATCGCCGTGCGACGCCTGCATCGTGGTGGTCGGCGGCATCTGCTTCGAGTCGCCGACGACGACCACCGACTGACCCCGGCCCATCGCGCCGATCGCCTCCGCGACCCGGATCTGCGACGCCTCGTCGAAGACCACCAGGTCGAAGCGGGCCGCGTTCGGGGCGAGGAAGTGCCCGGCCGAGGCCGGACTCACCAATACGCAAGGCGTCAGGGCCAGGACGATGTCCGGATAGGACTCGAACAGTTCGCGGAACGAACGGCCGCCCCGCTTGCGCCGCAACTCGGCGGTAAAATCGGCGACCCGGCCGCGCCGTTCGTTGGGGCGAAACGGCCGCCGTCGCACGAGCACCGACGGGAGGCGCTCGGGCAGGGCGGCGCGGAGCCGACCTGCGGCCGTTTCGTACTGGCCGATGTGGTTGTCATGCAGTTGTGCGTCGAAGTACTCCACATCGCCGGCACGGAGGCGCTCAGCGAGCGCCGTGGTGGCGGCGCCGCGCCGGTACGCCTCCTCGGCCAGGTCGGGATCGATGACGCCGCGCAACAGCTGTTCCCGGAATTCGACGAGCCCCGCTTCAGCCAGCACGTCCGCATGCGCGAGGGCCGCGCCCCACCGCTGCACCGCGAGCAACCCGTCCGCCTGCAAAGCGGTCAGCCAACCCGCGCCTTCGCGCTGCCAGGCGTCGTACCAGCCCGCGGCACCGGCCCAGAAAGCCAGCTCGACCGGCCCGCTGTGCAGCACCCCGCGCCACGCTTGCCAGCCCGACCGCAGCCGCTCCAGCAGGTCGACCTCCGCGGGTCCGACACCGCTCTCGATGATCGCCCACATCGGTGGGCAATCGCGCAGGAGGACCCGGCTGACTTCAGTCGCCTCGCACGCGGCGTGCAGCCGCTGCTCGGCGTCTGGCGCCGTGGGCAGCCAACCGGCGGGCAGCTTGAGCCCGCCTATCTCGGCGAGCCGCCGGTGCAGCCCGCCGGCCTGATCCCGGGCGGCAACGAGGCGGTCCAACATCTGCGGCAGGGCGTCCGTCTGCACCGCCGCGCCCCGCTCGACGCAGTGCGCCAGCTTCTCGAGCACCTTCTCCAGCGCCTTGCGCTTGCCGAACAGCTTCTTCGCCGCCTGGTGCGCCTCACCGCGCCAGGTTTCCAGGTCGGCTTGGTGAAAGACGTCCGGGCGGAAGGTCGTAAGTTCTGGCCCGTACTCCCGGCGGAACTGGGCGAGGCTCGCCACGAAGGCGACAACCGCGTCGTCCCAACCCGGGTCGGTGGCCCGGACGGTGGTGCCGCGGTCCGGCAGGGCACGCTGCACGGCCATCCGGACCGCCGGCAGGAACCGTGAGACATCCTCCGGGTTGGGCAGACCGCGTATGACCGCGGCGAGTGCGGGGCGATCGCCCAGGGCCACACGTGCGTCTTCGAGATCGCGGGCGAGCTGCCTGAGTGCCTCGGGATGCAGGCCGGCGAGATCTCGCCGGCCGCTCAGCGACCACGGGTGGTCCCAACGAAGCCGGGCCGACCGGCCGACCGCCGGAAAGGTGCGCAGGGCGAGCTCGACCCGCTCGCGAAGGGCCTGCGGCACGACGAGGAACGGCACGGGCACATCGGCGGTTACGCCGTCGCCGTACACGAGTTGAGCCTCGTACGCCGACCACGCCGTCAACCCGGCGCCGTTCGCGCTGTGGATGCGGTCCGGATAGCCCGTGAGCGGCGCCAACCGGGCTCGATAGCCGGTCTCCACCGCGGTCCACGTCGTATCGTCGCCAGGATCGCTCTGGTCGAGCGCGTCCCGGAGCTGCTGCCGAATCGCGTTCAGTGACTGCTTGCGGCCGTGCAGGTCCAGGGCGAACGAGCCCAGGCCGATCTGACCAAGGCGGCGCTTCACCACCTCCAACGCGGCCTGCTTCTCGGCGACGAACAGCACCGACCGACCGCCTGTGACAGCCCGGGCGATCAAATTCGTGATGGTCTGCGACTTGCCGGTGCCGGGCGGTCCCTCGAGGACGAACGAGTGACCCCGCTCCGCCAGCAGGATCGCCTTCATCTGCGAACCATCGGCCGGGATCGGCAAGTGCAGCTCTCCCTCATCAACCGGTGGGTCCGTCTCGTCGCCGGCCGGATCGTCGAAGGTCGCACCGGTGGTGTGGACGAGATGGCCGACCACCGGGTTGGCCATGAAGGTCTGCCAGTGGTCGGTAAGGTCCCGCCACATCTGGAAAGTGGCGAACGACAGCAACCGCAAGCTGGCCGTCTCGTCGATGCGATAGTTGAGCCGGTTGTCGACGAGCTGGCCCCGGATGGCGGTGAGCGTCTTGCCGATGTCGATGCCGTGCTCGTCACGGATCGGTTGCTCGAGCTCGGAGATCCGCACCCGATGCTTGACCCGCAACCACTCCACCAGGCAGTGGTTGGGGGAGGCGACCTCCGAACCGTCGATGACCAGGGAAAACGGCCGCCGCCCGGTGCCGCCCTCGATGCGCACAGGCAGAAGGAACAACGGCGCGTGCGCCTCGCCACCAGCGGCCTTGGGGTGCACCAAGGTGCCGAGAGTGAGGTAGAGGTAGTTGCCGCCGGTCTCCTGCTCCATGGTCCGGGCATCACGCTGCAGGCCGCGCAACGCCTTCTGGTAGCGCTGCTCCGCAACCGCTCCGTATAGGCGCTTGTCGTGGATCAGCTCGCGGGTGAGCACTTCGACGTCGAGGTCCTGTGCCCGCCGAGCACCCGCCAGCTCGTGGATGTGGCTGATGTCGTCCTGCGGCACGATATGCAGCCGCTCCCCACGGTGCACGAAGTCGTCCAGGTCGGCCAGCGCACCGGCGGGCACGTGCAGGTCAATTCCCTTGCCCCGGGTCGGGAGGTTGAGCAGTGGGTTACGCAGGCTCAGGTCGAGTAGTGAACGTTTCCACTGCTGGACGCGCGCCGGCGAATCGTCCACCTGCGGCGGCGCTTCGTCGCCCGCCAGCTCGCGTTCGCGCAGCCGGCGCCGGGCGACACCGGTCGGCAGGTCGATCGAGCCCTGGCCAGCGACCGCGGTGCCCGTCGGCACGACCGGCATGGCCGCGAGCTCGTCAACCGACGGCATCGGCCGGATGCCGGACCGATGGGCGAGGTACACGTCTACGACGCCAAACACATCCGGCCCACCGCCGGCGAAATGGGTCAGTCCTGTCTCGACCGCCGCGCTGAAGTCGGCGGACTCTACGCCTGGGCCTATGCCGGTCAGCTCGACCGGCACCGCCCGGCCCGACTCCACCATCGAGATCAGCAGGTTCGCCTCAGTGACCACGGTCGAGCTGAGGCGGTCCTCGTCGAGGTGGAAGCCGGCGAAGGCGTGGCCCCGCGTGAGCCAGATCAGCGGCCGAAGCCCGGCTTGCTCGAGGCAGGCGGCGTACGTGACGGATAGATCGACGCAGTTCGCCAAGCGGCCGTCGAGCACAGCGGCGGTCGTTCGTACCTTCTGGCCCGTCTGCTCGAACGAGGCTGGCAATCCCTGGTAGTAGATCCCCGCGTGGCGCAATGCCTCGTAAACGGCACCAGCGATCTTCGCGGCTCGCTCCGGGCCGGCCTGGTAACCCTGCAACGAACCAGATCCGGTTCGGTCGAGCAGAACCTGCGCAGCCGACCGCAGGACGGCGGCCACCGCCTCGGTGTTCGGCTGCACGAACGCCGCGAGCGAGTCGTAGAGCGCCGGGGAGTTGAACCACTCGTTGTGTGCCAGCACCGACGAGGCAGCCGAAAGCTGAGCCACCGGCCGCTCCGGCCGGTGCACCACGAGCCGGTAGTCGACGGGGAAGGCCTCGTCGGTGCCGCGCAGCCGGGCCATCTCTGGGCCGAACCCGGCGAAATCCTCCCAGGCGATCGTGGCGCCGGGCTGAATGGGCACGGTCACCGACCGTTCCCATGGCTCCGCGAGCGGCCCGTCCGGGCCGTGCAGCTCGAGCCGCAGATCCACGTCCGTGAGCGACGTTCCGGCCTCGTTCCGGAGGAGGATCTGGCGCACCAACGGGACCCGGTTATGCACGAGGGCGTAGTTGATGGCCGGCTGGACGAGCAGCTCGACGGTGAGGTCACCGTCGGTCAGCTCGTACCGCTCGAAGACGCTGTGTGGCATCGCGATCCTTTCTGCCACCCGGAGCAGGCACAGAACCTCCAAGTTTCACGCACCGGCAGGCGTTTTCCCTCACCCTTACCGGTGACGCGTGACCAGAGGTTCGTTCATGATCACGCGCTGGCGGGCTTTCGCTGGTTGGGGCGGCTCTATACAGTCGGTCGGCGTGGGGTTCGAGGGGGAGGCTGACCTGCGGGCGCAGGCCGCGCGGCGCAGTGGTGTGGCGCTCGACCGGCAGCGCGACGGTGACCTCGCCGCCGCCGTCGTCGAGTTCGAGGCCAGTGCCGACCTGTGTGCGCGGTCCGGCTGGGCGCACGGTGAGGCCAGCGCGCTCGTCGCCCTCGGTGGGCTCTACCACGACCTCGGTGAGCTGCGGCGGGCCGCTCACTCCAGCCTGTCCGCCCTGGCCGCCGACGAGGCGGTCGCGGCCGGGGCGCTGACCACCCTCGGTGCCGTCGAGCATCTGTTGGGTGAGGGTGGCGCCGGCGAGCGGTTCCGGGACGCCATGGAGGTCGGGCCCGTCGACGCGCGGATGCTCGGTGGGCTGACGATCGTGCACCGCGACCGCGGTGAGCTGACCGAAGCCCTGGCCGTCGGAGAGGAAGCCCTCGTGAAGGCCCGCGAGGCCGCCGACCCCGCAACGGTCGGTGACGTCGTCTCGTTGCTCGGCAGCGTGCACCACTGGCTCGGCGGCCCCGAGCGGGCCGTCGCCGAGCACCGGCGCGGGCTGGCGCTGCTCGGCGACGGGTACGCGCGCCACCGCGCCAGCGTCGCGCTCGCCGCCGCCCTGCGGGACACCGGCGACCTGTCCGGCGCCGAGACGGTCGCCGGTGCCGCGCTCGCCGACGCGCAGCGGGCCGGGCACCGCGTGCTGGCCGGCAACGCCTACCTCGTGCTCGGGGGCGTGCACCTGCGTACCCAGGACATCGATCGGGCCGTCGAATGCGGCCAGCGCGCCTTGATCACGCACCGGGCGACCGGTCACCGCCTCGGCGAGGGCCGCGCCCTCCGGCTGCTCGGTGACATCGCCCGCGCGAACGGTCTCGGCACCATCGCCCGCGAGCAGTGGCACGCGTCCCTGTCGATCCTCTCCGAGGTCGGCAGCGGCGAGGCGGCCACCGTGCTGCGGCGCGGCTGAACCCTAGGCCCACGCCGCCTCGTCGACGGCCGCCCGCGCGAGCAGCGGCTCCCACCAGTCGCGGTTCTCGGCGTACCAGGTGATGGTCGAAGCCAAACCCGCCTCGAAGCCCACGCCCGGTGACCAGCCCAGCTCCGACCGGATCAGCGACGAGTCGAGCAGGTAGCGGCGGTCGTGGCCCGGCCGGTCCGGCACGGTCTCGATCATCGTGCGGGGCAGGCCCAGGTGGTCGAGGATCAGCCCGGCCAGATCGGCCACGCTGACCTCGACCCCGGACCCGACGTGGTACGTGGAACCGACGCGCCCCGACCGCAGCACCAGGTCGATCGCGGCGCAGTGGTCGTCGACGTGCAGCCACTCCCGGCGGTTGGCGCTGGACCGGTAGACGGGCAGCGGCAGACCGCGCAGCGCCCGCGACACGAACAGCGGGATGACCTTCTCCGGAAACTGCCGCGGCCCGTAGTTGTTGGCGCAGACCGTGATCGTGACCGGCAGCCCGAACGTCTCGTGGTAGGCCCGCACCGCGTGGTCGGCGCCCGCCTTGCTCGCGTTGTAGGGCGTCCGCGGCCGGTACGGCGACTCCTCCGTGAACGCGCCGGGATCGTCGAGCGCCAGATCGCCGTACACCTCGCAGGTCGAGACGTGGTGGAAGCGCACGCCGGCGTCACGGCACGCCTCCAGCAGGCGTTGGGTGCCGAGCACGTTGGTCGCGAAGAACGCGCCCGGATCCTGGACGGCCCGGCTGTTGTGCGATTCGGCGGCGAAGTTGACCACCACGTCGAACCCGGCCACGTCCGCGCCGGCGATGTCCGCGTGCACGAACGGCACGTCGTCGGGGACGTTGGCCCGGATCCCGGCGTACGTCAGAGCGTCCAGCGCCACGACGGTGTCGCCGGGATGCCGCCGCCGCCAGTAGCGGACGAAGTTGCTGCCGATGAACCCGGCCGCGCCGGTGACCAGCAAACGCACGGAGATCCTCCTTTAGGGGACGGGGGTGACACCCGGCGGATCGGTGGCGGGGCCGGGGCCCGGACCGCCGCGGAACTCGACCTCGAGCCGGAACCGATGGCCGAGATAGCGATGCTCGGACAGAGCCAGCGGTACGCCGTCGGCGCCGACCGCCAGCCGCCGGACCAGCAGCACGGGCGCACCGGGCGTGGTGTCGAGCTGCCGGGCGACGGACTCGGTTGCCCCGGTCGCGGCGATGCTCTGCCGCACCACCTCGATGTCGTGCCCGTGCCGCCGCAAGGTCTCCCAGACACCGGGCGCCTCGGCGTCGGCGCGACTGACGGGGCTGGCGAACGCGAGCGGCACCCACTCGGTGACGACGTCCAGCGGGTTGCCACCGGCGAGCCGCACGGCCCGCACCCGCAGTCCCTCGCCCTCGGCCCGCAGCAGGTGGGCGACGTCGGGCGGCAGGGCGCGGTACTCGTAGCCGCTCACGGTCCGCGTCAACGCGAGCCCGGCGTCGGCGACCGCGGACCGGGCGTGCTGGAAGCTCCCGAGCGCGAGCGTCTGCCCGAAGCTGGTCCCGGACCGCACGTACCACCCGGCCCCACGCCGCGCGGCCACGAGCCCTTCGTCCCGCAACCGCTCCAGCGCCTTGCGCACGGTCACGCGACTGACCTCGTAGCGGCGGCCGAGCTCGGCCTCACTCTCCAAGGCCCAGATGCCCGACCGCCAGTAGGGCAGGTCGGGCATCCGGTGGTGTGGGAGGTCAGCTCTCCAGTTGGCCGGTTGCGGCTAGGCGCTTGTACCAGTGGGCGCTCTGCTTCCAGGTGCGGACCTGCGTGTCGTAGTCCACCCGGATGATGCCGAAGCGGCGGTCGTAGCCGTAGCCCCACTCGAAGTTGTCGAGCAGCGACCACACGAAGTACCCGCGGACGTCCGCGCCCTGTGCGCGGGCGTCCGCCACCGCCCCGATGTGCCGGCGCAGGTAGTCGATCCGGCGATCGTCCTGGATCGTGCCGTCCGGCGACACCACGTCCTCGAACGCCGCGCCGTTCTCCGTGATCATCAGAGGCTGGTTCGGGTACTCGTCGCGCAGGCGGAGCAGCAGCTCCACGAACGCGTCCGGATCGATGTTCCAACCCATCGCCGTGTACGGCCCTGGCTGCGGCAGGAAGTCGACGTCGGAAGCACCCACCCACGGCGACGCCGTGGACGCACCATGACCGTCAGCCGACGACCGCGGCGACACCCCGTCCCACGCCTGCACCAGCGTGCTCGAGTAGTAGTTCACCCCGAGCACGTCCAGCGGCACCGCGATCAGCTTCTCGTCGCCGTCCTGGACGAACGACCAGTCGGTCACCGACGCCGTGTCGGCCAGCAGGTCCGCCGGGTACGCGCCGTCCAGCATCGGGCCGAGGAACGCCCGGTTGGCCAGCGCGTCGATCCGGCGCACCGCGTCCAAGTCTGCCGCCGAGGACGACGCCGGGCGGATCACGTGCAGGTTCAGCGTCACCGACAGCTGCGACGCCGGGGCCAGCTCCCGGACCACCCGGCCGGCCAGGCCGTGCGCCAGGTTCAGGTGGTGCACCGCGGCCAGGGCGTCCGCGGGCGAGGTGCGGCCCGGAGCGTGCACGCCCGACGCGTAGCCCAGGTAGGCCGAGCACCACGGCTCGTTGAACGTCGTCCAGGTGTGCACCCGGTCGCCCAGCGCCGCGACGATGCCGGCCGCGTAGTCGCGGAACCGCAGCGCGGTCTCCCGGGACGCCCAGCCACCCTGGTCCTCGAGCTCCTGCGGCAGGTCCCAGTGGTACATCGTCGCGACCGGCTTGACGCCGCGCGCCAGCAACCCGTCGACGAGCCGGGAGTAGAAGTCGATCCCCGCCTGGTTGAACGCGCCCGAACCGCCCGGCTGCACCCGCGGCCAGGAGATCGAGAACCGGTACGCGTCGAGCCCGAGGGCCGCGATGTGGTCGAGGTCCTCCTCCCACCGGTGGTAGTGGTCCGCGGCCACGTCGCCGGTATCACCGTTGCGCGTCCGGCCCGGCGTGTGGCTGTAGGTGTCCCAGATGGACGGTCCGCGACCGTCCTCGTTCGCCGCACCCTCGATCTGGTACGCGGCCGTCGCCGAACCCCAGACGAAGTCCTTCGGAAAATCGCTCACTGTCCCACCTCAACCCGATATCCCGCCGACGACCCGGCGACCAGCTCCGCCGCGACCGTACCGCCATCGAACCGCACCTCGAACTCGGCGCCGGCCCCGCCACCAGGCGACGGCACCCGGACGAGGGTCCGCTGCCCCGAAACGGGCGCGAAAACGCGCAAAAGCACGTCGTCGGCCCACTCGTAGTCGGGCCGGTCGGAGCGGGAGCCGAACGGGATCACCGCACCCGGCCGCGCCAGCACCGGCACGCTGTCGAACTCGTGCTTCTCGGTCACCCAGCGGGGCCCGACGACCTGCGCCCCGGTCACGAGATGGGTCCAGGTCCCGGCGGGCACGTAGTAGGTCACCTCGCCGTCGGCGCTCATCACCGGCGCCACCAGCACGTCCGGCCCGAGCATGTACTGCCGGTCCAGGTACGCCGTGGTCGGGTCGTCCGGGAACTCCAGCACCATCGGCCGCATCATCGGGACACCCGAGAGGTGCGCCTCCTCGGCCGCCGCGGCCAGGTACGGCATCAGCGACAGCTTCAGCCGCGTGAAGTGCCGCAGCACGTCGACGGCCTCGCTGTCGAACGCCCACGGCACCCGGTACGAGCCGGAGCCGTGCAACCGCGAGTGCGACGAGAGCAGCCCGAACGCGACCCAGCGCTTGAACACCGCCGGGTCCGGGGTGCCCTCGAAGCCGCCGATGTCGTGGCTCCAGTAGCCGAAGCCGGACGCCGCCAGCGAGAGCCCGCCGCGCAGCGACTCGGCCATCGCGGCGAACGTCGACTCGCAGTCGCCGCCCCAGTGCACCGGGAACTGCTGCCCACCGGCGGTGGCGGACCGCGCGAACACCACGGCCTCACCGATCCCGCGCGAAGCTTCGAGCAGTTCGAAGACCGCCTTGTTGTACGCCTGCGCGTAGTAGTTGTGCATCCGCTGCGGGTCGGACCCGTCGTGCCAGACGACGTCGGTCGGGATCCGCTCGCCGAAGTCGGTCTTGAACGCGTCGACGCCCATGTCGAGCAGCACCGCGAGCTTGCTCTGGTACCAGGCGACGGCGTCCGGGTTGGTGAAGTCGACCAGCGCCATGCCGGCCTGCCACTTGTCCCACTGCCAGACCGAGCCGTCCGCCCGCTTGACCAGATAGCCGAGCCGGCGGCCCTCCTCGAACAGGTACGACCGCTGCGCGATGTACGGGTTGATCCACACGCACACCTTGAGGCCGCGCTCGTGCAGCCGGCGCAGCATCCCCTCGGGATCGGGGAACGTCGCCGGGTCCCAGACGAAGTCGCACCAGTGGAACTGCCGCATCCAGAAGCAGTCGAAGTGGAACACCGACAGCGGCAGGTCGCGCTCGGCCATCCCGTCGATGAACTCGTTGACCGTCTTCTCGTCGTACGACGTGGTGAAGGACGTCGAAAGCCAGAGACCATAGGACCACGCGGGTACGCGCGCCGGGCGCCCGGTCAGCGCGGTGTACCGGCGCAGCACGTCCTTCGGGGTCGGCCCGTCGATCAGGTAGTAGGTCAGCGTCTGGCCCTCGACACTGAACTGGGCCTGCGACACGACCTCGGAGCCGATCTCGAACGAGACATGCTCGGGGTGGTCGACGAAGACGCCGTAGCCCGCGCTGCTCAGATAGAACGGGACGTTCTTGTACGCCTGCTCGCTGGCCGTGCCCCCGTCGGCGTTCCAGATGTCCACGGTCTGGCCGTTCTTGACGAACGCGCCGAACCGCTCCCCCAGCCCGTAGACGGTCTCGCCGACGCCGAGCGCCAGCCGATCGTGCACATAGGACCGCCCGGAAGCGTCGGTCGCCAGGCCGATGCTGCGCTCCGTCGACGAGGTGAGCAGCCGGTCGCCGTGCAGGAAGTCGACCCGCCACCCGTCGACGAGCGCGACCCGGGCGGTCAGCTCACCGGCGGTCAGCGTGGCCGACAGGCCCGTGACATCGATGTCGACCACGTGGTCGTCGCCCGCCGCGACCGCGAATGCCGGCGTCCGAGGCAGCCCGCCGAGGTGGTGCGCGACGGTGACGCCGATGACGCCGTCCGCCGGCGAGAAGAACCTGACCGTGACGACCGGCCGGTTGAGCGTGTCACCCCGGGTGACGACCGTGCCGGTGGGCGCGAAGACGGTGAAACCGCGCTCGTCCAGTTCGACCGACTCCACGGTCCCGGGGCGCAGCACGCTGACCCCGGGCCGCAGTTGCCAGTACCCGTCGGTGAACTTCACTTCTCGGCTCCTGCCGTGATGCCGCGCGAGAGGGTGCGCTGGAAAACGATGAAGAAGAGGATGGCCGGCACCAGGCTGATCAGCGCGCCCGCGTTGGTCGTCGGGGCGTCCATCAGCCGGTCGCCCTGCAACGAGGCGAGCGCGACCGGGATGGTCTGCGTGCTGTTGTCGATGAGCATGACCAGGGGGATGAGGAACTCGTTCCACGTCCAGATGAAGAAGAAGATCAGCAGGACCGCGAGGGTCGGCCGCAGGTTCGGGAAGACGACCCGCCACAGCACGGTCCACTTGCCCGCGCCGTCCAGTGACGCCGCCTCGAGCACCGACTTCGGGAAGGTGCCGAGCACCGACGCGAGCAGGTAGGTGCCGAACGCGCTCTGGATGACGGTGAAGATGATGATCACCGAGAGCTGGGTGTTGTAGAGGCCGATCTGCTTCGAGATGTAGTACAGCGGGTAGATCAGCGCTTCCTGCGGCAGCATGTTGGCGAGCAGGAAGAGCCCGACGATCCAGAGCCGCCCCTTGACCCGGCCGATCCCCAGCGCGTACGCGTTGAGCACCGAGACGACCACGCCCAGCACCGCGACCGAACCGGCGATGAGCAGCGAGTTCCAGAACTTCAGCGGGAAGTTGACCTGGTTCCAGTAGGTCGTGAGGCCCTTGGTGTAGAACTCCGTCGGCCAGCTCAACGGGCCGGCCGACGAGTAGTCGCCGGGCGACTTGAACGCGTTGAGCAGCATGAAGACGAACGGCACCAGCATGACCAGCGCGGCCACGGTGACCACGGCGAGCACGACCCAACGGCTCACGCCGCGGTGGTGCCGGTCGCGGGTCTTACGGGGCTTCGTCTCGCGGAGCGGGGCCGGTGCCGGCCGCTCGAGGGTGACGGCCATGTCAGACCTCCCGGTCCTGGCGCTCGCTGCGGTACTGCAGGTAGATGAACACCGCGGCCACGATGATGATGATCAGGGTGAGCACGGTGGAGATGGCGGAGCCGTACCCGACCTGGAGCTTCTTGAAGAACGTGAAGTAGGCGAAGTACGACGGCACGTTGGTCGCGTTCTCCGGACCGCCGCGGGTCAGCGCGAACACCGGGCCGAACACTTTCAGCGCGGCGATCGTGCAGGTCAGGGCGACCACGAAGGTCTCCGGCCGGATCTGGGCCAGGGTGATCGACCGGAACCGGTGCCACCAGTTGGCGCCGTCGACCTCGGCCGCCTCGTACAACTCGGGATCGACCCGCTGCAGCGCCGCCATGAAGACGACGACCGGGTAGCCGATCTGCACCCAGATCATCACGGCCATGACGCTGGGCAGCGCGGTGTTGGGGTCACCGAGCCAGTCGTGCCGCAGGGCGCCGAGACCGATCGAGTCGAGCAGGCTGTTGAACGCGCCGTCGGGGCGCAGGATCCAGCCCCAGACGATGCCGGCCACCACGACCGGGAGCACCTGCGGCAGGTAGAAGATCGCCCGCAGGGCCGACGCGGTCCGCGGCTTGAACTTCCGCCCGATCACGTCGAACAGCGTGGCCGCGAGCAACAGCCCGAACAGCGTCGGCGCGACCACCATCGCCACGATCATCGCGACAGTGTTCTTGAACGACGTCCAGAACACCTCGTCCTGGAAGAGCCGCGTGTAGTTGTCGAAGCCGATGAACGTCGGGTCCCCGACGCCCGACCACTTGGTCAGCGACAGGTAGAGCGTGCCGGCCAGCGGCAACCCGATGACGAGGATGAAGAGCACCGCGCCCGGGATCAGGTAGAGCCAGTATCCGGCGCGGCCGCCGCCACGCTTGCGCTTTTCGGCGCGCCGCGGCGCGGGGGTCTCGGTGACAGCCATGGGAGATCCTTCCCGGCGGGGTGGGCGCGCGACGCGCGCCCACCCCGGTCCGTCTACTTACCGGTGATCTCCTTGACGCCGTCGTCGTACGGCTTGGCGATCTGGTCGAGCACCTGGTCGGGCGTCTTCGAGCCGTTGATCAGGCTCTGGAAGCCGGACACCAGCACGTCGTAGTAGCCGGGCACCGGCCAGTCCGGGTAGAACGCGAGACCGTCCTGCTGGCTGACCGTGTTGAAGTTCTCGATCAGCTTCTTGTTCTTCGGGTCGGTGATCTGCGAGGCGTCGGCCGCGACGGGAACGCCGCCGTTGTTGCCGATCAGGGCCTGGATCTCCGGCCGCAGCGTGATGTCGATGAAGTCGTACGCGAGGCTCTTGGCCTTGCTGTTGGTCGGCACCACCCACAGGTTGCCGGACGAGCCGGCCTGGAACTTGTTGCCGGGGAACAGGAACGAGTCCCAGTTGGCCTTCATCTCGTCCTTGAAGCGGCCGTACCACCAGCTACCGGAGACGATCATCGGCGCCTTGCCCGAGATGAACGCGGTGCCCATGTCCTCGGCCTTGAGGCTCGCCGAGTCCTTGGAGACGTAACCCTTGCGCACCCAGTCGGCGAAGGTCTCCGCGCCGTACTTCAGCGGGTCGGCCTTGAAGTCGACCGGGTTCTTGTAGAGCTGGTAGTTGTCGACGAACGAGCGGTCGGCCTTCGAGAGCGCGAGCTGGTAGAACAGCTGGCCGGCCGGGTACTCGGCGCCGGCCTCGGCCAGCGGCGTGATGCCCTTGGCGACGAACGCGTCCATCGCCTTGGTGAACTCGTCGTAGGTGGTCGGCACGGCGACGCCGTTCTTGTCGAACAGGTCCTTGTTGTAATAGACCATGACGTACTCGCCGTAGTTGGGCACGCCGTACCAGTTGCCCTCGCCCATCACGCCCTTGTCGCTGTAGCGGGCGGTGGTCTGCAGGCTGGGGCTGAGCTCCTTGTCCCAGCCGCGCTTGCTGGCCTCTTCGGACAGGTCGGTCAGCAGGCCCTGGGAGGACAGCAGGCCCGCGGTGGCGTTGCCCTTGTTGTACTCCATGATGTCCGGGCCCTCGGACGAGTTGATGATCATGCCAGCGTTCTGCTGGATCTGCTCGAACGCCTTGCGCTCGAACGTGACCTCGACGCCCGGGTGCTCGGTCTTGAAGGTCTCGATCGCCTTGTCCCAGGCGATGCCCATCGCGCTGTTCGCGCTCTCGTAGTGCCAGAGCTTCAGAACCTTCGCGTCCGAGCCCTCGTTGCCACCGCCCCCGTCGCTGCCGCACGCGGCAACGGTCGTGCCGGCGACCGCCGCCAGCACGATCGCGACGCCCAGCTTGCGGAATCGCCCCATTGCTATCCTCCTGGAGAGTATCTAGCCGGTACTTACCTCGCCCGTCGTCGCGTTGCAGCGCGGCGGCGGGCACCCTCTTTCGTTGTGTCAGCCGCCCGGCGGTCCCGAGCCGGTCAGTCTGCTCTCGCTGCGCGGTTTCGCCGGGCAGGTCGAGCCACGGATCTCGAGCAGGCACGGCAGCAGTTGCTGGTGGCTTTCGCCGCCGACGCCGTCGAGCTGTTTCAGCAGCGCCTCCACCGCGATCCGGCCGAGCGCCGCACCGGGTGAGGTCATCGCGGTCAGGGCCGGGTGGGCCAGCTCGGCCACCTGCGGTGAGGTCACCATGGACACCACGGAGACGTCATCGGGTACGGCCCGGCGCCGCACCGCCAGCTCGCCGAGGATGCCGAAGATGGCGTTCTCGTTCATCGCCAGCACGGCCGTCAGGTCGGGCGCCAGCTCGAACGCGGCACCCAGGGCGGCCCGGCCGCCGGCGGCGCTGTCGTCCGCCGTGATCATCA
>NZ_BONE01000092.1 GCF_016862555.1 Asanoa siamensis | reverse complement strand
GGCGGCCTCCGCGAGGTCGAGCAGGTGCGGGCCGAGGTCGAGCAGCGCGCCGTGCTCGCGGCGCCAGCCGGTGGCGAACGGGCCATCGAGAAAGCCGCCGTGCAGGTAGCGGGCCCGGGCGCCGATGGCCCGGAATGTTTCCCCCGTTTCGAGGAATGCCCGGGTCGCCGGGTGGTAGCGCTTGGTCAGCACGATCTGGCTGACGACGCCGTTCTCCTGGACGGCCTTGGCGACCTTCTCGGCGTCGGTCATGGTCAGGGCGAGGGGCTTCTCCAGCAGCAGGGCGCGGCCGGCCCGGGCGGCCTGGACGGCCAGCTCCGCCTGGACGTCGGGTGGCACGGCGAAGGCGACCGCTTCACAGCGGTCGAGGAGGGCGGAAAAGGTTGGCGCCGCCTCGGTGCCCAGTTTTGTTGCCAGCGTTCGGGCTTTTGCCGGTTGGCGGGCCCAGACACCGGTCACCGTGGTTTCCGGGCCGGCGGCGAACGTGGGGCCGTGCATGACCTCGGCCCAGTGGCCGGCGCCGACCAGCCCCACCCGGACGGGTTTCTCCATGGTGGACATTCAAACCCGATCGGCGGTCTGTTCCGGGTCAGGCCCGCCGACCGTGGGCGCGGAGAATCGGGTCGTCGGCGATCGGCAGCGTGGCGGTGCGGCCGGCGAGGACGGCCTCGGCCATCCAGCAGTACCAGGCGGCGGTGCTGCGGTAGGGGCGGAACCGCTCGCCGAGCGGCTCGAGCTCCTTCTCGGTGGGGGTCGGAATGCCGTACGCGACGCCGTACCCGCGCCTGATCCCGAGGTCGCCGACCGGCCACACGTCCTGGCGGCGGAGCTGGAAGATCAGGAAGAGCTGGGCCGACCACGGACCGATGCCCTTGACCGTCGACAGGCGACGGATGATCTCGTCGTCGGCGAGGTGGCCGAGTCTCCTGTTGTCGAGGACCACGGTGCCGTCGCGGACCTTGGTGGCCAGGTCGCGCAGCGAGATCACCTTGCGGGCGGAGAGCCCGACGGCGCGCAGCGTGGTGTCGCTGAGCGGCAGGACCGTGTCGGGGGTGATCTCCCCGTCGACCGCGTCGACCAGCCGCCCGAGAATGGCCACGGCGGCGGGCCGGGCGAGCTGCTGGAAGATGATCCCGCGTACCAGGGACTCGAAGTTGGTCTCCTTCCACAGCGGGATCCGGGGCGCCGGTCCGTCGCGCACCAGCCGCGCCATCACCGGTTCGCGCTCGGCCAGCTGCTGGGCGGCCTGCCGGAAGGTGACCATGTCCCTACGATCCCCCGGTGATCGTCGCCACGGGTGATTTCCGCCGTGTCCCGACGACGCCACTCGTGCCTATGGTCGGGATCATGCGCATTTTGTTCACGGGGGTCCCGGTACTCGGTCACCTGCTGCCTCTGCTGCCGCTGGCCCGGGCAGTCGGGAAGCGCGGCCACACGGTCGCGTTCATGGTGCCCGGGCCGGTGGCTCCGCTGCTCGCCCCAGAAGGCTTCGAGATCATCACCACCGGAGAGGACGTCCCCGCGATGACCGGCGAACTGATCCGCCGGACGGGGGTCGACCCGATGGCCGGCCCGATCCCACCCGAGGTGGAGGCCGAGTTCATGGCCGGGGTCCGGGTCGACGCGTCGACCGAGGAACTGCTCGGCCTGGCCCGGGACTGGCGACCCGACCTGATCGTCGCGGACCCGTACGACCTGGTCGGTCCGCTGGTCGCGGTGACGCTGGACGTGCCGGTCGCCATCGTCACGCTCGGCCCCGAGCTGAAGCACTTCGAAAGCCTGGCGACACCCAGGGTCGGCGAGCGGTACGCCGCCCGTGGCCTGACGCGGCGGCCGGCGCGGTTCGTCCTCGACATCTGCCCGCCCGGGCTCCAGCGGGACGGCTGGGTCGCGCCGGCGGGTTGGCTGCCGATGCGGCCCGAGGCCCACCGCGGGCCGGCGGGCGTGCCGGCGGCGCCCGTCCAGCCACTCCCGGCGCAACCGCGGATCCTGCTCACCGCCGGCACCATCTTCGGCAACCCGGAGGTGCTCGGCCCTGTGGTGAAGGGGCTGGCGGCGACCGGTGCCGGGCTCCGGGTGACGCTCGGCCTCACCATGTCGCCGGACCAGTTCGACGTCGACCGGGAGGCCGTCCGGTTCGAGCCGTTCGCACCGATCAACGAGCTGCTCCCGGACATCGACGTGGTCGTCGGCCACGGCGGCGCCGGCACCAACCTGGCGGCCCTGGCGGCCGGCATCCCGCTGGTGCTCACGCCACAGGGCGCGGACCAGTTCTTCCAGACCGAACGGGCGGTGGCCACGGGCGCCGCGGCGCGGATCCTCCCGGACGAGTTCAGCGTCGACGCGGTGGTGACGGCGGTCGGCAGGGTGCTCGCGGAGCCCTCGTACCGGGAGAACGCACGCAGGATCGCGGACGAGATCGCCGCGATGCCCACACCGGACGAGGTGGCCACGACCATCGAGGTGAAGCTGGCCTGACCCGCGGGTGGCCGGGCTCCCTGCGCTGATCACGCGGGGAGTTCGGCTGTCACCCTCGCAGACCGGATACGCCGGTGAGGTCCGCGGATCGTGACCAGAGACGTCCGGCGAGGGCACCGTCCCGGGAGCGCGCGCTCGTGCGCACCACGACCGGGTGGCCGTTGCGCTGGAGGAAGCCGTCGGGGCCGATGCAGGTGCCGCCGGCTACCGACGGTGCGGTGGCCGCGTAGAGGATCGGCAAGGCGCCCATCCGCGGGCTCTGCGCACGGCCGCCGGCGAGGATCCGGCCCTGCAGCGACCGGTCCCGCCGCTGGCCCTCGGTCGCGGCGAGACCCGGGTGCGCGGCGACCGAGACCGTGGCCCGGCCCGCCGCGGCCAGCCGCCTCTGCAGCTCGTACGCGAAGAGCAGGTTGGCCAGCTTGGACTGGGCATAGGCCAGCCAGCGCCGGTAGCGCCGGCGTTCCCAGTTGAGGTCGTCGCCGATCCGGCCGAGTACGTGCAGCCCGCTGGTCACGGTGACCACGCGGTCGCGTACCCGGTCGCCCAGCAGCGCCGTCAGCACGAATGGCCCCAGGTGGTTGGTGCCGATGTGCCGTTCGAACCCGTCCGCCGTCCGGCCCTCGGGGACCGCCATCACGCCCGCGTTGTTGATCAACACGTCGACCGGGGCGGGCAGCCCGTCGGCGAACGCGCGTACCGACGCCAGGTCGGCCAGGTCGAGCACCCGTACCTCCGTCTCACCCCGGACCGTGCCGGCCACGGCCCGGGCCTTGGCGGCGTCGCGGCACGCCATGATCACCGTGGCGCCCGCCGCGGCCAGCTCGCGGGTGACCTCCGCGCCGAGGCCGCTGCTCGCACCGGTCACCAGCACCGTGCGGCCGCGCTGGTCGGGCATGTCAGCCGCGGTCCAGGCGGTCATGCCGGCACCATCGCGCGCAGCGTGTCGGCGAGCGCGGTCGTGCACGGGTGCACCCGGTCGCCGCGCGGTCGGAGCAGGCCACGGCTCTCGGCGTCGTACAGCTCGACGAGCTCCGTCGCGAGCAGCGGCGGGACGCCCGCCTCGGTCAGCGCGCCCAGCCAGCCGGCCCGCGGCACGCGGACGACCTCGAGCTCCCGGCCGAGCAGAGCGCCGAGCGCGTGCGCGACCTCCCGCTCGGTGTACGCGGGCGCCGACAGGTCGACGACCTCGCCGGCCGGCGGCGGCGCCAGCAGGGCCTGCGCGGCGGCGGCGCCCACGTCGCGCGTGGCCACCATCGGCGTGGGCACGTCGGCGGAGTCGCCGAACACCGGGTACACGCCGGCGCCGGTCGCCGCGGCCAGCACGGCCTCGACCTTCTCCTGGAAGTGGGGCGAGCGGAGCGCGGTCGTCCGTACGCCCGCGTCCCGCAGCCCGTTCTCCAGATGGTGCAGCCACCGGACCGGGCCGGTCCCGGCGGGCAGGTCCGCTCCGACCGACGAGAGCAGCACCGCGTGCGGCACGCCGGCGGCGGCGACCGCGGCCACGATCGACTCGGCCATGCGCCGGTGGTCGGCGTCGGTGAAGGTCGGGACGGTCGGCAGCATGACGAACGCGCCGGCGCAGCCGACCAGGGCCGCGGCCAGCGCCGTGCGGTCGGTGAAGTCGGCGATCGCGACGTCCGCGCCGCGGGCGGCCCAGGGCTTGCCCTTTCCGGGGGTACGGACGACCGCGCGCACCCGCGCACCCGCGTCGAGCAGGGCGCCGGCCGTCGCGCCGCCGACGTGACCGGTGATTCCCGTGATCGCGTACATCTCCGCCTCCTGACGTGTGAATCCGTTGATCCCAGTCAATGCGGCAGAAGTGGGACGATCCATGTTTGCCTGGCTCGTTCGCCTGTCTGGTCGTCTACGCTCGGTGGGCATGGACCCGCTCGGAGATCTGCTCGACGGCGTCCGCGCCCGCACGGCGGCGTTCTGCCGGGCCGTGCTGGAGCCGCCGTGGGCGCTGCGGATCGCCGACCGCGCTCCGCTCGCGATCGCCACTCCGCTGCGTGGCCACGCCTGGGTGGTGCCGGACGACGGCGCGCCCACCCTGATCCGCACCGGCGACGTGGCCATCGTGCAGGGGCCGGGCGCCTACACGGTGGCCGACGACCCGGGCACCCGCCCGTCGCTGGTCGTCCACGCGGACAACCGCCTGACCACCTTCGACGGGCGCGACGTCACCGCCGAGTTCCGGCTCAGCGGCAACACCAGCGCCCTCGGTCCGCGCACCGGCACCGGGCGCGCCGGCGACTCGGCCGTGGTGGCGAGCGGCACCTACCAGGTCTCCGCGAACGTCAACTCCCGGCTGTTGAGCTGCCTGCCGACCGTGCTGTGCGTGCCGGGACAGGACGTGCGGTCCCCGGTGATGGCGATGCTCGCCGAGGAGGTGAGCCGCGACGAGCCCGGCCAGCAGGTGGTCCTGGACCGCCTGCTCGACCTGGCCCTCGTCGCCACGCTGCGCGCGTGGTTCGCCCGTCCGGCGGCGGACCCGCCCGGCTGGTACCGCGCCCACGGCGACCCCCTCGTCGGGCCGGCCCTGCGGCTCATCCACGACGACCCGGCCCGGCCGTGGACGGTCGCTTCCCTGGCTGCCTCGGCCGGCGCGTCGCGGGCCGCGTTCGCCCGGCGGTTCACCGCGCTGGTCGGACAGCCGCCGATGACGTACCTGACGCACTGGCGCCTGGACCTGGCGGCGGAGGCGCTGCTCCACAGCGACGACACCGTCGGCTCGATCGCCCGGCGGGTCGGCTACGCCAACGGGTTCGCGCTGACGGTGGCGTTCAAACGGGTACGCGGCACGACGCCGCGCCAACACCGTCACGGGGCGGCCGCTCTCGGATGAGCTGGGCGCGCGGCGTCAGCGGCCTTGGCAGCATTCTGGTAAAAGACGTTAACCTCTGCGGATGGCCACCACGCGACCCAGCGGGCAACACCACGGCGACCTGCGCAACGCGCTGCTGCGGGCGGCGCTGGACCTGGTCGCGGAGCGGGGTGCGCAGGGCTTCACGCTGGCGGAGGCGAGCCGCCGGGCGGGGGTGAGCGTCGCGGCGCCGTACAAGCACTTCGCCGACAAGGACGCGCTCCTGGCGGAGCTGGCCCGCGCGGGCTACGAGCGGCAGCACGATCTCTTCCAGGCGGCCATGGCCGCGGAGACGGACCCGGTGGAACAACTGGCCGCCTTCGCGGCGGCCTATGTGGAGTTCGCGGCGGAGAGCCGGGCCCTCTTCGAGATCACCTTCAGCGCGGGGTTGGCGAAGGCGCGCTATCCGGCGCTGGCCGAGGCGGGCGACCGGGTACTCAGCCTGCTTCGCACCCCGGCCGCCCACCTGGTCACGGACACCGCGGCCCAGGACGACCTGATCCACACGATCGGGGCGGCGGCCTACGGCTTCGCGGCCTTCCTCACCGAGGGCATCTTCGGCGACCCGACCACGTCCCTGGACGCCACCACACGCCGCGCCCGCGCAGCGGCCCGCAAACTCGCCCGACCCGACCCACAGGCCTGAACGCCACCACACCCCGCGCCGCCAGAGGGCTCAGGCCTGGCAGACCGCCAAGAGGTGGGCGCTGGAGGCCAGCAGGGCCGGCTCCGTGCTGTAGACGCGGGCCAGGTCCAGCGCCTGCGCCAGGATCGTGTCCGCCAGCGGGCCGTTGACCGCCGCCTCGGCCGCCGGCCAGGCCGGGCCCTCCACGCCGTGGACGACCACGTCCGTCAGGCCCGCCGCCTCGCATTCCGCGATCAGGTCCGAGACGCGGTGGAAGTATGCCGGGGTGAACGGGCTGCTCGGGTCGTTGACCCCGCTCGTCAGCAGCGCGTGCGCCTGCGCCACCTCCGTGCCCGTCAGGCGGGCCGTCGCGACGAAGTCGATCGGGGCCGCGAAGCGGGAGATCGCCGCCGCCACCACGCGGCCGCCGGGGCGGGTCACCCGGGCCGCCTCGCGCAGTGCCGTCACCCGCCACTCCGCCCGGATCAGGTGGTAGAGCGGGCCCAACAACAGGGTCGCGTCATAGGAATCCGGGGGCTCGGGCAGCGCGCGGGCGTCGCCCACCACCGCGTCGATCGGGGGATCGCCGCCCGCCGCCAGGGCCACGTGGCCCGGCACCAGGTCGACCAGGCGGACCCGGTAGCCCGCCGCGGTCAGGACCCTCGCGTAGACCCCCGGACCTCCGCCCACGTCGAGCACCCGGGCCGGCGCCGGCGGCAGCACCTCCCGCAGCAACTCCACCGTGCGGGCCCGCTCGAGGCGCGCCTGCGGGCGCCGGTCGAGGCGGCCGTCCTCACGGTAGACATCCGTGTAGTAGGCGACGACGTCCTGGTCCACATGAGAATCGTTCCGGCCGCCCCGGGACGCCGGCAACCAATTTCCCGGCCGCGCCGGCCGTGCCCGGGCCGCTCTGGGGGTCAACCCGGGCACGGGGTCTCACGGCGCGTCGCACGGCCGCGGCACGACGCAGCCCGCCAGCACGAACAGGGACGGCACAGCTCACCTCCGCGGGACGCAGGAGAGGAGACTCCTTGCCCGGTACAGCGCCCCGCGCCCGCGGGTCGTCACACCGTCAGCGGCTGCGGGACAGGTCGCTCGCGGGCGCCGCCGCGAGCTCCGCGTCGACCGCGTGCGGGGAGTAGATCTCCTCCACCACCATCGCGTGCGCGCCGGTCACCGCCGACTGCGGGCCCAGGCGGCTCGTCGTCACCTCGAGGTGGCGGGTCGCCCGGGGCAGGGCGTACGTGTAAAGCGTCTCGCGCACACCCGTCACGAAGTTGGTCTCCGCCAGGTCTCCCGCGATCACCAGGACCTCCGGGTTGACGAGGCAGACCACCGTCGCCAGCACCTCGCCGACCAGGCGGCCCGCCTCCCGGGCTAGGTGCACCGCCTCGCCGTGCCCGACCCGGATGCGTTCCACCAACTCCGGCCCCGACTGGGTCGGCGTGCCCCCGACCGTCAACCTCTGCGCCAGCGCCAGGCCGCTGGCCACCGCGGACAGGCAGCCGTAAAGGCCGCACTCGCAGCGGGCCTCGGGAAAACCCGCGAGACGGATATGCCCGATGTCGCCGGCCCCGCCGTCGATGCCCCGGTAGACCCGGCCGTCCACGACGATCCCGGCCCCGATGCCCGTCGCGACCTTCACCAGCAACAGCGCCGGGCAGTCGGGATAGAACGCCGCCTGCTCCCCCAGCGCCATCAGGTTGGCGTCGTTGTCGACGAACACCGGGCAACCCCACGTCGCCCGCAGCCGGTCGGCGATCGGCACCCCGTCCCAACCGGGCATGATCGGCGGCTCGGTCACCACACCGGCGTCATATTCCACCGGCCCGGGCACGCCGACGCCGATGCCGCGTACGCGCTCCCGGGCCTGACCCGACGCGGCGAGCAGCCGACCGAAGGCGGCGTCGACCCAGTCCAGGACGTACGACGGACCGGATCCGATCTTGATGTGCTCGTGTTCCTCGCGCAGCAGCGTGCCACCGACGTCCAGCACCGCCGCCCGCGCGTGGTTGGCGCCGAGGTCGGCGACCAGCACCACCCCGTGGTCGGTGTCGAACTCCAGCAACTCGGCCGGCCGCCCGCCGGTCGACTCCTCGACCCCGGACCGCCGCAGGTAGCCGGCGGCCCGCAGCGCGTCGATCCGGGCGACCAGCGTCGACCGGGACAGCCCCGTGCAGGCCTGCAACTCGGACCGCGTCCGCGCGCGGCCCGTGCGGACCAGCCAGAGCAGGTGCCCGGCCGAGTTCTGGTTGCCGGCCCAGGAACCCCGCGAACCCCGCGCGACCACCGGCGAGCCGGGAGCGGGCCCGCCCTGGGCCGGCGGCCTATCCCTTGTCGGCACCGGCGGTCAGCCCCTCCGTCAGCAGCCGCTCCGTGGCGAAGAAGATGATCACGATCGGCAGGGTAAGCACCACGGAGCCCGCCATCAAAACCGTCTTGCTCACTTCGATGCCTCCGGACAGCTGGGCGAGGCCGAGGGAGACCGTCCAGTTGCCCCGGTTCTCGACGAGGAACAGCAGGGCGAACAGGTACTCGTTCCATGCGATCATGAAGACGTAGAGTGCGTTCGCCATCACGGCCGGTGCCGCGAGCGGCAAGATTACCTTACGCAGGGTCTGCAGCCTGCTGTATCCGTCGACCGCCGCCGCCTCTTCGAGGCTCACCGGGATCGTGGTCAGGTAGTTGCGCAGCATGTAGACGGAGACCGGGATGGTCTGCGCGATGTAGACGATGATCAGCCCGAACAGCGAGCCGCGCAGGCCGAGCCGCGTGAAGACGGTGAACAGCGGGATCGCCAGCAGGATCGCCGGGAACAGGTAGATCGCCAGGAACAGGAAGTGCACCTGGCGGCGGCCGACGAACTGCAGACGGCTCACCGCGTACGACCCGGGCAACGAGATCAACAGCGTCAGCACCGTCGCCGAGGTCGCCACGAGCAGCGTGTTGCCGATCAGGCCGACGAAACCCTGGCCGCCGCTCGACACCGAGCCCAGCACCTCGCGATAGGTCGAGACGGTCCACTCGGCGGGGCCCGCCCAGAGGTCGCCGGGGTTCGCCAGCACGGTCTCGATCGGCCGGATCGACAGCAGCACCATGTAGTAGAACGGGAACAGCGTGACCACGACCAGGATCGCGATCACCACCCAGCGCAGCACGCCGAACAGGCGGGTCTCGAAGGTCGCCCGGTCCATCACGCCTCCTCCTCGACCCGCGGTGCGAAGAACTTGAGATAGAGCGCCAGCAGCACGATGAGGGCGGCGGCCAGCACGAGCCCCTGCGCCGCGGCGGCGCCGATGTCGAGCCGGGACGTGAGGAACTCGTAGACCCGGACGCTGGCCACCTGCGTGCCCGCGCCGCCGCCGGTGAGCAGCCAGACGTCGTCGAACTTGTTGAACGTCATGATGAAGCGCAGCACCGACAGGAGCGCGATCACCGCACCGAGTTGCGGCAGCAGGATGTGCCGGAACAGCTGGGTCGGCGCCGCGCCGTCGACCACCGCGGCCTCCTCCAGGTCGCGGGGCACCGCCTGCAGCCGGGCGAGGATGAACAGGAACGCGAACGGGAAGTAGCGCCAGGCCTCGAAGACGATCACGGTGATCAGCGCGAGCGGGACGTCGACGCCCCAGAGCGTGTATTCGCGCTGGCTGAGGAACGCGATCGGCCGGTCCCACCCGAGGAACCGCTGGCCCCAGTCGTTGGTCACCCCGAACTGCGGGCTGAGCATGATCTCCCAGACGAACGTCACGGCGACGACCGGCGCGACGTACGGCAGCAGCACGCTGGCGCGCACCAGCGTGCGACCGGGGAACCGCTTGCGCAGGGCGAGCGCCGCGATCAATCCGAAGATGATCGAGAACGCGGTGCCGCCGATCGTGTAGACCAGCGTCGTCCAGAGCGAGCTCCAGAAGCCGGGCGAGGTGAACACGTACTCGAAGTTGCGGAGCGTGAAGTCGCCGAACAGGCCCGACCGCCGGATGTTGATCAACCTCAACCGCTGGAAGGCCAGGAGGATCGTCCAGAGGATCGGCACCACGACCACGACGAGTACGACGAGGAACGTCGGCGACAGGTAGGCCAGGCCGGCCCGGTTCTCCCGCTGCGCCCGGGTCAGCTGCCGCCCGGGCCGGCGGCGCCGCTGGGGCGCCGCCGGCCGCTGTTCGGTGGCGACCATCAGTTCAGCGACTTCTGGATCGCCCGCACCTCGTCGGCCGCGCGTTTCGCCGCGCCGGCGGCATCGACCTCACCGCCGGTCAGGGCGTTGACGGCTTTGGGCACCGGAAGCTCGCCCAGCGTGGCGCCGAGCAGCGCGCCCTGCTTCTGCGGCAGCGCCCACCGCTTGAACGTGTCGGGGCTGGTCCGCAGCGCCTCCAGCACGTCGGCCGGGTAGCTCTCGGAGAGCGGCTTGCGGGTGTCGACGCCGGCCGGCAGCGTGTTCCAGGCGGTCGTGAACTTCGCCGGGTCGGCCGAGTCGCCCTTGCGGACCGGGAACTTGCCCTCGGGCGCGATGCCGAGCCAGCCGGCGTAGCCCTCGTTCATCATGTACTGCACGAACTGCCGCGACTGCGACGTGTTCTGGCCCTCCGCCGTGATCGCCCAGCTCGTGATCTCGCCGAACTGGGCCGGCTGCCCGCTCGGGCCGGCCACCGCGGTCACGATGCCGCTGTTCTTGGCCAGGAACGCCGGGTCGGCCTTGCACTCGGGGCAGGTCGGCAGGGCGTCGTTGCGCAGCCCGGCCATCTCGTCGAGCAGGAACGACGACCAGACCACCATGGCGGCCTTGCCGGCGAAGTAGGTCGCCCGGGTCGTGTCGACGTCCTGCGCGCCCGGCACCGAATAGCTCTTGAACAGGTCCTGGTAGAGCTGGAACGTGGCGACGCACTGCGGCGAGTCGAGTAGCACGTTCTTCTGGTCGTCGACCATCTCGCAGCCGTTGCCCAGGGCGAAGTTCTCGAACGTCTGTGCCGTGAACGCGTCGTTGGGCACGTTGGCCATCGTGATGCCGGCCATGCCGCCGGTGTTCAGCCGCTGCGCGGCCGCCCGGATCTTGTCGAACGTGTCCGGCGCCTGCAGGCCGGCCTTGTCGAACAGGTCCTTGCGGTAGAAGAGCAGCTGGGCCCAGCCGTCGCTCGGCACGGCGAGCTGGTTGCCGTCCTGCGCGGTCAGCTCCAGCGCCCGCGGCGAGAAGGTGCCGCGACCGAGCTCCTCGACGACCGCCTTGGCGGCGTCGGTGTCGAGCAGGTCGTTGGTGGCCATCTGGGACACCGCCGCGAGGGGCAGCGCCCCGATCACGTCGGGCAGCTGCCCGGCGGCGGCGGCCGAGGTGACCAGGCTGGTGAACTGGTTCTCGTCGGTGGCGACGATCTTGACCACGATGCCGGTCTTCGCGGTGAACTCGTCGGCGATCTTCTGCGTTGCCTGCACCCGGTCGGTCTGGCTCTCCAGACTCCACACGGTGATCGAACCGGTGGCGTCGTCGTCCGGGTCGTCGCCCGAGCACGCGACCAGCGCGGAGGTGACCAGCGCGGCCGCGAGCGCGGTGGTGAGCAGCTTCTTCGCTATCACGCGATTCGCTCCTTCGTCCGATATATCGATCTTTCTGTCAGTCCACGATCTACGGACGAATAACACCAAGGTCTTATACGCGAAGGCAAGACATATGTACGTAACGTTCGGTCGTTCCGTCGGGTAACGGACGATCTTGGTTCCGGGTCCGCGCGTCTTTGTCCACATTTGACCGACAGATGCGCATCCGGACTTATACTTGATTGCCAGACATAAGTGCGTAACATCTCGGCGGAACGACCCGTCGTTATGTCGCGCACTTCTCTCTTCGATCATGGGCGGAAGGCCGTCGTGCCGCAGATTGTCCAGTTCACCTCCCCTCGCCACGTGGAGGTCGTCGACCAACCCCACGTGGAGCTCCGCCCCGGGCAGGTGCGCATCCGCACCAGCTACTCCGGCATCTCGGCGGGCACCGAACTGACCGCGTACCGGGGCACGAACCCCTACCTCAACCGCGACTGGGACCCGGACCTCCGGCTGTTCGTCGCCGGCACCAGCGGCCTGCGCTACCCGGTCGCCGGCCTGGGCTACTCCGAGGTCGGCGAGGTCGTCGAGGTGCTCGCGGAGGAACCCCACCCCGACGACCCGCTCCCCGGCCAGCAGGTCTGGGGCATCTGGGGGCACCGCGGCGAGGCCGTGCTCCCGATCGAGAAGGTCCGCGGTTGCGTGGTCCCGCCGGGCCTGGACCCGGTCGCCGCCACCTTCGCCCGCGTCGGCGCGGTCGCGCTCAACGGCGTGCTGGCCGCCGACATCCACCTCTCCGAGGTGGTCGCGGTCTTCGGCCAGGGCGTCCTCGGCCTGCTCGCCACCCGGCTGGCCCAGCTCTCCGGCGCCACCGTGGTCGCCGTCGACACGCTGCCGGCCCGGCTGGAGAAGGCGATCGACTACGGCGCGGCGCACACGATCGACGCCGCGGCGAAGGACGTCGCGCTCGAGATGCGCGCGCTCACCGGCGGGCGCGGCGCCGACGTCGCGATCGAGATCAGCGGCCACTACCCGGCGCTGCACGACGCGATCCGCTCGGTCGCCGTCGACGGCCGGGTCGTCGCGTCCGGCTTCTACCAGGGCGACGGCGCCGGGCTGCGGCTCGGCGACGAGTTCCACCACAACCGGGTCCGGATCGTCTCCTCCCAGATCGGGGGCGTGCCGCCGGAGCTGGCCGGGCGCTGGGACCAGGCACGCCTCAACCAGGCGTTCCTCGGCCTCGCCCAGCAGGGCGCGGTCGACCCCGTCGGCCTCGTCTCGCACGTCATCGCGGTGGAGGAAGCGGCGGAGGCGTTCGCCATGCTCGACCACCGTCCCCAGGAAGCACTCCAGGTGGTGTTGAAGTTCTCATGATCAAAATCTCCTGCCAGGAGCAGCTGCTCCCCGGTGAGAGCCTCCAGGCGAAGTGGGACTTCGCCGCGCGCGCCGGCTACGACGGCATCGAGCTGCGCGCCAAGGGCGACTTCGCGTTCCGTGACCGCTTGCCCGAGCTGCGCCAGGCCGTCCGCGACGGCGTGCCGATGCCGTCGGTCTGCGTCGACATGCTGCACTTCATCGGCGCCTTCGACGCCGGCCTGCGGCGCGACGCGATCGCCCAGCTCCGCTCGCAGCTCTCGGTGCTCGCGGAGATCGGCGGAAAAATAGCCTGCACGCCCGCGTCGTACGGCATGTTCTCCCGCCGCCTCCCCCCGTTCGAACCGCCGCGCTCCCCCGACGCCGACCGCACGGTGCTGCTCGAGGCGCTGACGGAGCTCGGCGCGCACGCCGAGGCCGAGGGCGTGACCCTGGTGCTCGAGCCACTGAACCGCTACGAGGACCACATGGTCAACCGGCTCGACGAGGCGGTCGACCTGATCGAGGAGGCCGGTTCCCGCGGGGTGCGGCTGCTGGCCGACACGTACCACATGAACATCGAGGAGGACGAGCCCAGCAGCGCGCTGGTGAAGTCCGCCGACCACCTCGGCCACGTGCAGGTCAGCGACTCGAACCGGTTCCAGCCCGGCGCCGGTCACCTCGACTGGGGCGCGCTGCTGGGCACGCTCGACGCGATCGGCTACGACGGGCACCTGGCCGTCGAGTGCCGGCTGCGCGGCGAGCCGGCCGCCGCCGTCGCCGCGATCCCGGGCTTCCTGCGGAGGTGGTCGTGACCATCACCGCGACCCGAGCCGTCATCGCGCCGTCCGCCTCCCTCGACCGGGCGGCGCGGCGTGTGCTCGCGGCCAACTGGCGGCGCGGCGCGACCGTGCCGGCCGGCGGCCTCTATCCGCACCAGTGGAGCTGGGACTCCGCGTTCATCGCGCTCGGGCTGCGGCACTTCTCGCCCGTGCGGGCGCAGCGGGAGCTCGAGTCGCTGTTCGGCGCGCAGTGGGCCGACGGCCGGGTGCCGCACATCGTCTTCGACCCGCACGTGCCGGCCGACGCGTACTTTCCCGGTCCGGCGTTCTGGCAGTCCGCGGAGCCCGGCGTGCCCACCTCCGGGATCGTCCAGCCGCCCGCCCACGCGCTGGCCGCCTGGGAGACGTTCCGGGCCGCCCCGGCCGTGGCCCGGTCGCGCCGGTTCCTGGAGCGCCTCTATCCGCGGCTGGTCGCCTGGCACGACTGGCTGCTGACCGCGCGCGACCTGCGCGGCCGGGGCCTCGTCTCCGTGGTGCACCCGTGGGAGTCCGGGATGGACAACAGCCCGGCCTGGGACGCGCCGCTGTCCCGCGTCGTGCCGCTGCCGCCCACCGAGCTGGCCCGGCGCGACCTGGCGCACGCCGCCGCCGCCGAGCGACCGACGGATACCGACTACGGGCGCTACATCCGGATCGCCCGCGACTACCGCGACTCCGGCTACCGGGCCACGCCGGGCTTCGCGGTCGAGGACCCGCTCTGCAACGCGCTGCTCGCGGCCGGCGAGCACGCCCTCGCCGCGATCGCCGCCGAACTCGGGCTCGACCCGACCCGGCACGTCGCGCGGGCGCAGCAGGTCACGGACGCGATGATGGCCGAGCTGTGGGACGTCACCGCCGGGACCTTCTTCGCGTACGACGTCCTCGGTGACACCGTCCTCCGCTCGTACTCGATCGCCGGTCTCCTGCCTGTCGTGGTGCCCGACCTGCCCGTCGCGACGGACCTGGTGAAGACGGCGCTCGGCGACCGGTTCCGGCTGGCCGACGCGTGCCCGGTGCCCAGCTACGACCTGACCGCCGCCGACCACGAGCCGGGCCGCTACTGGCGCGGTCCCGGGTGGATCAACACCAGTTGGCTCTTCTGGTACGGCCTGCGCCTGCACGGCGAGACGGCGCTGGCCGACGACCTGCGCGACCGGTTGCTGGCGCGGGTGCGGGCGTGCGGATTCCGGGAGTACGTGGACCCGCTGACCGGCGCCGGCTACGGCACGGACGACTTCAGCTGGACGGCGGCGCTGACGCTGGACCTCATCCGCACCGGGCCCCGGCGTTGAGTCGTTGACATCGGTATGCGGACCCTGGTTTCCGGCGTCACCTGCCTGCTGACCGACGCCGCCGGCAACGTCACCGACTCCGGTGGCTTCTTCGTCGCGGACACCCGGCACCTGTCCCGTTGGGTGCTCACCGTGCACGGGCGGGCCCTGCGCGCCCTGGCCACCGACGCCGGCGAGGTCGTGCTGGCACCGCCGACCGTACGCAACGAGAACCCGCCGTTCGTCCTGCGGCGGGTGCAGCGGCTCGGCTCGGGCCTGCTGACGGAGGAGCTGACGCTGACCAGCTTCGTGCCGTCGCCGCAGACGGTGCGGGTGGCGTTCTCGGCCGAGGCGGACTTCGCCGACCAGTTCGAGCTGCGGTCGTCGCGGCTGTTCGACAAGTCCGACGCCAACCGCGACGTCACCGCCGAGGACGCGTCGCTGGTCTTCGGGTACGAGCGGCGGGGCTTCCAGCGCGAGACCCGGGTCACCGCGTCGCCGCCGGCCCGGCTGTCCCACGACGGTGCGCAGTGGACGGTGACGGTGCCGCCGCACGGCTCGGTCGTGTTGCGGGCGACCGTGGCCTCGGGCGACGCCGCCGCGGTGCCGGCGCCGTCCCCGGTCGTCTCCGCGTCGGCCGACGACCTCGACCGCTGTGTCGCGCGCGGGCTCGCGGACCTCGACACCCTGCGGGTGCCCGCCGAGGACCTGCCGCTGCCGGGCGTCGACCTGCCGGCCGGCACGGTGGTGCCGGCCGCCGGCGCGCCGTGGTTCCTCACCCTGTTCGGCCGGGACAGCCTGCTGACCTCGCTGTTCGCGTTGCCGTACCGGCCGGAGCTGGCCGAGGGCACGCTGCGGCTGCTGGCCGCGACCCAGGGGCGCGAGCACGCGCTGGAGCGGATCGAGCAGCCGGGCAAGATCCTGCACGAGCTGCGCCGGGGCGAGCTGGCCACGCTGGGCGAGGTGCCGTACGCCCGCTACTACGGCACGGTCGACGCGACGCCGCTGTTCCTCGTGCTGCTGGCCGAGCACCACGCGGTCACCGGCGACGACATCGTGGCCAAGGACCTCGAGCCGGCGGCGCGGGCGGCCGTCGCCTGGATGCTCGACGACGGCGGCCTGGCGGCGACCGGCTACCTGCGGTATCCGACGGACGCGCCGGGGCTCGTGCACCACTGCTGGAAGGACTCGGCCGACGCGCTCGTCTTCGCCGACGGCGCGCCGGCGACCGGGCCGATCGCGGTCTGCGAGGCGCAGGGGTACGCGTACCGGGCGCTGCGCGGCACCGCGGAGCTGGCCCGGTCGGCGTGGGGCGACCCGACCTGGGCCGTCGATCTCGACAAGCGCGCCGACCGGCTGCGGGCGATGTTCTCCGCCGACTTCCGGCTGCCGAACGCGTTCGTCGCCCTGGCCCTGGACGGTGCCGACCGGCAGGTGGACGCGCTGGCCTCCAATGCCGGGCACGTGCTCTGGTCCGGGATCCTGGACGACTCGTGGGCGGCCCTGGTCGGCGAGCGGCTGGCGGCGGACGACTTCTTCTCCGGGTGGGGCATCCGGACGCTGGCCGAGGGCCAGCCGCCGTACCACCCGCTCTCCTACCACCGGGGCGGCGTCTGGCCGCACGACACCGCGCTGGCGGTGGCCGGGCTGGCCCGGGCCGGGCAGCGGGACGCGGCGGCCCGCATCGCCGACGGCCTGGTCGCGGCCGCGTCGACGGCGGGCGGCCGGCTGCCCGAGGTGCTGACCGGTCTGGGCCGCCGGCCTGGCCAGTCACCGGTGCCCTACCCGCACTCGTGCTCACCCCAGGCCTGGGCGGCGGCGTCCCCGCTGCTGCTGCGGACCGCCCTGGGCTGACCGTCACCCCCGGACGCCGGCGGCCACCCAGATCGTCAGCGTCGCGAGGAACTCGTCGCGTTCGCCGGCCGCCGCGACCTCGGCGAACCAGCGCTCGCGCAGGTCGTCGGGGATCATGCCCGCCTCCGGCGGCACCGCCGGGTTGAAGAACGGCATCACGACGCCCGCCGACGCGGGGTCGGTGAACACGCAGGTGACCGGCGTGGCGGTGACGTCGGTCAGGCCCGCGCGGACCAGCCGGCGGCGCAGCGTGCGGCCCATGTCGTTGTGGTGGTCGGCCGCCAGCGAGAGCAGCCGGTCGCGCATCGCGGTCGCGAGGTCGGCCGGCACGCCGTCGGTCGCGGCCGACTCCCAGTCGGTGTCGACCAGGCAGACCCGGCCGCCGGGCCGGGTCACCCGGGCCAGTTCGCGCACGGCCTGGTCGGGGTCGGCGAGGTGCTGCAGGACCCGCTCGCTGCGTACGCCGTCGAAGCTGTCCGGCGCGAGGTCGAGGGCGGTGATGTCGCCCCGGACGAACCGGATCGGCAGCCCCGGCGGGGTGATCTCGCGGGCCGCGGCGAGGGTGCGGGCCGACGAGTCCAGCGCCACGACCTCACCGGTGGTGCCGACGGCGACGGCCAGGTCGCGGGCCACCTCGCCCGCCCCGGCGCCGGCGTCGAGCAGCCGCTGGCCCGGCTCGGGGCGCAGCGCCTCCCAGGCGGCCGCCCGTACGCGCAGGATCTCGGTGTTGTCGGCCATCGCCCGCAGCACGCTGAACAACATGTCGAAGACGCCGGCCGGCAGGGCGTCGACGTCACCGAACGCGCCGGTGTCGGGCGTGGTCATGGCCCCAGGCTAGCGCTACGCCCACCGCGAAACGGCGCCCACGCGCCGCGTCCCGGCCTTAGAGTCAGCCGCGTGACGCGTCTCCTGCTGCGTGAGGTGTTCGGCCGGCTGCTGCGCCGGGCCCGGCAGCGGCAGGGCCGCACCCTGGCCGAGGTCGCCCGGGAGGCGCGGGTCTCGGCGCAATATCTCTCCGAGGTCGAGCGCGGGCGCAAGGAGCCGTCGTCCGAGGTGCTGGCCGCGGTCTGTGGTGCGCTCGGTGTCGACCTGCCCGACCTGCTGCTCGCCGCCCGCCACGAACTCGCACCGCCGGCCACCGTGCTGCGCCTCGCCGACGCCCGCGCGGCCCGCCCCCGTGCGACGGGCCGCGCGTTCGACGTCAACCTGCGCGTGGCGGCCTAGCCGACGCGGGCCAGCTTGCGGTCGCGGACGACGTGGTCCGCGAGGCCGTACGCGACCGCTTCCTCCGCCGAGAACGTGACGTTGCGGTCGATGTCCGCCCGGATCTTGCCCGTCGGGTGTCCACTGAGGTCGGAGAGGATCTCCTCCATCTCGGCGCGGACCCGGCCGACCTCCTTGGCCTGCACCGCCAGGTCCGGCAGCGTGCCGCGGGCCTGGCTCGACGGCTGGTGCAGGGTGACCTTCGCGTGCGACAGCACGGCCCGCTTGCCCGGCGTCCCCGCCGCGAGCAGCACCGCCGCGGCCGAGGACGCCTGGCCGAGGCAGAACGTCGCGACGCTGGGCCGGACGAACCGCATCGTGTCGTAGATGGCGGTCAGCGCACTGAACGAGCCGCCCGGCGAGTTGATGTAGAGCGAGATCTCCTGCTCGCTGTTGCTCGACTCGAGGTGCAGGAGCTGCGCCATCACCACGTTGGCGACGCCGTCGTCGATCTCGGTGCCGAGGAAGATGATCCGCTCGGCCAGCAGCCGCGAGTAGATGTCGTACGCCCGCTCGCCGGTCGAGGTCCGTTCGATCACGGTCGGAATCGTGTACTGGCCCATCGTCACAGCCCCACCATCTGCCGCGACGGGCCCGGGCGGACGTCGTCGACCTGGGTCACCACGTGGTCGACCATCCCGTAGGCGAGGGCCTCGTCGGCGGTGAACCACCGGTCCCGGCCGCTGTCGGCGACGACGGTCTCGACCGGCTGGCCGGTGTGGAGGGCGATGAGCTCGACGAGGGTACGTCCGACCTTCTCGAGCTGGCTCGCGTAGATCTCGATGTCGGCCGCGGTGCCCCCGAACCCGGCCGAACCCTGGTGCATCAGCACCTGGGCGTGCGGCAGGCTGAACCGCTTGCCGGCCGTGCCCGCGCAGAGCAGGAACTGCGCCATGCTGCCGGCCAGACCCATCGCCACCGTACGCACGTCGTTGGGGATCACCCGCATCGTGTCGTAGATGGCGAGCCCGGCGCTGACCGAACCGCCCGGCGAGTTGATGTAGAGGCTGATGTCGGCCTTCGGATCCTCGGCCGACAGCAGCAGGAGCTGCGCGCACAGCCGGTTGGCGATCGGGTCGTCCACCTCCGCGCCCAGCACGATGATCCGCTGATGTAGCAGCCGGCTCGCCAGTTGGTCGTCGAGCGACAGGCTCTGCATGGTCGTACCCCTCTTTCTCGTTGCCTGTCGCCACGATGCGGTCGCGGATCATCGCCGGGCCAGGGCACGCTGCTGGCAGCAGCGAGGTTGCGCGCTGCGCGAACTTGACAGCCGCGCGCGGCCGGATGTGCAATATATTGCATGCCCCTCGCTGACTTCCCCCGCTACCCGCTGCTGTTCGGGCCGAGCCCCGTCCATCCCCTCGACCGGTTGAGCGACCATCTCGGGGGCGCCCGCGTCTGGGCCAAACGCGAGGACTGCAACAGCGGGCTCGCGTACGGCGGCAACAAGACGCGCAAGCTGGAGTACCTGGTGCCCGACGCGCTCGCCGTCGGCGCGGACACGCTGGTCAGCATCGGCGGCGTCCAGTCCAACCACACCCGGCAGGTGGCCGCGGTCGCGGCCCGGCTCGGTCTGCGGGCCGTGCTCGTGCAGGAGTCGTGGGTCGACTGGCCGGACCCGGTCAACGACAAGGTCGGCAACATCCTGCTGTCGCGGGTGCTCGGCGCCGATGTGCGGCTTGCTCCCGCGGGTTTCGGGATCGGGTTCAAGGAGAGCTGGCAGGCGGCGTTGGAATCGGTGCGGGCCGCCGGGGGTGTGCCCTACGCGATTCCGGCCGGCGCGTCCGACCACCGGTTGGGTGGGCTCGGGTTCGCCAACTGGGCCGTCGAGGTCGCGCGGCAGGAGGCCGACCTGGGCGTCTTCTTCGACACGATCGTGGTCTGCAGCGTCACCGGGAGCACGCAGGCCGGGATGATCGCGGGGTTCGCGGCCCTCGGCGGGCGGCCGCGGCGGGTGCTGGGCATCGACGCGTCGGCGAAGATCGACGAGACGCGGGCGCAGGTGGAGAAGATCGCCCGGGAGACGGCGGCGCTGATCGGTCTGGGTCGGGACCTGCGCGACTCGGAGATCACCGTGCTGCCGGGTTGGGCCGGCGATCTCTACGGCGTCCCCGTGCAGTCCACGGTGGACGCGATCCGGCTCACGGGTGCGCTGGAGGGCGTGATCCTCGACCCGGTCTACGAGGGCAAGTCGATGGCGGCGCTGATCGACCTCGTCCGGTCGGGCGAGATCCCCCGCGAGGCGAACGTGTTGTACGCGCATCTCGGCGGGCAGCCGGCCCTGAACGCCTACCACTCCGTCTTCGATCCTGCGTCGGATTGGCGAACGAAGGCTTGACCTGCCCGAACCCGGCGACGTAGCAAGACCGGATGGAGACCACCGGCATCCGGCTCGTGGGCCCGTTCGCGGTCGTCCGCGACGGCCGGGTGGTGCCCGACGCCGCGGTCGGCAGCCGCAAGGCCCGCACGCTGCTGGCGCTGCTCGCCGCCGCGGGCCGGGTGGTCACGGTCGACCGGATCGTCGAGGCGCTCTGGCCGGGCGCCCCACCCCGCCGCCCGGCGGACAACGTGGCGACGCTGGTCAGCCGGGTCCGCGCGGCCCTCGGCGCCGACCTGGTCGAAGGCGGCCGCAGCGGCTACCGGCTGCACCCGTCGGTGGTGGTCGACCTGCACGAGGCGGCGCGGCGCGTGGCGGAGGCCGAGCGTTCGCTCCCGGCCGCTCCCGCCGCGGCGCTGGCGGCGGCGTCGTGGGCGGAGGGGGTGCTGGCGGCGGCGCCGGCCCTGATCGCGGAGCCGGTGGCGGAGTGGGCGGTGGCGGTGCGCGCGGAGCAGGCGACCCGGCTGCGCCGGGCCCGCCAGGCGGTGGCGACGGCGGCGCTGGCGGCGGGCGAGCCGGGCCGGGCCCGCGACGCGGCCGCGGCGGCGAGCGAGGCGGACCCGTTCGACGAGGACGCGGCCCGCGCGCTGATGCGCGCCTATGACGCACTCGGGGAGCCGGCACGGGCACTGTCGGTGTACGGGCGTCTGCGGTCGCTGCTGGCCGACGAACTGGGTGTCGATCCGGCGGCCGCGACCCGCGACCTGCACCTGGCGGTCCTCCGCGGCGGCGCGACCTCTGCCCCCGCCCGAACATCATCGACCGACTTCGACCGCGGTCGGTCCGCCGACCGCGCTCAACGTAGTGACACCGTCGACGAGGTCGGTGCGCCCGGACCGGAACTCGGGCTCGTCGGGCGGGACCGGGAGATCGGGCAGCTGGGCCAGGCCTGGCGGGAGGCGACCGCCGGGCGGCCGCGGTTGGTGCTCGTGAGCGGCGAGCCCGGCATCGGCAAGACGCGGCTCGCCGAGGAGTTGGCCCGGGTGGCGGCGGGCACGTCCGGGACCGTGGTCACGGTCCGCTGCTACGCGGCCGAGCGGTCCCTCTTCCTGCAGCCCGTCGTCGAGGCCGTCGAGGACCTGGTCGGCGTGACGCCGGCCGACCAGGTCCGGGCCGCCGCCGGCGACCGGGCGGGTGCCCTCGCCGCCCTCGTGCCGGCGGCCGCCGCCGTCCTCGGCGCCCCGCCCGTCGAGCACGGGAGCCCGGAGGCCGAGCGGCGCGCCGCGTACGAGGCGGTCACCGTCTTCCTCCGCCGCCTGGCCCGGCCGCGACCGGTGCTGCTCGTGGTCGACGACCTCCAGCACGCCGGAACGGCCACTGTGGAGCTTCTGCACTACCTGGCCCGGCACGCGGGCGACGCGCGACTGCTGGTCGTCGCGACCGTGCGGGCCGCCGAGGGCCGGCAGGCATTGTCCACCCTGGACGCGGTCGCGGCGACAGTTCCGCTCGGGCCCCTGGACGACGCGGCCGTGTCACGGCTCGCCCGGGCCGCCGGGCACCCGGCGCACGCCGCCGAGATCGCGCGGCGGACCCGCGGGCACACGCTCTACGTCGTGGAAACGCTGCGTGCGCTGGCCGCCGGCGACACCGGGCTGCCGGAGTCACTGCGTGCGAGCGTGCTCGCCCGGGTCCGGGCGGCCGGAGCGGAGGACCTGCTGCGGGCCGCCGCGGTGCTCGGCGCGTCGTTCGCGCCGCCCGCGGTCGCCGGCCTGCTCGGCATCGGCGTCGCCGAGGCGACGCTGCGCTGCGAGCGGCTCCTCGACTCCCGGCTCACGGTCGTGGCCGGCCGCGCCTACGAGTTCGCCAACGACCTCGTCCAGGAGGTGCTCTACGAGTCGACGCCGGAGCCCACCCGCCTCGCCCACCATCTGCGGGCCGCGGACCTGCTGGCCGACAACCCGGAGGCGGTGGCCCGGCACGCCCAGGCCGCCGGCGACGACCGCCGGGCGGGCCGGGCCTGGCTCGCGGCGGGCGGCCGCGCGGCCCGACGCTACGCGGCCTCGGACGCGGAGGCCCTGCTGGGCAACGCGATCGGGGCCGCCGACCGGTGCGGCGACGCCGAGCTGCGGACCAGCGCGCTGCTGCTGCGCGCCCGCGTGCGGGAGACCCGGTTCCACTTCGACGAGGCGCTGGACGACGCCGCCGTCGCGCTGCGGCTCGCCCGGGACACCGGCGACCGCCGGGCCGAGATGGCCGCCCTGCGCCAGCTCGGCGGGCCGGCCTGGTCCGGTGTGGGCCGTCCGGTCGAGACGGGCATCGGCTACATGCGGGCGGCGCTGGGCCTGGCCGAGCAGCTCGGCGACCGCGGCGCCCAGGCGGGGCTGCTGGGCTGGCTGGCCGTGCTGAGCAGCAACCAGCTCCAGTTCGTCGAGGCCCTCTCCTACGGCCGCCGGGCCCGCGAGGCCGCCCGGGGCGCGGGCGGTCCGGCCCTGGCCGCCGCGTACGACGGGCTCAAGACCGCGTACGCCTATCTCGGCGAGGTGGCCGACCTGTCCGCGCTGCTCGCCGAGCTCGAGCCGCTCGTACGCCGGGCCGGCGACCTGTGGCTCCTGCAGTGGTGCCGGTTCGAGGCGGCGTTCCCCCACCTCGCGGCCGGCCGCTGGGCGGACGCGGCGGCCTGCGTCGAGGAGGCCATGACGATCAACGCCCGCAGCGGCGACCGCGGCTACGCCGCCTGGTACCTGGCCCACCTCGGCTGGATCGCCCGCCTCGACGGCCGCCGCGCGGACGCGCTGGAGCTGGGCCGGCAGGCGTCCACGATGGACTCCCACGCCTGGTTCGCCGCCGCGGTGGCCGCGCTGCACGGCACGACCCTGGTCGAGTACGGCGACCCGGCGGCGGCCGTCCCCGTCCTCGAGCGCGGCCTCGAGGTCAGCGGCTCCCACCGCACGCTGGCGTACCGCCTGCGTTGTCTCGCCCCACTGGCGGAGGCGACCGGTTCGCCGGCGCTGCTGGACGAGGCCGACTCCCTGCTGCGCGCGGTCGTCGCGCCGCCCGGCGCGGCCTGGCTCTACGGCGCCGACGTCTACACCTCGGTCGCCCGGGCCTGGCTGGCCCGCGGTGAGCCGGCCCGCGCGGCCGCCGTCCTGGACCCCCTCCTGTCCGCCGGCGACCGCACGGGCTGGCGCGCACCCCTGGCGGCCGCCCGCGCGGCCCGACTCCGGGCCGACCGTCAGAACAGCTCGGCCAGCAGCGCCGCGGCGCGGTCCGCGCCGTCCGTCTCCACCGGTTCGTAGTCGACCTCGCGGCCGATCTCCGCCGCGATCAACGCGGCCAGGTCGTCGGTCTCCTCGTAGGCCACGTGCCGACCGGCGCCGTACGCGTCGAGGCGGTGGCGGACGTGCCGGTTCTGCTCGAAGTGGTTGCGCAGCGGGACGTAGAGGAACGGCCGGCGGTGGGCCGTGAGCGTCATCGTCGTGGTCAGGCCGCCGTGGGTGATGGCCAGGTCGCAGGCGGCCAGCAACCGGTGCAGCCGATGCACGTACCCGTGCACCTCCAGCCCTTCGCACGCCGGGATGCGGGCCGGGTCAAGGCGCGGGCCCGCGACCACGACGAGCCGCAACCCGGGCACGGCGCGGCGGGCGGCCGGGAACGCGTCGACCACTCGCCGCAGCAGGTCACCGCCGACACCCGAGCCGCCCACGGTCGCCACGCAGACCGGCTCGCCGGGCGCCCAGCCCAACTCGGCCCGCAACCGGGCACGCTCGTCGTCGTCGACCGGCGGGAAGTCGCGGACGTAGCCCGAGAACGCGTAGTGGCCGAGCGTCCAGTCCCGCACGCTCGGCAGGCCCGGCCCGAGCGGGTCGTCGACCAGGTCCGCCGGGTTGCCGACGAAGATCGCGCGGTCCCGCAGCCGGGGAAACCGGGCGATCCGCTCCACCATCTCCGCGTTGTAGTCCGCGGTCAGTGCCGCCTCGCCCGTCCCGCCCGACGGCATCGGCAGCCAACCGACAAAATCGGTCAGCCACGCGTACGCGCTGCGCTTGAGCTCCGGATGCTCGTGCAGGAAGTGGTCGAGCTCCCAGGCCTCGTCGCCGACCCAGAGGTCGTAGTCCTCGCGCTCGACCAGGTCCGCGAAGACCATGAAGTTGGCGACCAGGATCTCGTCCATCCGCCGGATCGCCTGGAACGCGTGCAGGTCGTGCTCCCCCGCCTCGCTCTCGATGTGCGCCGACTCGGTGACGAGGTGCGCGGAGGCGGGGTGGACCCGCTCGCCGCGCCGGGTGAGCACCTCGGTGACCGGGTGCTGGACCAGCCAGTCGACCTGGACGCCCGGGCGCCGCCGGCGCAGCGCGTCGACGATCGCGGCGTCCCGCTCGGCGTGCCCGAGGCCGATCGGCGACGACAGGTAGAGCACCTTGCGCGGGCGGTCGATCGGGCGGGTCCAGCGCACCGGTGCCGGCGGCGTCCGGGTCACGTCGCGGACGAAGTCGCGCAGCAGGCGGTTGACCAGCACCGGCTCGCGGGTGTGCGGAAGGTGGCCGGCGCCGACCAGGAGCACGTCGCGGGCCCGGGTCAGCTGCGCCGCCTGGGCCATCTCGCCCTGCGAGCGGCACATGTCGCGGGTGCCGCGGATGACCAGCACGGGACGGTCGACGCTGCGGAGCAGGGCCTCCGTGCCGGCCCGGTCGCATACGCACTTCGGCGCGGCCTCCCCCGCGATCAGGGACTCCGGCGTGGTCCGCAGCGCCCACCCGACGGCGTCCTCGATCTGCTTGGTCGAGTGCGGCTCGCTGATCACGGTGCGGAAGAAGAACTCGGCGAAGCCGCGGTAGTCGCGCAGCCAGTAGTGGCGGTTGAATTTCTCCCAACCGTGGTACGCGTCCCGCACCGCGTCGAAGTCCTGGATCCGCCGCTCGGGCAGCGGGTCGTCGAGGAACGGCACGAACGGCGCGATCGCGGCGGCGCCGATGACCCGGTCGGGGTGGCGCGCGGCGGCGACCAGGGCCCACCAGGCGCCCCGGCTCACCCCGGCCACGACGGCCCGCTCGGCCTCGACCGCGTCGAGCACGGCCAGCAGGTAGCCCACGTGCGCGTCGTCGCCGTACGCCGCCGGGTCGAGCGGTTGGTCGGAGCGGCCGTTGCCCGGCGGGTCGATCGTGACCACCCGGAACTCGCGGGCCAGGTACGGCACCTGCGCCTTCCAGTGCCGGGCGTGGACGATCGACCAGGCCGGCAGCAGCGCGACGGTCGGCGCCCCCGGCTCCGGCGGCTCGAACAATTCGTACCCGATCCGTACGCCGGCGTGTTTGACGTGTCCCTCGATGTCCGGTTCCCGTGCCCGCATGGTGCTCAGCCTGCCCGGCGGCATTGCAACGCCGTTGCAAGGAACCTGCAACGTGCGCGCCGAGGCTGGAAAAGGTCAGACCTTTTCGAGAGGGAGAGAAAAATGGCAGTGGACAACGACCGGTTGATGGAGTTCCTCGGCCGGTTCGTCGGGGACCTCGGCGCGACGATGGCCGCGGGCAACGTCGTCGTCGGTGAACGGCTGGGCCTCTACCGGGCGCTGGCCGGTGGGCCGCACACGCCGGTCGAGCTGGCGTCGGCGGTGGGTGCCGACGCGCGCTACGTCGACGAGTGGCTGCGCGGGCAGGCGGCCGGCGGATACGTCGAGTACGACGCGGCGACGGGCGCGTACTCGCTGACCGAGGAGCAGGCGTTCGCGCTCACCGACCCGCAGGGGCCGGTCTTCGTTCCGGGTGCGTTCCAACTCGCGCTCGGCGCGCTGCGTTCCGAGCCGCGGATCACGGCGGCGATGCGCAGCGGCGACGGCGTCGGCTGGCACGAGCACGACGCGGCGGTGTTCGAGGGGTGCGAGCGGTTCTTCCGCCCCGGATACCTGGCGAACCTGACCGCCGCCTGGCTGCCGGCGCTCGACGGCGTCGCGGACAAGCTGCGGGCCGGTGCCAGCGTGGCCGACATCGGCTGCGGGCACGGCGCGTCGACCGTGCTGATGGCCTCGGCGTTCCCGGCGTCCCGGTTCGCGGGCTCCGACTACCACGACGGGTCGATCGCGCAGGCGCACAAGCGGGCCGCGGACGCCGGGGTCGGCGAGCGGACATCGTTCGAGGTCGCGTCGGCGCAGACCTTCGGCGGCGGGCCGTACGACCTGGTCACGACGTTCGACGCGATCCACGACATGGGCGACCCGCTGGGCGCCGCCCGGCACGTCCGGGGCAAGCTCGCCACCGACGGCACCTGGATGATCGTCGAGCCGCGGGCCGGTGACACGGTGGCCGAGAACCTCAACCCGGTCGGCCGGGTCTACTACGGGTTCTCCACGTTCCTCTGCGTGCCGAACGCGCTGTCGCAGGACGGCGGGTACGCGCTGGGGGCGCAGGCCGGCGAGGCGGCCATCCGGCGGATCGCGACCGAGGCCGGCTTCACCCGCTTCCGCCGGGTCGCCGAGACCCCGTTCAACCTGGTGTACGAGGCCCGGCCGTAATCATTTCCGGTCCGCTGTCGATTCCGGCATCGTGTTGTTCGTCGGTGCGATGAACGGGCTCTCGTGGGGGGCTCACGGACGGAAGGCACGGACATGGCGAAGTACATGCTGCTCATCTTCGGCGACGCGGCGGCCTGGGAGACGCTGACACCGGCGGAGCGACAGGCGCTGGAGGCCGCGCACGCCGACTTCCGGGCGGCCGCGGGTCCGCGCCTGCGCGGCGGCGAGGAGCTCGAGTCGCCGTCGGTCGCGACGACGCTGCGGGCGCGGGTCGACGGCGAGCTGCTGCTGACCGACGGGCCGTTCCTGGAGACCAAGGAGGGGCTGGGCGGGTTCTACCTGCTGGAGGCCGGCGACCTCGACGAGGTGGTCAAGCTCGCGGGCATGCTGCCCGAGGTCCGCGCCGGGCACAGCGGGGTCGAGATCCGCCCGGTGGTCGACCACGGATGAGCGACGACGTCGTCGCGGCGGTGGCGCAGGCCCACCGCCGCGAGTGGGCTCAGGTGCTGGCGACGACCGTACGGGAGTGCGGTGACCTGTCGCTCGCCGAGGAGTGCGCGCAGTCGGCGTTCGAGCGGGCGCTCACGGTGTGGCCGGCGTCGGGTGTTCCGGCGCGGCCGGGTGCGTGGCTGACGCAGGTTGCCCGCAACCTGGCCCGCGACGAGCTGCGCCGGCGGGCGGCGTTCCGGCAGCGGCTGCCGCTGCTGGTGACGTCCGCGGTCGCGCCGGGGGTCGACGCGGGCCTGGACGACGACCGGCTGCGGTTGATCTTCACGTGCTGCCACCCGGCGCTGGCCCGGGAGGCGCAGGCGGCGCTGACGCTGCGGCTGGTGTGCGGCCTGTCGACGGCGGAGGTCGCCCGGGCGTTCCTGGTGTCGGAGCCCACGATGGCGGCCCGGTTGACGCGGGCGAAGAAGAAGATCGCGACGGCCCGGATCCCGTACCGCTCCCCGGCCCCGGAGGATTTGGGCGCGCGGGTCGGCGTGGTGCTGGAGGTCGTCCAGCTGATCTTCACCACCGGCCATTCGGCCCCGGACGGTCCCGATCTGCTGCGGCACGACCTGCTGGACCGGGCCTTGGACCTCGGGCGGTTGCTGCACCTGCTGATGCCGGGCGATCCGGATGTCGGCGCCCAGTTGGCGCTGATGCTGCTGGTGTCGGCGCGGTCGGCGGCGCGGGTGGATGGGGCCGGGCGGTTGTTGCTGCTGTCCGAACAGGACCGCTCGCTGTGGGACGCCGACGCGATCGCGCAGGGGGTGGCGCTGCTGGTGGCGTCGCTGCGGCGGTCGCCGGCGCCGGGTCGGTTCGCGCTGCAGGCGGCGATCGCGGCGGTCCACGCGGAGGCGCCGTCGTGGACGGCCACGGACTGGGGTGAGGTGGTGCGCCTCTACGACCTGCTGCTGGCTGGGTGGCCGTCACCGGTGGTGGCACTGAACCGCGCGGTGGCTCTCGGCATGCGCGACGGTCCGTCGGCGGGGTTGGCCGCTCTCGAGCCGCTGTCGTGCTCGCCGGCGTTGGCCGCGTACCCGTATCTCAGCGCGGCCCGGGCTGATTTCCTGTGCCAGGCCGGGCGGTGGGTTGATGCCGCAATGGCGTACGAGGAGGCGTTGGCGCTGACATCCAACGAGGTGGAACGCCGCTTTCTGCTCGAACGCCTTTCGTCGGTCCGGTCGTAGGGGCCGTCGTTGGTTGTTCGGCGGGGCGAGGTCCGGGTTGGTTGGCCCGGTCTTGCGGGGGTCGGGGGCACTGACGCGCTGACGTCGCCGAGCGGACCGAGAAACGCGCGCGACTCAGCCGGACCAACGGACCGAGGACGCGCGCCTGCCCAACCGACCGCCGAATCCCGCACGCCGGCCCCGCCAGCCAGACCCCTGACCGAGCCCTGTGGGGCCACGGCGTGGCGAGGGGCACCGCCCGCCCCGACCACGAGGCGTCGCCCGCGGCCCGCGACGCGGCGAGGGGCCCCGCCCGCCCCGACCACGAGGCGACGCCCGCGGCCCGCGACGCGGCCAGAGGCGCCGCCCGCCCACCGCCCTTCCCTGATCGTGTCGCAACGGGCTGCCGGCCCTCGCGGGCATTGGGCGGGTGTGTGGCGTGGACGAATCGTCAAAGAGCGGCGACGCACGATCAAGCACGGTTGATCAACCGCGGCGAGGCTTGTCGGGTGACTCTGACCTCTGATCTTCGCGGGCCCGCGTCCCGCGCCGCGGCGCGGCCGGCCCGGTCGCCGTGGTTCGCCGTCGGCGCCGTCGGTCTCGGCATCTTCGCGCTCGTGACCAGCGAGTTCCTGCCCGCCAGCCTGCTGCCCGGGATCGCGGCCGACATGGGCGTCACCGAGGGCGTCGCCGGGCAGGCGGTCACGGCCACGGCGATCATGGGGGCGATCACGGCGCCGACGATCGCGATCGTCGTACCGCGCCTGGACCGCCGCCGGCTGCTGGCCATCCTGGTCGCCCTCGCGGTGGTGTCGGACGTGCTGGTCGCGGTGGCACCGTGGTACCCGCTGCTGCTCGTCGGCCGGCTGCTGCTCGGCGTCGCCCTGGCGGGCTTCTGGGCCATGGCCCTCGCGGTCGTCGGCCGCCTGGTCCCGCAGAACCACATGGGCCGCGCGATGACGGTGGTCAACCTGGGCGTCTCGCTGGCGACGGTGACGGCCGTACCGGTGGGCACGTTCCTCGGTGAGACCTGGGGTTGGCGCCCGGTCTTCTGGCTGGCCGGCGGGGTCGGAGTGGTCGCGCTCGGCCTGCTGCTGGCCTGGCTACCGCCGGTGCCGCCGTCGGGCGCGGCGCCGCTGCGCGCCCTGCTGGAGACGGCCCGCAACCGCACCATGATCGTCGGCATGACCGCGATCCTCCTGGTGGCGGGCGGCCACTTCGCGGCATTCACCTACGTCCGCCCGGCCGCGGAACGGGTCCCGGACATCACGTCGTCCTCGCTGGCGCTCCTGCTCACGGTCTTCGGCCTGGCGGCATTCGTCGGCACGATGGTGGCGGGCCCGCTAGCCGACCGCCGCCTCCGGGCCGGCGTGGTCGGTGCCCCGCTGCTGATCGGGGCGGCGGTCACGGTCTTCGCGGTGCTGTCCGGTTCCTACCTAGCGGTAGCGCTGGCGGTCGCGGCCTGGGGCATCGCCTTCGGCGGCCTGCCGACGCTGGTGATGACCTGGGCGGCCCGCGCCCAGCCGGACCGCCTTGAGCCGGCGGGCAGCCTGGCCACGGCGATGTTCCAGGTGGCGATCGCCACGGGGGCAGCGGTGGGCGGTGTGCTGGTGGACGCGTTCGACGTCGAGGTGGCTCTGGTGGTGGCGGGCATTGCGGCCGCCGCGGGCGGGATCGTCTTCGCGAACACCCGCCGCGTCTGACGGGGTCGGCGGGGGTCGCGTGACGCCGTCGGGCTTGCGATTGGCCTGGCGGCCGTCGCCCGGGCAACTCCTCCGGCGCCACGCGACCCGCTGCCGGGCTCGCTACGGGGCTGGGGGCGGTCGCCCAGACAACCAGCCGGCGCTACGCGACCGCCGCCGGACTCGCCACCAGCCTGGCGTCCGCCGCCCACACAACCCAACCAGCCCTGCGCAACCACCGCCGGACTCGCCACCAGCCTGGCGTCCGCCGCCCACACAACCCAACCAGCCCTACGCGACCGCCGCCGGACTCGCCACCAGCCTGGCGT
>NZ_BONE01000091.1 GCF_016862555.1 Asanoa siamensis | reverse complement strand
CCCCGATCCAGATCCCGATCAACGTTTGCGGCAACGCGATCGCTCTGATCGGTGGGGCGTTCGCCTCCTGCGGCGGCGGCGCGATCGCGTTCAACGGCGAGAGCGCCGAGGTCGAGTCGGCCCGTGACGAGGCGCTGCCGCTGGTCGGCTCGCTGCCCGCCGTCTCCGGCCTCCCGGTCGTCGGCCAGCTCGCCGGCGGCGGTGCCGCTCCGGCCGCCCCGAAGATGGACGCCCCCGGCGCCCGCTCCGGTGCGACCGAGGGTGACGACTACTACAACGACGACCGCCACGGCAAGAAGCACGGCAAGAAGGCCAAGGGCGCCGACGGCGGCTTCAGCGGCGCGGTCGCGGTCAACCGGACCGGCAACATCGTCAGCTCGAACAACTTCGGCGCCCTGAACGGCACCCAGGTCGTCGTGCCGATCCAGGTTCCGGTCAACGTCGCGGGCAACGCGATCGGCATCATCGGTGGCGCGTTCGCGTCGGCCACCGGCGGGGCTGCGGCCATCAACGGCTGATCTTCGCAACAAGCACCACCCGGGGCCCCCGCAACCTGCGGGGGCCCCTTCATCATTCGGGGGTGTTACCCTAACGATCGTTCAGTAACGTTGGCGAAGGGGTCGCTGTGGCACTCGACGACGAAGATCTCGAGCAGCTCGGCAAGCGCGTCCGGGCCGGTGGCGCGGAGCGCTACCACGCGGCCAACGCCGCCAAGGGCAAGATGTTCGCCCGCGAGCGGGTCGCCCACCTGGTCGACGAGGGTTCCTTCGTCGAGGACGGGCTCTACGCCAACGCCCTGGCCGAGGGCCTGCCGGCCGACGGCGTGGTCACCGGCGTGGCGACCATCGACGGCCGCCGGGTCGCGCTGATGGCCAACGACTCGACGGTGAAGGCCGGCTCCTGGGGCGCCCGCACCGTCGAGAAGATCATCCGGATCATCGAGCGGGCCTACCAGTCCGGCCTGCCGATGGTCTACCTGGTCGACTCGGCCGGCGCGCGGATCACCGACCAGGTCGACCTGTTCCCGGGCCGCCGCGGTGCCGGGCACATCTTCTGGAACCAGGTCCGCGCCTCCGGCTCGATCCCGCAGGTCTGCGCCCTGTTCGGCCCGTCCGCGGCGGGCGGCGCCTACATCCCGGCGTTCTGCGACGTGGTCGCGATGGTCGACGGCAACGCCAGCATGTATCTGGGGTCCGACCGCATGGTCGAGATGGTCACCGGCGAGAAGACCACGCTGGAGGCGATGGGCGGCGCGGGCGTGCACACCCGCGAGTCCGGCGTCGGCCACTTCCTCTGCAAGACCGAGGACGAGGCGCTCGACACGGTCCGCCGCTACCTGTCCTACCTGCCGGCCAACTACACGCTCGCGCCCCCGGCCGTCGAGGCCGTCGCGCCGCCGGCGGTCGACCTGGCCGGCATCGTGCCGCCCAACGAGCGCCAGGCCTTCGACATGCGCAAGTTCGCCAAGGGCGTGCTCGACGAAGGCTCGTTCTTCGAGATCCAGGCGCTCTGGGCCAAGGAGCTGACGATCGGCTTCGGCCGCCTCGACGGCGAGGTGGTCGGCGTGGTGGCCAACAACTCGATGTTCAAGGGCGGCGTGCTGTTCGTCGACTCCGCCGACAAGGCGACCCGGTTCGTCCAGCTCTGCGACGCCTTCAATGTCCCGCTGCTCTTCCTCGCCGACGTGCCCGGCTTCATGGTCGGCACCGCGGTCGAGAAGCAGGGCATCATCCGGCACGGCGCCAAGATGATCACCGCGATCAGCGAGGCGACGGTGCCGAAGATCTGTGTGGTCGTGCGCAAGGCCTACGGCGCCGGCCTCTACGCGATGGCCGGCCCGGGCTTCGTCCCCGACGCCACGATCGCGCTGCCCACCGCGAAGATCGCGGTGATGGGTGCCGAGGCCGCCGTCAACGCGGTCTACGCCAACAAGATCGCCGCGATCGACGACGAGGAGGCCCGTTCCGCGTTCGTCGCCGAGCGCCGCGAGGCCTACGAGCGCGACATCGACATCGTCCACCTGGCCAGCGAGCTCGTGGTCGACGCGATCGTGCCGCCGGACCGCCTGCGCGCCGAGCTGATCGACCGCTACACCGCGGCCCGCGGCAAGGACCGCCACTTCTCCCGCCGTCGCCACGGCGTGACCCCTGTCTAGAGCCAAGGAGCCGGCCATGCTCAACGAGGAGCACGAAGCGCTGCGCGAGAGCGTCCGTGAGTTCGCCCGCGACGTCGTCGCACCCGTGATCGCCAAGCACTACGACGACCACACGTTCCCCTACGACATCGTCGCGGCGATGGGCAAGATGGGCCTGTTCGGCCTGCCCTTCGCGGAGGAATACGGCGGCATGGGCGGCGACTACTTCGCCCTCTGCCTGGCCCTGGAGGAGATCGCCCGCGTCGACTCGAGCGTCGCGATCACCCTGGAGGCCGCGGTCTCGCTGGGCGCCATGCCGATCTACCGCTTCGGCACCGAGGAGCAGAAGCGCCGCTGGCTCCCGCCGTTGCTGAGCGGTGAGGCGCTCGCCGGCTTCGGCCTCACGGAGCCGGGCTTCGGCAGCGACGCCGGCGGCACGGCGACCCGCGCCGTCCTCGACGGCGACGAGTGGGTGATCAACGGCGCCAAGGCCTTCATCACCAACTCGGGCACCGACATCACGTCGTTCGTGACGGTGACCGCGGTGACCGGCACGCGCCCCGACGGCGGCAAGGAACTCTCCACGATCATCGTCCCGTCGGGCACGCCGGGCTTCACGGTCGCGCCGGGCTACTCGAAGGTCGGCTGGTGCGCGTCGGACACGCACGAGCTGAGCTTCGAGGACGTCCGCGTCCCGGCGGAAAACCTGCTGGGCGAACGCGGCCGAGGCTTCGCCCAGTTCCTCCGCATCCTCGACGAGGGCCGCATCGCCATCGCCGCGCTGGCGGTCGGCCTGTCGCAGGGCTGCGTCGACGAGTCGCTGCGCTACGCCCAGGAACGCCACGCCTTCGGCCAGCCGATCGCGGGCTTCCAGGCGATCCAATTCAAGATCGCCGACATGGAGAAGCGCGCCCACCTGTCCCGCCTGGCCTACCACGACGCAGCGGCCGAAATGCTCGCGGGCCGCGACTTCAAACGCCGGGCGGCGATCGCAAAGCTCTACGCGACCGAGAGCGCGGTAGACAACGCCCGCGAAGCCACCCAAATCCACGGCGGCTACGGCTTCATGAACGAATTCCCGGTAGCCCGCTTCTGGCGCGACTCCAAGATCCTGGAAATCGGCGAGGGCACGTCGGAAATCCAACGCCTGGTCATCGCCCGCGATCTGGGCATCGCGTAGCAATCGGACGATCCATACCTAAGAAGCCGGTCCCGGGTCCGTCGGGGGCGCGACCGTCGCTCCCGCCGGACACCGCTCGCTCCGCTTAGCTGCCACCTCCGCCGCGGGTCACGGCCTTTCGACAACCGCGCCTCGTGACGCCGCAGCCTGCCATGCACCGCGCAGCACCAGTCGCCCCGACGATGACCGAACCGTTGAGGCCCGCATATCGGCCAGCCACCGGTGACACGGCCGGCACTCCGCGAGCCGCCAGGGGAATGCCTTCGGAAGCGGTGGTCGCTCCTGCCGACGCTACGGGGTAGGTCTGGGAGCTGCTGTCGCGGCCGGCAGCTTCGGGGTTGCTGTCGCGGCTGCGCCTGCGGCGGGTCGGGCCGTGGCGTCCAGCCGCTGCCGTCGTTGACGAGATTGCCCGGTCGGCGTGTGGCCGGACCGGGAGCTGCTGTCGTGGCCGCGGCCGCCGCTGGACGCCACCCGCGGCCGCGCGCGAGCCGGGCCGGAGCTGACTGTCGTGGCTCGCCGATGGGTGCCGTCCCGTCCGGGTCTTTCAACCGGATCCAGGAGCGCAGCACCCGTGGCTGGCCGTGATCGATGACGCGGAGGCGGTGTTGACCGCGATCAGGAGTAGCCGTAGCCGCGCCCTTCGCTGGTAGAACGGCACCGCCTGCACCGCCTGCACCGCCTGCACCGCCTGCACCGCCTGCACCGGCAAACCGAGCCCGACCGCCACCTCGGCGAACCGCCCACTCTGGTCGTGGGGGGACGGTCACGGTGCGTCCATTCTCGGCGGTCGGTCGGGCGTGGGAGCGCGCTGCGGTGAGCATCGGCTTTTTCGGCGCGGGTCGTGGACGCGTTTTGTCCGTGTGGCGCGGGCCTGGCAGGGACGGGCCCCCTTGGGCCCGGCCCGGTGTCCGGCGGGAGCGACGGTCGTGCCCACGACGGACCCGGGACCCCGGATCCGGATTTTGATCGCCTGCTGAGAGCGCTTCGCGGATATCCGACGTCAAGGACGGCCGAACGCCGGGTGGCGCGGGGTGGTGAGAGGTGCTTGCATCTCCCGGTACTCATCCCGGGGAGGGGAAGCCCATGTTCGCTGCGCTCGGTCGGGCGATGGTTCGGTGGCGGTGGCCCGTGCTGGCCGGCTGGCTCGTGCTCGTCATCGCCGGCGGGGCGTTCGGTGGGCAGGTGTTCGATCGGCTCGCGACCACCGACAACCTGCGGCCCGATGCCGAGTCGCAGCGTGCCGATCAGCGGGTGCAGCAGCTCAAACCCGAGGGCGAGAAGGTCGTCGCCGTGATTCGGGAGCGGGACATCTACGACCCGCCGCTGGTCGAGAACGTGCAGAAGATCGCCAACGAGATCCGGCGGATCGACGGGGTCAAGGCCGTCGACGACCTCTACAGCGCGCCCGGTGGGCGGATCGGTGCCGACAACCGCAGCTCCCTTGTGGAGGTCGAGCTGCGACCGGGGCTGCCCGACGCCCAGCGTGAGCAGGCCGAGGACCTGGTCGCCGCCGCCCTGCACCGGATCGATGCCCCGCAGGTGCTCGTCGGCGGTGAGAAGCTGGCCGAGCGGGAGTTCGCCGACCAGGCCATCCGGGACGCTGCCGTCGGTGAGAGCATCGCGCTCGCCGTGCTGCTCGTCGTGCTCGTGCTCATTCTCGGCGGGTTCGTCGCCGGGCTCATCCCGCTCGCCGCCGCCCTCGCGTCCGTCGCCGCCACCTTGCTCGGGCTGCTGCTGCTCACCGCCCTCGGCGACGTCGGCGAGTTCACCGTCAACGTGGTCACGTTGCTCGGCATCGGGCTGGCCGTCGACTACGCGCTGCTGATGATCGCCCGGTTCCGGGAAGAGCGTGCCGCCGACGAGGATGCCGGGGTCGCGGAACTGATGGCGCGGGTCACCGCCACCGCCGGCCGGACCGTGCTGATCTCCGGTCTGGCCGTCGCCGCCGCCATGCTCGGGCTGTTCGCGTTCGCCGAGCCGCTGCTGGCCAGTATGGCCCTCGGCGGCGCCGTCGTCGTCGTGCTCGCCACGCTCGCCGGGCTCACCGCCGTGCCGGCACTGCTGGCCACGGCGCACCGGCGGATGCCGGCCGAGGGCGTGCGGCACCCGCTGCTCGACCGGCTCCCGCGGCCCAAGCAGGCACTCCTGCCGAAGCTCGCCGCCACGGCGCAGCGCAAGCCCGGCCCGACCGCGATCGCCGTCTCGCTCGGGCTCGTCGTGCTCTCGCTGCCGTTCGTGCTCGGCGCCAACCTGGCCAACTCGGACGCCCGCGCGCTGCCGGCCGACGCCGAAGCACGCCAGGTTCACGAGACGGTGCAGCGGGACTTCAACGTCGGCCGGGCCGAGCCCGTGGTCGTGGTCGTCGACGCCGACCCCGCCACCGCTGCCGTGCGTGACCTGCTCAACCAGCTCAACACCATGCCCGGCGTGGTGCTCATGCAGCCGCGGCCCGACGTCACCGGGGCTGCCGCGATCGTCGATGTCACGCCCGCCGGTGCGACCGGCGACCAGACCTCGCGCGACCTCGTACGCCAGATCCGCGCCCTGAACACGCCCGTGCCGCTGCTGGTGGGCGGGCCGGCCGCCGAACTCGTCGACTACCAGGAGTCCGTCGCGAGCCGCCTGCCGTTCGCCGTGATCGTGCTGTTCCTCGTCACCGCGATCCTGCTGTTCGTGCTCACCGGCTCGCTCGTCATCCCGGTCAAGGCCCTGCTGATGAACGCGCTGACCCTGCTCGGCACCCTCGGCGTGCTGGTCGTCGTGTTCCAGTGGGGCTTCGGCGACGTGCTGCTCGGCTTCGACTCCTGGGGCGCCATCGACGTCACCACGCCGGTGCTGCTCTTCGTCTTCATCTTCGGGCTGTCGATGGACTACGAGGTCTTCCTGCTGGCCCGAATCAAGGAGGAATGGGACAGGCGGCGGCGCAACCGGCGGCCCGAGTACGACGCCGCCGCGAGCGACCGCGCGGTGCTCGCGGGCATCACCCGCACCGGTCCGGTCGTCACGACCGCCGCACTGTCCATCTCGGTCGTCTTCCTCGGCTTCCTGCTCGGCGGGCTGACCGCGGTCAAGGAAGTCGGGTTCGGCATGGTGGTCGCGGTCGTCCTCGACGTGACCGTCGTCCGCGGGCTGCTGCTCCCGGCGCTGATGAGCCTGCTCGGCGAGTGGAACTGGTGGGCGCCCGGCCCGCTGCGCCGCCTGCACCAGCGCTGGTTCGGGTCGGCGAGCGGGGCCCCCGTGAAGGCCACCGCCAGCGTCCCGGCCCTAAAAGAAACGATTTCGACCTAGCAAGTATTAAGGGTCTGTCGGGAATCTGGCGTTCACCGGTCAGTGACGCGACGTTGAGGTCCCGGTCGGGCCCGACGCTGCGTACCCTTCCTGCCCATGACCGCGGATCACGGCACTGACCAGGGTTTCGACGCCCTGCTCAAGGCCCGCCGCCGGGAGGCCGGGCTGACCCAGAACGAGCTCGCGCACCGGGCCGGCGTGGGCGTCCGGACCGTACGTGACCTCGAGCGTGGCCGGGCGTCCCGGCCGCAACGCACCACTGTGGACCTCCTCGCCGAGGCGTTGCAGCTCAGCGCGGAGGCGCGCGCCGAGTTCCTCGCCGTCGCGCGGGGCACGCCGACGCCCGCCGAGGAGCGTCCGGCGGTGCCGGCGATGACACCGCTGACCCCGGCGTCGGTCGCGGCCAGTCGTGGTCGCGGGCTGCCGCCGCCCGGCCCGCTGGTCGGGCGCGACCTCGACGTCGCCGAGGTGGCGCTGACGCTGCTGCGCGGCGACGGTCGCCTGGTCACGCTGGTCGGCCTCGCCGGCGTCGGCAAGACCAGCGTCGCGCTGGCCGTCATCGAGCGCGTCAAGGAACGGCACCCGGGCGGCGTGGCCGGCATCGTGATCAGTGAGGGTTCGACCGAGAGCGACGTGTTGACCGCCGCCGCGACCGTCCTCGGTGTGGCCCGGGCCGACGACCTGGCCGGCCGCCTCGCCGGCGCGCCCAGCCTGCTGCTGGTCGACGCGGTCGAGCGCGCGCCCGGCGCCGTCGCCGAGGCGTTGCACCGGCTCGGTGGCGTCGCACCGTCGCTGCGCATCCTCGCCACCGGCCGGCATCCCGTGGGCCTGCCCGGCGAGCGCGTCTGGCCGGTCGTCCCACTGGAAGTGCCGCCGACCGACGACCTCGACCTGTCCGCGGTGTCGAAGTTCCCGGCGATCGCGCTCTTCCTCGAGCGGTTGCGCCGCGTCCGCCGCGACCCGCTCGAGCCCGGCGAGGTAGGCGCGCTGGTGCGCCTGGTCCGCCGCCTCGGTGGGCTGCCGCTGGCCATCGAGCTCGCCGCCGCCCGCGGCCGGGTCCTGGACATGAACCAGATCCTCGACAGGTACGGGCATCGCCTGCTCGACCTGGCCGGCAGCGCCCACGAGGCGGCCGCGGTCAGTTTGCGGGACGCGGTCGCGGCCAGCTACCGGCTGCTCGAGCCCGAGGAGCAGGTGGCTGTGCGTCGCCTGTCGCCGTTCCGCAACCGCTGGTCCGTGGAGCTGGGCGAGGCGATGCTGGCCGACACGGCGGCGCCCGGCGGCCCGCTCGACGGCGACCCGGTGCCGTTGCTGGACCGGCTCGTCGCGCTCGGCCTGCTCGGCATGCGCGGGTCCGGCTCGATGCGGTTCCGGCTGCTCGACGTGGTCCGGGACTACGCCGAGGAGCAGGCGGCGGCCGAGGGCGAGCTGGCCGCGGTGCGGCGGCGGCACGCGATGGTGATGGCCCGGTTCGCCGCCCGGGTGGCGCCGGAGCTGGCCGGGGGCACGCTGCCCGGTGCGGTCGCCCGGCTCGACGAGGTGAGCAGCGACCTGTGGGGCGCTTTGGCTCACTCGGCGATCGACGACCCGCACACGGCGCTGCTGCTGGCGGCGAACCTGCCGCGCTGGTGGCGGTTCCGCGGGCGGGACGCGGCGGGCCGGCAGTGGCTGCGCCGACTGCTCGACGACCCGCGTACCGCCGACGCCGACCCCGTCCTGCGGGCCTGGGCCCAGCTCGGGGTGGCGCAACTGGCCGCCGAGCACAGCGCGGCCGCGAGCGAGCTGCCGGCGGCCGAGTCGGCGCTGGCGACGTTCCGCTCGCAGGGCGACGTTTCCGGCGAACTCGCGGCCCGCAACCAGCTCTCGGGGCTGTGGATGTCGACCGGGGGGTACGACGAGGCACGCCGGCACGGTGCGGCCGCGCTCTCGCTGGCGACGCGGACGGGTCGCACCCGCGACATGGCGGTCGCGCAGAGCAACCTGGCGTGGCACGAGATCCGGGCCGGCGACCTGGCCGCGGCCCGGCGCCGGATGGCGGCGGTCGACCGGCTGGCGGCACAGTGCGGCGACGACCGGCTACGCGCGTTGGCGGTGGCAAACGTGGCGGAGGTCAACCGGCTGGACGGCCGCTACGAGGAAGCGGTGAAGATGGGCCGGCGGGCGATCTCGGCCCTGGAGCGGCTGGGCGACCCGGGCCACCGGGCGCGGGTGCTGGGCACGATCGGTCTGGCGCTGGCCCTGGGCGAGCGGCCCAACGAGGCGTTCCCGGTGCTGGCCCAACTGCGTTCGGTGGCGGCGGTGGGCGACCCGGGGGTGGGCGAGGCGCCGGCGAGCGACGTCCAGGGGCCGAGCGCGATGATCGAGGCCACGCTGGCGGCCCGTCGCGGCGACCGCGTTTTGGCGGCGGAGTGGTTCGGGGTGGCGGTGCAGTCCTATGCCGGGGGGCGGGATTTGCGGGATGTCGCGGAGGCCTTGGTGGGGCTGGCGTCGGTGACCGAGGATTCGACGACCCGGGCGTCGGTGCTGGGCCGGTTGGAGGGGGTCTGCAAGGAGGGCGGCATCACGTTGTTGCCGTCTGAGCGGGCGCGAGCCGAACACGAAGGCCGCGGCTGACGGTCACGAAGGCCGCGGCTGACGGTTCAGTTGTGAAGGTCTAACGCGGTGGCCGAAATGCTGGCCGGGCGTGATGACCCGGCCCGACGGCGGTGGCGTGATGGCCGAGACTGACGGCCGACAGGCAAGCGGACCTGAGGGCCCATGTGCGCAGTTAGCGCGGACATGAAGACAGCCGGCGCTGACTGCCCTCCCAATCAGTCAGCACCGGCTGCCTTCCACCCCCGCTCGACGCGGACGAGCCCGCCCCCCGACGGACCTTCGGAAATGTCCGCGCCGCGCCCCCGTGGCGCTTGCGCTTTGTTGCCCCTGTGAACCGTGGTTCCTGAGTACCGTATCGGGGGTCGTGAGCCCGCCGTCCCAAATGCGGCTTTCAGCGGCATGAGACCCACGGTTCTGCCGGTCTTTCTGCCGGTAGCGCCGTCGAGGCCAAACCGGCAGAAACGTCAGGCGCTGACCGGCTCCGCGCGGTCCTCGTCCGGAGCACCATCCGCGCCCGCGGTGGCGCAGGGGTTGACCGCGTCCCGGATCCGGCGGAGGTAGTCGAGGAACTGGTCGAGCTCCGCCGGCTCGAGCTGGCTCGTGAACCACTGCTCGATCAGCTCCAGGTGGCCCGGCAGGGTCTCGGTGAGCCGGGCCACACCGGCGCTCGTCACACCGGCATAGCTACTGCGTCGGTCCGTCGGGCAAGCTCGACGCCGGAGCAGGCCGTCGCGCTCCATCCGGTCGACCACCCGGGTGACGCCGCTGGTGGAAAGGGACGTCTGCGCCGCGAGATCGGTCATCCGCAACTCGTGCTCCGGCGACCTGACCAGCCGCATGAGCACCTCGAACTCCACTGCTGACAGGTTGTGCCAGGCCAACTGCGCGGCGAAGCGCGCCGAGAGCCCGGTGAAGGTCTCGGCGAGCAGCCCGACAGCGGTGATGCGGGGATCTTCATGCAGCTCAGCCACACCGAAAGTGTAGCAGTGGTTGACGCGCGGAATATTGTTGGCGGTATAGTTGCTGACGCAACTGAGTCCGAGACACACCCTCCCTCCCAAAAGAGCTAGCTCCAATGACCGACACCGCCACCAACAACACCCGGGTCTGGAACGGCCTGACCATCCCGACCGCCGGCACCTACGAGATGGACCCGGCGCACAAGCTGGTCGGTTTCGTCGCGCGGCACATGATGGTCGCCAAGGTCCGCGGTCACTTCGAGGAGGCGACGGCCACCATCACGGTCGCCGAGGACCCGTTGGAGTCCTCCGTCAGCGCCACCATCAAGGCCGCCAGCATCACCACGGGTGTCGCGGACCGTGACAACCACCTCCGCAGCCCCGACTTCCTCAAGACCGAGGAGTTCGAGACCATCGAGTTCCAGAGCCTCGGTGGCGTCAAGGAGGTCAACGGCGCGGAGTTCGTGCTCCCCGGCGAGCTGACCATCCGCGGCGTGACCCGCAAGGTCGAGCTGAAGGTCGAGTTCGAGGGCGCCGGCCGCAACCCGTACGGCATGGACATCTTCGGCTTTTCGGCCAGCACCGAGATCGAGCGCGAGGAGTTCGGCCTGACCTGGAACGTCAACCTGGAGACGGGTGGCGTGCTGGTCGGCAAGAAGGTGCGCATCGAGCTCGAGGGCGAGGCCGTACGCCAGGCCTGAGCGCCTTCCGGCAGGCCCGATCCGGGTTAGCCACAGCACATTCCCGAGGCCCCGGCAGCTGATCACAGCCGCCGGGGCCTTGGCGTATGGTGGACTGAACGCTTTGATCCGCTTACAAAGGGTGATAAGTATCTGGTTTGTCCCTGGCCGAGCGCACTCGGGCCTCCTACCGTGAAGGGTCCACTCGCCAGTCATACGGGGCCGTGCGCCGGGGAGGGCACACATGGGCAAGGATGTGTCGCCGGTTGGTTTCTCCCGCGAGGATCGCGTCCGGTATCGGCAGAAAGTCCGGCGATGTCTTGATGTCTTCGCGCTGATGCTCGACGACTTCGAGTTCGACGCCGAGCGGCCGACCACCGGCCTGGAGATCGAGCTCAACCTGGTCGACAAAGACGCCGAGCCAGCCATGCGCAACGCGGAAATCCTGGCCAACCTTGCGGATCCGACGTTCCAGACCGAGTTGGGGCAGTTCAACCTCGAGCTGAACGCCCGGCCGCGGCTGATCGAGGGCGACGGTTTCGCCGACTACCAGCACGACATCCAGGCCAGCATCGGGCGCGCGGAAGACCGGGCCAACAAGGCCGACGCGACCATAGTGCTGATCGGCATCCTGCCCACGCTCACCCCGCGGCATCTGGTGCTCGGCAACCTCTCCAGCAACGAGCGCTACTGGGCGCTCAACGAGCAGATCGTCTCGGCGCGCGGTGAGGATATCGGGCTCGACATCCGCGGCGTGGAACGGTTGCAGACGTTCACCGACTCGATCGCGCCGGAGTCGGCCTGCACCAGCGTGCAGTTCCACCTGCAGGTCGCGCCCGACACGTTCGCCGACTACTGGAACGCCGCGCAGTCCATCGCCGGCATCCAGGTCGGCATCGGCGCCAACTCGCCTTTCCTTTACGGCAAACAGTTGTGGGCCGAGACGCGGATCGCGCTGTTCGAGCAGGCGACCGACACCCGTCCGGACGAGCTGAAATCACAAGGGGTACGCCCGCGGGTGTGGTTCGGCGAGCGATGGATCACCTCGATATTCGACCTGTTCGAGGAGAACGTCCGCTATTTCCCGCCGTTGCTGCCGATCACCGACGACGAGGATCCGGTGGAGGTGCTGCACAACGGCGGTGTGCCACGGTTGGGCGAGCTCCGCCTGCACAACGGCACGGTCTATCGGTGGAACCGCCCGGTGTACGACATCACCAACGGGCGGCCGCACCTGCGCGTCGAGAACCGGGTGCTCCCGGCCGGCCCGACGGTGGTCGACATGCTGGCGAACGCGGCGTTCTACTTCGGACTCGTACGCGATCTGGCTGAGGCCGACCGTCCGATTTGGAGTCAGCTGCCGTTCACGAAGGCCGAGGAGAACTTCCACGCCGCGGCCCGGCGGGGCCTGGACGCCCGGGTCTACTGGCCGCGACATGGCGAGGTGCGGATCGCCGACCTGGTGCCGGATGTGCTGCTGCCCCGCGCGGCGGCCGGCCTCGACCGCTTCGGCGTCGACCCACGCCACCGCGACCACTTGTTGTCCATCATCGCGGAGCGCTGCCGCACGGGCCAGAACGGCGCGGCTTGGCAAACGGCGATGGTCCACGCGGCAGAACGCAAACGCGGCCTGGACCGCACAACGGCGCTGCACCACATGCTCACCCGCTACGGAGAGCTGCAACGCACGAACGACCCGGTCCACACCTGGCCGGTGGACTAGTTCCACGCGCCGGATGATCCCGGCCCGCGGAGCCGGCGGGTGTGGCGTCCGGCGCACAACCGCAACGCGGCTGGCAGGACAGCGACGTCCACGCGCAGCTCGCCGACCACGCCGGCGCCAAACACCCACTGGCTCAGCCAGCGGCTGGCGACGTGCCAGAAATCGCCTGGATGTAGCCGTGGTTCGCAACGACTCGACTTCCAGGCCGAGCTCGAACTGCTCCGGGTGGCACCGCGCGCCGCCGGCCCGCGCTGATCCGGCGTTGGGCCTAGCTTTCGGTCTTGCGGCCGAAGCGGCGTTTGCGTTCCGGCTTCGGCTCTGGCGGCGTCTCGCCGGGCGCGGTGCCCTCCGGCCACAGTGGAGTGGCCGCCGCTCGGGCGGCCTTGTCGTCGCGGTCGCCGCCGTCGGTGGCGCTTGTTCCGCCTACACCTCCGGTGGTCGTCGCCCTCGCGTCTGTGGTCCTGGCCCAAGGGTCGGCGTTGGCGTCCTTGACGTCCGCCTTCGTAGCCCTGGCGTCTGCGCTCGCGGCCCTGGCGTCGGCCGTCGTGGCATTGACGTCCGCGGTCGTGGTCCTGGTGTCCGCGTCCGCGCGGCCGGCGAAGTTGTAGGCGTAGCCCGGGTGCGCGTCTTCGTCGTGCCGCTGGGTCGGCACCGTTGCCCGGGGACGGTCGGCCCGCTGCGCGAGCGTGGTGACCAGCATCGAACCGGCGAGACCCGCGAGCACCGCGTAGGGCGCGAGCAGATGGGCCGAGACCTGCTCCGGGCGGATGCCCGAGAGCCTGGGCGCCGCCAGGAAGTAGGCGGTCGCCACGATCAGTGGGCCCGCGATGCCCGAGATGGCGGCGCCGACGCGGTGGAGTGGGTCGCGGGCCGGGCCGCGGGCCACCAGTGCGCCGATCACGAACGCCGCGCCCAGGGCGACGGCCGCGCCCGGCCAGTAAAGATAGTCCCGGAACCAGAAGGCCTCGCTGCCGCTGGTGATCTGCCAGACGCCGAGTTGTGCCGGCGGCTGGTCACCGCCCGAGATCACGCCCTCGGTCACCGAGATCACGGATAGGAGCCAGAGCCAGCCGATCGTGCCGATGATGTTGCTTGCCGCGGGGCGGGACGACAGCGACCAGAGCGCGAAGACCAGGCCGATCAGCACGCCGATCACCGCGTAGCCGGCGGCGATGGTCTGTGGCGAGAACGTGTCGGCGCGTACGGCGGCGCGGGCGGGCACCGCGACCAGCGCGACCGTGACCAGCGCGCCGACGGCGGCGGCGAGCACCAGTGAGAGCCGGCCGAGGAACGCGGCGGCCGGTGGGTCGCCGCCGGTCTCCGCGGGCTCGGCGAGCCGTTGGGCGCCGATCGCGCCGGCGACCGTCGACGTGGCCGCGATCCAGGCGGCCCAGGACAGGCTCGCCGCCCAGGCCGCTTCGCCGGCCCGGTCGGACGCCGGCAGCCAGGTGATGATGCCCAGGCCGTAGCCGAGACCCAACTGCGCGGCGCCGGCGCAGGCGGCAACGCCGATCGCCGCGGCGATCGATCCTCCCCAGCCTCGTACGGCCATGCCGGGCAGCGTAGCGTCCGGGTGCGACGCGGGCGAGCCTTGGCGTGCGTACCGGTGGGCGGGCGTGGAGCGCGGTCCAGCCGAGCAAGCTAGGGTCGGTGCCGTTGCCGCCGCGGCGGCCACGCACAGCGAGCTACCTGGTGTCGAAGGGATCGTGGATGGCCGACCAGCCCGAGGACCCGCGCACGAGGCGCGGTGCCAGTTCGGACGACTCGGATCAGCCGCTCGACCAGACGGCACCATTCGACCCGATCCGCGACGACGAGGACGAGGACGCGGCCACGCCTCGCACCTCGGGCGACGACCAGGCCGCGGCGTCAACCCAACCCCTGGACCACACGGCACCGTTCGACCCGATCCGCGACGATGACGACGATGACGACGGTGCGGGCGCGGGGGACGAGACCGATTCCGAGCGTACGCAGGCCGTGCCGTCGCGTGGCGACGTGGACGCTGCCGCCGCTACGCAGGCGTTGCCCGACGATCCCGAGCGCACCGCCCGCGTCGCGCCGCCGGACGACGACCGCACCACCCAAATCTCTGCCGCGGACCGCAGGCTGCCACCGGACGATCGCACCACGCGGATCCAGCAGCAGGGACTGCGGAACGCGACCCCGGCCGGTGACGGAGCCTGGGAGGGCCGGGCCGGCATTCCGCAGCCCGGCGGGCCTGGTGAGCCGCCCGACGACGGCCCGCCCGGTGGCTGGCAGCCGGGGCCGCCGGACGACGGTCGCCGGTGGTGGATGCCGATCCTGATCGGGCTCATCGCCCTCGTGCTGCTCGGCGTGCTCGCCTTCGGACTCTGGCTGATCCTGCGCGGTGACGACGGACCCGCCCCGGAGCCGAGCCCGACGACCCCGGTGGCGACGACGGCCGCGCCGACCAGCGCGGCGCCGACGTCGAGTTCGCCGTCACCGACGCCTACGACGGCGGCTCAGGTCGTGGTGCCGATCCTCGAGGGGTTGACCGTCGACGAGGCGCGCCAGCGGCTCTCCTCGGCCGGCTTGTCGGCCCGGCTGAACTACGTGGACTCCGATCGCCCCGCCGGCACCGTGGTCGGCTCCGACCCGGGGCCGGGCGAGCGGGTGGACTCGGGGTCGACCGTCACCGTCGACATCTCGCTCGGCCCGGCACCGACGCCCACTCCGTCGCCGACCGCGACCCCGTCGCCGACATCGTCCCCGAGCATTCCGCCGGGTCCGTAACGACACGACCAGAGTCGCGCGGCCAGCGCCCCGCCGCGATGACGGTTCGCCGGCAAGGCCGGCAGCGATGGTCTCGAACCCAGACGCCGGGGCCTTACCAGCCGCGGCGGCGGTTGAGGACGAAGGCGATACCGAGCGCCGAGACCAGCAGTCCGGCAATGCCGGAGTAGATCAGCGGGCGGCCGTACCCGGCCGGTTCGGCGCCCGCGGTGGTGTCGTGGTTCCCGTCCGCACCCGGCTCGGTCGCCGTCGACGGGCGGTCCGGGAACAACTCGTCCAGACCGCGCGTGTCGGCCGGCGACGGCGTGGCCGACCGCCGATGGCGCGGCGTCGGCGAGGCCGGCCGGGGCTGCGGCGCGGTGGTCGCTGCCGGCGGCGCCGCCGGTGGGCGGGCCGGAGCGGCCGACGGTGCCGGCATCGGCTGCGCCGGCGGCACGGGCGGCGCGACGTCGGGCACCTCCTCGTCAGGCGCCTCGGCATCCGGCTCGTCTGGTGGCTCCTCGGGCTCCGGCCGCGACGGCTCCTCCGGTGCGAACCAGCCGTCGTCGGGGTCGAACGGCTGCCGTCCGACCAGCTCACCGGCCGGCAAGAGCGGATCCAGGTAGCGCCACGCGGCCGACGGCGGCACCGGCGCTAGCGGCGGCAGCAGACTCTCCACCCTGGGCAGGGCGACCCGCGGGACCGGGAACGGCGGCAACCCGTCGGGCGCCGCGGCCCGGCTGGCAGCGAGTGCCACGCCGGGTAGAGCGACGCCCGGCAACGCGACGCCGCCGACGAACAACGCGGCCGCGAGACACACCGGGGCACAGCGGATCAGCGGTCGCGCCGGTGGCTTGACCATGGGTGACCCCCAGGAATAGGGGTCCTGGTCACGCCCGGGAAGAACTTTTCGGTGGGTATGTCGAGTCTAGAGCCGCGAAGCCCCGCGCATGCCGCGATCGGCAAACGGTCAGCGGACCGCCACCGGCAGGGCCGGCACGCCGACGCGGCGCGGCGCCGCGCGTAGGTCGTTGGGGGAGCGCAACTGCCGCAGGCCGTTGACCTGGACGAAGATGGAGCGCCGCTCGACCGCGTCGCCCGCCGCGTTCAACTCGTATCCGTCGAGCCAGACCCAACCGTCATAGGTCGGCCAGTCGTGTACGCGGATGACGCGGAAGAGAAGAGGGTCGATGAACTGGACGCTCGCCGCGCGCGTCACGTGCAGCACGTCACCGGAGCGAGGAAGCACGATCTACTCCTGTTCCGAAGCCCGTCGATCGAAGCGACTCAGGGAAAGAACGGTCGGGGAGAACTGATCTTTCAGAAACGCTGAGTAACCCGTGGCATACGCACAGAGTGCACCAACAACATGATCAATGCAAGTTGCACTTTGGTAGTGCTTTCGCCGCATCATGTGGCCGCTATGGTCCTTGATGTCCGGCCGTTAAGCGCGTCAGACTGAAGCCGCATCACTCAGCGACCGTCGCAATTGCGTAACTCGCCGCAAAAGTCCGATATGGGTGTTCCCGTGGCGGGTGCGGACGCTAACGTAATCCGCACCTGTCCGGAGGTGACCCGGTGACCGAACGCCGGAGCCCGACCATCCGCCGCCGGCGGCTGGGCGCCGAGCTACGCCGCCGCCGAGAGGCGGCCGGCGTGACCATCGACGGCGTCGCTGAGCGGCTCGAATGCTCCGCGTCGAAGATCTCCCGCATCGAAACCGGCCACACCTCGGCGACCCCGCGCGACGTCCGCGACATGCTCGCCATCTATGACATCACCGGCCCGGAGTGCGAAGAGCTCGTCCAGATCGCCCGTGAGGCGCGCCAGAAAGGCTGGTGGCATCCGTACGGTGCGGTGCTCGCCGGCGCCTATGTCGGCCTCGAGGCCGCGGCGCATTCCATCCGCGCCTACGAGCAGCAGGCAGTGCCCGGGCTGTTGCAGACCGAGGACTATGCCAAGGCGATGATCCGCGCCGCTCGACCCGATTTCACCACAGAAGATGTAGACCGTCGGGTGAGTGTCCGTCGCGCGCGTCAGTCGTTATTGAACGAGGACGACCCGATCGACCTCTGGTTCGTTCTGGATGAAGCTGTGGTGAGCCGGCCTGTAGGCGGTGATGCCGTCATGCGGGCCCAACTGGAAAGGCTTGTGAAGGCGGCAGAGTACCCAAATGTGACCTTGCAGATCCTGCCCTTCGAGGCAGGTGCTCACGCCGGCATGGACGGCACCTTCGCCATTCTGGAGTTCCCCGAGCCGAGTGACCCTGAAGTGGTCTACGCGGAAAACGCCACCGGGGGCCTCTTCATCGAGAAGAGCGACGAGTTGCGGAAGTACGTCTTCATCTTCGACCACATCCGTGCGGCCGCTCTCCGCCCCGAAGAGTCGGTCGCATACATCGCGAAGCTAGCTAAGGAGCCACTGTGGAAGGCGAGACCAAGGGTTTTCACGTCGACCTGACCGGCGCGGTCTGGCAGAAGAGCACGCGTAGCGGGCCCAACTGCGACAACTGCGTCGAGGTCGCCTTCGTGCCCGGAGCCGTTGCCGTGCGGGACTCGAAGAACCCGACCGGGCCGGCGCTGCTGTTCACCATCGACGAGTGGGACGCGTTCGTCGGTGGCGCCAAGGACGGCGAGTTCGACCTGTAGGACAGATCGCGGCCAGGCGTCCTCCGACCTCGGAGGGCGCCTGGTTTGTTTCGACGAAACGCTTGGACCGTCGCTGTCGCCCGGCCGGGTCGTTGTACCAGAAGACACGGCAAATGCCAGGTCAACCCGCCGAGCGGGTTAATCCGAACGAGCAGGCAGGCGACAGACGAATGACCATGCCCGACAACCTCGGAAACGGTTCGGCGACGCAGGAGCGCTTCACCGGGCCGTACCGCAAGACCCGCCGCGAGGCGGCCCTGACGATCGAGGCGCCGGCCGAGCGCGAGCCGGATCGGGTCGTCCGCCAGGGCCTGCCGGCGGACCTCACCACCGGCGCCGCGGCCGAGCGGCCGGAGCCGGTCTTCCCGGCGCAGTGGGCCAACGCCGAGCCCGAGGCGTTGATCGCCGACCACCCGCTGCTCCGCGGCCTGCTGCTGGAACTGCCGCCGAAGGGGAGCATCCCGACCGCCGGCTGGCTGGACCGCTGGTTCGAGGCCGCCCGGTCCATCCTGGAGCTCCTCTACCTACAGGACGCCAACCGGCCGCGCTAGCCGCAGGCGCTCCGGCTGGGCCACCGCGCCCTCGGCGAGGCGGCTGTGGCGCAGCGCGTCGCGGACGCCGACACCCGTGACGACCAGGCCGGCCACGGTCAGCACCGCGCCGAGCACCGCGGGCACGGTCAGGGCGACCAGGCCCGCGGCGGCCAGCACGGCCGCCACCCCCGCCAGCGCGATGACCTGGATCGGCAGGGCGAGCAGCGGATGCGCGGCCGCGGCGCGCAGGCCGGGCGGCGCGGGAGTGTGCGGCGCCGTCGCGAACGCGGCGGCCCCGCGCCGTACCCGCCCCAGCCGGCGCACCGACACGACGGCGACCGCCAGGGCCGGCACCCAGAGCGGCAGCACCGCGGGCATGAGGTCGCCGTAGCCCAGCAGCCCCGCCACGCCGATGGCGGCCAGCACCGCCAGCAATCCACCGACGAGCAGTTGCAGGCGCGCGGCCCGCCGGCGCAGCACCGCGGCCGTGGTGGCGCGGGGCAGCAGGTCGACGAGCCCGGCCGCGCCGAGCGCGGCGAGAGCGATGACGGTGGTCAGTGCCAGGTCGGTCCCCATGCCATCGAGACTGGCCCAAACAGGACTCGCGCACATCCGGGTGCCTCCCCGGCCGCACCCGCAGACCCACCCCGTAGGGGACACGCGAGTGGTATTGAAAATTCGACATCTGTTCACGTCTCCGCGCGGCGTCTAGCCTCACCCAAAGATCGGTCAATGCCGATATCTCGCCACGAGCGAGGTACGGCCTGCCACCGGTCGGAGGGGAGGAGGGAGATGCGTCTCCCGCGCACGTTCGTCCTGGTCGGGGTTGGTGCCCTGACCGCCTTCGCGTTCGCGTCACCGGCGGCCGCCGCCGAACCGAGCGGCACCGTCCGCAACGCCGGCGGCGAAACCGCCGTCGCCGACAGCTACATCGTCGTGTTCAAGGACAGCGCCGTCGCCCGGATGTCGGTCGACGGCAGCGCGGCCACGCTGGCCGCCCGGCACGGCGGTGAAGTGGTCCGCACCTACCGCACCGCGTTGCGCGGCTTCGAGGTCAAGGCCAGCGCGGCCCAGGCGGCCAAGATCGCCGGCAACCCGAACGTCGCGTACGTCGAGCAGAACCACACGGTGTGGGCGATGGACACCCAGTCCAACCCGCCGTCGTGGGGACTCGACCGGATCGACCAGCGGAACCTGCCGCTGAACCAGTCCTACACGTACCCGAACACGGCCCCGAACGTGCGCGCGTACATCGTGGACACCGGCATCCGGACCACCCACCAGGACTTCGGCGGGCGGGCCACCAGCGGCTTCGACGCCGTCGACGGTGGCGCGGCGGACGACTGCAACGGGCACGGCACGCACGTCGCCGGCACGGTCGGTGGCGGCGCGTACGGCGTGGCCAAGGGCGTCCAACTCGTCGCGGTCCGGGTGCTCAACTGCCAGGGAAGCGGCACCAACGCGCAGGTCATCGGCGGCATCGACTGGGTCACCGCCAACGCGGTCAAGCCCGCGGTCGCCAACATGAGCCTGGGCGGCGGCGCGAACGCCTCGATCGACGCGGCCGTCAACAGCGCGATCAACTCGGGCGTCACGTTCGCCATCGCGGCGGGCAACGGCAACATCCTGGGCCAGCGGCAGAACGCCTGCAACTACTCGCCGGCCCGGGTGCCCAACGCGATCACCGTCGGCGCCACCCAGAACAACGACGCCGCGGCCTCGTTCTCGAACTTCGGCACGTGCGTCGACATCATCGCGCCGGGTGTGAACATCACCTCGACGTGGTCGACGAGCAACACCGCGACCAACACCATCAGCGGTACGTCGATGGCGACGCCGCACGTGGCCGGGGCGGCCGCCCTGGTGCTCTCGGCCAACCCGTCCTGGACCAACCAGCAGGTCCGCGACTACCTGGTCAACAACTCGACGCCGAACGTGGTGACCAACCCGGGCACCGGCACCCCGAACCGGCTGCTCTACGTGGTCAACAACGGCACGCCGCCGGCCAACGACTTCGGCGTGTCGGTCTCGCCGGCGTCCGGTTCGGTGGCCGCCGGCAGCGCGGCGACCACGACGGTCAACACCGCCACCACGTCCGGCTCCGCGCAGTCCGTGTCGCTCTCGGCGAGCGGCCTGCCGTCCGGCGCGACCGCGAGCTTCAGCCCGGCCTCCGTCACCTCGGGCGGCTCGTCGACCCTGACGATCAGCACCTCGGCGTCGACCCCGTCCGGCACCTACGCGGTGACCGTCAACGGGACCGGCGCTGCGGGCACCCGCTCGGCCACCTACTCGTTGACCGTCACCGGTGGCACCGGCGGCGGCTGCGCCGGGACCAACGGCACCGACGTGAACATCCCGGACAACAACACCAACATCGCCAGTACGATCGCCATCTCCGGCTGCGGGCGGGCCCCGTCCGGCTCGTCGACGGTGGCCGTCAACATCGTCCACACGTACCGCGGTGATCTGGTCATCGACCTGGTCGCGCCGGACGGCACCGCCTACCGGCTCAAGAACAGCAGCTCGTTCGACAGCGCCGACAACGTCAACGCGACCTACACGGTCAACCTGGCGGGCGAGTCGGCCAACGGCAACTGGCAGCTCCGGGTCCGCGACGTCTACAGCAGCGACACCGGCTACATCAACACGTGGACCTTGACCCTCTAGACGGGGAACGCGGTGAGCGGCTCCGTCGCCGGTGGCGGCGGGGTCGCTTTCCACAGCCCGAGCTTCTGCGCGAAGAGCCGCGCCGCGTACGCCGGGTTGAGGATCACGTAGCGGCGCCACAGCCGGCGCGGCTCGAGGCCGAGCCGCCACAGCCACTCCAGGCCGCGCTTCTGCATCCACGGCGGCGGCTTGCGGAGCAGGCCGGCGTGGTAGTCGAACGCGGCGCCGACGGCCAGTTGCGGCATGTCGAGCAAGGGCCGCATCGCGTACGCGAAGATCTCCTGCCGCGGGCAGCCGAGCCCGACCAGCGCGACGCGGGCGCCCGAGGCCCGGATCCGGTCGGCGATCTCGACGGCCTCGCCGGGCCGGGCGGTGCGGAACTTCGACGACTCCCAGCCGGCGAACTTGAGCGCCGGGAACATCTTCTCCAGGGCCGGCACCAGCCGGCCGAGCGTCTCGTCGGTGGAGCCGTAGAGATAGACCGGCAGCCCCTCGTCGGCGCACCGGGCCAGCACCCGCAGGGTCAGCGTCGGGCCGTAGACCCGGTCGGTGAGCCCGGCGCCGTGCAGCAGGTTGAGCCCCCAGCGCACGGGCTGCCCGTCGGGGGTGACCACGTCGAACGCGTTGAGCCGGGCGTTGTGCGGCGGGTCGAGCACGCCGGTCATCACCCCGTGCACCGCGAGCGCGGTGAGGGCCAGGGGCCGGCGCTCGTGCGCGGCCTCGATCACCCGCTCGGTGGCGGTCTCGTAGTCGACGGCGTCGACCAGGACGCCGAGGACGCTGTGCCGGCCCTTGTCGATCACGACCCGGGCACCCAGCGGTCGACGTTGGCGTCGTGGATCTCCCGCAGGATCATCGGGACGTCGTAGGTCTGCTGCCACTGCGGGTAGTGCTCCTGGAAGCGGGCCATGCTGCTGATCCACCACTGGTGGTCGCCGACCCGGGCCTCCTCGACGTAGTTGATCTTCGGCTCGCGGCCCGAGATCTCCTTGGCCAAGGCGAAGGCCTCGATGTGCGAGGTGTTCGAGTGCCGGCCGCCGCCCAGGTTGTAGATCTGGCCCGAGCGCGGCGCGCGGAAGAACGCCTCGAACGCGGTGAGCACGTCGTGCGAGTGGATCGCGTCGCGCACCATCTTGCCCTTGTAGCCGTACAGGTTGTAGGTGCGCTCCTCCATCACGCAGCGCATCACGTAGCCGAGGAAGCCATGCAACTCGGCGGCCGAGTGGGCCGGGCCGGTCAGGGTGCCGCCGCGGAACGAGGCCGTCTTCATGCCGAAGTAGCGACCGTATTCCTGGACCATGACGTCGCCGGCGACCTTGCTCACTCCGAAGATCGAGTGCAGGCAGTCGTCGATCGACATGTCCTCCGTCACGCCCTGCGCGTACGGGTGGTCGGGCGCGATTTCATAACGAGTTTCCTGCTCGATCAGCGGCAGGCTGTTGGGCCGGTCGCCGTAGACCTTGTTGGTCGAGCAGAAGATGAACGGCGCGTCGATCGCGTGCTGGCGGGTGTTCTCCAGCACGTTGAGGGTGCCGACGGCGTTGACGTCGAAGTCGGTGAACGGCTCCTTGGCGGCCCAGTCGTGGGAGGGCTGCCCGGCGGTGTGGATCACCACAGAGATGTCGGCGCCGTACTTCTTGAAGATCGCTTCGAGCGCCGCCCGGTCGCGGATGTCGGCGTCGTAGTGGGTGTAGGAGGTGCCGAGGTCGGCACCCAGGCGCTGGACACTCCACGCGGTGGAGCCGTCGGCGCCGTAGAAGTAGCGCCGCATGTCGTTGTCGATGCCCACGACATCGAGGCCCAGGCCGGCGAAATGCCGACTGGCCTCCGAGCCGATCAAGCCTCCGGAACCGGTCACCAACGCGACGGACACGCACAACTCCAGGGCTGCTCGGCGGTAGGGGCGCATAACGTTAGGGCTCCGCGAGTCGCGGAGCCCAACGTCATGGTGGGGAAGGGGGGAGTTGAACCCCCACGCCCTTTCGGGCACACGGACCTGAACCGTGCGCGTCTGCCATTCCGCCACTTCCCCGGGAACAGCTGCCGGCACATATTACGCTATCCCTGCCGGTGGCCGTGGGCGGTTGCCGCTCGCGGCGCCTGGGAAGACTAGCACGGCGTAATCCGCCACTCCGGTGGCGGGCACGGTCCCCCAGGCGTCGCGAGCGGCAACGCTCCCACGGCGCTCTTCGGAGACCGGTAATGACCGTCGGCCGGTCGCCATGCGGACTGCAGGTGCCCCGGCCGGATACCATCATGGCCTCGGAACCCGAGGAGGAGCCGGTGAGCGTGCTGCAACGCTTCGAGAAGCGTTTGGAAGGCCTGGTCGAAGGGGCCTTCGCCAAGGTGTTCAAGGGGGTCGTCCACCCTGTGGAGATCCTCAACGCCATGCAGCGGGAGGCAGAGGCGCACAAGGCTATCCTGGCCGGCGGGCGGACTCTGGTGCCGAACCGCTACGTGATCGACCTATCTCCCTATGACCACAGCCGGCTCGCGCCGTACGCGGCCGCGCTCGCCCAGGAGCTCGCCCAGTCACAGGCGGAGTTCATCGGCGAGCAGGCGTGGACGGTCTACGGCGACGTGATCGTCGAGATCGAGCGTGGCGACGGCCTCGACACCGGCATGTTCCGGGTCACGGCCGAGGTCTACACGGGTGGCGACGTCGCGCCCGTGCCGCAGGGATACGACCAGGGCGGTGGCTACCAGCAGCCCTACGACCAGGGCTACGGGCAGCCGCCGATGCACGGCGGCGGCGGTGGCGCCGGCGGTCGCAACATCCGGCTGGTCTCCGGCGACGGCCGGACCTACCCGCTGCAGATGGGCTCGACCGTGATCGGCCGTGGCGACCAGGCCAACCTGCGCCTGCCCGACGTCGGCATCTCGCGGCGGCACGCCCGCCTCGACTTCGACGGCGCGCAGGTCGTGCTCACCGACCTCGGCTCGACCAACGGCACGATGGTCAACGGCCAGCGCGTCTCGGCCGTGGCTCTCAACCCCGGTGACATGATCCAGCTCGGCACGACGACGCTGACGTTCCGCGTGGACGGTTAGCCCGTTGGCCGGAGATTTCGTCGTCGAAGTCGCCCGGATCGGATTCATCATTCTGCTGTGGATCTTCGTGTTCACGGTGGTGGGTGTGATCCGGCGTGACCTCTTCGCCGGGGCCCGATCCAGCCGGCTGGTCGCAGCGCCACGGGGGGTTGGCGCGTCGACCGGCCAACAGCGGCCGGCCAAGGTGAAGCGGGGCCGGGCGGCCCACCAGTTGGTGGTGACCGCCGGTCAGCTCGCCGGCACCCGAATCACGCTCGGTGATGGCCAGATTACGATCGGCCGCGCCGAGGACTCGACACTGGTGATCACCGACGATTACGCGTCGGCGCGTCACGCCCGGCTTGTTCCCAGGTCAGGGCAGTGGTTCGTGGAAGACCTGGGCTCGACGAACGGGACGTATCTCGATCGCGCTAAGGTCACCGGACCGACCCCCGTCCCCCTCGGCGTGCCGATCCGTATCGGCCGCACTTCACTCGAGTTACGGCCATGACACTGACACTGCGTTACGCGGCCCGCAGTGACCGCGGTCTGATCCGGGACGGAAATCAAGACTCCGTCTACGCCGGACCGCGGCTGCTCGCCGTTGCCGACGGCATGGGCGGCATGGCCGCCGGTGACGTCGCGAGCAACATCGTCATCGGCGCCATGGCCCCGCTCGACGAGGACGTCCCCGGTGACGCCCTCGTCGACGCGCTGCGCACGGCCGTGGACATCGCCAACCAGCAGCTACGCGACACCGTCGACGCCAACCCGCAGCTCGAGGGCATGGGCACCACGCTCACCGCCATCCTGTTCTCGGGCAGCAAGATCGGCATGGTGCACATCGGCGACTCGCGGGCCTACATGCTCCGCGACGGCGAGTTCGCGCAGATCACCAAGGACGACACCTACGTACAGATGCTGGTCGACGAGGGCCGGATCAGCGCCGAGGAGGCGAGCAGCCACCCGCAGCGGTCGCTGCTCACCCGCGCGCTCGACGGCCGCGACATCGACCCCGAATACTCCGTGCGTCAGGTGCTCCGCGGCGACCGCTACCTGATCTGCAGCGACGGGCTCTCCGGCGTGGTGAGCGCCGAGACCATCGCGGAGTCGCTGCGCGACTTCGCCGACCCGCAGCAGTGCGTCGAGCGGCTGGTCGCCCTCGCGCTGCGCGGCGGTGGGCCCGACAACATCACCGTCGTCGTCGCGGACGCGACCGACCACGACATCGTCGAGGCGACCCCGATCGTCGGCGGCGCGGCCGCCCGCGACCGCGGCAACTCGACCTCGGCCAACCCCGACACGCCGGCCGCCCGTGCCTCGGCGGCGCTCTCCGCGCCCCGGGCCGCGGTGCCCGAGCAGAACCTGCCCGCCGATGCCAACGGCCGTGGCGGCGCGCACGAGGACGAGGGTGACCGGCGCCGGCGCCGCCCGCTGCGCACGGCGGTGCTGCTCGGCGTGCTCCTGCTCATCCTCGGCGGCGGCCTCTGGGCCGGCTGGCGGGTCACGCAGCAGCAGTTCTACGTCGGGGCCACCGACGACGGCCAGCTCGCCGTGTTCCGCGGCGTGCCGGGTCAGATCGCCGGCGTCAACCTGTCGAGCGTCCAGTCGACCAGCGGCACCAACCTCGACGACCTCACCTCGGTCGCCCAGGAGCGGGTCAAGCAGGGCATCCAGGCCGACAGCGAGGCCGACGCCCAGCGCCGGCTCTCCGAGTTGACCACCGACGATCCGACCAACCTCAACTTGAAGCCGGCCTGCCCGCCGAGCCCGACCGCGGGCGCCGACCCGACGGTCGAGCCGACGAGCCCGCCGGTGACCGACCCGACCGCGACCGCCACGGCGACCGGCGAGGCGCCGGCGACGGGCATCGGTGCACCGACCTCGGTGCCCGACGCACCGCCGACCGACACCGTTCCGCCGGTCATCGACCCGGCGGACTGCCGGCCGTCCGACTGACATCGTGAGTTCGCAGGCCGGTCCGGTCAACACACCCGCGGCGACGGGTGAGCTGCCGCGTGTCCGTGACGTGCAGACGCGGCGCAACGCCGAGCTGGCCCTGCTGGGCTTCGCGATGGCGCTGGTCGCCGCCTACAGCGCGACGATCCAGCTCACCATGTTCGACACGATCACCGGCAACTTCTGGGTGCCGGCGGCCGTGCTCAGCGTGCTCTTCCTCGGCCTGCACCTGGTCGTGCGCTATGCCGCACCGTACGCCGACCCCGCCCTGATCCCGGCCGTCGCCCTCCTCAACGGGATCGGCGTGGGCTTCCTGCGCCGGCTCGACCTGGCGGAGGCGCCGGCCGCCGAGCGGCTCAACTACCCGATCTTCGCGGGTACGGGTGGCCGCCAGCTCGCCTGGACGCTGATCTCGGTCGTGCTCGCAGCCGTGGTCCTGATGATCGTCAAGGATCACCGGGCGATCTCGCGGTACGCGTACACGCTGGGTCTGGGCGGTATCGTCCTGGTCCTGATCCCGGCCCTGCTGCCGCGCTCGCTCTCCGAGATCAACGGCGCCAAGCTGTGGATCAAGTTCGGCAGCTTCTCGATCCAGCCGGGTGAGTTCGCCAAGCTGGCGCTGCTCGCCTTCTTCGCCTACTACCTGGTGCGCAAGCGCGAGGTGCTGAGCCTGGCCAGCCGCCGGGTGCTGGGCGTCGACTTCCCGCGCGGCCGCGACCTCGGCCCGGTGCTCGCGGTCTGGGCGGTCTCGCTGCTGGTCCTGATCTTCGAGAAGGACCTCGGCACCTCGCTGCTCTACTTCGGCATGTTCGTGGTGACGCTCTACATCGCCACCGAACGGGTGAGCTGGCTGATCATCGGTCTGCTGCTCTTCTTCGGCGGCGCCTACAGCGCGTACCTCCTCGGCGCCTCGGTCGGCGGTCCGTTCGCCAACTTCTACGACCGTGCGCAGATCTGGCTCGACCCGTTCTCCGACCCCTACCTGCGCGGCTACCAACTCGTGCAGTCGCTGCTCGGGCTGGGCAGCGGCGGGCTCTTCGGCGCCGGGCCGGGCGGTGGGCAGCCGACCAAGATCCCCGAGGTCCACAACGACTTCATCTTCGCCGGCCTCGGCGAGGAGATCGGCCTGTTCGGGCTCTCCGCGCTGCTGATCATCTACCTGCTGATCGTGCAGCGCGGCCTGCGCGCGGGCCTCGCGGTCCGGGACTCGTTCGGCAAGCTGCTCGCCGGCGGCCTCGCCTTCACGCTGGCCTTGCAGGTGTTCGTCATCGTGGGTGGCATCAGCCGGCTGATTCCGCTGACCGGGCAGACCACGCCGTTCCTGTCCGCCGGTGGCTCGTCGCTGATGGCCAACTGGATGCTCATCGCGGTCGTGCTGCGGGTCTCCGACGCGGCCCGGCGGCCGGTCGACGCCTCGGTGTCGGCCCGGCCGAGCGGCTCGAGCGCGAGTGCCCCCGCGCAGTTGCACGGGGCACCCACGGAGGTGATCAAGCCGTGAACGCACCGCTGCGCCGGGTCGGCGTCGTCGTCCTGGTGCTCTTCGCGCTGCTCTTCGTCAACCTCAACTGGGTGCAGGCCTACAAGGCCGACGAATACCGCAACAGCGACTACAACGGCCGTGTCCAGATCGCCGAGTACGAGCGGGAGCGGGGCGTCATCGAGGCCGGCCGCACGGCGCTGGCCTCCAGCAAGCCGACCGACGGCGAACTGAAATACATCCGGGAGTACCCGGCCGGCGAGGCCTACGCGCACGTCGTGGGCTACAACCCGGTCAACCTCGCGGCCACCGGCATCGAGAAGAGCGAGGACGAGTTCCTCGCCGGCACCTCCGACGCGCTGGTCGCAGACCGGATCTCCGACCTGTGGACCGGCGAGAAGACGCCGGGCGGCAGCGTGCTGCTCAGCCTCTCCAAGCGGGCGCAGGAGACCGCGTTCAAGGAGATGAGCAACAACCGGGTCGGCGTCGACAAGGGTGCGGCGGTGGCCCTCGACCCGCGGACGGGCGCCGTGCAGGCCCTCGTGTCGATGCCCAGCTTCGACCCGAACCCGCTGGCCGACCACGACACCGACGCGGCCGAGGCGGCGTACGACAAGCTCGAGTCGGACCCGGGCAAGCCGCTGATCAACCGGGCGCTGAGCGAGACGTACCCGCCGGGCTCGACCTTCAAGGTGATCGACGCGGCGGCGGCCCTGGAGAGCGGCTACACCCAGCAGACGCAGATCCCGGCCGGCTCGGTCTACCGGGCACCCACGTCCGGCACCGACATCCGCAACGCAGCCGCCTCCATCTGCCCCGAGTCGCAGGTCTCCCTCAAGGAGGCCCTGACCGAGTCGTGCAACACCGGCTTCGCGAAGCTCGCGGTCGCGCTCGGCGCCGACAAGATCAAGGAAGAGGCCCGCAAGTTCGGCTTCGGGCAGACCGACCTGACCTGCGGCCGGCTCAACGGCGAAGGCCTGCCGGTCGCGCCGAGCGAGACCGGCGACATCAAGAACCCGGACGGCGGCGACGACCCGGCCGCCCTCGCCCAGAGCGGCATCGGCCAGAACAACGTCCGGATGACGCCGATGCAGGGCGCACTGATCGCCGCGGCGGTCGCCAACGACGGCAAGCAGATGCGGCCCTACCTCGTGCAGAAGCTGCTCGGCCCGGACCGCACCACCTCGCACTACACGGCCACGCCCAAGGAGCTCAACGGCGCCGTGGTCAGCGGCCAGGTCGCCCGCGACCTGCAGGAGATGATGGTCAGCGTCGTCGAGAACGGCACCGGCCGCAACGCCCAGATCAACAACGTCGTCGTGGGCGGCAAGACCGGCACCGCCCAGTCCTCCGCCGACCGCGAGGACCACGGCTGGTTCATCGGTTTCGCGATCAAGGACGGCAAGCCCGTCAGCGCGGTCGCGGTCTTCCTGCAGGAGGCGGGCAGCGGCGGCAGCGCCGAGGCCGCCCGGATCGGCGGCCAGATCATGCGCGCCGTGGTCACCGACGCGGGGGGCAGCTGAGGTGATCAGTCCCGGAGTCATGCTGGGTGGACGCTACCGGCTGGACGAACGCATCGCCGGCGGCGGCATGGGCGACGTCTGGCGCGCCACCGACGAGGTGCTCGGCCGCACGGTGGCCGTCAAGATCCTGCTGCCCGCGCTGCTCGACGAGCCCGGCTTCGCCGAGCGGTTCCGCGGCGAGGCACGGACGATGGCCACGATCAACCACCCCGGCGTGGTCGACGTCTACGACTACGGCAGTGACCAGCAGATCGCCTTCCTGGTCATGGAATACGTCGAGGGCGACGCGCTGTCCCGCACGCTGAGCCGGGTCGGCCGGCTGACCCCGGCCCGCACGATGGCGCTGGTCGCCCAGGCGGCCGACGCCCTGCAGGCCGCGCACGAGAAGGGCATCGTCCACCGCGACGTCAAGCCCGGCAACCTGCTGGTACGCCCGAACGGCACGCTCGTGCTGACCGACTTCGGCATCGCCCGCTCGGCGATCGTCGGGCAGCTCACGGCGGCCGGCTCGGTGCTCGGCACCGCCTCCTACATCTCGCCGGAGCAGGCCTCGGGCGACGTCGCCACCCCGTCCTCCGACGTGTACGCGCTGGGCGTCGTCGCCTACCAGTGCCTCTCGGGGCGCCGGCCGTTCGAGGGCGGCAACCCGCTCGAGATCGCGATGAAGCACGTCCGGGAGACGGCCCGCCCGCTGCCGGCCGACATCCCACCGGCGATCCGGTCGATCGTCGAGCGGGCGATGGCCAAGGACCCGGGCGCCCGCTGGCCCACCGCGGCCACGTTCTCGGCCGTGTCCCGGCAGGCGGCGACGACCCTGGCCGCGCCGGCCCAGCCCCACCGGCCCCTGACCCCCGCCGGCCCGCCCAGTGCCGGGCCGATCTCCGGCGCGCCCGCCTCGCCGGCCGCGCCGAACGGCCGGGCGGCCGTGGTCAACCCGGCGGCACCACGCGTCCCACCGGCGGCGACCGCGCGGGTCACGCCGGCACCGCCGCGCGGCGGCGGACACCCGCCGCAGTCACCGATCGTGACGACCCCGGCAGCCCGTGGTGGCTACCCGAGCGTGCCGGCAAACCGGCCACCGGCCGCAGCAGGATACGGTTATGCGTCGGTGCCCCCCGCTGCCGAACCCAGCAGTGGAGGGCGGCGGTTACTGGTCGTGTTGGCAGTGATACTTGGCGTGCTGGTGCTGGTCTGTGCCGGGGTCATCTCCTACATGCTGAGTCTCCGCAACAACGACGGCGGAAGCGGCGGTACGGGCTCGATGGCCCCCATCGGGAAGGTAACGACCGCGCTTCATCTACCCGTCGACGGAACCGATGCGGCGATCGCGCCGTACGGTCTTGGAGAGCGAATCCTCCACATCGGGATGACGAGCGAAGGAATGTTGACGAGATGACGCAGGCCCGCCTGCTGGGTGGCAGGTACCAGGTCGGCGAGCTGCTCGGATACGGCGGCATGGCCGAGGTGCACCGTGGCCGCGACCTCCGGCTCGGCCGGGATGTCGCGATCAAGATGCTCCGCACCGACCTCGCCCGCGACGCGACGTTCCAGATG
>NZ_BONE01000090.1 GCF_016862555.1 Asanoa siamensis | reverse complement strand
AACCAACCGTATCCCGACCTTGCGAAACCATCTTCCGCGCAACGTCAGCGCGCATGACATTCAAGTCTATAAATGCCGGGTCGATTTTCCCGGTCGTGCTCGTCTCCAGGTGCCCGCGGGCGAAGCTGGAGTTACGGCCGAGCCTGCGCAACACCGCAGCAGTCGCGGCGACCGAGGCACTGTACTGCGCGGCAGTCATGCGCTGCGAGACGCCGTTGTAGTCGATCTCCCAGCCGATAAGCATCGTGTTTCCATCCCCGGCAGGGATAGGGCCACTGCCGCGGCTCACACCGGCGTGGTTGGCGCGGCCCGCCGAGATCAGATGGAACACACCGTTGTAGTCCACAAGGGCGTGACACAGCGGTCCTCGCAGATCTGGCCGGCCGTTGATGACGGTGTTCAGGGCCGGATGCGGGTTGCTCGCGCCGGAGTTGAACGCTGTGTGGTGCCACAGCACTCCAATCGGATTGAACGAGCCGGAGACCATCCGGTTGCGCCAGTCTCCTTGCTCGACCACTCGTACTCCGGCCGACCGGAGGACATCTGCCAACCAGGGAATGGTGGCCATCAGCGTGCCTCCAGCAGATCGGCCACGCACTCGATGGCGCCTACTGACGACGACGCCTTGGCCGCGGCGGGCGTTCCCGTGGAAATGACTGCCACGGCCGCTGCCGCGGGGATAGCCAACACAGACCGTCGGCGCATACCGCCAGCCCTGGCCCAGTCGGGCCAGCTCTTCATTGTCACAACGTCTCCTTGGTCGGTGGCAGCGGCGTAGGGTCCGCCGTCTGGCACAAGAGGTAGGACAAGTGCGACGCAAGGTTTCCAGAGAACGCATTCATGCCGGTTACAGGCAGGAACCGGCGCGGTCGAGCTGAAGCCACCTGTTGCGTGGCGCTGGCCTACCTCCGGAGAGCCTCGATAGTCAGCTCTGCCGCCCGCGCGATCAGTTGGTCGTCGGAGGGTGCGTTCTTCTCGTCGCGGCTGGAGAGCAGGGCGAGGACGATCGGCGCACCAGTCGGTGGCCAGACGACAGCGATGTCGTTGCGGGTGCCGTAGCCACCGGAACCGGTTTTGTCGCCGACCTGCCAGTCGGCCGGGACAGCAGCGCGGATCAGCGTGTCCCCAGTCGTGTTTCTCCGGAGCCACTGGGTCAGGATCATACGGTCAGGCGAAGAGAGGGCGCTTCCGAGTACGTACGCTCGCAGGTCCGTCGCGAGAGCTCGGGCCGTGCTCGTGTCGCGGCGATCGCCCGGCCGGGCTTCGTTGAGGTCGGGCTCGATGCGCGCAGGGTCTGTGACCTGGTCGCCAAGGTCGCGCAACGCACGCTCGAGGCCACCCGGGCCGCCAAGACGATCGAGCAGAAGGTTGGCAGCGGTGTTGTCACTGTGTCTGACGGCTGCATCGCCCAGCTCGCGCAAGGTCATTCCCGTCGAGACGTGCCGCTCGGTGATCGGCGAGTGCATCACCAGGTCGGCCTCGCTGTAGCGCACCGTCCGTTCGAGCTCGGCAGTGGACGTCTTAGCCAGTACCGCTGCGCTAATGAGGGCTTTGACAGTGGACGCATAGGCGAAGCGCTCATCCGCGCGACTCTCCACCGTGCGACCGGTGCCGGTGTCGATGGCGAAGACGCCAAGGCGTGCGTCGAAATCGGCTTCAAGTCGGGCGAAATCTGGATACGGCACGGATGTCGACGAAGGCACCGCGCTGTTCGACGGCGTACTCGATGGCCTGGCGTCGAGCGTGTTGGCAGGAGAACACGCGCCGAGAGCGCCGGCTGCGAGCACGACAACGGCCGCGATCGTGGTCCGCAAGGGCCCTGAAGTCATCGGCTACCCAAATCTCCGTCGAGACGCACAGCGGACCCGAGCGTGGTCCTGCGCTGAACGATAGCTTGCCGCCAACCGGTACTCAGCGCCTTGAGCAGGCATGACACCGGTTTGAAGGCCGACTGTTGGACGCTGAGGGCCATGCGAGACCGCCTCAAGCGCTACCGCCAGGACCGCTCGGTCAGGCCTAAGACACGGCTCTTCCGCCAACTCGCCACGCTGGTGGCGAACGGCGTCCTGGCCGGGGTAATCGTGGCGGCCGCCGCGTTTCCACTTGCCGCCGCGTCCGGGCTGTTTGCCAAGGCGGGCGCGGTCACGTTCGACGAGCTGCCCAGCGGTTACACAATCGCGCAGGCGCCGCAGGCCACGCAGGTGTTCGCGAGCGACGGCAAAACGCCGCTGGCCAACTTCTTCGACGAGAACCGCAGGGACGTGCCCCTCTCGGCGATCGCGCCGAGCGTTCCGGCGGCGCTGGTCGCTGCCGAAGACCAGTCCTTCTACGAGCACAACGGCGTCGACCTACGCGGCATCGCGCGCGCGATCGTCGTGAACAAGGCCTCCGGTGAAAGACAGGGCGGCTCAACCCTGGTCATGCAACTCGTACGGATGCTCACGACGTACTCGGCCACCGACCCGCAGCAGGTGGTTGAAGCGACGGAGAAGAGCACCAACCGCAAGATCAAAGAAAGCCGGCAGGCCCTCGCCCTCGACAAGGAGCTGGGCAAGGACGGTGTGCTGGAGCGGTATCTCAACCTGGCGCCGTTCGGCCACAGCACGTACGGCATCTACGCGGCCTCGACGTACTACTTCGGCAAGACACCCGACAAGCTCAGTCTCTCCGAGGCGGCCATGCTCGCGGGAGTCATCCGCGCCCCCAGCACCTACGACCCGCTCGATCCGACATTGCTCGAACAGACCCTCGAGCGGCGTAACTGGGTGCTCGACCAGATGGTCAAGACCGGCGCGGTGAGCGCCGCGCAGGCGAGCGCCGCCAAGGCCCAACCGCTCATGTTGGTCGGCAAGGCGCCCAACAACGGTTGTACCGCCGTCAAGCCCAACGACTGGGGCTTCTTCTGCGACTACCTGCGGCGCTGGTGGCTCGAGCAGGAGACGTTCGGCGCCACCACGTACGACCGGGAGCGGCGGCTCAAGAGTGGCGGATACCGCGTCGTCACCTCCCTCGATGCGCGCGTGCAGAAGGCAGCGCAGACGAACGTGACCCAGGAGCTCAGTGTCAACCGCAAGGAGGCGCTGATGGTGGCGGCCGTCGAGCCAGGCACCGGGCGCGTCCGGGCGCTGGCGACCAACCGGATCTTCGGCATCGACGACGCGGGCAGACCGCGGAACAAGCCACACAGCAACCCGGCCGAAGCGCGGCGCGGCGTGCGCGGCACCTATCCCGTGACCACAAACCCGCTGATCACCGGCGGTGGCGGTGTCCACGGCTATCAGGCCGGCTCGACCTTCAAAATCTTCTCCGCGGTGGCGGCCCTGCAGAAGGGTATGCCGCTAGCCACCGAGATCAACGCACCCAAGGTCTACCGATCCGGCTACTACGCGCCGCGTGGCGAGCCCGGCAGCTGCGCGGACATCCCCCGTTACTGCCCCAGCAACGACAACCCGAGCATGGCAGGGCGGCACGACATGTGGAGCGGATTCGGGCGCTCGGTCAACACCTACTTCGTGCCGCTTCAGGAACAGGCGGGCGCGTACAACACGATCCAGGCCGCCAAGGCGCTCGGTATCCGTTTCCGCGCCCCGTCGGAGGCGAGTCACGCCGCCGACAAGGAAGCCGCCGACAGATGGGGCTCATTCACCCTCGGCGTCTCGGCCACCACGCCGCTGGACCTGGCCAACGCGTACGCCACCCTGGCCGCCGACGGCAAGCACTGCCAGCCGACGCCAGTTGTCCAGATCGTCGACCACTCGGGTGCTGAGCTCGACGTCGGTGAACCGAGGTGCGACCGGGCGGTGAGCAACGAGGTCGCCCGCGGCGCCATCGACATCGCACGGTGTCCGGTCGGCGACCAGTCCGCGTCCAACGAGTGCCGGGGCGCCACCGCGGGCGGCGTACACGGCGTGGTGGGACACCCGGTCGCCGGAAAAACGGGCACGACGGACAGTGACAGGACCGCCTCGCTGGTCGTCACGACGACCAGCCTGGCCGTCGCCGGAATCATGGCCGACCCGGACTGGCCCGAGACCCGCGTGAACATGGACCACAACATCATCAACCCGGCTGTGTACGAGACGCTCGCCGATGCGATGAAGGGGAAGCCGAAGAAGGACTTCCCAGCTCCATCCCGCAAGACCAGCTACGGCAACCAGCGGTCGATCCCGGACGTGGAGTGCCGGTCGGCCGGCTCCGCGAGGTCCACACTCGAAGCGGAGGGCTTCAACGTCAAGGTCGACCCGCTCGAAGTCCCCTCGCGGTGCCCGGCTGGATCGGTCGCCTCCACCGAGCCGAGCCGACGCGGTGTCAAAGGCGCTGTGATCACGCTCCGCATCAGCAACGGATCCGCGGACACCACGACAAATCAGCGTCCTTCCTGACACCGGCACGCGAAAGGGGGACCGTCACCGGTCCCCCTTTCGCACCCCCGCTGCGGCCTCTGCCGGCATCCGACTACCGAGTGAGCACCCAAATGGGGAGGTCAGAAAGATGCGTGTAGGCGGTGACCCGCCAGCCGGCCCGCTCGTACAGCCCCACATTGGCTTCAGTTGTCGTTTCCAGGTAGGCGGGCAGGCCGTCCGCGGCCGCCGCCTCGAGCCCCGGCAACATGACCTCGCGGCCGAGTCGACGGCCAGCGAACGACGGATGAGTAGCCAACGTGCAGAGGTACCAGATTGGCTCGTCGCGCGGCAGCAAGGCACCGAGTGTTCGGTGGTAGTCCGCGAGCCGGGCGCGCGCCTCGTCGGAGACGGCCAGGGTTGGACTCTCGTCCGGGCGGGCGTCCGGGGCGTCCCACATCGCGACCGAACGACCGCCGCCGGCCACCCATACCGTGCCGTGTTCGACCCGTTGGTCGAAGAGATGGCCGGCGAAGACCGTCGCTTCCAGATCGCGGGTCGTCGGATCCTGGAAAAAGAACCGGAAAGCCGGATCCTGGTCGAAGGCGGCGACGACGGTATCGATCACCGGGCGACGGTCGGCCACCGTCGCACGCTCCACACTGGTCACGAACATGGCTTGAGCAACATCGTGATCCGCCTCATTTCGGCGCGTCAGCCAGTGCGTAGGAGTCGTGCAGGCGGATCCATTCGTAGGGCTCGGTTTGCGGTCGGCCGGACGGGGAGTCCTCCCAGTTCTCCTGGCGGCCGAACGGCGTCAGGTCCAACAGGTCGAACACCACCATGAAGGGCTCCTCTCCGCGAGCGTACGTGCTCCAGGTGTGGAAAATCTGCTTCCCGTCGCGGAGGAAGACGCTGATCCCTTGGCGTTCCGCACCGTCGACAGTGGCGCCGAAGTCCTCGTTGAACGTGCTGTGGCCGGACGAGACCCACGGCAGGCGCCACCCCATGCGCTGCCGGAAGCCCAGCAGACTGCGCAAGGGAGCCCTCGACACCAGGGTGAAGGACGTGTCTCGCGCGTGCAGGTGCGAGAGCGGGCCGATGTGGTCCGCCATCATCGAACAGCCGCTGCAGCCTTCGGTCCAGTCGGAGCCGAACATGAAGTGCTGCACGATCAGCTGCCGACGGCCCTCGAACAGATCCAGGAGCGAGACGGTGCCGCCCTCCGACTCGAACGCGTAGCTCGCGTCGATCCGCACCATCGGGAGCCGCCGACGACGGGCACTGACTCGATCCTTCATCCTTGTCAGTGCTTTCTCGTGCAGGAGAAGTTCCTCGCTGGCACGTAGCCACTCGGAACGTTCCACCTCGCGCGGAAGCTCTCCGTGCTGGCCCACGGCCACGTCCTGGCCGAACTCCCGGCAACCATCCTCAGTCAACAGCGCCCACACCTGGAGGTCCTCACGCCGGTCCCGGTGCACGCGGGCGTCGCGTAGGGTTCCCTCGAGTCGGAACCCGAGCCGTCGAGCGACCGCGGTGCCAGCGACGTCGTCCGGCGCGCATCGCCATTCGATCCGATGGATGCCATGCTGGTCGCGAGCCCATTCGATCATCTTCGCGACGGTTCTGCTCGCCAGGCCATGACCGCGCGCGTGGCGGGCCAGCCACACAACGACCTCCGCTGTCGACGAGGCCGCGTCAAAGACATTGAGATAGGCCCCGCCAACGAGATCCTCGCCCTGCCATAGCCCATAGATCCCGCCGGCGTCGCCTGCCTTCCCGCGTGCGTACGTCGCTAGAAAATCCTGTGCCGTCGCTTCGTCCCGCACGAAGTCGGCCCATGGGCAGAATTCGATGAAGTCCGCGCGATGCGTATCGACGAACGTTGCGAAAGCCGGGGCGTGCCGGCTTTCGAGCGTACCCAGTCGCGTCCCGCCGAGTTCGAGAGATTTCATCTGGCCTCCATGTATGACGTGCTGATGCGACATCACGCGGCATCCTTCTGAACGTGTTCCAAGTGGACACCAACGACGTGGGCTTCGTGCGAGCCGAGCTCTTCGTAGATGGCCCGGGCACGCTGCCACGCGTCACGACATCGTTCGTTCTGGCCGCTGCGTCGGTAGGCATGACCGAGCTGGGTGAGCGCCGCGGCTTCGTAACAGCGGTCGCCCAGGTCGCGATAGACCGCAGCGGCGCTCCCGTGATGTCTGGCCGCCTCGTGATACTGCTCGACAAGCTCGTATGCGGCGGCCAGTGCCTGCGCCGTCCGGGCATCGGCGCGTCGATGGCCAAGGCCCTGGAACGCCCGTCGGGCCCTTGAAAGCGCCGGGATCGCCTCGGCGATCCGGCCAGCGGCGGTCAGCGTCAGTCCGATCTGGTATCGGGTGATCGCCAGGTTGCCCCGCCGCCCGTTTCCCTCCTGCAGCCGGCACGACTCACGGAAGCACGTAAGGGCCTGATCGAGGTCTCCGGCGTCTCGATGGGCGGCACCGAGGTTGTTCAGCACCATGGCGATGCTCAGCTCCTCAGCCGTGGCGCGGGCAATGGTGAGCGCCGCCCGGTGTGTCCGGATGGCCTCGCGGCTCTGTCCTGTGACACGCTGGATATTGCCCACCCCGCTGTGCATGTGGATGAGGCCGAGTTGGTCGCCGATCCGTTCCGCTGCCCGTAGTCCAGCTTGATGTGTGGTGAAGAGGTCGTCCCAGGCCCCGGTGAGCTGCAGGTGTACCCAGATGGCGTAGGCCAGGCGCCAGCAGAGGTCGTCGGAGCCTGTCGTCTCCGCAAGATGCACACCACCGACGAGAACGCGCCGCTCTGCTTCGAACCACTCGCGAGCGTCGCGTTCCCCGGTGAAGCGCACGGGCTCGACGCCGTCGCTCACCGTCGGTAGTTCGACTTGTGACTCGCTCGGCTGAAGCAATGGTCTTCCCATGAACGCGCTGCGCGTCATCCACTCGAGTAGCCGGCGTTGTGCGGCAGCCCGCTCGGCAGGAGGTTCAAGTGCCAGTGCCAGCTCCTGACCGTACGCCTGCAGGAGGTCGTGGAGCACGAACCGTTCAGGTTGATGCTCCACGACGAGATGAGCCGCCGCGAGTGTTTCCAACAGCGGTCGGACCTGTTGTGCGGTCAGTCCGGCCAGGCTCGCCGCCGCGGCGGTGGACACGTCCGCGGCGGGATGCAGGCCCAGGAGGCGGAACAATCGAGCGGCTGGAGCCGCCAGCCTTCTGTACGACCAGGAGAACACTGCCCGGACATCGGTGTCGATGTCCGGACCGCTGAAAGCGTCGAGGTCGTTAGGCGTATCGGCGAGCTGCCGCTCCAGAACGCTGAGCGGGAAAGCGGGGCGGGCGACCGCACGGGCCGCCGCGATCGCCAGTGCGAGGGGGAGCCGGCCGCACCGTTCGATGACGCGGTCTGCCACGTCGAGCTCCGCCGCGATCTTACGGTGGCCGATTCGCGATCGGAGCATCTGTCGCGCCTCATCGGTTGTGAAGAGCTCCAGCCCGACGGTGGTCGCCCCCTCACCGACGACCAGTCCGGAGAACTCGTTCCGCCCCGTGACGAGCACGAAGTGGCCCACGCCTCCCGGCAGCAGCGAACGAATTTGGTCGGACGCTGCGGCATTGTCCAGAACAATGAGAAGGCGTCGACCATCGGTGATCGTTCGGTAGAGGGCAGCCTGACCCTCCAGGTCGGGCGGCAGCTTGGCCCCTGGCACCCCCAGCGAACGTAGGACGAAGGTCAGCGCCTGCTGGGGAGCGAGAGCGTCGCGGTAGTCGTATCCCCGCAGGTTGAGCCAGAGCTGGCCGTCGGGAAAGTGATCAGCTACGGATCGCGCCCAGTGAGCCGCCAGCGCCGTTTTTCCGACGCCTGCCATTCCATTGAGGATGAGAACCGTTGAGCGGTCGGTCAGGTCGCGCTCGTGCCTCTCGAGTACCCCGTTCAGCTGCCGAAGGTGCATCGCCCGTCCAGCGAAGCCGGTCACCTCAGTGGGTAGTTGCCGTGGCACAGGCGGCGCGCTGGGCCCACCTTCGGAGGGTCCGCTGCCTCCGCGAAGGATGCGTAGGTAGAGCTGTTGAAGGTCATCGCCGGGTTGAATGCCGATCTCGTCCGCGAGGCGCCGGCGGGCGGTGTGGAAGGTCGTCAACGCCTCTGCCCGGCGGCCGCACCGGTCCAAAGCCGTCATCAGCTGAAGCCAGAGCTTCTCCCGCAGAGGGTTCCTGGCGGCCAGGGTGGTGAGCTCGCTGACGACATCGACGTGTCGGCCCGCCCGCAGCTGAAGGTCGATCTGCCGTTCGGCAGCCCGGAGCCGGTGCTCAATGAGCATTTGGCCGCACTGGGCGTGCAAAGCGTCAGACGGGATGTCCGCGAGCGCCTCGCCTCGCCATAGCGTGAGTGCCTGGGCGAGCGCCCGCGCCTCGCCATCGTCGTCCGACGCCGCTGCCCGCTGTCTCGCCTGCGAGAGCCAGGCCTGGAACACTTGGACATCGACTGTGTCAGGGTCGACGTCGATGCGATAACCATCGCGTTCAGTGCTGATGAGTGACGAACCGAGGGTCTTCTCCAGGAGCGCCCGCGTGCGTGCTACGCACACCTGCAGCGCCGAACGCTGGTTGTCCGGTGGGGCCGCGCCCCAAATCGCCTCGATCAGTTCCGCAGTTCCGACCGTTCGGCCGGGTTCCAGCAGCAACGAGGCCAACAGGATGCGGTGCTTCGGGGACCCGATCTGCAGCAGCTGATCGTCGACTCGTACCTCGAGCGGCCCTAGCAGCTTGAACTGAACGCGCGCCATGTTGCCCCATTTCCAGCAACCACGTGGCGGGGAGCCTGAAACGGTGCCGCAAGCGTTTCCGGCACCGCAACGGCGGCATGCGCGACATGGTCTCTTGCTTGTGTCCCGTCGACTCGCTCGGCGCGGCCCTCCCCTTCCTGGAGCCATGCCTGCGCGCTGTCGGCGCGCCCGTCTCTTGCGTGCGATGCCGAAGCCGGTCGCGCGTTCGCGTCGAGCGAGGTTTTCTCCATGATCACTACGCTCATTGGTCACCCTCAGTTAACTACGATCGTCGTGCTACGCATGGTGGCATACGATGGCGGGGTGCCGCCACTGAACTCTCGGCGCAGGGCTGACCTGGCCGATGCCGCCCTTGCGCTACTCGCTGAGGCGGGTGTGCATGGCGTTACTCACCGTGCTGTTGAGAAGCGAGCCGGCCTGCCAGCGGGCACGGCCTCCAACTACTTCCGGAGCCGCGAGGCGCTTCTGGTAGCCGCCGCCGAGCGACTGGGCGACCTGCACTACGCCGACATGGAGGCGGCGGCGATCGAGCACCGACCGGCAGCGCGTTCAAAGCGGCAGCAAGCCACGGACCTGATTGCCCACTCGCTGCTGGACGCGGCGACAATCCACAGAGTCCGATATATTGCGATCTTCGAGCTACGCATGGAAAGCCTGCGTCGGCCAGCGGTCGCCGTGGCGATGACCACGTTGTTCGAACGATCAGTCGCCGTCACCACCAGCCACCACGCAAGCCTCGGTCTTGACATTCCCAAGCGTGCGGTGCCGATGATGCTGACTCTCTACGGCGGGGCTTTGTTCACCCTGGTGACCAGCCCACCCGAACACGTCAGCGCTGACCTGGTGTGCGACATCGCGGCCGGCATCGTCGATGCGGCCCTCGACCGGTGAGGTGCGCCGCGGCTCGGTGGTTGGCCGAGCCGCGGCGCTGTGGGTGGTTGGTGGGTTTGTTATCGGTTGGTCAGGGGTGTGGAGGCGGTGACGTTCTGAGTGTGGTGGAGGGCGTCGTACCAGTGTTGGGGTGTGCCGCCGGTGATGGTGGATGTGGTGCCGGCTTCGGGTAGGCCGCGGGTCACGGTGGGTTGTGTGAGCCAGTCGCGGGCTGGTCGGGGGGTGGGGCGGGTCAGGTCGAGGTAGAAGCTGTCGTGGCTGACCTGGGCCAGGGGTGCTTCGAACCAGTTGGGTAGGGCGGGGGGCAGGGTGGCCTGCTGGGCCGGTGGGACGAACATGGTGCCTTGGTCGAAGGTGTATCCGATGGTGATGTAGCGGTGTGTGTACCAGCGGTCGAGGTAGGAGCCGACGGGTGCGAACCGGGCTGCCGGGTTCGGTCCGATGTTGATGGTCACCTCGGGTGCGGTGGTGGTGTGTGCCGCGGCGGCCCAGTAGATGACCCGGTCGCTGCTGTACTGCTGCCACCAGCGCAGGTTCTCCGCGGCGCGGGCGTCGCGGTAGGCCAGGACTTCGTCCTCGGGGATGCTGAACGCGGTGTAGAACGAGCGGATCTGGCGGGCGTGGTGCAGGACCAGTGCGTAGTCACGGTCTGCCGGGCGGTGGTCCAGGTTGTCGACGAGGTCGAACAACGCGTTCGCGGCCCGCAGGTAGGGCGTCTGGTCATCCACGTTCCGGTAGAAGTCCAGGTACTCGCCCATGTTGTCGTCCGGTGGGCAGATCTGCTCCAGGTACGCGTTGACCGCGGGCAGGTGCTGCGGGGCCCGCCGCGCGACGTAGTCGCGGACCGCGTGGTAGGCCAACGGACGCGTCGCGAAATACTCCGCGCCGACGAAGGTCACCTTCTCCCGATGGGTGCGGTTGTACTCCCGCAACCACGACAGCAGCGACGCGACCTGCTCGGTCCGCGCCTCCCGGCTCATCTGCCCGACCAACGCGTCCCGGTCACCGCGACGCCCGTGGATGTAGTCGTTGATCTGGACACCCAACGTCCAGTCGTCCTCCCACGCCAACGTCCGGAAACCCCGCTCCGCAACCAGATACCGCACCGCCCGACTCTTCTGATCGGTCAACTCCGCGATCCCGTGAGCGGTCTCCCCCAACCCCACCACCGTCGCGCCCCGCGTGAGCGCACCCAACCGCGCTAGATCCCGACCCGAACCGGACTCCACCGCCGCCCGTTCCAAATACCCATCCAACGAACCACGCGACCCCGCCACAGCCGAAGACGCACCCACCCCCAACAACCCCGCCGCCACCACCACAACAGCCAAACCCCGATACCCACGCCGCAACACCACACAACTCCTAACCCGTCGAAAAATCTGATACCCGAATTCCACCGCACCCTCGATCCCCGGGAATCCGCACACCAACGACATTCCTCGTACGTAACCTGACGTACGCGTGCACCTGTGCGGTCGCGGGTCACGTTCGCGAATCGGCGCGACAGAGTACGTCGTGCGTCGTATGTGACCGCCACGAACATCTGATTGGATTGAATCTGACCACGAGCGGCCAGCACCACGTGCGTGCTAGTCGGTGTGTGAGGTGTCGGATTATCGTGCCAACAAAGACCTTTGACTATGTTGTCATCGGGGGCGGTTCGGCGGGCTCGGTGCTCGCCTCCCGGCTTTCGGAGGATCCCGCCGTCCAGGTCCTGCTGCTCGAGGCGGGCGCGTTTCAGGGCCCACCCGCCATGGCGCTGGCGCCGGCGTGGTTCTCGCTCATCGGTTCGTCGGTGGACTGGAACTACCGCACGGTCAAGCAATCGGGGCTCGGCGGGCGCCGCGTCGCGTACCCACGGGGCAAGGTCTTAGGCGGCTCCAGCAGCATCAATGCGATGGCGCACCTCCGTGGCGCCCCGGCCGCGATCGACGCGTGGGTCGCGGCCGGCGCTCTCGGGTGGGGCTACGACGACCTGCTGCCGTACTACCGGCGAAGTGAGCGGGCCGAGGGGCGCGACGATGACTACCGCGGAACCGATGGACCTGTCCCAACGCGACCCGTGACGAAGGTTCACCCGTTCGCCGCAGCCTGCCTCACCGCCCTCGCCGCCCTCGGTTACCCGGTGGTCGATGACCTGAACGGCAAGCACCACGAAGGCGTCACCCGCAACGAGCTGACCGCAGTCGACGGAGTCCGGGTGTCCGCTGCTGACGCCTACCTGCGGCCCTTCGCGGACCGCCCCAATCTCTCGATTGTCACCGAGGCGCTCGTCGAGCGCATTCGCCTCGTCCGCGATCGGTGCGAGCTCGTCGACTACCGGACGGACGGACAACGACGCACTGCGGCAGCCGGGCGTGACATCGTGTTGTGTGCCGGCGCGATCGGAAGTCCGCACACGCTGATGTTGTCCGGCATCGGGCCCGCGGAGCACCTCGGCGAACACGACATTGATGTGGTCGTTGACGCGCCGGGGGTTGGTGAGAACTTGGCTGACCACACCATTACCCCTGTCGCCTGGGACTCGATCAAACCCATGGAACCTGGCGTCAACCAACACGGCGATGTGGTCGCAGCCGTTCGAAGCGGCGACTCTTCGCCGTACCCCGATGTTCACCTCATCTGTGTGGATGTGCCGCTGGCTGCGCCAGGGTCCGATGTCAAAGCATCGCGCCAAGGATTTTCCATCAACGTGGGGGTGCTGAACTCGCGTAGTCGCGGCAGCGTACGGCTGGCATCGGCGCTCCCGCAGGCGGCTCCGCTGATCGACCCGGCCCTGTTTACTGACCCGCAGGACATGAACACCCTTCTTGCCGGCGTACGGATCGCGCGCGAGGTGGTGGCGTCCCCGGCCCTTGACTCGTGGCGGGGAAGAGAGATCATTCCCGGACCCGTGACGGACGACGGTTTGCGCGCGTACGCCCGAGATTTCACGAGTACGTACTTCCACCCGAGTGGTACCTGTCGAATGGGGACGGACACGGATGCCGTCGTCGACCTGAACCTACGGGTCCGCGGGGTCGACGGACTTCGAGTCGTCGACGCCTCGGTGATGCCGTCCATCCCGGCCGCCAACCTCAACGCGACAGTGTTGGCGATCGCTGAGCGAGCCGTGGACATCATCAGGACAGATGCCGCGGCTCCATGACAGAGCGCCTTCTGTCATGGAGCCGCGGCTGCCGGGCTACGCGATCAACGGCGGACCGGGTACCTGAGGTGAAGTGCCCGGTGCCCCTGGATGACCACCGGATCCTCGAGGAGGAGGTGGCCCTGCTTCGGCTTGGCGAAGTAGGGGATGCCCTCGCCGAAGAGCACGGGCACGAGACTGACGCACACCTCGTCCACCAACCCCAGATCGAGCGCCTGCTGCGTCACGTTCGCGCTCGCGATGGTGACGTCCTTCTTGCCAGCAATCTTCTTCGCCTCCGCGATCGCCACGTCGACCGCTTCGACGAAGATGGTCTTCGGCCATCGCTCCTCGGCGTTCGCAGGAGGCTTGTGAGTCACGACGACGACGCGAGCGCCACTGGGGTGACTGTCGTCCCAGCCGTCGGCGATATCGAACAGACGGCGTCCCGTCACGAGCGCTCCGGCGCTTTCGGTCAACTCCCGCAGAGCTTGCGCGCTTGCCTCGTCGACGTCGAAGGTGACATTCTCATAGTGACTCGGCACGGATACGTTTCCGGCCGTATACCAGTCGAAAAGTTCACCAACCTGATTCTCGGGATCGGCGATGTAACCGTCCAGAGACATCGTCATGTGGCTGAAGACCTTGCTCATATGGACCTCCTTACAAGTTAGAGCGAGCGGCGAACCGGCCAGCTCTGCTTGCCGCCCCAGCGTTGGCTGATGCGTCGTAACCAACACTCAACCACGGCTTGTCGCGCATGGCGTACGTCAGTTGACGTACATCCGCATCGAAACCGGGAAGACGACACCGTTTCGCGTTCGGACTACGGCGGATAGCCCACGTTGAGCGCCGCTATGCACATGTATATTCGGCACCTTTGAAACAAGTGGACCCGGCGAAATCTATCAGCGGTCGCTTTCATCTTGGTTTCACCACCTGTCCCCGAAATATCGCGGCGGGCAGGGACGAGCGCTTGTTCTTTGTGGGGTATTCGCGCGGCGCGGACCTAGGGTGCGTCTCTTGGATCATGCGCGGGTCCAGAGCAGGATTGCGGCCAGGGTGAGCGCGGCTTGGTAGTGCACGGCGAGTCTGTCGGTGCGCATGGCCAGGCCGCGCCATTATTTGAGTCTGTTGATGCAGCGTTCGGCGATGTTGCGTTGCCGGTAGGTGTGTTTGTCGAACGCGGGTGGGCGGCCACCGCGGCTGCCGCGCCGTAGGCGGTGGGCCTGTTGGTCCGCTGGTTGTGGGATCGTCGCGGCGATCCTGTGCTGGCGCAGCCAGCTGCGGATCGCCCGGGACGAGTACGCCTTGTCGGCCAGCACCCGGTACGGGCGTTGACGGGGACGCCCACCGCCGAGCCGGGGGACCGCGATGGCGTCCATGACCGCGGTGAACTGTGGTGCGTCACCGGCCTGCCCCGCGGTGACGAGCAGGCTCATCGGCCGGCACCCGGACTCGGCGGCGAGGTGGACCTTCGTGCTCAGACCGCCACGCGAGCGGCCGAGGCCGTGGTCGGCGGGCTCACCGACGCGAGGGTGCCTTTTCCCGGCCGTAGCCCGGCCGCGTGCTGGTGCGCGCGCACGACCGTGGAGTCCGCAGCCGCGACTGGTACGGCAGCGGCGATTCGTGATCATGGTTGGGGTTCGTGGTTGAGGCGTCGGTTGTCGTGCGCTTGTCTCGCGTTGGCCTGGTGGCGGCGGCGCCAGATTGACCAGCGCAAACGGTGGGCGGTGCTGCGGGTCGACCGGATCAGCAGGATGTTGATCAGGCGGCGGATCTCGTTGACGGTCAGCCTGATCAGGTTGGGGCGCTCGGTGTCGTCGTGCGGGGCGGGTTCGGCGGCGCGGATCGCCAGGATGGCGAGGGCGGCCAGGGTGGTGAACCGGTGCCACGAGGTCCAGCGTCGGGGCTGGTGCTGGTCGAGGCCGACCTGCCTTTTGGCGGCCTGGAAGGACTCTTCCACGATCCAACGAACTCCCGCGACGTGCACGAGTTGGGCCAGGGCGACCGGGCGTGGTGTCCAGCAGCGGTAGAGCGCCAGCTCACCGGTGGTGGTGTTGCGGCGGATCGACACGCTGTGGCGGCCGCCGTCGTCCGGGTCACCGCCAGCGCCGACGTCGGCGAGCAGGCGCAGTCGTAGTAGCGGGGTCACGGTCGCTGGTCCAGGACTCGGGCAGGTAGATTCGCCGGTCGATGAGGGTGTGATCGCGGCGGCTGGCATAGGCGAGGAACACGCCGACCTGCGCGTTCTCGATCCGCCCGGCGGTGCCGGTGTACTGCCGTCTCGTCTACGACCAGGACGCCGTCGGGATCGCCGAGCCGGTCGGCGACGACCTGCCGCTCGTCGTCACGAATCATGTCGGCGTCCCATTTGGCCCGGTAGAGCAGGCGTTCAACGTGTCCGGCCGGGCGTGTCCCGCCTGCTCAGCCAGCTGCCAGCAGGTATTTACCGCAAGGTCTGCGAGCAGCCCGGTGATGAACCCGGCCGCTGCCCGCCGCGGCGCGACCCGGGCAAACCGGTGCGCGAACGAGTCGATAACCAGGTCCCTGATCCGCTGCCACCGGGCAGCGTCCACGCTGTGGCTCTCGGCCACCGCAAGGTCTGATGCTGCGTCCACACCGGACAGACGATCATGCGGTGGCCGTCCTCGTTCAAGCGGTATCCGAGGTCACCTAACGAACGGCCGCTGCCGTACTAGCCAGTCCATTTCGCCGGCAGCGTCCGCGTCGGCCTGTACCGCCGTCAACGGTCGTTGCCACGTGCCGTCGAGAGTCCAGCGGCGAAACCGCGAGTACGCGCCTTTCCACGAGCCGAACTCGGTCGGCAGGTCCCGCCACGGCGACCCGGTTGAGCTCGACTGGTTGGTCGCGGCAGTGGCCGAGTAAGAAGATTCACCTGGCGGCCGACTCACGCTGCCGGCGGCTGAGCCTGCGCGTGACCGCTGGCTAGGCCGGTGACTCCCACAGTTCACCGCCGCTGCGCCATCCCGGAATCCGGGCAACGATGCCGCAGCCAGCCGATCAGCAAGCCCACCGCCTGCGCCGCGGCCGTCACGGTGGCCGCCCACCCACGTTCGACAAGCACGCCTTACGACAACGCAACATCGCCGAACGCTGCATCAACCGGCGTAAGCAATGGCGCGGTCTCGCCATGGGCACCGACAAGCTCGCCGTTCACCACGCCGCACTGACCCTCGCCGGGATCCTGCTCTGGACCAAACCATGATCCCGAAGACGCCTGAGGTGTACGGCCTGACGGGGTGGCTGCGTAGGTCGGCGCAGGGCCCCGTACCGGCGGTACGCGGGAGTGCGTACTGCAAGTGTCGTCGCTCGACCGTCTCGCATTCGTTCACGAAAGCCGAGGCTATTCCCCAGACGGCGCCCAACAGCGGGCCGCGGAACACGAAATGGGGAACACAATGTCTGCGCCCACTCTCGACCGGCCAACCAGCTACGACCGGGTTGACACGTACCACCGCCCTAGCAACCGCCCGACTGACCGGATCGTGGACGCCGTCGCCGGCGGGCTGGCCCGTTACAGCATCACCATGCTGCGGCTGAGCCTCGGCATCACGTTCTTCGCGTTCGGCGTGCTGAAGTTCTTCCCCACGGCCAGCCCGGCCGAGGCACTGGTCGAGCGCACCATCAACACGCTGACCCTGGGGATCGTCGAGGGCCGCACGGCGGTGCTGCTGACCGCGGTCATCGAGTGCTTCATCGGCATGACACTGATCACCGGCAGATTCGTCAGGACCGGCCTGGTCGTGCTCGCGGGTGCACTCGTCGGGATCATGTCGCCGCTTGTGCTCTTCTTCACCGACATGTTCCCCGACGGCACACCAACCCTCGAGGCACAGTACGTCGTCAAGGACATCGTGCTGGCCGCCGGCGCCCTGGTCATCGCCGCCGTGGCACTCGGAGCGCGACTCGTCCGCCGATGATCCCCCGCCGCGGCCGCGCCGCCCTTACCCAGGGCGGCGCGGCCGCAGTGTCGGTCCGGACGATCGATACCGACCACCCCTGAACCCTCCGATGTTGTTGAAACCTTTTTGAAGGCCCGATCGTGATCCCATACGTCGGGCTCGGTCAATGGCTGGCCGGTCGCATCGCCGGCCTTTCGAAATGGCAAAGGCGGCGCCTCTTCCTTTCTGAAAGGACCGCTCCATGCCGGATGTCACCCGGGGACTTCAAGGGCTGCGTGCGCTGGTGGTGTTGGCCTGCACCATGTCGGTTGTCGGCACGTCCGCGGTCGCAGCGCACGCTTCGGAGGATCCTGTAGGCACATTGGCTTGTTCCACGATCCCGTCGACCCACGATCTGAATGTGACCAGGACCGTCTACCGCGTCGGCGCCAACCGAGGTGTCTCAGCACGGTTGATGTTGGCCGGATTCGAAACCGGCTGGGTCGAGTCCCACATGAACAACTTGAACTGCGGGGACTCCGACTCACTGGGAGTGTTCCAGCAGCGGCCGAGCCAGGGCTGGGGCACCCCACAACAGATCATGAATGTGACGTACGCGGCGAACAAGTTCTTCGATGTGGGCGAGGTCGAGGACCGCAACTGCGCTTCCTGCACCGCGGGCCAGATCGCCCAGCGGGTGCAGCGGTCGGCCCATCCGGAACGGTACGACGCCGCGGAGGCGAAAGCCCGGGCCCTGCTCGCCGAGGCGCGCCGCGGAGGCTTCGACGACATCGGTGTGTATCGGCCGGCCGAGGCGCGGTTCTATCTCAAGGGCGGGGAGATCGTGCACCTCGGCAATCCCCACTACGAGCCGCTCATGGGCGACTGGAACGGCGACGGTGTGGACACGCCCGGCGTCTTCCGGCGGGACCAGCGCACCTTCTTCCTCAAGAACACGAACACGAGCGGGGACGCTGACGGGGCTTACGCGCTGGGCAACTCGACGGACATCCCGGTCGCCGGTGACTGGGACGGGAACGGCACCACCGGCATCGGTGTCTTCCGGCCGTCGACGGGGACGTTCTATCTGAAGAACCGATTTGAACACAGCGGCAACGCGGAGATCACGGCTGTCTTCGGCACCGCGGGTGACATACCCATCGCGGGCGACTGGGACGGCAACGGTACGGAGACGATCGGTGTCTACCGACCGAGCACCCGGACGTTCTATCTCCGGAACGCCAACTCCACCGGCGGTTCGAACGGCCAGTTCACTTTCGGAAACCCCGGCGACGTGCCCATCACCGGCGACTGGAACGGGGACGGGTATGACACGATCGGCGTCTATCGGCCAGCCAATGGCTACTTCTACCTGAAGAACGCGAACAGCAGCGGCGGCGCGGCGAACCTCACCGTCCACTATGGAAGCCCTGGTGACCGCCCGATCAGTGGCCGTTGGCGCTGACCGCGGACGCACGCGTGGGCCGGGATCGCCGCAGGTAGATGCCGGCGATACCCGGCCCAGGTCGCTCCCGGCCGCGTGCTGAGCCGAGCAGCTTGACGGGCTCAGAAGTCAGGGTGCTTGAGTACGGGAGTGGCGTACCAACGGTCGAACCACTTTTGGGTTGCCGGTCCCCAGACCGACACACGGACCTTCCGAACCGAGTAGCCGATCGTGTGCCGTAGGCAACGGCTCGACGAACGGGTCTCGTAGTTGATCGGCGCTGCGGAGCCGGAGGGGTCGACTTCCAGCACCGGCACCAAGCCGTCCTGCTCACTGGTGTTACAAATCTGCATGACCTTCGTGTGGTCCGCGTACACCCACAGATCAACCGAACCGATGCCGCGAGCTTGCCAGGTCAGACGCCATGGGGCCACTCGCGCACCAGCATAGGACGCGGCGACGCCAACCTCCTCCGGCAGTGGCGGTGGCGGGGCAGCCTGGGCTGCCCCAGGGGCGGCGAGCGCCACCGACGCCACCATCACGGCCGCGGCCGCTATGCTCACCAACGTTCTGCCGGTGCGTAGTCGATCGGAACCGAACCTCACTAATCCTCCTAGGCGTCATCAGGCGAACGCGGGCGCGAGTGATCGGCACGCCGCGCCAGCCAAGAATTCAAGCTCGCCGGCCCTTCACAACGGTTTCACCTGTCGTCGCACGAACGGACGTGGCCCGAAAACGAAGACCGAAAGCGAACAGAAGGCGGGCACTGGCAGGATCTCCCCGACCTGGACGACGACCACCTGGCACGTTGTGCACGCCGCGTCATCGCAGCACGACTCGGTCCAGGCTCGATGTCCTCGACGTAGGTTCTTCGAGAAACGGGTGCTCGACGATGCCAGTTCGTGGGGAACCGAAGTGGGTCCCGCCGCCACAGCGCACCTTCACCCCACCGCATGCCGTTGAGGTTCGCACGACCACGGCGCCATCCCGGGTCCGCCGGCTCGGCACGTTGGTCGCAGTAGCCATCCTCCTGGCGGCATGCGACACGCAGGACCCGGCGCCTGTCCCGCCAACCGCGCCACCCACCGCGACAGGGATGGCCTGTGCCGACGGGTTCCGGCTGACCGCCGGCCCGGTCGAGGGCGCTTCCGGCCTGCGCGCGATGGGCATCGTGTTGGAGAACTGCGGCACTCGCCCGTACACCCTCGAGGGATTCCCGGCGATCCGAGTGCTGGACACCGACCTCTCCGCGGTGGCGGTGACGGTCGGCAACGGCTCGCAGCCGGTCAGCGCACCGGACGCGTGGGACGCCCCGCCGCAACAGGTGACGGTCCCACCGGGCGGGATCGCTCGGTCGAGGGTTCTCTGGCGCACCACCACCACCGAGGGCGACGCCGTCGACGCCGCACACTTGGCGGTGACGCCCGAACCAGGCGCGGCGGAGCAGCTCGTCACCCCTGACGGAGGTATCGATCTCGGCACGACCAACCGACTAGCCGTGAACGCTTGGTCCGCCGCTTCATAGGCCGCAGGGCAAGCACACCGGGTGTCGCAGCTGTCTCAAGGTTGAACGGTGACAGAGGTCGGAACTGCTGAGGTTTCCGCTGGGACCGGTGTTGGATGCGTCGGTGCAGGCGACGAGGGCGCTGGCGCCACGGGCCGGGGGGAGTCTCCCGACGCTCCCACGATCGCAAGCCCGCCAGCCGCCAGCCCGGCGACCGCCGCGGCGGTCGCCAGCGCGATCCGACCGACCCTGCGCCGGTTCGCGTGGGCCCTCACCTCCTCCACAGGCGGCGGAAGGAAGGCCAGGTGCCCCGCCCGCTGGTACGCCTCCAACAGTCGCGCCACGCTGCGCTCGGCCTCCGAGGCCGGATGTTGCTGGGTCATGACGTCACCGCCTACGTTCTTCGGACCCGAGGTGAACGGCGAGCTGGGCGCGGCCACGATGCAGCCACGACAGTACGGTTCCCCGTGGAACGCCGATATCCGCAGCGACCTCGGCGACTGGCATTCCCGCCAGATAATGCAGCACGATCGCTCGCCGGTGGCGGTCCGGCAACTTCCGCAGCGCGGCGACGAGGGCTACATGGTCGGGGTCAAGAGCTGGCTCGACCTGCGCACTGGCGTATCGGCGAAGAATCCGCGCAGCCGCGCTCACCCGCCGCAGGCGACTCGTCGCTAGATTCCAGGCCACCCGCCGTACCCAGGAGACCGGATCCTCGTACTCGCTGACGACCGACCATCGCTGCCAGGTTCGAACAAACGCCTCCTGCGCAACGTCTTCCGCCTCAGCACGATCACCCAGGTACGCATGCAGCTGGCTGGTGAGCCGGCTGTAGGACGATCGGTAGAAGTCGTCAAACTCGGCCAGTGGCTCAGCCGGAGGCTTATCGGCCGCCAGCGGCACCGGTAGTTGACGCCTGCCACCCATCTACCGCACCGCCATCCTCGTGAACCAACACCGACCATCTTGGCCACGCGTCTACAGGTCCATCGATTGCAGAAAGAGAGGTATTCCTCACGACACAATTGAGGCGGTTTCCCCGGCGTGTGAGTACCGAGTCCAGCGTCGCGGTTCGCGGCGCACCAGCATCCGAGGAAAGGTAAACACATGCGTGTCCGCGTAGCGGCTACGACGGCGGCCCTCATCGGCGCCGCAGGCTTGGCGCTGTTCATGTCCCCCGCATTCGCCGGCTCGGGCCTTTCGCCTGCCACCTCGGTGCCGGCGAGCCCGAGTCCGGTGCCGGTGAACCCGAGCCCCGTCCCGGTCAAGCCCAGCCCGGTGCCAGAACTCCCGACGTTCGGACCTGGCGACCCCAGCCCGGTTCCTGTTCACCCCATCTCGAACTAGTTGCCATCCGATGGGGTTCGGGCACGCCAGCCGGCTGCCCGGACCCTTGTTGGGCGGCACGAATCCTACGGGGGCGGTAGCGACTGCAGGAGTTGCCACACCTCCACGGAACGCGGATGGCCCAGCTCTGACAGCGTGCGATGCGCTTGCTGCCAACGTTGGCGAGCAGCTTCAGTGTCGTTGAGCCCGTGCGCGGAGTGACCGAGCGCGACCAGCACGTCGGAGGTGCGTAGCTGGTCGTCGGTCGTTCGCTGGAGCAGATCCAATGCGCGCAGGCCGTAATCCGCGGCACGGTCGTATTCCTTGAGATCGTTGTGCACGGCCGCAAGATAACCGAGCACAATCGATTCGCTGTGCTCGCTTTCGATGCGCTGACAGAGCTTCAGCGCATCCAACAGATCGGACAGGGCGCCTACGAGGTCACCGGTGCGGCGCTTCATCTCGCCGAGGTTGGTGATGGTCGCCGCCTCCCGCGCGGCGTCGCCGGTCGATCGGCTCAACAGACTCGCCTTCTCGGCACAGGCGATGGCGTCCTCGTAGCGGCTCAGCTCGGCGTAGACCACCGCGAGGTTGCCGAGACTACTGGCCTCGCCGCGGAGGTCGCCAATCTCGCGCCGCACAGTGACGGCACGCTGGTAACAGGTGATCGCCGAGTCGTAGGCAGCCGTTTCGGCCAGCGCGACTCCAAGCCCGCTGAGGGCCTGTCCGAGCGCGATCTTGTCGCCGCAGCGTTCGGCGGCCGCGACGGCCACGTGGTGGGAGTCGATCCATTCGGCCCATCGTGATCGCAGGCTGAAGCAGCCCCATGCGGCGACCGGGATGGACCACGCGAACACGTCCATGCCGCGTTCGAACGCCATGTGGGTGGCCGTAACAAGAGTGTCGATCTCGGTGTCGAACCACGCCAAGGCGGCCGCCGTCGAGCCGAAATCCGGTGCCATCGGCGCATCCGCCGGCACGTCGACGCGCTGGCGGTGGCGGTACGCGCATCGGTCGGCACGGTCCGCGGCCACGGCATAGTAGGCAAGGAGTCGCCGCACCGTTTCTTCCGTTTCCGTGGGGTGGCGCGCAGCCTGCTGACGTGCGAAGAGGCGAAGCAGATCGTGTAGTTGATATCGGCCGGTCTTCAGTTCGACGACCAGGTGGGCGTCCAGCAGTCCCTCGAGGGCGTCTTCGACCGCGGCGACGGACAGAGCGCACGCAGCGGCCACGCTCCGCGCGTCGAACCGGCGGCCGGGATGCATACCCGCTGCTCGAAAAACCCGCCGCTGTGAGTCGGACAGTAGCCGGTGGGACAAGCTGAACGCGGCGGCAACCCCGCGTGCTCCCAGGCGGAGCTCCGTGAGCCGCCGGTGTTCGTCGCGAAGCCGTGCGGCGAGCTCAGCGGCGCTCCACGCACCTCGGTGCCGCAACCGTGTCCCGGCGATGCTCAGCGCCAGCGGCAGCCCGGCGCACAGGTCCAGCACCTGACGAACATCCAGATCACCCAAGGGTCGCCCACTCGCCCGACGGAGCAGGCTGGCCGCATCGGTGGCCGGCATGGGGTCGACGGAGACCACCGCTGTCGCGTCGAGATCGGTAAGCCGGTGGCGGCTGGTCACCATCACCGCACAGCCAGCGCCGCTGGGTATCAAGGGACGGATCTGCTCGGCGCTGGTCGCGTCATCGACAACGAGCAGGATGCGCCGACTCATCGTCAGCGTTCGCCACCGCGCCACGCGTTCGTCCAGCGACTCGGGAAGTTGCTCGGGGACGACGCCCAGCGCCCGCAGCAGGTGGCTCAGGGTCTCCGCCGCCGTCCGCGGCTCTCGATCCGCTGTGTGACCGTGCAGGTCGGCGAACAGCACCGCGTCCGGGTACGTGTGGGCGACGTGGTGAGCGACGTGAACGGCCAGAGACGATTTTCCGATACCGGCCATACCGTCGATGGCGCACACGGTCGTGGCCGGCCGTGGAGCCGTGAGAACGTCGAAGAGGCGCATCACCTCGCCCGTACGACCGATGAAGTCGGGCAGGTCGCGAGGCAGATCGCTAGGAGCTACGCGAAAGATGTCGTCGGGCCTGGCGTCGCGCTCCGCTTTCGCGGCGTTCTCGAGCCTGGATCGGCGGTCTCCGGTCAACCACATGGCGTCGCAGAGCAGGCCGACCGAAGTCGGCGGCGGCAGTGCGTGCCCCGACTCCATGGCATACACGGTGAGGTGACTCAAGCCGACCCGCTCCGCCAGGGCGTCACGGCTCATCGCCAACCGCTCCCGATTTTCACGCAGCATCCGGCCAAACGATCCATTGTGGTGACTCTGAGGCAACTGGGTGCGCGTCGCCCGCCCACGGAGGGCTGTCAAGGTGGGATCACCGCTGAGCATCCGGCGGTGCAGATCGCGGACAGCAGGAGTGGGCTCGGCGCCAAGCTCCTCCGCGAGGGTGCGATACAGCCGTTGATAAGCCGCGAGCGCATCCGCCTGGCGGCCGGACCGGAAGAGCGCGGTCATGAGATGACCCCAGAGCCGCTCTCGCAGCGGATACCGTGCGGTCAGCTCGCGCAGCTCCGCGATGAGGTCACCGGCCGGTTCCAGCTCCAGGTCGAGCTCGATCCTTCGCTCCTGCGCGGCGACGTACAGCTCCGTCAGACGCGGCGACTCCACCATCTCGAGCCACGGGGAGGTGACGCCGTCGAATGGGTCTCCACGCCACAAGGCCAGCGCCTGCCCCAACCATTCCCGCTCCACCGCCGGGTCGGTCGCGGCCGCGGCCATGTTCAGCACCTGCCGGAATCGAAGCGCGTCCACATCGTCCGGGGCGATCTGTAGTCGGTAGCCCGCCGGGACCGTGCGGATGTTCTCGAAGCCGATCACACGGCGCAGTCGCATCACATGGATCTGCGTGGTCCGGCGGGCGTCGACAGGTGGGGCCTCACCCCACACCGAGTCGGCCAAGCGGCTGATCGTCACGTCGTCGCCGGCGGACATCGCCAGCACAGCCAACAGCGAGCGAAGCTTGGCCGGTCGTAACGTCAGCGGCCGGCCATCCACTGAAACGGCCAGGGGTCCCAGCACGTCTACTGTCAGACGCGCCGTCACACCGGCCATCGCGGGTTCTCCGCCTTGCCATTCATCGGATGCGGCGGCACGACCGCTGCTCTGGCCATTCGCGACGCCCGTACGCCGGGCCCGTCCGTAGCCATAACAACTGGATCCAACACGACGGCGCTTTCAGATGGCTTTCACGCGGCCCAGGCGCCCGCGAGCCGCGCCGGTCGTCGTCCGGCGCGGCTCGGTCAGACGCTATCGCCCAGGGCGATCTCAGCAGGGCTGGCGCGGAACGTCCGAGACGTCGCTGAGCCCAGCGTACGTGCCGACGGCGCGATAGAAGAAGACACACCCATAGGCGTTGTAAGCGTCGGTGAACCAAGCCGTACCGCCCGGCGCGTCCGGGCTGGACGGATTCGTGGCAACGGTCTCCACGGTCTCGAACGGGCCGCTCATCGACGTAGCCAGCTGCAGGTCCACCATCACCTGACCGGTGCAGCCACCTTCCAGCCGCGCCGCCGCGAAGAACGCCCCCGCGCTGTAGCCCACGTTGCCGACGCGCAGCGTGCAACTGGCCGCCTGCGCCGGTTGGACGGGCGCGGTGACTAGTAGGGCGGTGGTAGCGAGCGCCAGCGCGGTCGAAGCCAATGTCGTCAGTCGCATCTACGGTCCTCCATATCGAACGGCGTAACATGCTTACCTCGTCGCGCCTTCAAACCGACGTCATCTCTCTTCGGCCGGAACACGTCCTCGAATTAGGCGTTTGTCCTCAACTACGAGGGTTGCGGCCCACGGCCGAGCGCTCCAGCCCTATGAGCAGCGCCGATGCCGGATCAGCAAGATTTTTTCCGGCCCTCCCGCTGGTGGTATTCGGCCGTCAGCGTGTGCCAGTATGCGTAGTAGAGCGATCGTAGTGGTAAGGAGAATCCAGATGGATGTGGTGATCGTGGGGGCGGGGGTCGGCGGGCTGGCGCTGGCTCACGGGCTGGTCGCCGACGGACACCAGGTGCGTGTCCTGGAACGCGCGCCTGAACTGCGCACCGACGGCGCCGCCGTGACGATTTTCAGCAACGGCATGGCCGCTGCCGCTGGTCTGGGAGCGTCCCTGGACGGCCTGGGCGGGCCGATCGAATGGCTCGACTTCGAAATGCCAGACGGCCGGGTGTACGGGAGCACCGATATCAGGGTGCAACACCGGCTGACTGGATTCGGGGTGGCGACGATCCCACGATCCACGATTCTGTCGTGCTTCGCCGCTGGCCTCCCGGACGGCACGATTTCGTACGGGCATCCCGTCGATGACATCTCCGATCTGGGCGGCGACGTCGTGGTCGGAGCGGATGGATACCGATCAGCCGTGCGTCGGGCCGTGCTCGGAGATAAGCCGGCAGCAAGCACCGGCTGGACCAGTTGGCAAGGGCTCACCTACACGCTCCCGGATTTAGCCAAGGGCACCCACGCTCGATGCGTCGTCGGGCCGGCTGGGCTCGTTGGGCTGATGCCCGCCGGCGACGGGTTGTTCCAGTGGTGGTTCGACGTGCCTGACGCGCCGCCCTCCGGTCGTCCGGTCGAAGACTGGCTGGGTGAGAGGTTCGCCGCGTACACCGGGCCCGTCGCCGAACTACTCGACAACCTCGGCCCGGGCGACGCCCAGGAGTATCCACACGTCGTGCATTCGGTGCCCGACGTTTGGGGCCGCGGGCGCGTGACTCTTCTCGGCGATGCGGCGCACGCTTTCCCTCCGTCGCAGGCTCAAGGGGCTAACCAGGCGCTGGAAGACGCTTGGTTGCTACGCCGGGCCCTGCGCGGCGACGACGTCGAGGCCGCGCTCCGGCGGTATGAAGGAACACGAGCCCGGCGCGTGCGACGGATGTCACGGCTGGCGGCCAGCGAGGTGACCAATCGCCCGCCCGGCGCTGCGGCCCGGCTGCTCGGAAGCTTGCTCTCGCCCGCGGCAACTGCGCGTTTGCAGCTCGCGATGATCCGCCGGAGCAGCAGCGTGCTCAACCGCGACAACGTATGACCGCCAGCACGCGTCGAGGCCTCGGCAACGCGGCCGGCGAACCGGAGCGGCAACGATGAAGCTGAACTGAACATAGGCGTCCGTACTGTGAATCGCGGCCCTGGCTCCGGTGCGGTCGGACGGTCCCCCCACACAGGTCCGACCGCACCGGCATACGACTCGAGGTCGTGGACCGGGCTCACCAGTACCTGTATGGACGGCTGTGGAGTCGTGCCACTGACGGCTCCGACGTCTGTTCCAGCGCGCCTTCGGCGGTGTCGCCGGCACAGAAGCATTGCCGCGCGCTCACGATGCGCCGGCTCCACCGACTCCCCGCTCGCCGCAGACCCGGCGGCGCAAAGGCCGTCGGCTTCGAGAAAGGAACAGGACATTGACAGCTCAGCAGATCGACCCGATAGACCGGACCGGCGTTGGACCACGCCTGATTGTGCCCGCCGCGGCATTCCTCCTCCTTTACTTGAGTGTCGACTTCGTGTCGCCCAACGTCGCCTCCTCGCCAGCGCCTAGGCCCAACGCGCCAGCTGCGGAGGTGCGGGCCTGGCTCGTAGAAAATCCGCTAGCCATGTCGTTGACCTCAGCCCTTCAACTGGCGTCAGTGGTCGCCCTCGCCGTCTTCGTGGTCGCGCTCGGAAGTGTCGCCGGAGCGGCGTACCGGGCGCGTGCCGCAGGGCTGATAGCTGCGGCCTGCATGGTCCTGTCGAGTCTCCTTGGCTGGGTACTGGCGGCGGTCGCACCGTCGGTCTCTGACGGTGTCGCCGGTGGACTGCGAACCGCCAACTTCATCGCAGGCGGCACGGCACACGTGGCCGCCCTGGGCGTGTTCGTGCTACTGGCCTCCCGGCTGGATCTGTTCGGCAGAGGAATGCGCGTGTTCGCGTGGGTCGCAGCGGTCCCCGCAGTGGCTTCACTCGTGTCCCTGGCGGTGTATGAAGGCGCGGCGCTCATCCCGCTCGGCCGCCTGCTCTGCATGATCTGGATCGTGGTCGCAGCCATCACCGTGTCCGTCCGCGTCGCCCGACGCCAGCAGGTGCGATGAGAGCAGGGCAACGTGCGAACTGAACCCGCTACCCCCCAGGCCGCCGCGCGTCATGCCCCAGGCATGCCGCGGCCCTTGCGGAGAGCAGCGCTGATCGTTCACATCGTGGCCGCCGGCGCCTGGATCGGCATCGACGTGGTCGTAGCTACCCTGGTGCTCGCCGGGCGGTTCGGTGGCACTGACCAGATCCGGGCGCTGGCCTACCAGGCACTCGCCACGTTCATCATCTGGCCCATGCTGACGGCGAGTCTGATCTGCCTGGTGTCCGGGCTGATTCTCGGCCTGGGCACCCGGTGGGGACTGATCCGCTACTGGTGGGTTGCGGTGAAGCTGGTACTCAATGTGGTGCTGTGCGCGCTGATCGCATTCCTGCTGAGACCGGGCATGGCCGATGTCGCCGCCTACGGCCGCGCCCTCACCGTCGGAGACGGGGATCCATCCACGGTGTCCGCGTTGTTCTTCCCGCCCGCCGTCTCACTGACGGCGTTGACCATCGCAACGGGACTCGCCGTGGTGAAGCCATGGGGCAGGATCAGGAAGGGAGGTGGGCGTCGAGGGCGAGGGCAGACACGTCAGGCCTGATCATCAGACGACGCTCGGCCATGGTCATACGTCGATGCGCATACCGCGCGTGAAGATCACCATCTGGTTGCCGCCTCCGCGCTTGGCCCGATACATCGCCGTGTCAGCACGTCGCAACAGACCTTCAGCGTCTCTCGCCGCGGGATCGCGCCCAGCGGCACCGATGCTCGCGCCAACCTTGATCTCTTCGCCGTGGACAACGCATGGTCGTCGGATCATCTCCAGCATCGTCCGTCCAATTCGGTAGAGGGCTTCTAGGGACACGTCGCGGATGAGGACCGCGAACTCGTCACCACCGAATCGCACCACGCTGTCGGTTGAGCGTACGCACTGCCCGAGTCGATCAGCGATCTCACGCAGCACCAGGTCGCCCGCCGCGTGGCCCTTGGTGTCGTTGACGGCCTTGAAGCCGTCGAGGTCCACGAAGAGGACGTCGAACTCTTCATTGCGGGCCAGAGCCTTTTCCAGCTGGTCCAACAGAACGAGCCGGCTCGGCAAGCCGGTCACGGGATCGGTCAGTGCCTGCTCCGCAGCCTCGCGGACCTTCGTGTCGGTGAGGGCGACGCTGACCTGGTCCGCGAACATGAGGAGCATCTGCTCCTGCGCGGACGAGAAGCGGTGGCCGGGAACGAAGCTGATCACCGCCAAGCTACCGACGATCTCGCCGGCGTTGCGAACCGGTGCGGACATCGCCGACCGTGCTCCAATCTGCGCCAGGCGTGGCATAGCGTACGACTCGCTCGGGTAGTCGTCTGTTCGGACGAGGCGGCCGAGGCGATAAGCCGCGTAGCCGATACCTCTGTTCAGATGCGGTGGGTGAAAGCCGCGGGTCACGTCGGCTGGGGACATGCTCTCAGCGACGAAGCGGAGCAGGCCGACCTGAGCCAGGTGCAGGCTCGCCAGCTCGGTGTCGAGCAGGTCACGCGCGGCCTCGGTGACGGTATCGAAGATTTCCTGAAGCGGCTCGCCGTTGGCGATCGCTCTCTGGACTCTGGCGATATGGTCGACCACTCGCTGGCGCTCATTCGGCAACGCGACCAGATGGAACTGGCGAAGAGCCATGCCAAGTCCCGCGGCAAGGCAGTCAACTACCGCCTGGTCGTCCTTGTCGAACGGTTCCCCCTTGACCCTGGCGACGAGGAGGCGGAGATCGCCGTCATCGTGGCCCCGGACAATTGCCACGACGGCGGGACGCGGACCTTCGCCAGGGACGTCGACGGTATCGTCCCCGGCGCGTGCTTCCGTCATACGCCCGAGGTTGTCGGAGCTACGGCCGACAACGTCCACGTCGCCGGTGGGATCGATCAGCACTGCCACATCGGCGCCGAGGATTCGCATCGCGGCCCGCACAGCAACCGCGCGGGCCGACTGCTCGTCATTTTGCCGGCCGAGGGTGTCGAGGTGGTCAGCCAGGCGAGCGAGCGAGGTGCGTCGCGACATTAGTCGACTCCCTGCGGCCTGACCACCACTTCACAATAGATTTGAACCAGGGCTGGCGTCAGGAATCCGGGCGAGGCGCAGAACCCCCTGTATCCCCTCTGCCTCGCCCCTCGTGAACCTCATACGTCGCGTATGAAACGGGCGGCTCGGTACGGCTAGCCCTACTCGGCAGACGCAAGCTGGCGGGATTCAGATCTGGTCCACCGATGCCTAGCTTCGACGCATGACAACAGCCCGTGTTTCCGACCGTTCATCGAGCATTCCGAGCCGCCCCAACATCGGTCGTCAGCTGTTGGTCGATTCGGCGTACGTCGTCGTGGGTTTCCCGTCCGCGGTGGTTGGTTTTGTCGCTGTCATTGTGGCCCTTGTCCTCAGCGCCGGACTTATGGTCGTGGGTATCGGCCTGCCGGTCATGGCGGGGGCAATGTTGCTTGCTCGGGTTTTCGCGGACCTTGACCGAGTCGCCGTCGGCCCCGTTCTCGGCACAGCGCAAGCGCGGCCGCGGTACCAGTCGGCCGCCCCGGGCGCCGGCGTTTTCAAGCGCGTCGTAGCTGTCATCGGCGACAGCCAGTCCTGGCTGGACGCGATGCATGCCCTGGTCAAGTTCATCGTGTCGATCTTCGCCTTCACGGTGACCGTCGGCTGGTGGGCGGCTGCGCTCGGCGGCCTCACCTGCTGGGCCTGGGACTGGGCCATCCCTCGCGGTCCCGACAACGTGGACCTCAACACGATGATCGGCCTAGGCAGTGGCACCGGTCCGCGCCTGCTCATGTACATCGCTGTCGGGGTGTTCTGCGCGCTCAGCCTGCCGATGGTGGTTCGTGGGGTCGCCCTGCTGCAGGCCAACGTGAGCAGAATGATGTTGACGGGTGTCGCGTCCGCACGTGAAAGCGCCATGAAAGCGCCCTCTGGTTTTATCGGCTGACTAGGCAGGGCGTCGGAAACGAACATCGCCGTTTTGCGACCCGTAGCGACCTCGAAGGCGCTAGAAGTCCGATTCAGCAAGGGTAACCTCGCGTGACAAGATCCTCTGCACATAGATTTCGTTATCTCTCCGCACTAGCCAGCTTCGTCCTGGCGTATGTCGGAGTTTCTACCGTGGGCTTCGCCGTGTACCTGATCATCTCTCAGGCAATGGGATCGTCTCCCTGGGATCAGGTGGAAGTCAAGGACAACGATGCCTACAACTTGACCGAGCGATATCTACCGCTCATCAACCTCGCAGTCTGGACGGCCTGCGCGGCCCTCTACTTCCGGCGACCCCAAGCGGTTACCACCAATGCCGCCCTACGACTCGGCTTCTTCTGGCTGGCGCTGGCGGTCCTCGCCGACTGGATCGGCTTCGTAGTGCTCGAACACCCGCTTGCGGTCGACGCGGAGGGCTTCTACGTGGCCCAGGCGCCTTGGCTCTATATGACGTATGCGGCCGTCTTCGTCGCGCCGCTGCTGTTTCGGTGGCGCTCAAAGCGGAAGGCGTAGCCGCTCGAGCGGGAGCGCTGCTGCCCCGATGGGACATTCCGGGCAGGTGTAGTGCTGTTCTGATTTGGG
>NZ_BONE01000089.1 GCF_016862555.1 Asanoa siamensis | reverse complement strand
CTCCTCCTGGCGCCGGCGGGCGCGGCGGGCCCGCCGGTGCCGCGGCCCGGCGGTCGCGAAACCGTCGACCATCGCCACGCAGTCGTGGGCCAGGTCGTCGTCCGGCGGCAGGCCCACCCAGCGCGCGACGCCCGCGGCCAGCACCCGGGCCGTCTCGTCGAACAACGACACCTGCCGGCCGGCCCAGCCGGGTGCGGCGGCGGCCCAGGCCGCGCCGGTCTGCCCGACCAGGTCGGCGATCCGGTCGGTGCTGAACAGGGCCAGGAACATCGCCTTGCGGTGCCGGTGGGCGAGGCTGTCCAGGGTGTGCACCGCGCCGTGCCCGAACAGCGTCGACTGCACGAACCCGGGTACGGCACCCGCGCGCCGCACGTGCCGTTCGTCGTAGAAGAACCGGGCTGCCGTCGGCCCGCCGATCCCGAACGCCGGGCGGCCCAGGATCCGCGTCTCGACCACGCCGTCGGGGGAGCGGCGGCGGGCGTCGGGCAACCAGGCGTACCCCTTGATCAGCAGTGCGGCGGAGCTCTCCGGTGTCATACGCACCACGCTTCCCGGGCAGGTGCGGCGCAAACGTGGTTGGGGTAGCGCCGACGGGGTACGGGCCGGCTATGGCAACGGACGACCGGATCGCCGATCCGTGGGGTGCGCGTACGCCGTATGGACCCGGCACGGACTGGCCCACCCGGGTCGACGTCCACCTCGCCGAAGGGCTGACCGAGGCCGACGTCGACCGCTGGGCGCAGTCCGCGTCACTGCTGCACTCCAACGGCGACGCCATGGACATCGCGGTCAAGGACGGCCGGATCGCGGGCGTCCGCGGGCGCGCCGTCGACCGGGTCAACCGCGGCCGGCTCGGCCCGAAGGACCTGTACGGCTGGCAGGCCAACAACAGCCCGGACCGGCTGACCCGGCCACTGGTGCGCGACGGCGGCCGGCTGGTCGAGACCGACTGGGACACCGCGATGGGCCGGATCGTCGACCGGTCCCGGGAGCTGCTCGACGGGCCCGGCGGCTGGGGCAGGTTCGGCTTCTACACGAGCGGGCAACTCTTCCTGGAGGAGTACTACGCGCTCGCGGTGCTCGGCAAGGCCGGCATCGGCACCCCGCACATGGACGGCAACACCCGGCTCTGCACCGCGACCGCGGCGTCGTCGCTCAAGGAGAGCTTCGGCACCGACGGGCAGCCCGGCTCGTACGCGGACGTCGACCACTGCGACGCCCTCGCCCTGTGGGGGCACAACGCCGCCGCCACGCAGACCGTGCTGTGGAGCCGGATGCTCGACCGCCGCCGCGGCACCGACGCGCCCGCGCTGCTCGCCGTCGACCCGCGCACCACACCGGTGGCCCGCGAGGCCGACGTGCACCTCGCCGTCCGCCCGGGCACCAACGTCGCGTTGCTCAACGGCCTGCTGCGGGAGATCATCGCGAAGGGGTGGTACGACGAGTCGTACGTGGCCGCCCACACGACGGGCTTCGAGGCGTTGGCGCGGACGGTCGACGCGTACCCGCCGGAGCGGGTGGCCGAGATCTGCGGTGTCGAGGCCCGCGACGTGCGGCGCGCCGCGGAGCTGCTCGGCGGCGCGCAGCGGCTGCTCTCCACCGTGCTGCAGGGCTTCTACCAGTCCAACCAGGCCACCGCCGCCGCCTGCCAGGTCAACAACCTGCACCTGCTGCGCGGCATGATCGGGCACCCGGGGGCCGGCCTGCTGCAGATGAACGGGCAGCCGACGGCGCAGAACAACCGCGAGTGCGGCGCCGACGGCGACCTGCCGGGCTTCCGCAACTGGGCCAACCCGGAGCACGTCGCGCAGCTCGCCCGGCTGTTAAACGTCGAGCCGCGGATCATCCCGACGTGGTCGCCGCCGACCCACGCGATGCAGATCTTCCGGTACGCCGAGCAGGGCTCGATCCGGTTTCTCTGGGTCAGCGCCACGAACCCGGCCGTCAGCCTCCCGGAGCTGGCCCGGATCCGCCGCATCCTGGCCGGCGAAGGGCTGTTCCTGGTGGTCCAGGACCTCTTCCTGACCGAGACCGCGGCGCTCGCCGACGTGGTGCTGCCCGCGGCGACCTGGGGCGAGAAGACCGGCACGTTCACCAACGCCGACCGCACCGTGCACCTCTCGGAGCGCGCGGTCGACCCGCCCGGCGAGGCGCGTGCCGACCTCGACATCTTCCTCGACTACGCGCGCCGGATGGACTTCCGCGACCGCGACGGGCGGCCGTTGCTGCCGTGGCGGGAGCCCGAGGAGGTCTTCGCGGCGTGGCGCGAGTGCTCGCGCGGCCGGCCGTGTGACTACAGTGGACTGTCGTACGCGAAGCTGCGCGGTGGCAGCGGGGTGCAGTGGCCGTGCACCGACCTGGCGCCGGACGGCACCGAGCGGCTCTACACCTACGGCGAGTTCAACACCGACTCCGACTACTGCGAGAGCTACGGCCAGGACCTGGTGACCGGCGCCGAGGTCACGCCCGAGCAGCACCGCGCGAAGCAACCGGGCGGGCGGGCCTTCCTGCACGCGGTCGACTACCAGCCGTCGGCGGAGACGCCGGGCACGGAATATCCGCTCCAGCTCACCACCGGCCGTTCCCTCTACCAGTTCCACACCCGGACCAAGACCGGGCGCGCGCCCGAGCTGAACGGCGCCGCGCCGGACGTCTGGGTCGAGCTGCATCCGGACGACGCGGGTCCAGCCGGGATCGCCGAGGGCGACCGGGTGCGGATCGAGTCACCGCGCGGGGCCGTCGTCGCACCGGCGCGGCTGACCGGCGTACGCCCGGGCGTGGTGTTCATCCCGTTCCACTACGGCTGGTGGGACACCGTTGGCGAGCCGCACGACCGGGCGGCCAACGAGCTGACCCTGACGGCCTGGGATCCCGTGTCGAAGCAGCCGCTGTTCAAGTCGGGCGCGGTGCGGGTCGCCCGGACGGAGGACTGAGATGCACGTCGCGCACTATCTCGGGCTGCTGCACCGGGCGGAGGCCAACCTCGCCGACGCCTACCGCGAGGTCGCCGCCGCGCACGCGGCGGAGGCCGACGTGTTCCACATCGTCGGGCGCCTGGCCGTCCAGTGCGACACCCACGTCGAGCGGCTGGCGCCGTTCGTCGACCGCTACGCCGAGGAGGCGCCCGCCGAGCCGGAACGGCTGCACGCCGAGCTGTTCGCCGGTGCCCGCTCGGGCGGCCTCGGCCTGCTGCGCGACCTGCACGACCTCTACCTGATGGTGTCGTACGCCGACATCACCTGGACCATGCTCGGCCAGGCGGCGGCGGGACTGCGCGACGACGACCTGGCGGCGGTGGTCACGGCCTGCGAGGCGGAGACCGCGACCCAGCTCGCCTGGCTGCGTACGCGGATGAAGGCGGCCGCGCCCCAGGCCCTCGTCGTGGCGTAGGGGCGCGGCCGGCTTCGGGTTCAGGCCGTCAGCGCGTCGATCGCCTTCTTCAGCGCGCCCGGCGAGCTCGGCCGGCGCGGTGCCTTCTCCTTCAGCTCCAGCATCCGTACGCCGATCTCCTGCAGCTTCGCGCGCCCGAGGCCCTCGCGGACCTTCGGGAACCACTCCTCTTCCTCTTCCTCGATGTGGTGCGTGACGTTCTCGATGAGCACCATCGTCTTGGCCTCGAAGCGCTCGTCGTCCGGCGACATCGAGGCGAGCTCGATGCAGAGCACGTCGGCCACGTGATGCTCCTCGTAGGACTCCAGCACGTCGTCCTCGAGATCGGGCAGGAGCTGGCGGGTCTCGGGATACATGCACTCGTTCTCGATGTACGTGTGCACGGTCAGCTCTTCGATGATCTTGTCGACCAGGTCGCCCTTGCGCTTGGGCGTGTCAGCGGCCTGAAACTCCCGGAAAAGCCGCTTGATCTCCTTGTGGTCCTGCTTGAGCAGGACGATCGCGTCCGTTGACATCGGATCCTCCAGGGGGAGCGGAAAGCTGCTTGCGGTTACCCGGGCGGGCGTGGCGCAAACCAGGTTTTAGTCGCCCGAACCGGGCTCGGCCATCCGGCGGTGCATCTCGGCCTTCACCTTGTCCGGGACGACCTTGCCCGCCACCGCCTGGACCTTGTTCATGACCGACCCGGCGACCACGTGGTCGTCGCCCTTCATCAGCGCCTCGAAGCCCTGCGCGGCCACCTTCGCCGGGTCGTCCTTGCTCTCCGAGCCGACCTTCGTGTCCTGCATCCCGGCCCGCTCGAAGAACGCGGTGTCCGTCGCCCCCGGCATCAGCGACGTCACGGTGACGCCGGTGTCCTTGAGCTCGTTGCGCAGCGCCTCGGCGAACGACTGCACGAACGACTTCGAGGCGTTGTAGACCGCCTGGAACGAGCCCGGCATGGCGGACGCGATCGACGAGGTGAACAGCACCCGGCCGGTGCCGCGGTCGAGCATGTCGGGGATGACGCGCTTGGCCAGGTGCACGGTCGAGCGCACGTTGAGGTCGACGATGTTCAGCTCGTCGTCCAGGGCCGTGTCGGTGGCGAACCCGCCGCCGGCGCCGCGCCCCGCGTTGATCGCGATCGCGTCGACGGGCCGGTCGATGGCGGCGTAGAGCTCCTCGACCCCCTCCGCGGTGGCCAGGTCGACCCGCACGGTCCTGACCTGGTTCTCGCCGTCGCGCCGCAGGGCGTCGCCGGCCTGCTCGATGTCGGCATCCTCCGCGGTGACGAGCACGTCGAAGCCGTGGGTGGCGAACTGCCGGGCCAACTCGAAGCCGATACCGCTCGACGCGCCGGTGACCACGGCGAAGGGGCGGTCGGAAGGCAAACTCATGATCGAACCTCCGCTGCTGGGAAACTCACGTGGCGGGAGTGCCCGGGAGCGGCCGGGTTAATCGCGGGGGACGTTTCAGCGTGCGCGGTCACGGGAATTCAACCCGTTGGATCCGACATATCCGCTTTTAAGGAGATTTGGTCATGGGGGAGAAACCGGGCAAGAACCTCGAAGAGGAGCCGCAGGAGGTACGCGGGCCCAAGGGCTCGCGCGACGCGGGCCCGTCCGGGCCGACGGGCGAGAAGGCGGGCCGACCCGCCGGCAAGTCCGACGAGCGTGCCGACACCTCGGTGCAGCCACAGGGGCCGCAGGACCCGGACGCCCCGAACCTCCAGCGCGGCTGACGTGTGACGAAGAAGGGCGACCCTTTCTTGGGGTCGCCCTTCTTTCGTGGCCGGCACCGCTCAGGCGTCGGCCTTCGGCGTCAGCACGAACACGGGGATGACCCGGTCGGTCTTCGTCTGGTAGTCGTCGTAGTCGGGCCAGGTGGCGGTGGCGCGCTTCCACCACACCGCGCGCTCCTCCCCGGTCACCTGCCGGGCGACGTAGTCCTTGCGCACCGCACCGTCCTGCAACTCGACGTGCGGATGGGCGACGAGGTTGTGGTACCAGACGGGATGGGTCGGCGCCCCACCCTGCGAGGCGACCACGGCGTACTCACCGTCGTGCTCGACCCGCATGAGCGGCGTCTTACGGATCTTCCCGGTCCTGGCGCCGACCGACGTCAACAGAATGATCGGACGACCACGCAGCGTATTGCCTTCAGCGCCGCCCGTACTCTCGAACAACTCGGCCTGCTTGCGCGCCCAGTCACTGGCACTAGGCGCATACTCACCGTTCAGGGGCACGGTGTTCTCCTTGGGGGTGCTCGGGGGTCCGCACTCGGTGTGTCATGAGTGCTTCTCTATTTCTATCAGCGATAGTCGGCGGGTGCCCTTGTCGAGGCCGTCGAGGCGGAGCGGTGCGCACCGGAAGGCGGTGGCGGACCAGTTTCGCTGACGAAGCAGGGTTTCCGCATCGAACTGGACCCGACACCAGATCAGGTGGTCGCCATGGTCCGGCATGCCGGCCTGTCGCGATTCGTGGAGAACTTCTGCCTCGACAAGATCCTTGACGCGCTCGCGGCTCGGCGAGCCGAGGAGGAACGCGGTGTTGCGGCGGCCGAGCGGACGAAGGTGCCGTGGACGGCGATGGACCTCGAGCGGCTGTGGCGGTCCGAGCATCCAACCGTCGCGCCGTGGTTCGCGGAATCCAAACTGTCGTCGCGGGTCCCGAAAGAGGCGTGCCGGCTGAGGGCCGTGGGACTGATGAACTGGTGGAAATCCAGGAAGGGGGACCGCAAAGGGCCGAAGGCGAACTTCCCGAGGCGCCGCAAGCGTAAGCATGGCTCCCGGTTCCGCTACGACGCCGACCGTGCCAAGCCTGCGGGGGCGCGTACCGTCGCTCTTCCCGGCATTCCCGGTGGTGTCACGACTCGTGAGGACATGTCGTGGCTGACCGACCGGGTAGCCGCCGGACGCGCACGAGTCATCGGAGCCACCGTCCGCGAGAAGGCAGGACGGTGGTGGGTGAGCTTCCAGATCGAGGTCGAGCGCCGCGACGTCAACGCCCGACGGATGATCAGCGCCGATATGCCGGCGTGCGGTATCGACCTGGGCCTGACAACATTCGCGGTCATCCAGGACGACACCGGCGAGGTAGCCGACATCGTGGCACCGAAGCCACTCAAGACCGCGCTGCGGAAGCTCCGCAGGGCGAACAAGGCGCTGTCGCGCAAAGAGGCGCAGTCGCGGAACAGACGCAGAGCCCACCTGCACGTCGCGGCCCTGCATCTGCGGGTCGCTGCCCGGCGTGGCGATTTCCTGCACAAGCTGACCACGGAGCTCGCGAGAACCAAGCGGGCAATCGCTGTCGAGTCGCTCAACATCGCTGGAATCGCCAGTAACCGTCGCCTCGCGCGGGCAGTGTGGTCAATACCGCGCTGACGCTGTCGCAGCGGACCTGGACCTGCGGGTGCGGTGCCGTGCACGACCGAGACCGCAACGCGGCCCAGAACCTGCTTGCCGCCATGCACGCCAACCATGTGATCGACGTGGCCGGGTAGTTCCCACGGACACGATAAACGCCTGATGGAGGCGGTGTAAGACCTCGGCATGCCGAGGCTGCTGCCGGCGAAGCAGGAACAGGATGCGAGACGTCGGGTACCTGACGTTCTCCGAACGGTTGACGCGAAGCTATCTCGCTTCCGCGTCAACGGCCAGGTGCCTCGAGCACGATCCCCAGGCACATCTCGTCGGCCGTGCCCTCGCCCCAGACCACGTAGCGCGGTGGCAGCTTGCGCAGCGCCGGTAGCTGTTGGCGCAGCGTCGCGTCGTGGGTGCAGGTCACGCGGTAGGTGTCGCCGGGCTTGACGGTCACTCCCTCGCCCACCGGGCGTACGGCCTGGTCGTCGAAGTTGAACGTCGGGATGTCGAGCAGCGTGCGGGCGCCCGGCTTGCCCGGGTTGAGCTCCACCTTGATCGACCGGCCGAGCAGGTGCATGTGGCCGCCCACGCCGTAGAGGGTGGCGGACCGGGTGACCCGGCGGCCGCAGGACTGGGTCGGCCCCGGGTCGGGCGCGCCGCCGCAGAGCCGGCCGAGACCGGTCACCATGTCGCCGGACTGCGCGCCGAACCGGCGTACGACATCCTCGATCGCCTTGTCGCGGTCGCACAGGTCGCCGTGCTCGCCGGCGGCGCACGGCAGCTCGACCGGCGCGGCGACCAGCGTGGTGCGCAGCGGGGTCAGGTCGCCGCCAGCCAGCCGCAGCCGGATGCCGGAGCGGTCGGCGCCACCGGGCTTTCCCGCGGTGGCCAGCAGGCTGTAGTGGATCTGCATGACCAGCAGGCTGCCCGCGCCCAGCTCGAAGCCGAGGCCGGTCGGGTAGATGCTCTCGCCGCCGCCCGGCGCCCAGCTCGCCACCCAGGCCGGGTCGTCGCCGATGCCGGCGTCGCCGAAGCACTGCCAGCCGTCGCCGTCGGTGGCCGCGTCGTGGGCGCGGACCCGGTCGGCGTCGTCGGGCGGGACGCGGAAGAAGATCGCGTGGTGGACGATCGCGCGGTTGTCGGGGCGGAACTCGCTGCCGGTCAGGAACGCGCGGTCGGTCAGCTCGGGGTCGACGACGAAGCAGCGGTATTCGTCGGCGTCGTCGCCGGGCGGGTCGGGGGTGAACGGGCGGGCGAGGCCGGTGTCGACGAACCGCTCGCCGGCGCGCAAGGGCTGGGCGGGCGGCGCGGAGCCGCTGCCGCTGCCGTGGAGCCCGTGAGTCTCCGTCGGCGCCGGTTCGTCGGGCGGCTGGGCACCCCCTCCACATGCGGCGAGCGAGAGTGCGCAGACGGCGGAAACGAGGATGAGCGGCACACGCCGGACCATGTATGGCAACTTATCTCTTCCGGGCGCGACGGCGTACCCCGTGGACCTGAAGCTGGCACGCGTAAACGTGATTGCGTGACGTGATCACGGGCCGGGATGATCGGCCGGTGATCGGGCCGACGTGGACGCTGTTCGACCGGGTCGCCGCCGACTACGACGCGGTGGTGCCGTTCTTCGCCGAGTTCGGTGCGGCGATCGTGGCGGCCGTCGACCCGCCGGCCGGCTGCCGTTTCCTCGACCTGGGCGCCGGCCGCGGCGCGCTGACCGGGCCGGCCCTGGCCCGCGGCTGCCGGGTCACCGCGGTCGACGCGGCACCCGCGATGTGCGCGCACCTCGCCACCGCGTACCCGGAAGCGGTCGTGCACGTCATGGACGCCGAGCGACTCGACCTGCCGGCGGGCGCCCTCGACGTGGTGGCGTCGGCGTTCGTCATCCACGTCCTGTCGTCCCCGGCGGCGGGCGTGGGGGAGGCGTTCCGGGTGCTGGCGCCGGGCGGGCGGTTCGCCTTCACCGGCGGGAGCGCCCGCAGCCGTCTCCCCGGGCCGATCGGCGGTGCCCCGCTGGCCGGCCGGCTCGACGCGCTGTTCGGCGAGTTCGCGGCGCACCTGGCGCCGGGGGGCAGCATGGGCACGCCGGTGGACGCGGCCGACCTGCTGGACGCGGCGGGTTTCGTCGAGATCCGGGAGGCCCGCGCCGAGGCGACGGTCACGTTCCCGGACAACGCGACACTCTGGCGCTGGATCATGACCCACGGCTACCGCGCCTTCGTCGAGGACCTCCCGGACAACCACCGCGCGGAGTTCCACGACCGGGTGCTGGCCCTGCCCCTGGACGACGGCGTGCTGCACCGCGTGACGGGCATCTGGTCGGGCCGCAAACCGGAATGACGCACGGCCCGTTCCGGAGGACGCCGCCCGACCCGCTGACTAAGCAAATACGCCGAACATGTTCAATGTCGCGCCCACCACCAGGCACGAGGCGCAGACGATGAGAACCGCACGGCGGGCGTTGGCCTCGAAGCGGCTCATGTTCGGCGGGCGGAACGCGGAGTGTCGGACCACCTGCTTGTTGAACAGGATGAACGCCAAACCAACGCCCGCCGCCCCCAGGGACACAAGAACATCCATGTCGGGCGTGAGCTAGCGTCCACGGCGTGTCTGCTCGGCTCGGCGTGCTGATCGCCACCTACCTCGAACCCGATCTCGTCGCGCGGATCGCGGCCGTCGACGCGCGGCTCGACGTGATCTACGAACCGGACATCCTGCCGGTTCCGCGCTACGTCGCCGATCACACGGGTACGCCGCGGCGGCTGACCCCGGCGCAGCAGGACCGTTGGACCAAGGCCCTGGCCGCCGCCGACGTCTCCTGGGACTTCGACTGGCAGGCGCCCGCGGACCTGCCCGCCCGCGCGCCCGGGTTGCGCTGGGTGCAGGCCACCCGGGCCGGCATCGGCGGCTTCGTACGGAGCACCGGGCTCGACCGGACCGACCTGACGTTCACCACGGCCGCCGGCGTCCACGCCGTACCCCTGGCCGAGTTCGCGGTCCTCGGCGCCCTGCACTTCGTCAAGGGCGTCCCGACGCTGCGGGCCCGGCAGGCGGCGCACCACTGGGAACGCTTCACGACCGCCCAACTCGCCGGGCGCACCGTCACCGTGGTCGGGCTCGGCGGCATCGGCCGGCAGGTGATCGCCAGCTTCGCCGCGCTCGGCACGCACGTGCTCGCGGTCGGGCGCCCGGGGCGGAGCTACGACGTCGCGGCGCCCGCACACTCCATTGGGGACCTTGACGACCTGTTGCCGCGTACGGACGTCCTGGTGGTCTGCACCCCGCTGACCGACGAGACCGAAGGCATGATCTCGGCCGCCCGGATCGCCCGCCTCAAGCCCGGCGCGATCGTCGTGAACATCGGCCGCGGCCCGGTCGTCGACGAGGCGGCCCTCGCCGACGCACTGCGCACCGGCGCGCTGGCCGGCGCCGCGCTCGACGTCTTCGAAACCGAGCCGCTGCCGGCGGACTCGCCGCTCTGGGACCTCGACAACGTGCTCGTCTCGCCCCACTCGGCGTCGACGGTGGACACCGAGAACGCCGCGATCACGGAGTTGTTCGCCGACAACCTGCGCCGCTGGCTCGAGGGTCGCGAGCTACGCAACGTCTACCGGCGCGAGCTGGGCTACTGACCTGGTGTGCGCTAGGCGCCCCGGTAGCTGCTGGCCACCAGCCGTAGGCGCGGCGCGTCGGCCGGCCAGGCCGCGTCGTCGGTGAACCAGGACAACGCGTACGCCCGACCGGGTGCGGTGGTGACCGCGATGCGCCGCGCGTGCCGGCGGGTGCCGGCGTCCCATGTGTACTCCCACGCGGCGCCACCCTCGGCGGCCGGCACGGGGCTGATGGCCGTCAGGGTGTAGCCGGGCAGGGACCCGGCGGCGCGCAGGTCGGTTTCGGCGCGGCGCCACAGGTCCGCCGGGTCGGCCGTCGGGGTGACCGTCGGGTCGACGGTCAGGGTCCGGGTGCCGCCGGGGTCACGGAAGCACACCGCCGCGCCGGCCGTGAAGCGGGCCCAGCCGGTCGGCACCGCGACGGTGAAGCCGGCATCGTCGGTGTGCCAGCGCCAGCCGGCGGGCAGGGCCGAGCCACTGTCCGCGGCGGCGAGGGCCATCGCGGTGGGGCCGGGGCCGGCGGCGAGGCAGGCGTGCACCGGCGGCGGAGGGTCGGGCGCGCCCGACGGCAGGGCGACGGCCGCCGCGGTGCCCGCGAACGCGAGGGTCAACGCCGCGGTGGCGGCCAGCACGGTCCGCCAGCGCGGCCGCCGACGGCCCGGCGCGGGCTCGGGCTCGGGCTCGGCGATCGTCTCGAGCAGCCGGCGGGCCTCGTCGGCGCCGGCGCGACGGGCCGGATCGCGCTCCAGCAGCCGCAGGATCACCGGCGCGAGCGGCCCGGCCCGTCGCATGGGGTCGGGCTGGCCGACCGCCAGCGCGGTCAACGTGGCCACCACCGTCGACCGGTGGAAGGGCCCGGTCCCCTCGACGAGGGCGTAGAGGGTCGCGCCTAGCGACCAGAGATCACACTCCACGGTGGACACGCCGCGACGGGCACTCTCCGGCGCGACGAAGTCGGGGGAGCCGAGCACCTGGTCGGGTACGGTCACCCCACCGTCGGCGACGACCGCGAGCCCGAAGTCGGTGAGCACCACCCGCCCGTCGTCGGCGAGCAGGATGTTCTGCGGCTTGACGTCCCGGTGGATGACCCCGGCCCGGTGCGCGGCCGTCAACGCCGCGAGGATCTCCAGCCCGAGCCGGGCGGTCTCAGTGGGATCGAACGGCCCTTGCTCGGCGACGAGGTCGTGCAGGGAGGGCGCGGGCACGTACTCCATGACGATCCAGGGCCGGTCCGTACGCACGACGTCGAGCACCGCGACCACGTTGGGATGCCGCAGCCGCGACGCGGCCCGCGCCTCCCGCAGGGTCCGCGCCCACCGCTCATCGGCACTGGCGCCGGCCAGCCACACGGGCGCCACCATCTCCTTGACGGCGACGTCCCGCCCGAGAACGAGATCGCGCCCATGCCAGACCCGCCCCATCCCCCCGGCCCCGACGACCCGGTCCAGGACGTACCGCTCGGCAAGCACGGTTTCGGCAGTCACACCAGTCGTTCGGAGCCGGCGCCGTGGCGGATTGGTCCCGACCCTCGGCGGGTCGGTGTCGTTTTCGTCGCGTTGACGTTGGACGATCAGGGAATGACGACATCCGATCCACCACCGTTGACCGTGGTCCAGCCCGGTGGCGGCCCCACCGGTGAACTCGGCTCCATCGGCGTGCAGTTCAAGCTCTGGGGGCAGGACACCGGCGGTTCGATCTCGGTGGTCGAGCACCCGTTCCCGGTCGGCGCGCTGGTGCCGCCGCACCTGCACACGCGGGAGGACGAGTACTCCATCGTCACCGCGGGCGAGATCGGGTTCCGGTCCGGCGACCGCGAGGTCGTGCTGGGGGCGGGCGGCTACATCACCAAGCCGCGGGGCGAACTGCACGCCATGTGGAACGCGGGCACCGAGCCGGCCCGCATGATCGAGATCATCAGCCCGGCCGGCTTCGAGCACTTCTTCCGCGAGGTGTCCGAGATGGTCGCGGCCGGCACGGCGGACCCGGACGAGGGCGCCCGGCTGGCGGACCGCTACGGCCTAGAGTTCGGCGAGCCGGACTGGCTCCCAAGCATCATCGAACGGTACGGCCTGACACCGCTCAGACCGTAACCCGAGCGCCGCGCCCGGCCATCGCGGGCGCGGTCCGTGGTGGCGCGCCGTTGCCACGCGGCCATCGAGGTTTCGAATGCCGCTGAGGCCGAGCGCTGCGTGCGGGCATCGCGGGGCGGTCGGCGGCGGCGCGTTGGTCCACGCGGCCAGGCAGGTTTCCTGTGCCGCTCAAGCCGTGGGCCGAGTGCCGCCTCCGGCCAGGGAGGTCTCGAATGCCACACAGGCCGTAGGCAGAGTGCCGCGTCGTGGCATCGCATTCCCGGGCGCCGCCCTCGTCAATGCGGCCAGGAACCCTCGGATGCCGCTCAGCCCGTGAGCAAGGCCCCGCGCTCGACGTCGATCGCGGCGAGACGGGCGCGGGCCGCCTCGGCCCGTTGGTCCAGGCCGCTCCGCACCTCGCGGACCAGCGCCACACACTGCTCGACGTTCGCCGCCGCCTGTTTGATCCGCTCGCGTACCGCGAAGTCCGTGAAGACGTTGTCGAACCAGACGTCGACGAAGCGGGTCAGCCCGTCCACCGCGAGACGCGGCGCGGTCGGCCCGGAGCCCGGTACGTCGGCGAGCTCCGTGCGCAGCACCGCCAGGCACCGGTCCGCGTGTGCCGCCGCCTGGGCCGCTTCGTCCAGGCGGGCGTGTTTCATCGCGCTGCCCACGATGCCGCCGCCGAAGAACGTGTCGTAGGTCGACCAGCCGCCGGCGCTGCCCACCTTGCGCTGGACCTCCGCCAACGCCGTATCCGCGGCGTCCGCCGCCCGTAACGCCTCCGAAAGCTCGCGTAGCTCCGAGGTGAGCCGTCCGCGCTCGTCGGCGAGGGCCAGCAGCCGCGGCCCGCGCGGGTCACCCGACGACCGCAGGTGCTGCTCCTTCTCCGCGAGAACCGCCGCGTATTCCCGCGGCGCCGACGACAGCCGGCGCAACCGTTCCCGGGTCGCCTCCTGCTCCCGGCGCACCATCGCGAGCCGCGCCTCCGCGTCGGCCACCTGGTAGCGCGCCGCGTCCGCCTCCGCCCGCTCGCGCGCCAGCAGGTCGTCGCGGGCACCGCGCAGCGAGGCCAGCACCCGGGTCAGCGACATGCCCTCGAGCTTGTCGACGTCGCGCTGCTCGGCCAGGTGCGTCGCGCGCAACCCCGAAAGGCGCGTGATCAGCTCCGACGCCCGGGCGTCCAGGTCGGCACCGCGCCGCGTCATCACCTCGTGCTCCCGCACCGCCTCGGCTGCGGCGGCGACCCGCCGCTCGATCTCGTCGGCCATCCGCCCATTGCACACCAAGGCCGCAACCCCGTCATCCTAGGATGCCTTAGGCGGGGTGACGGCAACCGCCAGGTCAAGAAGGCAGCCGCGGGATGCTCGCGATCAAACGCCGCGTGTACGCGTCGCGCGGGCTCCCGAGCACCTCGCGCGTCGGTCCCTGCTCGACCACCCGCCCGCGCTCCAGCACGACGGTCTCGTCGCAGAGGCTCGCCACCGCCGCCAGGTCGTGGGAGACCATCACCAGCGTCAAACCGCGCGTCGCCCGCAACTCGGCCAGCAGGTCGATGATCCGGACCTTCGTGCTCACGTCCAGCGCGCTCACCGGCTCGTCGGCGAGCAGCACCGTCGGCTCGACGGCGATGGCCCGGGCGATCGCGATCCGCTGCCGTTGCCCACCCGAGAACTCGTGCGGATAGCGCTCCGCCGCGTCCGCCGGCAGGCCGACCGCATCCAGCGCCGCGGCTACCCGGGGTGCCTGGTCGGTGAAACCCAGGGCGCGCAACGGCTCACCGACGATCCGCGAGACCTGCTGACGAGGGTCCAATGAGGAGTACGGGTCCTGGAACACCGTCTGCACCTGGCGCCGGAACGGCTGGGCCGCGCGATGCCGGGTTGGCAGCGGCCGTCCCGAGAACAGCACGGTGCCCGAGGTCGGCCGGCGCAGCCCCAGCAACAGCCGCAGCAGCGTGGTCTTGCCCGCCGCCGACTCACCCACCAACGCCACGCTCCGCCCGGCCGTCACCCCGAACGAGACGTCGTCGAGCACGGGCGCCCCGTCGGCGTACCGGAATCCGACGGACCGGGCCTCCAGGATCACGAGACACCTCCGAGGTCGAGGGCCGCGTCGAGGCGGCGGGCGCTGGCCACCAGCGAGCGGGTGTAGTCGTCGCCCGGGTTCGCCAGCACCGTCCGCAGCGGTCCTGACTGGACCGGGCGGCCGCCGGAGAGGACCACGACCTCGTCGGTGACCTTTGCGACCACCGCCAGGTCGTGGCTGACGAACAGCAGCGCCATGTCGTGGGCCGCGACCAACCGGTCGAGCAGCGCCAGCACGTCCGCCTGCACGGTCACGTCCAGCGCCGTCGTCGGCTCGTCGGCGATCAGCAGCGCCGGCCGACAGGCCAGGGCCATCGCGATCGCGGCCCGTTGGCGCTGGCCGCCGGAGACCTCGTGCGGGTACGCGCGGGCCACCCGCGCGGGCAGCGCCACCTCGTCGAGCGCCTCGAGGACCGCCGACCGCAACGCGGCGCCGCGCAGGCCGCGGTGGCGGCGCAGCGGCTCGGCGATCTGCTTCCCGAGCCGCATCAGGGGATCCAGGGCGGTGGACGGCTCCTGGAAGACCACGGCGGCGACGCGGCCGCGTACCCGGTCGAGGGTCCGGTCCGTGGCGCCGATCACCGGTGTCCCGTCGAGCAGCACCGTCCCGGTGGCGGCGAGCCCCGGCGGGAGGAGGCCGGTGACCGCCAGCGCGGTCAGCGACTTGCCCGACCCGGACTCGCCGATCAGGCTCAGCCGGCCGCCGCGCGGGACAGCGAACGACAGGCCCGACACGAGGGCGCGACCGTCGTGGGTGGACACCGCCAGGCCCGATACGGACAGCAGGCTCACCGGTGCCTCCGGCGGGTCGGGTCGGCGACGTCGCGCAGGCCGTCGGCGAGCAGGTTGACGCCCACCACCAGCACGACGAGCAGGACGCCGGGTGCGATGGCGCCGACGGGCGCGGTCAGCACCGTCGATTGCGCCTCCTGCAGCAGCCGGCCCCAGGACGCGTTGGGTGGCGGCGGGCCGAGGCCCAGGTACGACAGGCTCGCCTCGGCCAGCACCGCGAGCCCGAACTGCAGCGCCAGGTTCACGACCAGCGTCGGCCAGATGTTGGGCAGCACGTGGGCGGTGACGATGCGCGGCCAGCTCAGGCCGGATGTGCGGGCCGCGGTCACGTAGTCCATCGCCAGCACCCGCTTGGCGAGCACCCGGGTCAGCCGGGCCACGATCGCCGCCATCGCCAGGCCGATCGCCACGATCGCGGAGCCGAGCGACGCACCCCGGGCCGCCACCACCAGCATCGCCAGCAGCAGCGTCGGGAACGCGATGAGGATGTCGAGCAGGGCCGCGAGGGTGTCGTCGAGCCAGCGGTTGGCGAACGCCGCCAGCAGTCCGGCGAGTCCGCCGAGCAGGGCTCCCAGCGCGACCGCGCCGGCGCCGACCGCCATCGCGATCCGGGCCCCGATCATCAGCCGGGTGAGCAGGTCGCGGCCGAGCTTGTCGGTGCCGAGCAGGTGGTGCGCGCCCGGGCCTTCCAGGCGTCCGCCGGTGGTGTCCGCGGCCGGGAACGGCGTCCAGAACAGCGACACCAGCGCGACCGTCACGACGAGCAGGACCAGCACGATGCCGGCGACGAGGAAGACGCGGCGGCGCATCAGAGCCGTCCCGTCCGCAGCCGCGGGTCGATCAGCCGCTGGGCCACGTCGGCGAGGAAGCCGACGATCAGCACCGCGAACGTGCTGACGAACAGCACACCCTGGATCACCGGGTAGTCGTGCTGCGCGATGCCGCGGACCAGCATGCTGCCGAGGCCGGGCAGCGCGAAGACACTCTCGATGACGACGGCGCCGAGGAACGTGGTGGCGAGCTCGATGCCGAGCACCGACACCACCGGCACGGCCGCGTTGCGCACCCCGTGGCGCCACATGGCGCCGACGAACGACGAGCCGAGCGCGCGGGCGGTACGCAGGTGGTCGCTGCCCAGCACGTCCAGCGTCGCCGACCGGACGTACCGGATCAGCGACGCGGCCATCACGAGGGCGACCGTGACCACCGGCAGCACCAGCGCCCGCATGGCGTCACCCGGTGTCGACCAGCCGTAGGGCGGGAACCCGCCGGCGGGCAGCACCCGTAGGTGGAGCGCGAAGACCCAGACGAGCAGCAGGCCGAGCCAGAACGCGGGTACGGCGATGCCGAGCTGCGACACGACACCGACGACGGCCCCGTACCAGGTGTGGGACCGGTGCGCGGCGACGAAACCCACCGGCACCGCGACGACGACCGCGAGCACGAACGCCGCCAGCGTCAGCGGCACGGTCACCGCCAGCCGGCTGACGATCTCCGGGCCGACCGGCAGCGAGCTGACGAACGACGTGCCGAAGTGGAGCGTGGCGAGCTGGCCCAGCCAGTGCCCGAACTGCGCGGGCAGTGGCCGGTCCGTGCCGATCTGGTGGCGGGCGGCGGCCACCTGGTCGGGTGTCGCCCCGACGGACAGCAGCGCGTTGGCCGGGTCGCCCGGCAGGAGCCGGAGCAACACGAACAGCACGATGCTGGCCAACAGGAGCGTGCCGACCAGCAGCGCCGCCCGCCGCACCAGGTAGCGGGTCATCCCTTCTGGATGCCGTACGCGAAGAACTGCGAGTTGAGCCCGTTGACCGGGTAACCGGACAGCTTCGTCGAGGCGACCACGATCTGCGGGTAGAGGTAGAGCCAGTCGCTGGCCGCGTCCTCGGCGATCTGGCGGTCCGCCTTCTTCAGCAGGTCGGTCTGCTCAGCCTCGGAAGGGGCCTGCTCCGCCTGCTTGATCCAGGCGGTCACCTGCGGGTTGTCGTAACCCCAGTAGAACGACGGGTCGCCGTACCAGACGACGTCGCGGTCGTTGACGTGTTCCTGCAGCGTCGCCGCGAAGTCCTTGTTCTGGTAGACCTTCGTGTACCACTGGTCGGCGGTGATCACGTTGATGTCGACCGTGATGCCGACCTTCGCCAGCTCCGACTTGACGAACGCCGCGACCGTCGGGTGCGGGTCGTAGTTCGGGGTGTCCAACGTGAACGTGAACCCGCCCGCGTGCCCCGCGTCGGCCAGCAGCTTCTTGGCCTCGTCCACGTTGTACGCGTTGACCCCGGTCAGGTCGGTGTGCCACGGGTCCGACGGCGGCACCATCGACCCGATCAGCGAGCCGTGGTCACCCCAGATCGACTGCAGCAGCTTCTTGTCGTCGATCGCGGCGCTGACCGCCTTGCGCACCTTGACGTCGTTGAACGGCGCGACCCGGTCGTTGAAGGCGAGCAGCAGCTTGGTGGTCGAGTGCCCGTCGGTGACCTTGTAGGCCGGGTTGTCGGTGAACTGCGCGAGGGCGTCCGGGTTCTGCTCGCTGGTCACGACGTCGACCGCGTTGGTCAGCAGGGCGTTGTCGAGCGCGCTGCCGTCGGTGAAGTAGTGGAACACTACGCCGCCGTTGGTGGCCGGCGTGCCCCAGTAGGACGGGTTCTTGGTGAGCGTCAGCGAGGAGCCACGCTTCCAACCGTCCAGCTTGTACGGACCGGTGCCGTCCTCCTTCGCCTGCAGCGAGCCCGCCTGGTCGTTGACGATCCAGACGTAGCTGAGGTTGTAGACGAACGAGATCGACCGGGCGGCCAGCGTGACGGTGACCGTCTTCGGGTCCGGCGTCGCGATCTGCTTGATCTCCGGGAAGCTGCTCTTGCGCGCCGACTTGGAGTCGGGCGCGAGCACCTTCTCGATGCTGTACTTCACGTCGGCCGAGGTGAGTGCCTTGCCCGAGTGGAACGTCACGCCGTCGCGCAGCGTGAACGTGTAGGTGAGGCCGTCGGCGCTGACCGTGTGGTTCGCGGCGAGCAGCGGCTCCACCTTGCCGTCGTCGGTCAGCTTGAACAGTCCTTCGTAGACGTTCCCGTTGAACGCCTCGGTGACGCCCTGGCCGCCACCGGCGGTGTTGTCGAGGTTCTGCGGCTCGTAGAGCGAGCCGACCTGGATGATCGCGTCCGACTTGCCGGCGGCCGCGGGCGAGGCGTCGCCGGCGCCCGAGCCGCAGGCGGCCAGGGCGAGAGCGGTCGCGACCACGGCGCCGAACAGCGCGATGCGTTGCTTTTTCACGTGTGTGTCTCCGGCATAGAGAAGAGCGGGCGGGGGGTGGTTCAGTGCACCTGGAAGCCGCCGCGGAAGACGGGCAGCTTCTCGCCGGCGATGACCGGCCGGCGGAAGCGGTTCTGCCGCGGCGGCATGGGACAGTTGAACTGTCCCGAGAAACCACAGGGCGGCACGTAGGCCCGGTTGAAGTCGAGCACGACCCGGTCGGCGCCGGGCTCGCGCGGCACGATCAGGAAGCGTCCCGATCCGTACGTGGTGACGCCGTTGGTCTCGTCGCCGAAGACGAGCAGCAGCGTGCCGTCGTCGTCGAACGCGTCGAAGGCGTAGTCGACGCCGTCGAGCGCGAAGAGGATGTCGCCCGGCACGGCGAGGTCGCGGGTCGAGCCGTTGTCGCGCAGGTGCTCGAACGCGACGAGGCGGGGCGGGTCGTGGGGGACGAACCGCGCCTCGACGACCCAGTCGGGGTCGAACGGGTAGACGTCGATGGTCTCGAAGTGCCGGTTGGCGGGGGAGTCCGCGTCGAAGCGGCGCACCCCGTGGAAGAGCACGCCGGTACGCAGGTCGCGGCGCTCGATCGGCACGCTGCCCGGGTGGTCCTCGACGCCGGCACCCCAGATCGTCTCGACCAGCGCGAGGTTGCCCATCGGCCCCGTGACCCGCTCGATGCGGGAGTCGCGCCAGGCCGGCCAGCCCGCGCGGGCACGGTCGACCGCCGCGGCGGAGGCGAGGGGCGTGGACACGGGCGGGCCAACTTTCGGATCGAGGGGCACAACTCGGCTTAACCTACTGGCTTGATGGGTTAATCCGTCCAGTGCTCTTGATCACAAGATCACGCCGGCCTCCCGACCGGGCCGCGGAAGATCATTCGTACAGTTGCCGGCATGGATGAGCTGCTGTCGGCCGGAGAGCAGGACGCGTACCGGTTGCTGGTCCGGCTCGGCTCGGCCGACGCCGGGACGCTCGCGGCCTCGGCGCACCTGCCGCCGGCCGACGCGTCGGCCCTGCTCACCGCGCTGCACGCGAAGGGGCTGGCCAGTGCCGGCCCGGTGTTCCGGCCGCTGGCGCCGGACGTGGCCTTCGGCGACGCGCTGCTGCGCCGGCAGGAGCTGCTCGAGGACGCCCGGCGGACCGTCGCGGCGCTCAGCGAGGACTACCGCCGGCACAGCCGCCGCCGCGACGCCGACCACCTGGTCGAGCTGATCGTGGGGCGCGACGCGCTGCGCGGCCGGCTGCGGGAGATGCAGGACGGGGCCCGCAAGGAGATCCTCTGGTTCTGCCGCGCCAACCCGCTGGCGATGGAGGGGCAGGAGAACACCGAGGAGTACTCGGCGCTGGCCCGTGGCGTCGACTACCGGGCGATCTACGAGCGGGCGCTGCTCGACCAGCGCGGGGAGCTCGTCGGCATCCTCGCCTCGATGGCGGCCGGCGAGCAGGCCCGCACCCTGCCGTCGCTGCCCGTGCGGCTCGCGATCGCCGACCGGGAGTGGGCCATCTGCCCGCTCGTGCCCGACGAGGCGCGCGAGCTGGGGGAGCCGACGGCGGCCCTGATCCGGTCCAGCGAGCTGCTCGACGCCCTGGTCGCCCTCTTCGAGAGCTTCTGGGAGCGGGCGACGCCGCTGCGGGCCGACGGCTCGGCCGCCGACGAGCTCGGCGAGGCCGACGTGCTGCTGCTCTCGCTGGTCGTGTCGGGCCTGCCGGACAAGTCCATCGCGACCCACCTCGCGGTCAGCAAGCGCACTGTCCAGCGCCGGCTCGAGCGGTTGATGGCCCTCGCGGGCGTCGACACCCGGCCCGCCCTGGCGTTCCAGGCGGCCCGGCGCGGCTGGCTGACCACCTCGATCCATCGGCGGATGAATATTTAACCCATTCATGACGGGCGTCAGACTTTCTTGACTTTCGATGTCTTCGTGGCCGACCATGGCCTGCGAAGTGTGACCCCACCCACAGCGCGGCCCGCCCGTGCCGAGGAAGGGCTTCGTCGATGAAGAAGGTCACCGCTCTCGGGCTCGCCGCCGCCGCCGCGGTCGCCCTCACCGGATGCACGGACTCCGACGCGACCCCGGCCGTGCAGGCCAGCGGCGAGCTGCGCCAGGTCCGGGTCGCCGCCCTGCCGATCACCGAGACCGCCGCGCTGTGGGGCGGCATCAAGGCGGGCCTGTTCGCCAAGCACGGGCTCGCGGTGGAGGTGCTGCCGGCCCAGGGTGGCGCCCAGGCGATCCCGGCCCTGCTCAACGGCGACATCGAGTTCGCCATCGGCCAGCCGTTCGGCGCGTTCCGGGCCGACCTGCAGGATCTCGGCGTCGTGCTGATCGGCAACTACGCGTCGTCCTATGCGGACGGTGCCGACATCAACGCCGTGGTGGCGTCGGCGACGTCGGGCATCGCCCGGCCCGCCCAGCTCGCGGGTCGCCGCGTCTCCGTCAACAGCCTCGGCGCGGCCGGGGACGTCACCATCATGGCCGCGGTCGAGAAGGACGGCGGCGACCCGACGACGATCAAGTTCGTCGAGGTGGCGTTCCCGGACGTGCCGGCGCAACTGGCCGCGGGCAACATCGACGCCGCCTGGGTGCCGGAGCCGTTCGTCACCCAGCTCCGCGGGCGGGGCGACACCTTCGTCGTCGCGCCGTACCAGGCAACTGTCCCGGGCCTCGCGACCCTGACGACGCTCGCGTCGAAGAAGAGCATGGACGCCGACCGCGAGCTGATCGCGGACTTCTCCGCGGCCATGAAGGAGACCCTGCTCTGGGCCCAGGATCCCGCCAACGAGGCGGCCGTCCGACAGGCCATCAAGGACAATCTGGAGCTACCGCCGCCGGTCGCCGACTCGGTGAAGCTGCCGACCTTCGGATGGGAGATCGACCGGGCGACCCTGGAGACGCTCGCGACGCTCGCCACGAAATACCGCGTGCTCGACCGGCAGCCCGACTTCGGCCGCCTCGTCCAGCAGCAGTAGCCGGGCCGACGGGATGCGCGTCCGCAAGCCGCTGCTGGGCGCCGCGGGCCTGCTGGCCTTCCTCGTCGTCTGGCAGCTCCTGCCGGCGCTGGGCCTCGTCGACCGGCAGTACCTCCCGTACGTCACCGACGTGCTCGGCCGGCTCGTCGAGGAGCTGCGGGACCTGGCCTTCTGGCGCCGGCTCGGGCTCACCATGAGCTCCTGGGCCATCGGCCTGACCATCGCGACGGGCGCGGCGGTGGTGCTCGGCACGATGGTCGGGCTCGTGCCGTTCCTGCGCCGCGCGACACACACCACTGTGGAGTTCCTGCGCCCGATCCCGTCGGTCGCCCTGATCCCGCTCGCGGTGCTGCTGTTCGGCATCCAGCAGCGGGCCGCCCTCGTCATCATCGTGTACGCGTCGTTCTGGCAGGTGTTCGTGCAGATGATCTACGGGGTCGCCGACGTCGACGCGGTCGCCCGGGACACCGCCCGCAGCTTCGGCGTCACCCGCCGGGAACGGCTGGTCTACCTGATCCTGCCGACCGCGCTGCCGTACCTGATGACCGGTGTCCGGCTCGCCGCCGCGGTCGCGCTGATCCTCGCCATCACCGCGGAGATGGTCATCGGCAACCCCGGCCTCGGGCGGATGATCGAGCTGTCGCGCTCCGCCGGCGACGCGGTCGGCCTGTACGCGCTCGTCGTCGTCACCGGGCTGCTCGGCCTGCTGGTGAACGTGTTCTTCCGGTTCGTCGAACGGCGGGCCCTGTCGTGGCACCAGTCCGTCCGCGGCGAGGAGGTCCTGTGAGGGCCCGGCTCCTCTACCCGGTCGGCCTGCCGTTCCTGCTGCTCGTGGTCTGGGCGCTGGCCACCACGTCGTCGACGAACCGGTTCTTCCCCGGGCCGGCGGCGATCCTCGACGCGTTCGGCGAGACCTGGATCGGCCCGGCGTTCGTCGACGACGTGCTGCCGAGCCTGTCCCGGCTCGCTATCGGCATCGTCGCCGCGATCGCGGTCGGCGTCGCGGCCGGCACGCTCATCGGCCTCGTCCGCTGGCTGCGCGAGCTGTCGGAGCCGCTGCTGGAGTTCTTCCGCGCCGTCCCGCCGCCCGTGCTCATCCCGATCGCGATGCTGCTGCTGGGCATCACCGACACCATGAAGGTCGTCGTCATCGTCTCCGGGGCGGTGTGGCCGATCCTGCTCAACACCGTCGACGGCGTGCGGGCCACCGACAGCGTGCAGTCCGAGACCGCCGCCGCGTTCCGGCTCACCCGGTGGGAGCGGCTGCGCTTCCTGGTGCTGCCCGCCGCGAGCCCGCGCATCATGACCGGCGTGCGGCAGGGCCTCTCCGTCGCCCTGATCCTGATGGTCATCTCGGAGATGTTCGCGTCGTCGGCCGGCCTGGGCTACCGGATCGCCTACTTCCAGCGCAACTACCTCGTCGCCGAGATGTGGAGCGGCATCCTCCTGCTCGGCCTCGTCGGCGTGCTGCTCGCCGCCGTCTTCGGCCTCGTCGAGCGGCGGGTCCTGCGCTGGTACCACGGCATCAAGGAGGTCAACCGTGGGTGAGCTGCTGCGGGTCGAGCACCTGCGCAAGGTGTACGAGCCGGCGACCGAGGCCATCGGCGACCTCAGCTTCACGATGCGCGCCGGCGAGCTCCTCTGCGTCGTCGGGCCGTCAGGGTGCGGCAAGACCACCCTGCTGAAATGCCTGGCCGGCCTGCTGCGGCCCACCGGCGGCGTCGTCGAGATGCACGGTGCGCCCGTGACCGGCCCGAGTCCCGCGATGGCCGTGGTCTTCCAGGAGTACGGCCGCAGCCTGTACCCGTGGCTGACGGTGCGCGGCAACGTCGAGCTGCCTCTGCGGCACAAGCGACTGTCCAGAGTAGAGCGGGCCAGGCTCGTTGCCGACGCCGTCGAGGCGGTGGGCCTCGCCCACGTGGCCCGCAGCCACCCCTGGCAGCTCTCCGGCGGCATGCAGCAGCGCGTGGCGATCGCCCGGGCGCTGGCGTACGAGCCGGACGTGCTCATCATGGACGAGCCGTTCGCCGCCGTCGACGCCCAGACCCGCGCCGACCTCGAGGACCTGGTGCGGGATCTGCACGCGACCCGCGGCATCTCGATCGTCTTCGTCACCCACGACGTCGACGAGGCGGTCTACCTCGGCGAGCGGGTCCTCGTGCTGTCCGGCGCCCCGACCCGGGTGCGGGCCGACCTGCCCGTCGACCTCCCGCCCGAGCGCGACCAGCGCAGCACGCGGGCGCTGCCGCGCTTCACGGAACTGCGGACACAGGTGTACGAGCAGATCCAGCGGGCCAAGCGCGGGCAGAACGTCGCACCGTGACGGCCATCCCGCACCGCCGCGCCCCGAAACGACTGCTGCTCGCGTTCTTCGGCGAGCACGTCGTCGACGACGATCCCGGCCCCATCCGCGCCAGCGCCCTGATCGGGGTGCTCGAAGGCGCCGGTGTCGCGGCCCCGGCGACCCGGGCCACCCTCGACCGGCTCGTGCGCACCGGCATCCTCGCCCGCGGCCGCAGCGGACGGGAGATCCGCTTCGCGCTGACCGCCCACGGCACGGCGCTGCTGCGGGAGGCCACAACCCGGGTCCGCGGCCCGCACCCGTTCGAGCCGCAGGGGCCGGGCTGGACGCTCGTGACGTTCACGATCCCCGAGGAGCGGCGCACGCTGCGCCACCGCCTGCGGTCGACACTGACCTGGGAGGGTTTCGCGCCGCTGCGCGACGGGCTGTGGCTCGCACCCGGCGAGGTCGACCTCGCCGGCTCCCTCGGGCCGCTGCGCCGGGACCTGCCGCCCCACGCCCTGATCGCCTTCCACGCGCGCGACCTCGCGGAGTTCCCGATCGCCGCGAGCGTCCGGGCGGCCTGGGACATCGAGGCGATCCGCCGCGCGCACCTCGCGTTCATCGACGCCTGGGCCGACCCGGCGGCCGCCCGGCAGGCGTCGAGCGCGCTGAGCGTGCGGACGATGCTCGTCGCGGACTGGCTGGCGCTGCTGCGCGCCGACCCGCGGCTGCCCCGCGAGTTCCTGGACGCACGCTGGCCCGCCGAGCGGTCGGCGCGGGTCTACCGGCGGATGCACGAGCGGCTGGCGCCGGCGTCCGCCGCGGAGTTCGCCGCGCTCGTCACCCGTACCGCGCCCGAAGCTCCGCCTTCCGCACCTTCCCGGACGCGGTCCGTGGCAGGTCGGGCACGATGACGACGTGCCTCGGCAGCTTGTAGCGGGCGACCCGCCCGTCGAGGAACGCCCGCACGCTGTCGGTGTCCACTGTGGCGCCGGGCCGCACGGAGACGATCGCCCAGGGCACCTCGCCCCACCGCTCGTCCGGCACGCCGATGACCGCGGCGCCGGTGACGCCGTCGATCTCGGCGAGCAGGACCTCGACCTCGGCCGGGTAGATGTTCTCGCCACCCGAGATGATCATGTCCTTGAGCCGGCCCGCGATGAACAGGTAGCCGTCCTCGTCCAGGTAGCCCAGGTCACCGGAGCGGAACCAGCCGTCGGCGGTGAACGCCTCGGTCGTGGCGTCCGGCAGCCCGTGGTAGCCGGGGAACACGTTCGGGCCGGCGACCTCGACCTCGCCAACCGTGCCCGGCGGCACGGGTTCGCCGCCCGGGCCGGCGATCCGCACGTCGGTGAAGAAGTGCGGCAGGCCCACGCTGCCCGGCTTGGCCCGCGTCATCGCGGCCGGCAGCGCGGTCGCGCCCGGCGCCGTCTCGGTCATGCCGTAACCCTGCGAGAAGGACAGGCCCCGCCGCTCGTACGCGTCGCGGATCCGCGCCGGCACCGGCGATCCGCCGCAGGTGAGCTTCGCCAGCGTCGAAAGGTCGGTCGACGCCCACTTCGGATGGTCGGCCATGAGCTGGTAGGTGGTCGGCACCCCGCTGAGCATCGTCACGCCGTGCCGCGCGATCGCGGCCAGCGCGCGCCCCGGCTCGAAACCCTTCTCCAGCACCAGCGTGCCGCCCTTGAGAAGCACCGGCAGCGCCCCCATGCCCAGCGACGCGACGTGGAACAGCGGCGAGATCATCAGCGCGACGTCGGTCGAGACGACGTCGTAGTCGACGACGCAGTTGAGCGCGACCCAGGTGAGGTTGCCGTGGGTGAGGACGGCGCCCTTGGCGCGGCCGGTCGTACCCGAGGTGTAGAGGATCGCGGCGGGATCGTCCATCGTCACCTCGACCGGACCCGGCCGCGGCAGCGCCGCGCGTCGCACGTCTGCGGTCCCGACGGTGTGCGTGACGGGCGCGCCGGCGGCCACCGACGCGAACTCCGGGTCGTGCACCAGCACGCGGGCGCCGGAATCGGTCAGCACGTGGGCGATCTCGGCCGGTGCGAGCCGCGTGTTCACCGGGACGAACACGGCGCCCAGCCGCGCGACGCCGAACAGGACCTGCAGGAACTCAGGGCTGTTCTCACCGAGGTACGCCACGGCGGTGCCCCGGCCGACGCCGAGGCCGCCCAGCACCGCGGCGGCGTCGTCGGCACCGTCGGCGAGCTGCCGGTAGGTCGTCGTCGCCCCGTCGCCGTGCACGAGGGCGGTCTTGGCGGGGGAGACCAGCCGGCGTCTGGCCGGCCACGCGCCGAGCCCGGGTGGCACCGCCCTCACCCGGCCAGCCGCAGCAGGCGGGCGGCGTTGTCCTTGAGGATGCCCGGCAGCACCTCGGGTTTGAGGTCGGTGGCGGCCACGTCCCGCAGCCACCGGTCGGGGGTGAGCAGCGGGAAGTCGGTGCCGAAGAGGACGCGGCGCTTCAGGATCGTGTTGGCGTGCCGCACCAGTTCGGCCGGGAAGTACTTCGGGCTCCAGCCGGACAGGTCGATCCAGGTGTTGGGCTTGTGGGTCGCGACCGAGAGGGCCTCGTCCTGCCACGGCACCGACGGGTGGGCCATGATGATCGACAGGTCGGGGAAGTCGGCGGCGACCGCGTCGAGCAGCATCGGGTTGGACAGTCCGAGCCGCAGCCCGTACCCGCCCGGCAGGCCCGCCCCGATCCCGGTCTGTCCGGTGTGGAACAGCGCAGGCACGCCGGCCCGCGCGAGCAGGCTCCAGAGCGGCGCGTAGTCCTCGTGGCTCGGGTCGAAGCCCTGCACGGTGGGGTGGAACTTGAAGCCGCGCACCCCTTCGTCCTCGATCAGCCGGCTCGCGAGGTCCAGCGCCGCCTCGCCCGTGCGCGGGTCGACCGAGCCGAACGGGACGAGCACGTCGGCGTGGTCGGCGGCGGCGCGGGCGATCTCGGCGCTGGACAGCGGCGGGTGCGCGAGCTGGGTACGGGCGTCGACGGTGAACACCACGGCGGCCATCCGGCGCTCGCGGTAGTAGGCCGCCACCGCGTCGACGGCGGGGCGCGGGCCGTCGGTCCTGAAGTAAGCGGACAGCGCGGTCACCAGCGGCTCGGGCAGCGAGGTGTGGCCGTGGTCGTCGACCTCGATGTGCACGTGCGTGTCGATCGCGGTGACCGTGGCCAGGTCGATCGCGGGCGCGTACACGACCTCGATCGGAACATGGATCGTGATGGGTGTCAATGGCGGTGCTGCCGGGGCCGGGTCGCGGCCCCGGCAGCACCGGTCGGGTCAGGCGCGCGGGTAGGCGCGGATGACGGTCTGGTCGAGCGAGTTGCCGGCGCGGTCGGTGGCCCGCACCCGCAGCGACACCGCGCCGCGGCCCGGCGGCACCAGCGCGACGCCGTCGCGCACCGACGCCTGGCGCCACGTCGCACCGTCGTCAGTGGACACGTCGACGCGCAGGCTCCGCAGCCTGGCCGAGAAGTCCAGGGCGACACCATTGCCGCCCACGGCGTAGTCCACGGTCAGCAGCGGCAGGTCGCCGGCCTTGCCCGAGCGGAACGTCCACTGCGACTCGGTGCGGGTGCCCAGCGTCCAGTCGTCGCCGCCGTGGGCGGTGGTGACCCGCAGCCGGTAGCCGGCGTCGCCCGGCGTCGTCGTCACGTCCTGCCAGCCGTCGGGCAGCTCCGCGAGCAGCGCGCCGTCGCGCCACAGCGTCGCGTCCACTTCGGAGATGTGCGCGTGGTGGCCCTCCCGGTCGACCAGCCCCGGCACCCGCAGGCGCAGCACGTCGCCCGCCCGGCTTGAGCCGACGTCGGTCGGCCGCACCACCGGCACGCCCCAGCTCTCCGTGGCCCGGCCCGCCGTGACGGCGTGCGGCTGGTCGCGGAAGCCGGACTCCAGCGGGCCCCAGCCCCACGGGTAGCCGTCGGAGACGTAGTGCTGCCAGAGCGAGTCGCCGGCCGACACCCATTCCTCACGGACCGAGGGCGTGCGGGCGTCGCGGGACACGTCGTTCCACGCGTACTCCTGCCACGGCCGCCAGCCGAACCGCTGCTCGCGTACCCAGTCGAAGCCGCCGTTGTCCGCGTAGCTGGTGGTGATCCGCCGGCTGTTCGCCGGCGTCACCCTGTGCACGACCTGGTCCGGGATGCGGCCCGGCGACACCTGGATCACGTCGTAGAGGTACGGGCTCGAGGTGGTCAGGGTCAGCTCCAGCGACGCGCCGAGCCGGCGGGAGAGCAGGTCCGCCGTCGGCTGGTCGAGCGCCAGCGCCACGACGGGCAGCCGCTCGCCCTCGGGCGTCCAGCTCGTCCAGGTGGAGAAGTCCGGTGGGCGGACCATCAGCGCGACCGCCGCACCGGCCCGCGCCGCCGCGTCGATCTTCGCCAGCTCGTCCTCCTGGTCCGCCGGGATGAGCACCGCCTTGCCACGCACGTTCGGGTCGCCCCACCGGGCCAGCGGGAAGCGGCGGGTGCCGTCCCAGGCGGGGGAGAAGCCCATCAGGTTGAGGTCCAGCGGACCCTTGACGCCCGGCACGCGCGCCTCGACCATCGGCGCGACGAGCTGCCAGCGTGACGAGAACTCGAAGCTGCCGGTGCGTACCGGCCTGGTCGGGACGACGTTGACCTTCTCGACGTTGCTGAAGTGCATGACGCCGTGGCCGACGCGGCGGCCGTTGCCCGAGACGCGGTGCACGTAGTAGCTCAGGACCGCCTGCTGCTCCGCCGGGCGCGGCGTCTCGATCCGGATGGGCCGGCCCTTGCGCCCGTCGACGAGGATCTCCATGTCGCGGTCGACGACCAGCTCCGGGATGGTGGTCAGGTTGGCCTGCTCGTCGTTGCGCGGGCCGTCCTCGAACAGCGCGTCCATGAGGTAGGTGCCCTCGCGCAGCTCGTAGGTCGCGCCGCCGTCGCCCGCCCAGCCGAGCACGTCGTTGCGGGCGTCCTCACCGGTCAGGATCAGCGCCGGCACCGAGGTCGGCTGCCCCTGACGGTCGACCGCCCGGACGGTGACCTGATGCGTCGGGCCGTCCTTCAGCGCGCCGACCGCGGTGGTGACCCGCACGCCGTCGGCGGTCGCGGTGATCCAGCCGCTGAGCGTGCCCAGCGGCAGCGCCGCGAAGTCGACGGTGGCGTCCACTGTGGCGGTTCCGTTGGCCGGCACGGTGACGCTGCTGGCGCTCAGCTTCACCGCGGCCGGACCGGTCAGGGCCAGGGTCACGGCGTTGCCGGCGCTGTTGGCGTACGTGATGGTCCGGGTGGCGGTCGTGGGCGTGCCGCCGACGGTGTGGAGGCCGTAGTCGGCGACGCCGGTGCCGGTCACGCTCTGCGACGTCGACCGGGCGACGTCGACGCGGCCCGCGCCCTGCGCGTACACGGGGAGGTCCTTGGCCGTCGCCGCGGTGCTGACCAGCGCGTCCTTGATCTTCGCGCCGGACCAGTCGGGGTGCTGCTGCGCCAGGATGGCGGCCGCGCCCGCCACGTGCGGGGTGGCCATCGACGTGCCCGACGCCGCCGTGTAGTTGGCGTCGACCGGGCCGCCCATCGTCGTGCCGGCCGCGCGGGCCGCGACGATGTCGACGCCCGGCGCGGTGATCTCCGGCTTGAGGCCCTGGTCGCCCAGGCGCGGTCCCTGGCTGGAGAAGCCGGCGAGCCGGTCGTCACGGTCGACCGCGCCGACGGTCAGCGCGCTGCGGGCGGCGCCCGGCGAGCCGACGGTGGCGGCGGCGCCGGCGTTGCCGGCCGCGACGACGAACAGGGCGCCGGAGCGGGCGCTCAGCTCGTCGACCGCGAGGCTCATCGGGTCCAGGCCGTCGGTGGGGTCGCCGCCGAGACTCATGCTGACCACCTTGGCGCCGCTGTCGACGGCCCACTGCATGCCGGCGATGATCTGCGACTCGGAGCCGGAGCCGCCGTCGTCGAGCACCTTGCCGACGAGCAGTTGCGCGCCGTTCGCGATGCCCTTGCGGCGGCCGTCGGACGCGGCGCCGGTGCCGGCGATGGTCGAGGCGACGTGCGTACCGTGGCCGTGGTGGTCGACCGCGTCCGCGGTCTCGGTGAAGTTGCGCGCCTCGCGCACCTTGCCGGCCAGGTCGGGGTGGGTGGCGTCGACGCCGGTGTCGAGCACGGCGACGGTGACGCCGCGGCCGTCCAGACCACGCTGCCAGGCCTGCGGGGCGCCGATCTGGGTGGCGCTGCGGTCGAGGCTCGCGTGCACCTTGCCGTCGAGCCAGATGGTGCCCGCGGCGGCTGCGGTCCGGGCCGTGCTCTGGTTTCGCCAGAACGCGGCGAGGGTGTCCTTGGCGGGGGCGATCGCGCTCGCGCCGATGCTCGGGAGGTTCGGCGCGGTCCGCTGGGCGGGGCCGCCACGCACGATCAGGGGGAGGGTCTTCGTGTCCGCGTCGCCGTACCCGTCGGTGATCAGCTTTTGCACGTCGAACAGGTCGACGTCGAGCCGGCCGGCGCTGATCATCGGGATGGCGTCGCTGGGCAGCACCCGCAGGCCGCCGTCGACCTCCAGGGTGTGGAAGGTGACGCGCTCCCGGCCGGGCGCGGGATCGACGGTGGCGGCGTACCGGCCGTTGCCGGCCCGGACCAGCTCGACCGTGTCGCCGGTAACGAGGGTGATCCGCGCACCCGACGATGCGCTGGCTTGGGGGGTGGCCACGGTCCCGGGTGGGGATCCGTGGGCCACCGCCGCTCCGGGCAGGACCGCCACGCCGGCTACGACGCCGGCGAGCAGACGACTGAACATGGGGGACTCCTTCGCGCGGTGGTTCGCTGCACGCATCCTGGAGTCTCGATATTCATGATCGTGTAACCTCGGCCTGCCGCGATGCGGACATGGCGCGATGTGGACACCGCGGCAACGCCGTTGGCATGATGCGACGGTGACCGAAGATCCACTGCTCGCGCGGGCCCGGCGGCTCTGGTGCCTGCTGGCGGGCGCGCCCGTGGGCTTCACCGCCCGCGGCGTCGACGTGGTCGTCTCGCCGAAGTCGGCGCTCTGCCCGCCGGGCTGGGTCGGAATCGTCTCGCTGGGCGGTGTCGCCATCGCGACGGTGCCGGACGCGTGGTCGCTGCGCGCGCTGGCGGTGCTGCCGGCATCGTCATGGCAGGACCCGGCGGCGATCCGGGACGGCCTGCCGGTACGCGAGTCGCTGGGTCCGGCGACGCTGGCCTACCTGGATCCGGCGGCGTTCACGCCGGTCGGCGGGGGCGCCGAGCCCGTGCCGGTCGGCAATCCTGCGGTGAAGGACCTGCTCGCTCGGGTGCCCGCGGCGGAGGCCGACGAGTCGGCGCTGACGGACATCACGTCACCGGCGTTCGTGCTCCGCTCGGGCACGGAGGTCGTCGCGGCGGCGGGCTACCGGCGCTGGCCGGGCGGGGTGGCCCACCTGTGCGTGCTGACCTCGCCGACACACCGCGGCCAGGGCCTGGCCCGCACGACCGCCACGGCGGCGGTCACGTCGGCGCTGCACGCGGGGATGCTGGCGCAGTGGCGGGCCCGCCATGCCGCGTCACGGCGGGTGGCGGTGGCGGTGGGCTTCCGAGAGCTCGGCTGGCACCTGAGCCTGCGGTTGGAGGCCTGAGGCCCGTCTCACGGATGGCGGGCGGCGGCCAGCCGGGTGCGTCTCGCGGGCGGCGGGTCCCAGCCGGGTGCGCCTGACGAGTGGCGGCGGCCAGCCGGGCCCGTCTCGCGGGCGGCGGCGGCCAGCCGGGCCTGTCTCGCGGATGGCGGCGGCCAGCCGGGCCTGTCCGGTTGCGCGCGGAGAGCGACCCGCCGTTCAACCGGCTTCCGCACCTACCCGTGCGAAATGGCCTAGTCGC
>NZ_BONE01000088.1 GCF_016862555.1 Asanoa siamensis | reverse complement strand
GGCTGCCCAGGATGACCGTCGCGACGCCGATGCCGGGACCGAGGACCCGCCAGCCCTCGGCGGCGTAGAGGCGGCGGGCCGGGTCGATCTCGTCAGCGGTGGTCATCAGCAGCAGGCGGTCGTGGGTGAGCCCGTCGAGCAGGGCGCGGAACAGGGCACGGCCGACTCCCCGGCGCCGGTGGTCGTCGAGCACGCCGATGCTGACGACCTCGAAGTGGCCGCCGAGCCACTCGTCGGCCACGTCGGACGGCAGCGCGGCGCGGGCCTGGTCGGTCCACCACTGGCCCTGCTCGCCCGTGTAGCCGTAGGCGAATCCGACCAACCCGGTCTTGTGCGCCCGCGCGAGGCGGAAGCCGGGCCGGGTCCGGTGACGGTCCCAGACCGACTCCCGCCAGCCGTGGTAGGTGGGATGGTCGCCGAAGACCGCGTCGTACACCGGCCAGAGGGCGGCCCCGTCCCGGGCGGTGGCCGACCCGCGGACCTCGATGCGCACCCACCGAGGCTAGATGGCCAGGCGCTGCGTCAGGAAGTCCTCCCAGGTCTGGTGGCCGACCGCGTGCTCCGGCGTGAGGTTGGCGCCGGCGCGGAAGGCGCGGGCCGCCGCGCCCGGAGCCGGCACCGAGACGATCGGCCGGCGGCGACCGGTCGCCCGGAGGTAGGAGCGGGCCAGCCCGGCGAAGGAGTGGATCCGCGGGCCGCCCATGTCGGCGACGAGGCCCTGCGGCTCGCCCAGCGCGAGCTCCACCAGGCGGGCGGCGACCTCGTCGGCGGCGATCGGCTGCATGCTGGTGCCGCCCGGCGCGAAGACGACCGGCAGCTTCGCCATCGCCGCGACGGCCTGGAAGGCCAACTCGTGGAACTGGGTGGCGCGCAGCGTCGAGTACGGCACGCCGGACGCCGCGACGATCTCCTCGGCGGCGCGCTTCGCGGCCACGTACCCGAACATGGCCCTGTCGATCGCGCTTTTCACCGGGGTGCGGTCCGCGCCGACGACGGAGATGTAGACCACATGCTCGGCGCCGGCCCGCGCGGCCGCGGCCATCAGGTGGCGGGCCTTGACGTCGTCGCCCTTCTGGGTGCCGGCGAGGTGCACGATGGTGCCGATGCCCTCGACCGCGGCCGCCGCGCCGTCGCCGGTGGCCAGGTCACCGGCCACATAGGTGACTCCGTCGGCCGGCGGCCGGGGCGTCCGGGTGAGCACGCGGATCTCGCTGCCCTTCTCGCGGAGCCGGCCGACCACGTACCGCCCGAGCGTGCCCGTGCCCCCGGTGACCAGAATCGGAGTGTTCACGATGTTCCTCCAGATTTGTAGCCTCGCTCTTCTACAGGTATGACACGAGCTGGCGAGAGGATGTGACCGGTGGACGAAACCCAGGTCTTCGAGGAGCACCGCGGGCGCCTGCGGGCGGTCGCGTACCGGATGCTGGGCTCGCTCAGCGAGGCCGACGACGCGGTGCAGGAGACCTGGCTGCGGCTCGCCCGCACGGACGTCTCGGAGATCGAGAACCTGGGCGGCTGGCTGACCACCGTGACCGGCCGCATCTGCCTCAACCTGCTGCGCTCCCGCACCACGCGCCCCGAACTGCCGCTCGACACGCACGTGCCGGACCCGATCGTGCGCCCCGACGAGGGCCTCGGCCCGGAGGGCGAGGCCATGCTCGCCGACGAGGTCGGCCTGGCGCTGCTGGTCGTCCTCGACACGCTCAACCCGGCGGAGCGGCTGGCGTTCGTGCTGCACGACATGTTCGCTGTGGCGTTCGACGAGATCGCGCTGATCGTCGACCGCTCACCGGCCGCGACGCGCCAGTTGGCCAGTCGGGCTCGCCGCCGGGTCGCGGACGCCGCGCCGACCCCGGACGCCGACCTGGCCCGCCAGCGCGAGGTGGTCGACGCGTTCTTCGCGGCGTCCCGCGACGGCGACTTCGACGCGCTGCTCGCGGTGCTCGACCCGGACGTGCTGCTGCGGGCCGACGGCGGCCCGGGCCGCCCGGCCCTCTCGATGATCCTGCGCGGCGGCGCGGAGGTGGCCGGCCAGGCCCGCATCGGCGGTCTGCTCTTCCCGGCGATCCGGCGCGCCCTGATCAACGGGCTGCCGGGCGCGGTCATCGCGCCGCGCGACGAGGTCGTCTCCATCATGTCCTTCGTGGTCCGCGGCGGGCGCATCGTCGAGATCAACGTGCTCGCCGACCCCCACCGCCTCCGCGCCTTGACCTTCTGGTTCTCCTGACCGAGACGCCATCGATCATGGGCGGCCGCCTAGCGTCCGATCGGGAACGGCGGTGGTGCGGTCCCTCGGGTCGCGTCATCGTCGCTGGACCGCCATGATGGCGAGGCATGGAGCTGATCGCGTCCGGTCGGGATTGTGACGTCTACGCGCTCGATCGCGGCCGGGTGCTGCGGCGGTCGCGGTTCGGGCGAGCCGCCGGGCCGGAGGCCGAGTTGATGCGACATCTGGCGGCCGTGGGCTACCCGGTGCCGGTGGTGCACGATGCCGACGGGCCCGACCTGGTCATGGAGCGGTTGGGTGGGCAGACGCTGCTGGCCGCCGCGGTCGCCGGCACCGCCGACAGCGCCACCTGCGCCGGCATCCTCGCGGACCTGCACCGGCGGCTGCACGCGTTGCCGGCGCGTTCGGCCCGGGACCCGGGCGACCGAATCCTCCACCTCGACCTGCACCCCGACAACGTCATGTTGACCGACCGCGGCCCGATCCTCTTCGACTGGGCGAACGCCGCCGAGGGCCTACCCGACCGCGACGTGGCGATGACCTTGATGATCATGGCTCAGGTGACACTGTGGACGACCGAGCCACACCTGGCCGCCATCGCCAAGGCGGGCCACGCGGACCTGTGCGCGGCCCTACCGACACCGTCGCCGGAGGCGCTGGCCTGGGTGGTCGCCAAACGCCGCGCCAACCCCACGATGACCTCTACGGAACTGGCCCAACTGGACGCAGCCGCCGCTCTGGTGCCGACAACCTGACCTCAACCGTGTCCTGCGCGCGTGGCGGCGCTCAGCGCCAGCCGTAATCAGCGCGCAGGCGCGCGGCGATCCGGTCGAAGCGGCCGCGGTCCAAAATGGAGCCCTCGCGGCGGATACCGCGTTCGTCGACCGTCAGCACCCGGTCGAGCCGCACGTAGCTCGGTCGCCCGTCGCGGTCCCACGATCCCGCGCCGAGCGGCAGCCAACCGTGCTGGCCCTCCCGGCGGCCGTTGCTGGAGAGCATCAGCCCCAGCATCACCCGGCCCTTGCGGCCGACCACCACGACCGGGCGGTCCTTGCCCTGTCGCGGGTCCTCCTCGTAGGGCACCCACGTCCAGACGACCTCGCCGGGATCGGCGCGGCCGTCCAGCTCCGGCGAGTATTCGAGCAGCCGGTCGTCGCGCCGCCGCAACGGGGCGGGCATCCGTGAGCGTTGCCGCACCGTGCCGGTGTGGACCACCCGGGTCGGGGCCGGCCGGCCGAGCATGCGGGCCGCGACATCGCGCCAAGGTTTCACGTTCGCACACCCTAGACCGCGGCGAGCACCGCGTCGCGGAGCGCCGCGGCCGCGTGGGTCAGGGCCACGCCGCGCCGCTGCGCGATGGCGATCGTGCGGCGCAGGCCCGGCGGCGCGAGCGGCACGCAGCGCAGCCCGGGGCGGTTGGCCAGCACCATCTCCGGCACGACCGCCACACCGAGGCCGGCCTCGACGAACTCCAGCACCGCGTCCAGCTCACCGCCCTCGACGGCGAACGTCGGCTCGAAGCCCGCCCGCCGGCACGCCTCGATCGCGTCGTCGCGCAGGGTGTAGCCCGGCCGGAACATCACCAGCGGCCGGTCCCGCAGGTCCTCGACCCGCATCGGGTCCGGCAGGACCGAGCCGACCGGCGCGGCCACGACCAGCGCTTCCGAAAGGATCGGTGCGGCCGACAGGGCCGGGTCGATGCCGGTGGAGGGCAGCACCACCAGGGCCAGGTCGAGCTCGCCGTGCGAGAGCGCGCTGACCAGCTCCTGTGACCCGCCCTCGGCGACCCGCAGCTCGATGCCGGGGTGGTCGAGGTGGAACCGGCGCAGCACCCGCGGCGCCAGCGACGTGCACAGGCTCGGGGTCGCACCGAGCCGCACCCGCCCCCGGGTCAGCCCGACCAGGTTGCGCACCTCGCGGTGCGCGGTCTCCGCGTCGGCCAGGATCCGCTGGGCCAGCGGCAGCAGCGTCTCGCCGGCCGGCGTCAGCTCGACCTCGGACGGCAGCCGGGTGAACAGCGGCGCCCCCAGCTCGGCTTCGAGGCTGTGAATCTGCTTACTGAGTGAGGGCTGGGCCACACCGACCGCGATGGCGGCCTGGGTGAAATGTCTAAGTTCCGCTACGGCTACGAACGACCGTAGCTGCTCCAGGCGCATATCGATAGCTTACAGCTATCGACACCACTATCGCCATGCATTGGACGCATCACAACAGCTCAACCTAGCGTCAAACGCATGGTGGTTTCGGGTACGCGCGACCGCGCGGCCAGCACGACGAAGGCAACGACGCCGACGCCGGGCCGGAAAGCGGTCTACCGGTCGACGGTAGGCGCCAAGAGCGTCATGGCCGTGACCGGCCTCCTCCTGCTGGCGTTCCTGGTCGCCCACATGGCCGGCAACCTCAAGATCTTCTTCGGCGCCGAGTCCTTCGACCACTACGCGCACTGGCTGCGCGACATCGGGGCTCCCGTGCTCCCCCACTACTGGTACCTCTGGATCCAGCGCGGTGTGCTGACCGCCGCCGTCGTCGGCCACGCCTGGGCGGCGACCGCCCTCGCGCTGCGCGCCAGGCGCGCCCGGCCGGTCCGCTACGCCCACCGCCCCAAGGTGCAGGGCAGCTACGCGGCCCGCACGATGCGCTGGGGCGGCGTGCTCATCCTGCTCTTCATCGTCTGGCACCTGCTGGACCTGACGGTCGGCACGGTCAACCCCGTCGGCAACCCGGCCACGCCGTACGCCAACGTGGTGGCGGGTTTCGCGCCGAGCCGCTGGCCGGTCACCCTGTTCTACACGCTCGCGATCATCGCGCTCGGCTTCCACGTGCGGCACGGGCTGTTCAGCGCGCTGCGCACCCTCGGCCAGCGCACCGCCAAGGGCGAACAGCGAGCCCGCGTCGCCGCGCTCGGTTTCGCGGTCCTCCTCGTGGCCGGCTTCCTCGTGGTGCCGTTCTCCGTACTCGTCGGATTGGTGGGTTGACCCGCATGACAACGAACCCGGGTGAGTTCGTCCTCGGCGCACCGATCGCCGACACCAGGGCACCGGACGGCCCGCTGGCGGAGCGCTGGACCAAGCGCCGCTCCACCGGCCGCCTGGTCAACCCGGCCAACCGCCGCCGGCTCGACGTGATCGTGGTCGGCAGCGGCCTGGCCGGTGGCTCGGCCGCCGCCACGCTCGGCGAGCTCGGCTACCGGGTGCGCTGCTACTGCTACCAGGACAGCCCGCGGCGGGCGCACTCGATCGCGGCGCAGGGCGGCATCAACGCGGCGAAGAACTACCGCAACGACGGCGACTCGGTCGAGCGGCTCTTCCACGACACCATCAAGGGCGGCGACTTCCGCTCCCGCGAGTCCAACGTGTACCGGCTGGCCGAGGTCTCCGTCGAGATCATCGACCAGTGCGTGGCCCAGGGCGTGCCGTTCGCCCGCGAGTACGGCGGCCTGCTGGACACCCGCTCGTTCGGCGGCGCCCAGGTGTCGCGCACGTTCTACGCCCGCGGACAGACGGGCCAGCAGCTCCTGCTCGGCGCGTACCAGGCCCTGGAGCGCCAGGTGAACGCCGGCACCGTCACCATGCACACCCGCCACGAGATGCTCGACCTGCTCGTCGTCGACGGCCGGGCCCGCGGCATCGTGGTGCGCGACCTGGAGACGGGCGCGGTGACCGTCGACCTGGCCGACGCGGTCGTGCTGGCCACCGGCGGCTACGGCAACGTGTTCCACCTGTCGACCAACGCCAAGGGCTGCAACGTCTCGGCGAGCTGGCGGGCGCACCGCAAGGGCGCGCTGTTCGCGAACCCGGCGTTCACCCAGATCCACCCGACCTGCATCCCGGTCTCCGGCGACCACCAGTCGAAGCTGACGCTGATGAGCGAGTCGCTGCGCAACGACGGCCGGGTCTGGGTGCCCGCACAGGCGGGTGACACGCGGGCGCCGGCCGACATCCCCGAGGACGAGCGGGACTACTTCCTGGAGCGGCGCTACCCGGCGTACGGGAACCTGGTGCCGCGCGACATCGCCTCCCGGGCGACCAAGGCGGTCTGCGACGACGGCCGCGGCGTCGGGCCGGGCGGTCGCGGCGTCTACCTCGACTTCGCCGACGCGCTCGAGCGGCTAGGCCGGTCCACTGTGGAAGCCCGCTACGGCAACCTCTTCGAGATGTACGAGCGGATCACCGGCGACGACCCGTACCGGACGCCCATGCGCATCTATCCCGCCGTGCATTACACGATGGGCGGGCTCTGGGTCGACTACGACCTGCGGTCGACGATCCCGGGCCTGTTCGTCATCGGTGAGGCCAACTTCTCGGACCACGGCGCCAACCGGCTCGGCGCGTCCGCGCTGATGCAGGGGCTCGCCGACGGCTACTTCGTGCTGCCGAACACGATCGGCGCGTACCTGGCCGACGGCCCGTTCCCGAAGCTGACGCCGAAGCACCCGGAGGTGGCGTCGGCGCGGGCCGCCGTCACCGACCGCGTCCAGAAGCTGCTCTCGATCGACGGCGACCGCTCGGTGGACTCGTTCCACCGCGAGCTCGGCAAGATCATGTGGGAGTACTGCGGCATGGAGCGCACCGACGAAGGGCTGCGCAAGGCGATCGAGCTGATCCGGTCGCTGCGCGAGGAGTTCTGGACCCGGGTCAAGGTGCCGGGGACGGGCGCCGAGCTCAACCAGTCGCTGGAGCGGGCCGGCCGGGTCGCGGACTTCTTCGAGCTGGCCGAGTTGATGTGCGTGGACGCGCTGCACCGCACCGAGTCCTGCGGCGGCCACTTCCGGGCCGAGTCGCAGACCCCGGACGGCGAGGCGCTGCGCGACGACGAGAACTTCTCCTACGTGGCCGCCTGGGAGTACGGCGACGTCCCGGTGCTGCACAAGGAAGAGCTCGATTTCGAGTACGAGACACCCACCCAGCGGAGCTACTCGTGAAACTGACCCTGCGGATCTGGCGCCAGAAGGACCGGGACGCCCGCGGCAAGATGGTGGCGTACGACGTCGACGGGCTCTCCGCCGACATGTCGTTCCTCGAGGTGCTCGACGTGCTCAACGAGCGGCTGACGACGGCCGGCGAGGAGCCGGTGGCGTTCGACCACGACTGCCGCGAGGGCATCTGCGGCGCCTGCGGCATGGTGATCAACGGCGTGGCGCACGGGCCGCAGAAGCTGACCACCGCCTGCCAGCTCCACATGCGACACTTCAACGACGGCGACACGATCGACGTCGAGCCGTGGCGGGCGCGGGCCTTCCCGGTCGTCAAGGACCTGGTGGTCGACCGCGGCGCGTTCGACCGCATCATCGCGTCCGGCGGCTACATCTCGGCGCCGACCGGCAGCGCGCCCGACGCGCACGCCATGCCGGTGCCGAAGGTCGACGCCGACTCCGCGTTCGAGGCGGCCGCCTGCATCGGCTGCGGCGCCTGCGTGGCGGCCTGCCCCAACGGCTCGGCGATGCTGTTCACCGCCGCGAAGGTGGCCCACCTGGGCGCCCTGCCGCAGGGGCAGCCGGAGCGCTCGTCGCGGGCACAGGCCATGCTGGCGGCCCACGACGACGCGGGCTTCGGCGGCTGCACCAACACCGGGGAGTGCACGGCGGTCTGCCCGAAGGGCATCCCGCTGACGGTGATCGGCGCCCTGAACCACGACGTGCTAGGCGCCGCCGTCCGCAACCGCTGACAGCCGGGCCTTGGTGGCGTCGTCGGCGAACGACGCCGTCACCGCGGCGCGGGCGAGGGCGTCGACGTCCACGTCGGACCAGCGCGCCGCGTGCGCGTACTCGTCCCGCAGGGTGGTGTGCACCATCTCCGGGATGTCGGTGTTGAGGGTGACCGTCAGGCCCGCGGCGCAGAGCCGCGGCAGCGGGTGCGCGTCGAGCGAGGGCGCGAAGCCGAGCGCGACGTTGGAGGCCGGGCAGACCTCGAGCGGGATGCCGCGCTCGCGCACCTCGGCGGTCAGGTCCGGGTCGTCGAGCACGCGGATGCCGTGACCGATGCGCTCGGCCAGGCCGACGTCGAGGGCCTCGCGGATGCTGGCCGGGCCCGCCGCCTCGCCGGCGTGGTGCACGACGTGCAGGCCGGCCTCGCGGGCCTCGGCGAAGACGGCGGCGAACGGTGCGGCCGGGTGGTCCTCGTCGCCGGCCAGCCCGACGGCGACCACGTGGTCGGCGTGCTTACGGGCGAGGTCCAGCGTGCGCCAGGCCCGTTCCACCGACCGCCGGCGCGAGGTGTCGAGGATGACCTTCCAGTCGAGCCCGTGGCGCTCGCCGCCCTCGGCCAGCCCGTCGAGCACGGCCGCGAGCGGCATGCCGAGGTCACCGAGCCGCTCCCCGTGCGCCGCGGCGGTGAACGACACCTCGACGTAGCCGACGCCCTGGGCCACCTGGTCCGCGCAGAACTCGACGGCCACGCGGTGGAAGTCAGCCGGCCGGCGCAGGCACTCGCGGACGAGGTGGTTCTGGTCGAAGAAGTCGGCGAAGGACGCGAACCGGTGCCGCCCACCCCGCAGGTGCGCGGGGAACACGATGCCGTTGGCGGCCGCGATCTCACCCAGCGTCGACCACCGCACGGCACTCTCGAGATGCACATGCAGGTGCGCGACGGGAGCCATGCGCCCGACCCTAACGGTGCATGCGGAATGCTGTCACTGCCATTAAAATGCAGGCATGACCGTCGCTATCACGATCCGCAACGTTCCCGACGACGTCCGTGACGAGCTGGCGGCGCGGGCGGCGCGGGCGGGACGGTCGCTCCAGGAGTACCTACTACGTGAGCTCGTCGACCTGGCCGTCCGCCCCACCGCCGAAGACGTCATCGCCCGGGCCCGCGCGCGGGCTGCCACCGCCGGCACTCGCCTCGATCCCGAAACGATCGTCGCAGCGCGTGACGAGGATCGGCGATGACCACGCCCCTGGTGATCGACGCGTCGGCGACGGTCGCGCTGCTCGCCGACGACGGGCCGGCCGGGCGATGGGTGGCCACGGCGGTGGCCGGCGCCCGCCTCGCCGCGCCGGAGCTGATGCCGTTCGAGGCGGCCAACATCCTGCGCCGGCATGCCCTCGCCGGCCTGCTCGACGCCACCGCGGCGGGCCTGGCGCACGCCGACCTGGTCGACCTGCCGGTCGACCTCTATCCCTACCGCGGCCTCCACGAGCGGGCCTGGGAGCTACGCGGCAACCTGACGGTCTACGACGCCAGCTATGTCGCGCTCGCCGAACTGCTGTCGGCGTCGCTGGTGACGCTCGACGGCCGGATCGCCCGGGCCAGCGGTCCTAAGTGTCCGATCGCCGCCTACGACCCGGCCTAGCGACCCCGGCTGCGGAGGCGGTTGGCGAGCTGCTGGAGGCGGCGCTGGTTCTCGGGCTTCTGGAGCTGGGTGCGGCCCTGCTGCACAAGGCGCTGCCCACGCGGGCTGCGGAGGAAGTCACGGATACGGTCTGCGATCGTCGCCATAACTCATTGTCCCCGAGGTTCCGCCTTGTCGCACGTGTCTAGGCTGCCGAAATGGACGTCCTCGTGTGCGGGGCCGGGATCGGCGGGCTGGCGCCGGCGTGCGGCCTGGTGCGACCGGCACGCGGTGCGCGTCCTGGACGCCGCGACGGCGCCACCTGGCCGGGCCTCACCGCCGTGCTGCCGGAGGTCGCGGCCCGAGCCCGACCTGCCGGCTCACCGGTTAATCCGTTGCGGGCGCTGACCGCGGCCCGGACCATCGGGCGGTGCTGATCGACGTCGCCCTGGTCCGGAAGCTGGTCGCCGAGCAGTTCCCGCACTGGGCCCACCTGCCCGTCCGGCCCGTCCCCGTCGGGGGCAACGACAACCGCACCTTCCACCTCGGCGACGAGATGAGTGCGCGGCTGCCGAGCGCCGAGGGCTACGTGGCGAGCGTCGAGAAGGAGCAGCGCTGGCTGCCCGTGCTCGCCCCGCACCTGCCCGTGCCGATCCCCGCGCCGCTCGCCCAGGGGCGGCCCGGCGCCGGCTACCCGTGGCCCTGGTCGGTCAACCGCTGGCTCGACGGCGACACCGCCCGCCACGACACCGTCGGCGACCTGACCGGTTTCGCCGTGGACCTGGCCGGCTTCCTGACCGCCCTGCAGGCCGTCGACACCGGTGGTGAGCCCGCCGCCGGGCGGCACAGCTTCTGGCGCGGCGCGGCGCTCGACCACTACGACGACGAGACCCGGGCCGCGATCGCGGCGCTCGACGGGCGGGTCGACGCCGCCGCCGCGACAGCCGAATGGGTCGCGGCGCTCGACGCCACCTGGCAGGGGCGGCCGGTCTGGTTCCACGGCGACGTCGCCGGCGGCAACATCCTGGTCCGTGACGGCCGGCTAGCCGGCGTCATCGACTTCGGCACCTCAGGCGTCGGCGACCCGGCCTGCGACACGGTCATCGCCTGGACGTTCCTCGACGCGCCCGCCCGGGCCGCGTTCCGGGCGGCGCTCGGCGTCGATGACGCGACCTGGCAGCGCGGCCGCGGCTGGGCACTGTGGAAGGCGCTGATCGTGCTCGCCCGAAACGGCGACGACACCGCGGCGGCGGCCCAGATCGACCTGGTCCTAGGCCGTCCGCGGCTGGGTTGACTCCGCCTGGACCGTGGCGGCCGCGTGGCCGAACGCGAGCAGCGCCACCAGCAGGTCGTGCTGCGCGCGGTGCGGCATCCGGTCGAGCACCGCCTGCACCGCCTGCGCGCGGCGTTCCCGCAGCTCGCGCAGCACCGCGGCGCCCGCGGCCGTGAGCACGAGACGGACCTCGCGCCGGTCGCGCTCGTCGGCTGCCCGGCGCAGCAGGCCCACCGCCTCCAGGCGGTCGCAGAGCCGGCTCGCCGACGACGGCACCACGTCCAGCAGCTCCGCGAGGCCGTTCACATTGGTGTCCGGGCGCACGTTGATGATCGACAGGACGCGGACCTGGGTCGGCGAGACCGGTGACTCCTGGCGGGTTCGGGCCGCCTCGAGGACGCTGACCAGCGCCTCCGAGGCGGCCTCTATGGAACTGGCCAGGTTCGCCGCGCCGTCCATTTCCGTCGCCTCTCGCCCGAGTCGACGCAACGTCGTTCCGCCGACGAACCGCTGACTTACCCCGGTGCGCTCTCCGCCATGCGCGTCCCGCCGTGCTGATCCACAGTTCCCGTCGTCCCGTTCACGGGATGGACGCGGTCCAGGCAGATGATCACGGCGTCGTCCTCGAGCTCGAGGTCGCCGTGGTAGTCCTGCAACCGCCGCATCACGGCCCCGATCGCCTGGGCCGGCGGCAGGAGCCGGGCCGCGCGGATCGCCGCCGCCAGGGCACGCTCGCCGTAGGTCTCGCCGCCGCCCGGCGCCGCCTCGTGCACCCCGTCGCTGACCGCGAACAGCCGGTCACCGACGTCCAGGTCGAAGGCCTGCGTCCCGTACCGCGTCTCCTCGAACATGCCCAGCGGCAGTTGCTGGTCGAGCACCACCGGGGAGACCGACCCGCCCCGCGCCCGCCACGCCCGCGGTGAGCCCGTGTCGATCGCGTGCACCCGGCCCGTGCCGCTGTCGTACTCCAGCAGCAGCGCCTCGACCGGTCGCGCGCCCCGGTAGGCCGCGTACACCGTGTCCGAGGCCAGTTCGGCCTGTTCGACCAGCGTCCCGCCCGAGCGCCGGGCGTTGCGCATCGCGTTGACCGCGAGGGCGGTCAGCGCCGACGCGGCCAGCCCGGTGCCGTAGCCGTTGACGACCGTGACCGTCAACCGCCCGCCGTTGATCGCCCAGTCGAAGTTGTCGCCCGAGGTCCGGTAGGCCGGCTCGAGCTGGCCGGCCAGCGCGAAGCCGTGGTCGCTCACGCACCGGCCCGGCAACAGGTCCCACTGCATCTCGGCCGCCATGGACAGCCGCTGCCGGCGGCGCGCCAGCCGGTAGCGGTCGGTGTCCCGGTCGGCGGCCCGCAGCGCCACCGCGAGATCCTCCGACACCGCCCGGCAGTGCCGCACCGTCAGGTCGTCGGGCCGGTTCGGGAAGTCGGCCACCATGATGCCCAGCCGCTCACCCCAGACCGTCAACGGCACGTACAGCCGTACACCCGGCGTCTCGGGCACGTCCTCCACCATCGGTTCCTGCGCCGCGTAACAGCGCGCCGCGATGGTCCGCTCCGCGAGCAGCCCTTGCGTCGGGTCGCCCGGCCGCAGGACCGGCCACAACCCGGCGATCCGGTAGTCGGCCAGCAGCACGTCGGCGCGCAGCCCGCCCAGCTCCGAACGGACGTGGTGGTCGACCACCTCGACCAGTGCGTCCGGGGCTACGGCGCGCAGTCGCTCGGCCAGCATGGCGTACCTCCCTCGGTGTGGCTTCTACCCACTGGCCACGGGAAATGAACCGGTCGGGCAGAATGCCGGAGTGACCCAGCAGAACCAGGCACCAGCTCCGTCCGTCTCCGCGCGCATCGCCGAGGAACTGGGTGTACGCGAATCGCAGGTGACCTCGGCCGTCGACCTGCTCGACGGCGGCGCGACGGTGCCGTTCGTGGCCCGGTACCGCAAGGAGGCCACCGGCGGGCTCGACGACACCCAGCTGCGCACGCTCGAGGAGCGGCTGCGCTACCTGCGCGAGCTCGACGAGCGGCGTGTCGCGATCCTCGAGTCGATCCGGTCGCAGGGCAAGCTTGACCCCGAGCTGGAGGCCCAGATCGTCGCCGCCGACTCCAAGGCCCGGCTGGAGGACATCTACCTGCCGTTCAAGCCCAAGCGCCGGACCAAGGCGATGATCGCCCGCGAGGCCGGCCTGGAGCCGCTGGCCGACCTGCTGTTCGGCGACCCCACGCGCGACCCGCAGGCCGAAGCGGCGGCCTTCGTGGACGCCGAGAAGGGTGTCGCCGACGCGGCGGCCGCCCTCGACGGTGCCCGGGCCATCCTGGTCGAGCGGTTCGCCGAGGACGCCGACCTGATCGGCGGGCTGCGGGAGCAGGTCTGGGAGCGCGGCCGGATGCGCGCGAAGGTCAAGGAGGGCAAGGAGGAGGCGGGCGCGAAGTTCAGCGACTACTTCGACTTCGCCGAGCCTTTGACCTCGCTGCCGTCGCACCGCATCCTCGCGCTGTTCCGCGGTGAGAAGGAGGAGGTCCTCGACCTCATCCTGGAGCCGTCCGCCGAGGAGGCCGACGCGGTCGCCGCCGGGACGCTGGCCACCGGGCCCGTCCACTACGAGCAGCGGATCGCCGCCCATTTCTCGATCGCGGACGCGGGGCGGCCCGGTGACCGCTGGCTGCTCGACACGGTGCGGTGGGCCTGGCGCACCCGGATCGTCGTACACCTGGACATGTCGCTGCGAATGAGGCTTTTCCAAGCAGCAGAAGACGAGGCGGTACGCGTCTTCGCGGCGAACCTGCGCGACCTGCTGCTCGCCGCGCCCGCCGGCACCCGCGCGACGATGGGGCTCGACCCGGGCTTCCGCACGGGCGTGAAGGTCGCCGTGGTCGACGCGACCGGCAAGGTGCTGGCCACCGACACAATCTATCCGCACGTGCCGGCCAACAAGTGGGACGCGGCGCTGGCCACGCTGGCCCGCCTGGCCGCCGAGCACAAGGTGGACCTGATCGCGATCGGCAACGGCACGGCGTCGCGGGAGACCGACAAGCTCGCCGCCGACCTGATCGCCCGCAACCCCGAGCTGAACCTGACCAAGGTGATGGTCTCCGAGGCGGGTGCGTCGGTCTACTCGGCTTCCGCGTACGCCGCCTCGGAGCTGCCCGGCATGGACGTCTCGCTGCGCGGCGCGGTGTCGATCGCCCGCCGGCTGCAGGACCCGCTGGCCGAGCTCGTGAAGATCGACCCGAAGTCGATCGGGGTCGGGCAGTACCAGCACGACATCTCCGAGGTCAAGCTGTCCCGCTCGCTCGACGCGGTGGTCGAGGACTGCGTGAACGGCGTCGGCGTCGACGTCAACCTCGCGTCGGCGCCGCTGCTCTCCCGGGTCTCCGGCATCGGCGAGTCGCTGGCGGCCAACATCGTCGCGCACCGCGAGGCGAACGGGCCGTTCCGCAACCGGTCGGCGCTCAAGGAGGTGGCGCGGCTCGGCCCGAAGGCGTTCGAGCAGTGCGCGGGCTTCCTGCGGATCGCGGGCGGCGACGACCCGCTGGACGGCTCGTCGGTGCACCCCGAGGCGTACCCGGTGGTCCGCCGGATCCTGTCCTCGGTGAGTGTCGAACTGCCGGCGCTGATCGGCAACGGCCCGCTGCTGCGCGGCCTCAAGCCCGGCGACTTCGCCGACGCGGTGTTCGGTGTGCCGACCGTGACCGACATCCTGGGCGAGCTGGAGAAGCCGGGCCGCGACCCGCGCCCGGCGTTCAAGACCGCGCGCTTCGCCGACGGCGTCGAGAAGATCGGCGACCTGAAGGCGGGCATGCTGCTGGAGGGTGTCGTGACCAACGTGGCGGCGTTCGGCGCGTTCGTCGACGTCGGCGTGCACCAGGACGGGCTCGTGCACGTGTCCGCGATGTCCCGGACGTTCGTCAAGGACCCGCGTGAGGTCGTCAAGCCCGGCGATGTCGTACGGGTGAAGGTGCTCGACGTCGACGTGCCGCGCAAGCGCATCTCGCTGACGCTGCGCCTCGACGAGGAGAACGCGCCGGGAGCGCCGCGCGGTGGTGGTCGCGGTGAGGGCGGCGGCCGGCAGCCGGGGCAGCAGCGCGGCGGCAGCCGGGCGGAAGGCGGCGGTCAGGGCGGCCAGGGCGGTCAGGGTCAGGGCCGCGGTCGTCAAGGCGGCGGTGGCGGCTCCCAGGGCGGCGGCGGTCGGCCGGCCGGTGGTGGCCGTCAGGGTGGCGGCGGTGGCAGCCGTCAGGGTGGCGGCGGCGGTGGCCGGCAGGGTGGCGGGCGCCAGGGAGCGCCGGCGCCGGTCAACAGCGCCATGGCCGACGCGCTGCGCAAGGCCGGTCTGCTCTAGGACGTCTCGAGACCTGCGAAAAGGACCCACGGCCGTGGGTCCTTTTCGCGTCGTCAGGCCGTGCCCGGCGCCGGATCAGCGCCGCGCTGGGTGCGGGCACCCGCCGACTCCGGAGCCGGCTGCCCGGGTTCGCCGCCTTCGGCGACCGCCTCCTGTCCGCCGGCCGGACCCGCACCGCCCCCGTCGGTCGGTGGGGCGCCGCTGGGCAGCGGGGCGTGGGCCTGGATCAGGAAGAAGATCAGCACCGCACCCGCCGCGAAGATGCCGGCCGACACCAGGAACGCGACCTTGTAGCCCTCGACGGGCGCCTCCAGGGCCGCCGCGGCGCCCGTGTGCGTGGCCGCGTAGCTGCTGGTCACGCTCACCGCGATCGTGCTCAGCAGCGCCGTGCCGATCGAGCCGCCGACCTGCTGCATCGTGTTGACCAGGGCCGACGCCACGCCCGCGTCGTCGCGGCTGACCCGCTCCGTCGCCGTGTTGATCGCCGGCGCGAAGATCAGGCCGAAGCCGAAGCCCAGCACCGGCAGCGCCGGGAAGATGTGCACCCAGTAGTTCGAGGTCGAGTCGATGAAGTAGAGATAGACCATCCCGACCGCGGACAGGGCCATCCCGGCCGTGATCAGGATGCGCGACCCCAGGATCGGCTGCAGCTTGACGTTCGCCAGCGTGGAGCCGATCAGCACGAACGCGATCATCGGCAGGAACGCCACGCCTGTCAGCACCGGGCTGTAGCCCTTGGTGAGCTGCAGGTAGAACGTCAGGAACAGGAACACCCCGAAGATCGCGATGGCCGCCAGACCCACCGAGAGGTACGCGCCGCCGCGGCTCCGGTCGAGCACGATGCGCAGGGGCAGCAGCGGTGCCTTGGACTTGCGTTCGACCTGGACGAACGCCACCAGCAGGACCGCCGCCACGACCAGGCTGATGATCGTCAGCAGGTCGCTCCAGCCGTCGGAGGCCGCGCGGGCGAAGCCGTACACGATGAGGAAGAGACCGACCACCGCGCAGACCGTGCCGATCCAGTCGATCCGCGGCTTGGTCGCGGGTCGCTGGTTGCGCAGGTAGTACTGGCCGCCGACCCAGGCGACGCCGGCGAACACGAGGTTGACGAAGAAGCACCAGCGCCAGGACGCGTACTCGGTCAGCACTCCGCCCAGGAGCAGGCCGACCGCTCCGCCGCCGCCGGCGACCGCGCCGTACACGCCGAATGCCCGGCCCCGTTCGGCCGGTTGCTGGAACGAGTTGGCGATCGTCGACAGGGCCGCCGGTGCGAGCAGCGCGCCGAACGCGCCCTGGAAGGCCCGGGCGATCACCAGCACGCCGAAGTCGGTGGCCGCGCCGCCGGCCGCGGAGGCTGCCGCGAAGCCGATGAGGCCGATGATGAACATGCGTTTTCGGCCGAACAGGTCGCCGAGGCGGCCGCCGAGCAGGAGCAATGAGCCGAACGCCAGCGCGTACGCGGTGACCACCCACTGCCTGTCGCCGTCGGCGAAACGCAGGGCGTCCTGCGCGGCGGGGAGGGCGATATTGACGATCGTGGCGTCCAGCACGACCATGAGCTGGGCGATCGAGACGATCACCAGGATGGTCCAGCGGTGTTTGTGTTCGAACTCGCGGTCAGCGTCGTACCGCTGCGCCATAGCAGTTTGTGTCGTCATATGGCTTCCTGGGCCAGAATGACCGGAAATATCGCTCTAACGGGTGACTCTGCTCTTCACGTTATGCCGTGGCACGGTCACGACCAGCCACTACGGCGAGTTGCGGAGGTGTCCTCCGTCTCAGGGGACCGCGTTTACGCGCTCGGCCAGGCGGGCATTGCCGACCGCAAATCCCCCGAGGAGAAGGCGATGGGCGTCGTGGGCAAATTGGCGTACAAACCGGTCGGCGTGCTGCTCGGCATGGCGGCGGGCGGCCTGGCCGGATTGGTGTTCAAGCAGGTCTGGAAGCGGGTCGCCGGCGACGACGACGCGCCCAACGCGACCGACGAGGACCGCGGCTGGGGCGAGGTGCTGGCCGCGGCGGCCCTCCAGGGAGCGATCTTCGCGCTGGTCAAGGCCGCGGTCGACCGCGGCGGGGCGGCGGGCGTCAAGCACCTGACGGGGCGCTGGCCCGCGTAACGGTTGGGCGCCTGAGTCCGCAAGCTCAGGGTCCGGGTCGCCGGCAGTACGTAAGCTGGTGTCCGCTATGTCGACGCTCGCGCCCGGCCTCCGCCTGCACGACCGGTTCCTGCTGGTCGCGCGGATCGGTGTGGGTGGGATGGCCGAGGTCTGGCGGGCCGACGACACCGTGCTCGGCCGGCCGGTGGCGGTCAAGGTCCTCGACCCGTCGATCGGCAGCGACACGACGATCCGCCTCGCCACGCACCGCGAGGCACGCGCCGCCGCCGGCCTGACCCACCCCAACATCACGCGGGTGTACGACTACGGCGAGGCGGCCCTCCCCGGCGGCGGCCTGGCCCCCTATCTGGTGATGGAACTGGTCGAGGGCGGCGACCTGGCCGAGCGGCTCGTCGATGGCCCCCTACCATGGCCGACGGCGGCGGCGATCGCCGCCCAGGTGGCCGCGGGCCTGGCCGCCGCCCACGCGGCCGGGGTCGTGCACTGCGACATCAAGCCCGGAAACGTCATGCTGACCCCGGGCGGGGTCAAGATCCTGGACTTCGGCATCGCGGGCCTGGCGGGTTCGCCGGAAGGCGGCCTGCGCTACGGCACGGTGGGTTACTGCTCCCCCGAACGCCTGGCGGGCGCGGACCCGACCCCGGCGAGCGACGTCTACGGGGTCGGCGTGCTCCTGGCCGAGACGCTGGTAGGCCACCGCCCGGAGTCGTCGCAGGGCGTGGCCCACTTCCCGACGCTGCCGGGCGTGCCGGAGGCCCTCACCCACCTGGGCGCGGCCTGCCTGTCCGCCGACCCGACAGCCCGCCCGACGGCCGGGGACCTGGCCGGGGCACTGGCCGACCTGGCCGTCGCGGCACCGGCACCGCCCTCGGCACTCACCGCACGGCCCGTCTCGCCGGGCTGGGCGGGAGCGGGCTCGACGCCCTTCACACCGGGCAGGGCAGGCACGACTCCGACGAACCCACCCTCGACCCGGCCTGTCTCGCCCGGCTGGGCGGGGGCCGTGCCCGCGTCGGGCGAGGCGCTCGCGGCGCGGCCCGTGTCGCCCGGGCGGGCCGTGGTGCCCGCCCCGACCAGCATGCTGCGCTCCCGGTCCGGCGAGCCCGGGCCGGCCGCGGCCGGCGGGCCGCGCAACCCCATGCGGGCCGTCGCCATCGGCGGCATCGCCGCGGCGGTCGTCGTGGCCGCGATCGTGGCGGCCATCGTCGCCAACCCCGGCGGCGGCACACCCGGCGGCACGGTCGCCCAGGCGGGCGCCAGCCCGCAACAGCCCGCCGCGAAGCCCACCACGACGCCGCCGGAGCCGACGGCCCCGACCGACCAGGCGGGGGCGCTGGCGGCTTTCGAGTCACTGCTGGCCAAGGCGGTCGACGAGGGCAAGATCGACGAGAAGGCGGCCGACCGCATCAACAACCGCCTGGACGACCTCCGCGACGCGGTGGCCGAGGGCGACGACGTGGCCCGCGAGGCCCGCGACCTGCGCGGCGAACTACTCCGCGACCGCAACAAGGAACACGTCGACGAAGGCCTCCGCCTCCAACTCGCCCGCCTCCTGATCCCCTTCAACATCGACGGAGACAGGGGCGGCGACGGCAACGGCAACGGCGACCGCAACGGCGGCCCCGGCCGCGGCTGACGCCTTACCCCGCCACGGCGGATCCCTCGGGCGGATCCGCCTCGGGAGACCGCGGCGCGGCCGACCCAGGGCGCCGCGGCCCGGTCACGCCGTGAGGGTCGCCGGCAGGGCGAAGGCCGCGAAGACAGCCGGGTCCTGGTAGACCACGTTGTGCGCGATCGTGCCCGCCGGGGTCACCGTCAGGACCTGCAGCGTGTGCAGCCCGAAGCCCTCCTCCGTCCGCACATAGGCAGCGAACGCCGGCTGGGTGTTCGCCGACAGCCGGACCCCCCGCCAGGTCTCGCCGCGCATCGCGAAGACCCGGCGCAGGAACGACCCGTAGGAAGCGCGCCCGCGGTACCACAGCGGGACCGGCGGCATCTCCAGCACCGCGTCCGCGGTGACCAGGCGGACCAGACCGTCCACGTCGGCCACCTCGAAGGCACGCACGTAGCGGTCGACCGTCGCCCGTACGACGCTGTCCGTCGGTTCCGTGAACGAGCCCTCCCCCACGCCTGACAGCCGCGCCCGGGCCCGTTGCAGCGCGCTGTTTCACCGCCGGCACCGACACCTCCAGCAGCGCCGCGACCGTGGCCGCCGGGAAGTCAAGCGCCTCGCGGAGGATCAGCACCGCGCGTTGCCGCGGCGGCAGCAACTGCAGTGCGGCGACCAGGGCCAAGCGCAGGCTGCCCCGGCGGACCGCCGCCGTCTCGGGCAGCAGCGCGTCCGGGAACGGCTGCAGCCACGGGATGTCGAACCGCGGCGTCAGCGGCGCGGACGGGTCGTCGCTCGGCTGCGCGCCCAGGCCCGACGGCAGCGGCCGCCGGGCGCGGCCTCGCAAAGCCGTGAGGCACGTGTTCGTCGCGATCGCATAGAGCCACGTCCGCACCGCCGCGCGCGACGGGTCGTGCTCGGCCCGCCAGGCCCGCAGCAGCGTCTCCTGGACCGCGTCCTCCGCGTCGTCGACCGACCCGAGCATCCGGTAGCAGTGCACCAGAAGCTCGGACCGGTACGCCTCGACGTCGGGAGCGGTCACGCCGGTGTGTTCGCGTAGGCGGCCATCATCTCGATCTTCCTCCTCGCGACGTGCGGTCGAGATATCCACCGGGCGGACCCGCCGAACTCATCGCTACCGGAAAACACGACCGGAAGTTTCCGAAAGTCGTTGACGCGCGGGAAACCGCGTCGCAATACTTCGATCCATTCATGTCGATGGAAGGGACCCAGATGCGACTACGCACCGCTCTCGTCCTCGCCACCGCGGGGCTCCTGGCCGCCGGCGGCACCATGGTCTTCGCCGGCAGCGCCAGCGCCGCGAGCACCCTCGGCGCCTCGGCGGCCGAGCGGGGCGGGCGGTACTTCGGCACCGCCGTCGCGGCCAGCAGGCTCGGCGACTCCGCGTACACGACGCTGTTGAACCGTGAGTTCAACCAGGTCACACCCGAGAACGAGATGAAGATCGACGCGACCGAGCCGCAGCGCGGGCAGTTCACCTACGGCAACGCGGACCGGATCGTCCAGCACGCCACCAGCCGCGGCATGCGCGTGCGCGGGCACACGCTGGCCTGGCACTCGCAGCAGCCCGGCTGGATGCAGAGCCTGTCCGGCAGCACCCTGCGCCAGGCGATGCTCAACCACGTCACCCAGGTCGCCACCCACTTCCGCGGCCAGGTCACCTGGTGGGACGTCGTCAACGAGGCGTACGCGGACGGCAGCAGCGGCGCCCGGCGCGACTCCAACCTGCAGCGCACCGGCAACGACTGGATCGAGGCCGCCTTCCGGGCCGCCGACGCCGCGGATCCCAACGCGCAGCTCTGCTACAACGACTACAACATCGACAACTGGAACGACGCCAAGACGCAGGCGGTCTACCGGATGGTCCAGGACTTCCGGAGCCGGGGCGTGCCCATCGACTGCGTGGGCCTGCAGTCGCACTTCACCGGCGGCTCGAACTACCCCAGCAACTACCGCACCACGCTGTCGAGCTTCGCCGCGCTCGGCGTCGACGTGCACATCACGGAGCTCGACATCCGCAACGCGCCCGCCGACGCGTACCGCAATGTCGTGAACGACTGTCTGGCCGTCTCGCGGTGTCGCGGCATCACCGTCTGGGGCATCCGGGACTCGGACTCCTGGCGGTCCGGCGAGAGCCCGCTGCTCTTCGACGGCGGCGGCAACAAGAAGGCCGCGTACAACGCGGTGCTGACCGCGCTCAACAACGGCACGACGCCGCCCGGCACCCCGACCACCCCGCCGCCCGCCGGCGGCTCGTGCACGGCCGGCATCACCCCCGGCACCGTCTGGGGCGACCGCTACAACACGAGCGTCACCGTCAGCGGCGCCAGCACCTGGACCGTCGTCGTCGCGGTCAGCGCACCGCAGCGGATCACCACCACCTGGAGCGGCGCCGCGAGCGTGGACGGGAGCGGACAGGTGCTGACCATGCGGTCCAACGGCAGCGGCAACACCTTCGGCTTCACCACGATGACCAACGGCAACTCGGGCGCCCGCCCGCAGATCCGCTCCTGCACCGCGGGCTGAACCGGGTTAGATCACCGCACGCGGGAAATGCGGGGCCCATGACCCAGAGCAACCGCGTGGACCAACTGCTCGACCGGTACGGCGAGACGTATGCGCACCAGGCCGGCATCCGTCTCGCCGACCGGCCCCGCCCCCTCTACCAGCTGCTGGTGCTGGTCAAGCTGCTCAGCACCCGGATCTCCGCGGACGTCGCGGTGGCCGGCGCCCGCGCACTGTTCGACGCGGGCCTGACGACCCCGCGGGCGGTGCGGGACGCCGACGCGCACACGCTCTGGCACACGCTGGCTGCCGCCCACTACGTCCGCTACGCGGGACCGGCGATCCGGCAGCTCGCCGACGGCGCGCAGCTCACCCTGGACCGCTGGGGCGGCGACCTGCGGCGCATGCACGCGGCCGCGGCGGGCGACCGGGCGGCGCTGCGCGCGTCGCTGACCGAGTTCCCGGGCATCGGCCCGACCGGCGCCGACATCTACCTGCGCGAGGCACAGGCGGTCTGGCCGGACGTCCGCCCGTACCTGGACGAGCGGGTCACCGCCGCCGCGAAGGCCGTCCGACTGCCCGGCAGCCCGGCCCGGCTGGCCGGCCTGGTCGCGCCCGACCGCCTGCCGGAGCTGGCGGCCGCCGTGCTGCGCGGATCCCGCGACAAGGCCCTGACCAGCGCCTGAGCCCCTGGCCGACCGCAACCAGATCTAGCCGGAGCGGCGCCGCCGGAAGAAGATCGTGCCGACCGCGATACCGGCCAGGAACACCAGGGCGTACGGCAGCGCGCGCCGTACGGCCTGGTCCGCGCCCGTTATCGCCAGCAGGTCGACCGGCTCGACCTCGTCGCCGAACGCCGGCCGCTCCTCCGCGAACGCCGGACCCTCCTCCGTGAACGCCTGCCGCTCCTCCGCGTCGAGCTGACCGGGGAACGCCCGCTCGGCCGGCCGGGTGCCGTGGAACGCCTCCGGGCGTCCGCCGCCCCGGCCGTTGGGCTGCCCCGCCGCACCACCGCCCGCGCCGCCCGCGCCGCCCGCGCCGCCCGAGGCGGGCGTGCCCGCCGGCGGGTTGGCCGCGGCCGATCCGGCGGCCGCCGCACCACCACCCGAGGCGGCGGCACCCGCCGAAGTCGCCGTGTGCGCGGCCGCGACCGTCGAGCCACCGGCCAGCTTGCCCTGCAGGCAGTCGGTGAACTGCCCGAGCAGCCGCCCGCTCACGTCGGCGATCATGCCCCGGCCGAACTGGGCGATGCGGCCGGTCACCGCGAGGTCGGTGTGCACGTGGACGTCGGTCGACGACGGGTCGGCCGACGGGGTCAGGGTCGCCCGCACCGTCGCCTTCGCCGTGCCGCCGCCGCGGGAGTCCCGCCCCGCGGCCTCGACGACCACGCGCCGGTTGGCCTCGTCGCGCTCGACGAACTTCCCCTTGCCCGCGAACGTCATCGAGACCGGGCCGAGCTTGACCTTGACGGTGCCGTCGAAGCTGTCACCGTCCTGGCCCGTCAGCGCCGCGCCCGGCATGCACGGGACGATCGTCCCGAGGTCGAGCAGGACGTCCCAGGCGCGCTCGACGGGCGCCGCCACGGTGAACTCGTGTTCCAGCTCCATTGCAGGGTCTCCCAGTCAGCGTCGGTCGAGGTGCTCGTGGATGCTGCCGTCCAGAGTGGACAGCTTCTGGCCGCCGCCGCCCCAGCGGTCGGCGATGATCTCGGCGGTGATGCTCACCGCGGTCTCCTCGGGCGTACGCGCGCCCAGCGCCAGCCCGATCGGCGAGTGCAGCTTCTTGAGCTGCGCCTCGGGCACGCCCGCCTCGACCAGACCGGCGACCCGGTCGTCGTGGGTCCGCCGTGAGCCCATCGCGCCCACGTAGGCGAACTCCCGGTCCAGCGCCAGCTTCAGCACCGGCAGGTCGAACTTCGGGTCGTGGGTGAGCACGCAGACGACCGTGCGCCCGTCGACCCGCCCGGCCTCGATCTCGCCCGCCAGATAGCGGTGCGGCCAGTCGACGACCACCTCGACGCCGGGGAACCGGCGGCTGGTCGCGAACACCGGCCGCGCGTCGCAGACGGTCACCCGGTAGCCGAGGAACGTGCCCTGCCGGGCCAGCGCCGACGCGAAGTCGATCGCGCCGAACACGAGCATCCGTGGCGGCGGTGCGTACGAGGCGACGAACACGGCCACGTCGTCGCCGAGCCGCTCGCCGTCGGGCCCGTAGTGCAGTGGCCCCGTCAGCCCCGAGGCCAGCATGCCGCGCACGTCCTCGACCAGCGCGGCGTCGAAGTGGGCCGAGCCGAGCGAGCCGTCGACCCGGTCGGGCCAGACGACCACCCGCCGGCCGAGCCGGTCGCCCGGGTCCCGGATCACCGTGGCCACGGCGACCGGCGACTCGGCCTCGATCGCCGAGACCACCGAGCCGAGCTGCGGGAAGGAGACGGGGTCGACCCGCTCCACGAAGATGTCGATGATGCCGCCGCAGGTCAGGCCGACGGAGAACGCGTCGTCGTCGCTCACGCCGTAGCGCACGAGCTGCGGCTCGCCGGACTCGATCGCGCCGAGGCCGAGCTCGTAGACGGCCGCCTCCACGCAGCCGCCGGAGACACTGCCGACCGCGGTCTGGTCAGGGCCGACGAGCATGGTGGCACCGGGTGGCCGCGGTGCGCTCTTCCAGGTGCCCACCACCGTGGCCATCCCCACCGGTCGATCCGCGCGCCACCAGCGCGCGAGATCAGTGAGCACGTCACGCACGATCATCGCCCCCAGCTATCACTATGGTCGGTCCGGCCGGCCGCCGCCAGCGGGGTCCGGCGTCCGCCAACGCCGCCAACAGCTCGTCGAGCGCGTCCAGGCGGTGCGCGCTCACCACCGCGTCGCAGTGCGGCCACGCGGCGGCCATGCCCCCCGTCAGTGGCCGGAACGCCGCGCTCTGCGTGCGCGGGTTCGCCCAGACCACCCGGAACGCCAGGCGCGACAGCCGGCTCATCTGCCGCCCCAGCTCTTCCGGTGCTCCCGTGTCCCAACCGTCGCTCAGGATCAGCACCACCGCACCCCGGGCCATCCCGCGGGCTCCGTAGTCGTCGATGAAGGTGCGCAGCGTGTCGCCGATCCTCGTGCCGCCCGACCAGTCTGGGGCCGCGCGGCCGGCACGTTCAAGAGCCACCGCCGGCGAGACGCGGCGCAGCACCCGGGTCAGCCTGGTCAGCCGGGTGGCGAAGGTGAACACCTCGGCGTCGCGGCCGCCGGCCGCGCAGTAGACGAGCTGCAGCAACGCCCGCGCGTACGGCGCCATCGAGCCCGAGATGTCGCAGAGCACGACGAGCCGGCGCGGCTTCACCCGTGGCCGCCGGCGCCGCAGCCGCACCGGGTGGCCACCCGTCCGGCGGGCGGCGCGCAGCGTGGCGCGCAGGTCGACGGCGGGGCCGTGCGACCCGACGTGGGTGCGGCGCGTACGCCGCGGCGGGCTCGCGAGCTTCAGCCGCCGCATGGCGACGGCGAGCTCCGCGAGCTCGTCGGGGGTCAGTCGGGCGAAGTCGCGCTCGCCCAGTCGTTCGCTCGCGGTCGCTATCAGGGGATACGGGCTACGGGTCCCGGGCGACGAAGGAGGGACTCCCGGTGGGCGGTCACCGATCCCGGGCTGGCCGCCGCCCGCTGTGGAACCGGGCCGGGGCGGCACCCCGCTCGACGAGGGGCTCGGGTCGGGCTGGTGGCCACCCCGGGCGGACGCGTCGTCGGCCAGACCGCCGAACACGAGGTCGAAGGCGCGGTCGAAGGCCGGCCGGTCGGCCGGGTCGGCGAGCAGCGTGACGGCGGCGCAGTGGTAGAGCGCGCGGGTGGTGACGGGCCGGGTCAGTAGCACGGCGCAGGCGAACCGCTCGCCGCGGTCCGGGCCGACCGCGACGCCCGCGTCGTGCAGCACCGCGCCGAACCGGGCCACCACGGTCGCCAGGTCCACAGTGGCCAGGTCAGTCATCGAACAGCCCGCTGGCGCGTACCGTCGCCAGGTCCTCGTCGTATTTCACCACCGCGGCCATCGTCCGGCGCAGCGCCGCCGGCGTCAGCGCCTCGATGCCCAGCACCCGCAGCGCCGTGGCCCAGTCGACCGCCTCCGCGACCCCGGGCGGCTTGTAGAGGTCGAGCCCGCGCAGCCGGCGCACGGTCTCGGCGACCTGGTCGGCGAGCGGGTCGCCGATGCCGGGCACCCGCCGGCGCACGATCGCCGCCACCCGTTCCGCGGCCGGATAAGGGATCCAGTGGTAGAGACAGCGCCGCTTGAGCGCGTCGTGCAGGTCGCGGGTGCGGTTGGAGGTGAGCACCACGATCGGCGGCAGCACCGCGCGGCGGGTGCCCAGCTCCGGGATCGTCACGGTGCTCTCCGCCAGCAACTCGAGCAGGAACGCCTCGAACTCGTCGTCGGCCCGGTCGACCTCGTCGAGCAGCAGCACGGCCGGCCGCGGCCCGGGGTGCTCGAGGGCGTGCAGCAACGGCCGGCGCAGCAGGAACTCCGGCGTGAACAGGTCCGCGGACGCGACCGACGCGCCGGACGCCTCCGCGAGCCGGATCGCCAGGAGCTGCCGCGGATAGTTCCACTCGTAGAGCGCCTCCGAGACGGTCAGCCCCTCGTAGCACTGGAGCCGCACGAGCGGGGTGTCCAGCGCCGTCGCCAGCGCCTTGGCCGCCTCGGTCTTGCCGACCCCGGGCTCACCCTCGAGCAGGATCGGCGCCGGCATCGCGGTGGCCAGGAACAGGGCCGTCGACAGCGCGTCGTCCGCGAGGTAGCCGGTGCGGTCCAGCGCCGCCGTGAGCCCGCCGACGTCGCCGGGCAGGTCGCCGCTCATCCGCCCCACCGGGCGGGGTCGGCGGCGAACTTCTTCCGGCAGCCGGGCGCGCAGAAGTACCACGTCCGCCCGTCGTGCTCATAGGACAGTGCGCCGGGCTCCACGACCACCTCCATGTCGCAGATCGGGTCGACGGCGATCTCCGGTGCGCCGACGCCGATCTGGAGCAGCGCCGGCGTGCGCGGCGCCGGTGCCGGCCGGGCGGCGGTGGTGCGCGCCGCGACCACCTCGGCCAGGATCGAGATCGCCACGTCACCGGGCGTACGCGCGCCGAGGTCGAGCCCCGCCGGCGTCTTGACCCGGCCGGCCGGCACGCTCGCCTCGGCCAGCACGGCCGCACCGCGTTTCGGCGAGGCGACCAGCGCGACGTAGGGAACCCCGGCGGCCACGGCCTCGGCGAGCACACCCGTCTCGTCGTGCCCGTGCGACGCGACGACCACGGCCAGCGCGTCGGCCGGCACCGCACCGGGCACCGGGTCGAGCCGCACCTCGTAGCCGGCCGCCGCACCGACCGCGACCAGCGCGCGGGCGATCGGGGTGTCGCCGTAGACCTGCACCAGCGGAGCCGGCACGACCACCTCCAGGAACACGTCGATGGTGCCGCCGGACAGGCAGGTGTTGTCGGCGACCACGAGGCCCGGCGCGTCGGAGGCGAAGCCGACGGGCCGGGTCGCGTCACCGCCGGGCGTGATCCGCAGCAGCGTCGACTCGCCGGCCGCGAGCTGGCGCAGGCTCTGGATCCGCACGGTCGACTCGGCGCACGAGCCGCCGACGAAGCCCTCGATCGTGCCGTCGGGGTGGATCACCGCGCGGTCACCCGGCTTCGCGGAGGTGGGCCGCTGCGCCCGGACCACGACCGCGAGGACGAACGGGCTGCGCGCGGCGCGCAGCTCGTTCGCCCTCTGCTCCGTCAGGGAGATCACGGGATCGCGAGGTCCGTCCGGATCGGCCGGCCCTGCATGGCCGCCCAGACCGCGGCCGGCGTGAGCGGCATGTCCGCGTGCCGCACCCCGTACGGCCGGATCGCGTCGAGGACGGCGTTGACCACCGCGGCCGGCGAGCCGACCGTGGCGGACTCACCGACGCCCTTGGCACCGATGGGGTGGTGCGGCGACGGGGTGACCGTCTCGCCCAGCTCCCACGACGGGCACTCCAGCGAGGTCGGCAGCAGGTAGTCCATGAAGGACGCCCCGAGGTGGTTGCCCTCCTCGTCGAACGCCATCACCTGCATCAGCGCCATGCCCACGCCGTCCGCGAGGCCGCCGTGCACCTGGCCCTCCACGATCATCGGGTTGATCCGTACGCCGCAGTCGTCGACGGCGATGAACCGCCGCACCTTGACGGCGCCGGTGCCCTTGTCGACGTCGACCACGCAGATGTACGCGCCGAACGGGTAGGTCAGGTTCGGCGGGTTGTAGACGGTCGTCGCGTCGAGGTGCCCCTCGACGCCCTCCGGCAGCTCCAGGCTGGAGTGCGCGGCCAGGGCGATCTCCTGGATCGTCTTGCCCTGCTCCGGGTCGCCCTTGACATGCCAGCGGTTGCCCGCCCACTCGAGGTCGTCGGGCGACACCTCGAGCATCGCGGACGCGACGATCTTGGCCTTGTCGCGGATCTTCCGGGCCACCAGCGCGGTCGCGGCACCGGACACCGGCGTCGACCGCGATCCGTAGGTGCCCAGGCCGAACGGCGTCTGGTCGGTGTCGCCGTGCACGACCTCGATGTCGGCCGTGGGCAGGCCGAGCTCGTTGCCCACGATCTGGGCGAACGTGGTCTCGTGGCCCTGCCCCTGGGTCTTGACCGAGATCCGCAGCACCGCCTTGCCGGTCGGGTGGATCCGCAGCTCCGCGCCGTCGGCCATGCCGAGCCCGAGGATGTCCATGTGCTTGCGCGGGCCCGCGCCGACCGCCTCGGTGAAGAACGCGATGCCGACGCCCATCAGCTCGCCCCGTTCGCGCTTCTCCGCCTGCTCCCGGCGCAGCTCGTCGTAGCCCGCCATCTCCATGGCGAGCTGGAGCGCCTTCGGGTAGTCGCCCGAGTCGTACTCCCAGCCGGTCTGGGTCGTGTAGGGGAACTGGTCGGGCTTGAGCAGGTTCTTCATCCGCAGCTCGGCGGGGTCGGCCTTCAGCTCGTAGGCGAGCACGTCGACCATGCGCTCGACCAGGTAGACGGCCTCGGTGATGCGGAACGAGCAGGCGTACGCGACACCGCCGGGCGCCTTGTTGGTGTAGACGCCGGTGACCGCGCAGTGCGCGGCCCGCAGGTCGTAGGAGCCCGTGAACACGTGGAAGAAGCCGGCGGGGAACTTGGTCGGCTGCGCGGTCGCGTTGAACGCGCCGTGGTCGGCGATCACCTTGACCCGCAGGCCGAGGATCTTGCCGTCCTTGGTGGCCGCGATCTCGCCCCGCATGTGGTAGTCGCGGGCGAACGCCGTGCTCATCAGGTGCTCGGCGCGGTCCTCGACCCACTTCACCGGCCTACCCGTGACGATCGAGCCGACGATCGACATCACGTAACCCGGGTAGATGCCGACCTTGCCGCCGAAGCCGCCGCCGATGTCGGGTGCGATGACCCGGATCTTGTGCTCGGGCAGGCCCGCGACCAGCGCGTACACGGTGCGGTGGGCGTGTGGGGCCTGGCTCGTGGTCCAGAGCGTGAGCTTGCCGGTCACCGGGTCCATGTCGGCGACCGAGCCGCAGGTCTCCAGCGGCGCCGGGTGCACCCGCGGGTAGAGGATGTCCTCCGCGACGACCACCTCGGCGTTCGCGAACACCTCCTCGGTCCTCGCCGCGTCGCCGGATTCCCAGTCGAAGATGTGGTTGTCGCGCTGGTCCTCCTTGTCGTCGCGGATGACCGGCGCGTCGGGCTCGAGGGCCCGCTTCGCGTCGAAGACCACGGGCAACGGCTCGTAGTCGACCTCGATCAGCTCGACCGCGTCGCGCGCCGTGTAGTGGTCCTCGGCGATCACGAAGGCCACTTCCTGGCCCTGGTAGCGGACCTTGTCGGTGGCGAGCACGGCCTGCACGTCGTAGGAGAGCGTCGGCATCCAGGCGAGGCCCAGGCCCTTGAGCGTCTCGCCGGTGACGACGGCCTTGACGCCCGGCAGCGCCTCGGCGGCCGAGGTGTCGATCGAGTTGATTTTCGCGTGCGCGTACGGGCTGCGCAGCAGGGCGCCGTGCAGCATGCCGGGCAGGCGTACGTCGTCGACGTAGTTGCCCTTGCCCCGGACCAGCCGGACGTCCTCCTTGCGCAGCGTGCGGCCGAAACCGGTGTGCGGCCGCTCCTCCACGGTTGTCATGCCTTCGCCTCCACGGGGGTCTCGGACTCCGTGACCGGGCCGCCCGCTTCCTTCTCGGCGGCCCAGCGGACCGAGCGGACGATGTTCTCGTACCCGGTGCACCGGCAGAGCTGGCCGGAGATCGCCTCGCGGATCTCGGGGTCCGTCGGGTCGGGGTTGGCGTCGAGCAGCGCCCGGGCGGTCATCAGCATGCCCGGCGTGCAGAAGCCGCACTGGAGGCCGTGGCACTCCATGAAGCCCTCCTGCACCGGGTCGAGCTGGCCGCCCTGGTCGAGCCCTTCGACGGTACGCACCTCGTGGCCGTCGGCCATCGCGGCGAACACCGTGCAGGACTTGACCGGCTTGCCGTCGAGCCAGACCACGCACGTGCCGCAGTTGGACGTGTCGCAGCCCCAGTGGGTGCCGCGCAGGCCGGCCTTCTCCCGGATGAAGTGGACCAGCAGGAGGCGGGGCTCGACGTCGTGGGTCTCCGCCGTACCGTTGATGTTGATCGAGACTTCCATCGTTTATGCCTCCTGGCCTCGGGCGCGGGCCGCCGCCCGGCGCAGTGCGCGGGTGGTCAGCTCGGCGGCGAGGTGTCGCTTGTAGTCGACGGGACCGCGCTGGTCGGCGCTGGGGTTGCAGTGTTCGGCGGCCAGCCGCGCGGCGGCTTGGAACGACTCCTCGGTCGCCGGCTGGCCGCGCAGGGCTTCCTCGGCCGCGGGGGCGGTGAAATGCTCGGCGCCGACCGCCGTGAGACCGATGCCGACGTCGCGCACCGTGTCGCCGTCGAGCCACACCGCCGCGCCGGCCGCGGCCACCGGGTAGTCGCCGACCCGGCGCTCGACCTTCTCGTACGCGCTGCCGCCCCCCGGGCGGATCGGCACTCGCAGCTCGAGCATCAGCTCGTCGGGCGCCAGCACCGTCTCGTAGGGACCGACGTGCAGCTCGCGGACCCGCACCTCGCGGACGCCGGCCGCGCCGCGCAGCACCGCGACGGCGTCGAGCGCCGCGAACACGGCGGCCAGGTCCTCCGCCGGGTCAGCCTGGCAGAGCGAGCCGCCGACCGTGCCGAAGTTGCGCACCACCGGGTCGGCGATCACCCGCTCGGCGTCGTGGAAGATCGGGAAGTGCTCGCCGACCACCGCGGACGCCAGCACGTCGGCGTGCCGGGCCAGGGCACCGATGACCAGCGCGTCACCGTCGACCCGGATCTGCGCCAGCTCGGCGCCCAGGTCGTTGATGTCGACCAGCGCGTCGGGGCGCGCCAGCCGGAGCTTCATCATCGGGATCAGGCTGTGACCACCGGCGACGACCCGGGCCTCGGGGCCCAGTTGGCCGAGCAGCTCGATCGCGTGCTCGACACTCGTCGCCCGTTCATAGGTGAACGGAGCGGGGACTTGCATGAGTACCTCCGGGGTTCACTACGGCGGGTTGTGGTGCGTTGCGGGCCGGACGACGGGGTGTCGCCGGTAGCCTTGCGGGGTGACCGGACGCCGTCTCGCCGAGACCCGACGTGCCTGGCACGGTGTCGCGGAGATCCTGCTGGCCGGCCCGCAGTACCGGCGCAGCGGGACGATCCGGCTGCAGGTCGTGCCCGGGGGCTTCGCCACCGTGAAGGCCCCCGCGCTGCGTGTTGTCGGCGCCGAGCTGATCGTGGGCGAGCAGCGGCTCGCGCTGGCGGGCAACACGCCGGCCGGGCTGGCGGCGGCGGTCGACGTCGACGCCGGCGTGCCGGACATCTACGACGACCATTCGGGCGTACGCGAGGACGAGGCGCTGGTCGTCGACGGGGAGATCGCGGCCCACCTGGGTGCCTGCTTCACCGCGGGCGACGCGGCGTTGCGGCGGGTCCTGCCTGGTCAGACGCCGGTGCTCTGGCCCGAGCACTTCGACGTGTCGGTCACGGTCGACGAGGTCAACTACGGCGTGTCGCCGGGCGACAGCTGGCACAACGAGCCGTACGCCTATGTCGGACCGTGGGCGCCGCGGGAGGGCGCGTTCTGGAACGCGCCGTTCGGGGCGGCGCGGTCGCTGGGTGAGCAGCCGTCCGAGGCGTCGATCGCGGAGTTCTTCGAGGAAGGGCGCGCGAAGCTCTGATCGGGGCGCGCGAAGGCGCGGCGGGCGCGCGGGGGTCTGCCGTCGGCACGTCGTGCCGTCGGGCCGCCTCGGCGCCGCGCCCGCCATATATCAACTATCCCTCGCGTTCGTTCCTGGATCACCGCATTCTCCAGAAAACCTTGGCTCGCGATGTGTCCCGGCGCGCCTGTCCGGAATTCCGGTCATGATCCTTTCAAGATCCACCGCCGTCGAGCCGCCGGCGCCGGGTTGTGGCAGGGTGTGTGGCGTGTCGCTGACGCCTGCCGCCCCGGTCCTGCACCGGGCAGCCCGCGCCGAAGATGCCGTCCGCGGCATGATCGAACGCCGCATGCGCCGCCGTGGGTGGCGGGCGACGATCGTGCCCTACACGGGGTACGGCGGCCCTGGCTGGGTCCGCGTGATGGGCCGGGTCCTGCTGAGCCGCCCCGGCGAGGGCGAGACGCCGCCGCCGGGCCCGGAGAACGGCCAGATGTCACCCAAGAAGGCGAAAATCGTGCGGGGCTGGCGCAGCTTCGCCACGGTCGCGGTCAACGACGCCGAGGTCGAGATCGAGGCGGGTGACCAGCGCCAGGTCCTCCGCACCGACCGCGGCGGCTTCGTCGACGCCCGGGTCGAGGTCGACCTGCCACCGGGCTGGCAGACGGTCCGGATCAGCACCCGCGGCGCCGAACCGGTCGACGCACCGGTCCGGATCGTCGACCCGGCGGTACGTTTCGGGATCGTCTCGGACATCGACGACACGGTCATGGTCACGGCCCTGCCGCGCCCCCTGCTGGCGGCCTGGAACACGTTCGTCCTGGACGAACACGCCCGCGCCGCGGTCCCCGGGATGGCGGTCCTCTACGAACGCCTGTCGACGGCCCACCCGGGCGCGCCCGTGCTCTACCTCTCGACGGGCGCATGGAACGTAGCGCCGACGCTGACCCGCTTCCTCTCCCGGCATCTCTATCCGGCGGGCCCGCTCCTCCTGACGGACTGGGGCCCCCAGAAGGACCGCTGGTTCCGCAGCGGCCAGGAACACAAGCGCGCGACCCTGCTCCGCCTGGCAACGGAGTTCCCGTCGATAAAATGGCTCCTGATAGGCGACGACGGCCAACACGACCCAGAAATCTACGCGGACTTCGCCCGCACCCACCCGGACAACGTGGCGGCGGTAGCGATCCGCCGCCTCTCGCCGGCGCAAGCAGTCCTGGCAGGCGCCCTACCGATCCACGACAACACCCCCCGCTCCCGAGACACAGGCGCCCAACGCTGGCTCTGGGCCCCAGACGGCGCGGGTCTGTCACGCCTGATGCGTGAGTCCGGGTTGTTGTAGGGCGCCGGCAGCATCCTTGGGACATCGCAGCCGATTATCCCTGCCATTGTCGCCATGGCAAGCATTCTTTAGGCAATTGCCAAGCCAGCAGGACCAGGGGAGAGAAAGGTGCGGTATTTATCATCTGCCGGCCATACATTTGAGATATTCGATAGATGATCTTGACCGGGCATTCGATAATAGCGACCGGAGATTCGGGACTGGATTAGGCCTAAGCCACAACCCGCCCCGATGACCCGAATGCGGAATGCAAGGCCGAACACCGACCATTTGCGCGCAGGCGCCAGACGGGCCACACGCCGCAGCGAAGAATCGCAACGCCGCAGGCCGCAGGCCACGCGCCGCAGCGCATGAACCCCGACGCCCCAGGCCGCAGGCCACGCGCCGCAGCGCAAGACCCCCGACGCCCCAGGCCGCAGGCCACGCGCCGCAGCGCAAGACCCCCAACGCCGCAGGCC
>NZ_BONE01000087.1 GCF_016862555.1 Asanoa siamensis | reverse complement strand
AGGGGTGCGGGCCGCCGATCCCGCGCCGCCGCCGCAGATCGCGGTGGTCGAGCCCGGCGACACGCTCTGGTCGGTGGCGGCCAAGCATCGTCCGGGCTACGCGCCGTTCACGGTGATCCGCGAGATCCGTCGCCTCAACCACCTCGACGACTTCACGGTCTTCGCCGGCCAGAAGCTGGTCCTACCGGCCGAGTGAGATGCCGGCGCCCTGGCTTGCTCGCGGGGCCTGTGGGACAGATGATGTGTGGCTCGCGGTGAGTCGCGGGGCGCTTTCGCCTGCGTGTCACCCGCCCGGATGGTCGCCGTCGCGACCGGGCCCGTGCGGCTCCGTGTGGATCGTCACGACCGTCACACCGGCCACGCTGCGACAGAAACGTGGCAGTGGCGACACGCCCGCCCAACTTGACCCCGGGACGTGGGCGGCCTACGGTCGAACCCCTAGATGTAGTAGTTACAGCTCTGTAAGTTGTCCACAGGTAGGGGTAGACTCACAGTAGTTACCCACACCTTTCCCACAAGTTGTGCACAGCGTTGTCCACCGTTGGGCGGCTCCGCTGTCCACCGGCGTGCCCGGCGCACCGCTGCGTCCCACGCCCCGGAAAGTGTCAGAGGGTCGCACTAGCGTGATCCGCGGGATCAGTTCAGGAGAGGAGGTCGTCGATGCGTTGCCCATACTGCCGCCACCCCGACTCACGGGTGGTCGACTCGCGTGAGGCCGACGACGGCCAGCTGATCCGGCGGCGCCGGTCGTGCCCCGAGTGCGGCAAGCGGTTCACCACCGTCGAGGAGGCCGTCCTCGCCGTGGTCAAGCGGAGCGGTGTGACCGAGCCGTTCAGCCGCACCAAGATCACCACGGGCGTCCGCAAGGCCTGCCAGGGCCGGCCGGTCGACGACGACGACATCGCGCTGCTGGCCCAGAAGGTCGAGGAGACCGTTCGGGCCAAGGGCGCCGCCGAGGTGCCGAGCCACGATGTCGGGCTCGCGATCCTCGGCCCGCTACGCGACCTGGACGAGGTCGCCTACCTGCGCTTCGCGAGCGTCTACCGCTCGTTCGAGTCGCTGAGCGACTTCGAGCGCGAGATCGAGACGCTGCGGGCGGCCGCCGCCGCGCGACTCGAGGGCACCGCTCATGCGGTTGTCAACGCGGAAACGCGTACAAAGTAAAGCTTTTCGATGTGTTCGTAAACGAGGGGGCAGGTGACATGGCGGGCGACGTTGCCGCTGGCAAGAGTCGAGCGCGGGCCGTGGGGGCGACCGGGCTCAAGGTCGAGCGGGTGTGGACGACCGAGGGTGTCCACCCGTACGACGACGTGGCGTGGGAGCGCCGCGATGTGGTCATGACCAACTGGCGTGACGGCTCGATCAACTTCGAGCAGCGCGGGGTCGAGTTCCCGCAGTCGTGGAGCGTCAACGCGGCCAACATCGTGACGACCAAATACTTCCGCGGCGCCGTGGGCACCCCCGAGCGGGAGTGGTCGCTCAAGCAGCTCATCGACCGGGTCGTGAAGACCTACCGCAAGGCAGGCGAGGACTACAACTACTTCGCCAACCCGGCCGACGCCGAGGTCTTCGAGCACGAGCTGACCTACATGCTTCTGCACCAGGTGTTCAGCTTCAACTCGCCGGTCTGGTTCAACGTCGGCACGCCGTCGCCGCAGCAGGTCAGCGCCTGTTTCATCCTGGCCGTCGACGACTCGATGGACTCGATCCTCGACTGGTACAAGGAGGAGGGGCTGATCTTCAAGGGCGGCTCCGGCTCCGGGGTCAACCTGTCCCGCATCCGCTCGTCCAAGGAGCTGCTCTCCTCCGGCGGCACCGCGTCCGGGCCGGTCAGCTTCATGCGCGGCGCCGACGCGTCGGCCGGCACGATCAAGTCCGGTGGCGCCACCCGGCGCGCGGCCAAGATGGTCATCCTCGACGTCGACCACCCCGACATCGAAGAGTTCGTGCTGACCAAGGCCCGTGAGGAAAACAAGATCCGGGCGCTCCGCGACGCCGGCTTCGACATGGACCTGGGCGGCGCCGACATCGTCAGCGTCCAATACCAGAACGCCAACAACTCCGTCCGGGTCACCGACGAGTTCATGCGCGCCGTCGAGGAGAACGGCTCCTTCGACCTGCGCGGCCGCCTCGACGGCTCGGTGATCGAGTCGGTCGACGCCAGCAAGCTGTTCCGCACGATCTCGCAGGCCGCGTGGGAGTGCGCCGACCCTGGTTTGCAGTACGACGACACGATCAACGACTGGCACACCTCCCCGGAGACCGGCCGGATCACGGCGTCCAACCCCTGCTCCGAATACCTGCACCTCGACAACTCGTCGTGCAACCTGGCTTCGCTCAACCTGATGAAGTTCCTCCGCGCCGACGGTGGCTTCGAGGTGGAGAAGTTCGTCAAGTCGGTCGAGTTCGTGATCACCGCGATGGACATCTCGATCTGCTTCGCCGACTTCCCGACCGAGAAGATCGGTGAGACCACCCGCGCCTACCGCCAGCTCGGCATCGGGTACGCGAACCTCGGCGCGCTGCTGATGGCGTCGGGCCTGCCCTACGACTCCGACGGCGGGCGCGCGCTGGCCGGCGCGATCACCTCGCTGATGACCGGCACCGCCTACCGCCGGTCGGCCGAGCTGGCCGGCGTGGTCGGCGCCTACGAGGGCTACGCCCGCAACGCCGACGCGCACAAGCGGGTCATGCGCAAGCACGCCGCCGCCAGCGACGACATCAAGGCGTCGAGCCCGGTCGCGACCGGGATCGCCCGCGAGGCGTCCAAGCAGTGGCAGCTCGGCATCAAGATCGGTGAGAAGTCGGGCTGGCGCAACGCGCAGGCCTCGGTCCTCGCGCCGACCGGCACCATCGGCCTGATGATGGACTGCGACACCACCGGCGTCGAGCCCGACCTGGCCCTGGTCAAGTTCAAGAAGCTCGTCGGCGGCGGCTCGATGCAGATCGTCAACCAGACGGTCCCGCGCGCGCTGCGCAGCATCGGCTATCCCGAGGAGCAGGTCGAGGCGATCGTCGAGCACATCGCCGACCACGGCCACGTCGTCGACGCGCCGGGCCTCAAGCCCGAGCACTACTCGGTGTTCGACTGCGCGATGGGCGAGCGTTCGATCGCGCCGATGGGGCACGTGCGGATGATGGCGGCCGTCCAGCCGTTCATCTCGGGCGCGATCTCCAAGACGGTCAACATGCCGGAGTCGGCGACCATCGAAGACGTCGAGAAGATCTACTTCGAGGGCTGGAAGCTGGGCCTCAAGGCGCTGGCGATCTACCGCGACAACTGCAAGGTCGGCCAGCCGCTGTCGGCGGCCAAGCCGAACAAGGCCCTGGCGTCGCCCGAGGTGGCGGCCGCCGCGGAGAAGATCGTCGAGAAGGTCGTCGAATACCGGCCGGTCCGCAAGCGCCTGCCCAAGAAGCGCCCGTCGGAGACGGTCTCCTTCTCGGTCGCCGGCGCCGAGGGCTACCTGACCGCGTCGTCCTACCCCGACGACGGCCTCGGCGAGGTCTTCCTCAAGATGTCGAAGCAGGGCTCCACCCTGGCGGGCGTCATGGACGCCTTCTCGGTGGCGATCTCGATCGGCCTGCAATATGGCGTCCCGCTGGAGACCTTCGTCGCCAAGTTCACCAACATGCGGTTCGAGCCGGCGGGCATGACCGACGACCCGGACATCCGCATGGCGGCGTCGGTGATGGACTACATCTTCCGGCGGCTGGCGCTCGACTTCCTGCCCTATGAGCGCCGGGCCGAGCTCGGCATCTTCACGGCCAAGGAGCGGGCGGCCCAGCTCCGCGCCGAGGCCGAGGCCGAGGCCGCGTTCGACCACACGCAGATGGCGTCGTCGGCCCCGATCGAGGCCAAGCCGGCCGACGCCGACGAGAAGGGCGCGGACGACAAGGCCGAGGCCGCCCCGGTGGCGAAGGCCGCCGTCTCCGACGGCCCGGTGCAGGTCGCCGCTCCGTCACCGCGGGTCGGCTCCTCGACGGAGCTGCTCGAGGCCGTGATCGGCAAGGCCGCCGACGCACCGCTCTGCTTCACCTGCGGCACGAAGATGCGCCCGGCGGGCAGCTGCTACGTCTGCGAGGGTTGCGGCTCGACCTCGGGCTGCAGCTGACAAGCACGAACGCGGAAGGGGAGCCGATCTCGATCGGCTCCCCTTCCGCGTCGACGGCCTTCGCCGCGAGCCCCAATCCACGCCGGCGGTAACAGTGTGAGCGGCGATGGCCTCAGCAGGGTCGCGCCGCGACCCCGCCAAGGAGCAACTCCCCGGCTACTGCTTCGGGTTGTTCGTGTGCGGGCGCTTGCCCAAGTCGTGCCAGTCCGTCTCCGTCATGTCGACGTCGAAGTGTTTCGCGGCCTTTTTCAGGTTGGCGAACGCCTGGTCGCGTTCCTTGTCCGTCACGTCCTTGACCTGGTCGAAGCGCGCGATCGCATTCCGTACGTGGTCAGCGTCCGTCAGCGGTTCCTTGCGCTTGTCGGGAAAGGCGAACGCGCTGTCCGGGAGGCTGCGCTTCTCGCCGCTCGACAAGGTGCCCTCATCGCCCGAGTCGACGGGCTTCCAGGTGGTCTCCATTTAACCGGCGTACCCACCCAAGCTGCGGCTATGCCGCGCAGGCCGTCCAGTCGACCAGCACCCGATCCGGACGTTGGGGGTCGATCCGGGCGGCGAAGGGCAGGCCGTCCTGAGCCCGGCCCAGGAAGGGCTCGGCGATCGGGCCCAGGTACATCGCCGGGTACGGCGGCCCGCCGTCCACCCGGCGCACCGAGATCAGCACCTCGAGCACCGGCTCCCGGTCCACGTACGCCCCGGTCTCGCGCAGGTCGAGCGGCTGGGCCTGGGCCGGCAGGCCGGTCCGCGCGAGGTCGGTCAGGTCGTCGCGCTGAAGGGATTCGGTGGTCATGCCCGTGGCGCCCTCTCGTCGTACGGATGATGCCTCTTGGGATATAACCGGCGAAGGGCATTCAGGCAGCGGACGACTGGTCCGATAGGTCCGATAGGGTACGGGTGGAGTGGTGACCTCGACCAACGGTGAGCGCAAGCCACTGGCGGATCGGCCGTTGCGCGAGCCGCACGAGAGCCGGATGCCCGCCGACGCCCGGCACCAGCAAGAGATCATCGAAGCCCACGACCGCGCCCTCCTGGCCGACGCGCCCGGATACTCGGACCCACGGACGGGGCTGTTCGTCCTTTCGGCCGGGTTTCTCGCGGCGCGCGGGACGTGTTGCGGTCGAGGCTGCCGGCACTGCCCGTACGTGAAATAAGGTCGCGCCATGAAGCCGAAGCCGACCCGCTACGTCGTGATCGGGGCCGGCATCGTCGGCCTGGCCACCGCGCACCGGATCACGCTCGACCACCCGGGCGCGTCGGTCACCGTGATCGACAAGGAGCAGCGGGTCGCTGCCCACCAGACCGGGCACAACAGCGGCGTCATCCACGCGGGCGTCTACTACAAGCCGGGCAGTCTCAAGGCCCGCCTCTGCGCCGCGGGCCGGGCGTCCATGGTCGACTTCTGCGCCACGCACGGCATCGCGCACGAGGTCTGCGGCAAGCTGATCGTCGCCGTCGACGAGTCCGAGGTGCCGCGGCTGCACGCGCTGCACGAGCGGGCGGTCGCCAACGGCCTGCCCGCGCGGCTGGTCACGGCGGGCGAGGCCAAGGAGTACGAGCCCGAGTTGCGCTGCGTCGAGGCGCTGCGGGTCGAGTCCACCGGGATCGTCGACTTCACCGCGGTCTGCACCACGCTCGCCGACCTAGCCGAGAAGGGCGGCGCCGAACTGCGCCTCGGCACGCGCGTCACCGGCATCTCGACCCGCGGCGGCGAGCAGATCATCCACACGACGTGCGGCAATGGCGAAGGCGAAGGCGACCTGACCGCCGACGTCCTGATCAACTGCGCCGGCCTGCACGCCGACCGGGTGGCCCGCCTCGCCGGCGTCGAACCGCCCGCGCGAATCGTACCGTTCAGGGGTGAATATTATGAATTGACCCCCGAGCGACGCGGCCTGGTCCGCGGCCTGATCTACCCGGTGCCCGACCCCCAGTTCCCGTTCCTGGGCGTCCACCTGACCCGCATGATCGACGGCACCGTCCACGCCGGACCGAACGCCGTGCTCGCGCTGGCCCGCGAGGGCTACCGCTGGAGCAGGATCAACCCGCGGGACATCGCGGACTTCGCCGCCTACGGCGGGCTGTGGCGACTGGCCCGAAAGCATTTCCGGTACGGCCTGACCGAGGTGCGCCGCTCCCTGAGTCGCCGCCTGTTCGCCGAGAGCCTGGCCCGCCTGGTGCCCGCGGTCACGGAAGCCGACCTGGTGCCGGCCGGCGCCGGGGTACGCGCGCAGGCCATCGCCCGCGACGGCGCCCTGGTCGACGACTTCCTGATCGTGGCCCGCGACCGCCAGGTGCACGTGCTCAACGCACCGTCACCAGCCGCGACGAGCTCCCTGGAGATCGCCAAGCACATCGTGGCGCAACTCCCGTCCTGACCGACGGACAACCCGGACTTCCGCCCCGCCCGACGACACCGTATGTTTTCCGGCGGTGCACTCCTGCGCTGATCAAAGCGTCGATCAAGGAGTAGTTGTGGTCCTGCCGCCTCGGGACAGCGACCCACCCGCCCGACGGTCCAGGGTGGATGGTCGCCGCACGCTGGCCTGCCTGGCCGCGACCGCGACCCTGACAGCGACGCTGGGCATGGCGGCCTGCGCCGACGACGACCCGGCGCCGCAACGCATCACGAGCCCGGTCCGCACGAACTTCCCGGCCGCGATGGCCGGCGGCGCGTGCGTCTACTTCGACTACGCGGCGATCGAGAAGGCCATCGGCGTCCGCTTCGGTATCTCCGCGGCGAGCAAGAGCGGCGACACGACGACGTGCGTGGTCCAGCCACAGGACGGCGGCGACCTCCCCGACCTGGCGCTCACGATCAGCAAGACCACGGCCGACGCGGAGATCTTCAAATCCGACGTCGTCCCCGACAAGGGCGCGACGGCGGTCAAGGGCCTGGGCCTGGCGGCCTACCAGTCACCGATCGCCGCCACCGACAAAACAGGCCCGGGCCTCGAGGTGTGCTGGCTCACGAAGGACAAGCGCCTGATGTCGCTGCGCTTCACGAGCATCGCCGACTCGCCGGCGCCGCCGAAAACCCTCGGCCCGCAACTCGTCACGCTCGCCAAACAAGTCGAATCGACCAAGCCCCCCAAGCCCTGATTTCTCCGGAGAAAGATCAAGATCTGGATCTGGTCCCGGGTTCGTCGTGGGCACGACCGCTGCTCCCGCCGGACACCGGGCCGGGCCCAGGGGGCCCGTCCCTGCCAGGCCCGCGACACAAGGACAAGGCCTCGAACCGCAGCGGCCCCGCACCGCACGGCCTGGCAAGCCACGGCGTCCACCGCAACGTGGGCGGGCAGCCCGCCGCTGACACAGACCTGCCCGCGAGAGCCAGTTCCTGCCGCCGCTCGCGCTTGCTGCTCGCCCGGACGAGATGGGCGAGGTCACATGCCGCATACGTCGCCCGCACCTCACGCCTGGCAAGCCACGGCGTCGACCGCAACGTGGGCGGGCAGCCCGCCGCTGACAAAGAAGACCTGCCCGCGAGAGCCAGTTCCTGCCGTCGCTCGCGCTTGCTGCTCGCCTGGACGAGATGGGCGAGGTCACATGCCGCGACGGTTAACGAGGCCTGCTCGCATGGCGGGCAGTGGTGCAATTCACCACCAAGAGGGACCACTCGCCACCCGTTCGGGCGCGAAATCAGGCGACGGCCCGTCCCCCGAAGGGGCGGGCCGCCGCCAAGAAAGCTGTGGGTCAGTGGGCCGCCACGAACACCCGTGAGGCGACCTCGCGGGGTAGGCGGACCTGGTCGCCCGAGCGGTCGATCATGACGCCGTCGCGTTCCTGGGCCACCGTGACCGTCGCGCCCGGGTCGACGCCCGCCGCGTGCAGTTGGCGCAGCACGTCCGAGTCGGTCTGCACGCTCTCGCAGATGCGGCGCACGATCACCTGGCCCGTCAAGCCCGGGAACGCCAGGTTGCGCTCCTTGTGGTCGAAGCCGTCGAGCTCCACCGGTGGGTTGCCGAGCGCGTCCAAACCCGGGATCGGGTTGCCGTAGGGCGACCGGGTCGGGCGGTTCAGCAGGTCGTAGACCTTCTGCTCCACCGCGTCGCTCATCACGTGCTCCCAGCGGCACGCCTCTTCGTGTGCCTCCTCGTAGGGCATGCCGATCACGTTGACCAGCAGCAGCTCCGCGAGGCGGTGCTTGCGCATGACCGAGACCGCCTGTTCGCGGCCGAGGTCGGTCAGCAGCAGGTGGCGGTCGCCCTCGACGGTGAGGAGGCCGTCGCGTTCCATGCGGGCGACGGTCTGGCTGACGGTCGGGCCGCTCTGGTGCAGCCGCTCCGCGATGCGGGCGCGCAGCGGGGGCACACCTTCCTCTTCCAACTCGAGGATGGTGCGCAAATACATCTCGGTCGTGTCGACAAGGTGATTCACGGCAGAAGGCCCTCCTAGCTGTCGATATTACCTCGCGACACCGACAACCCCGGGGCCGTGAACGGCGCGGGGCGGGTGTTCACTGGAGCGCGTGGTTTCCGCCGATGATCTCACGATCGACCCCGATGAGTTGCTCGCCGCCCTGCCCGGCACCAGCGTGCTCGACGCGCGCTGGCGGCTCGGTGGCCGGCCCGGTCGCGAGGACTATGCCGAGGGCCACATCCCCGGCGCCGTCTTCGTCGACCTCGACACCGAACTGGCCGGCGCACCGGGCCGGCACGGCCGGCACCCGCTGCCCGACCCGGCCACCCTCCAGGCGGCGTTGCGGGCCAAGGGCGTGACCAACGACAAACCGGTCGTCGTGTACGACGCCGGCGACGGTCAGGCCGCCGCCCGCGCCTGGTGGATCCTGCGCTGGGCCGGCCACCGCGACACCCGGGTCCTCGACGGCGGCCTGCAAGCCTGGCGCGACCAGGGGCACCCCATCACCACCGAAACGCCCGAAATCACCCATGGCGACATCGACGTCAAACCCGGCGCCCTGCCCACCCTCACGGCCGACGACGCGGCGAAGCTCGCGAAACAAGGCACGCTGCTCGATGCCCGCGTCGCCCCACGGTTCCGCGGCGAGATCGAGCCGGTCGACCCGGTCGCCGGCCACATCCCCGGCGCCGTCAACCGCCCGACCACCGACAACACCACGACCGACAACAAGCTGCGCGCCGCCGCCGACCTGAAACAGGCGTTCGCGGCCAGCGGCGTCCGGGACGACGAGCCGGTCGGCGCGTACTGCGGCTCCGGCGTCACCGCTGCCCACACCGTGCTGGCCCTGCACCGCGCCGGGCGTACCGACGCCGCTCTGTATGTCGGCTCCTGGAGCGACTGGGTCACCGACCCGAGCCGCCCGGTCGCGACCGGAGGCGAGTGACGCGGCAGACATGGCACGATGGCGCCATGCCGGACGGCGCCGTGGTGGTGTGGGACGAGGACCTGCTCGGGTACGACCTGGGTGATCATCCACTGGACCCCGTGCGGGTCGAGCTGACCATGGCGCTGGCCCGCGAGCTGGGGATCCTCGACCGCGCCGGCGTCCGGACCGTCAAGCCGACCCCGGCCGACGACGCCGCGCTCGCCCGCGTGCACCGGGCCGACTACATCGACGCCGTCAAGGCGGCGCCGCACGACCCGTTCTTCAGCGGGTACGGCTTCGGCAGCCCCGACAACCCGGTCTTCGACCACATGCACGACGCCTCCGCCCTGGTCGCCGGCGCCACCATCGCCGCGGCCGAGGCGGTCTGGCGCGGCGAGGCCCGGCACGCGGTCAACGTCGCCGGCGGCCTGCACCACGCGATGCCGGGCCGGGCGTCCGGCTTCTGCGTCTACAACGACCCGGCCGTCGCCATCGCCCGCCTGCTCGACCAGGGCGCCGAGCGCATCGCGTACGTCGACATCGACGTCCACCACGGCGACGGCGTCCAGGCGATCTTCTGGGACGACCCCCGCGTGCTCACCGTCTCGCTGCACGAGTCGCCGCTCGCGCTCTTCCCCGGCACGGGCTTCCCGGAGGAGATCGGCGGCCCGGGCGCGGAGGGCAGTGCGGTCAACATCGCCCTGCCACCGGGTACGGGCGACCGCGGCTGGCTGCGCGCGTTCCACGCCGTGGTGCCCAGCGTCCTGCGCGCCTTCCGCCCGCAACTGCTGTTCAGCCAGTGCGGCGCCGACAGCCACCGGCTGGACCCGCTGGCCGACCTGCGGCTCACCGTCGACGGCCAGCGCGCGGCCCAGATCGCCATGCGCGACCTGGCCGAGGAGCTGTGCGAGGGCCGCTGGGTGGCCACGGGCGGGGGAGGGTACGCGCTGGTCGAGGTCGTCCCCCGCACCTGGACCCACCTGCTGGCCACGGCGACGGGCGCCCCGCTCGACCCACGCACGCCGACCCCGGCGGGCTGGCGCGCGCTGGCCGCCCACCGGGTGCCCGGCCGCGACATCCCACCCCGCCTGACCGACGACGGCGACGTGAGTTTCGAGCCCTGGCAACCGGCCAGCGACGACGCGGTCGACCGCGCGATCACCCAGACCCGCACGGCGGTCTTCCCGCTCCTCGGCCTGGACCCGCTCGACCCCCGCGACTGATGCGCGTCCGGCTCGCCACCCACGCGGACCTCCCGGCGCTCGCGCCGGTGGTCACGGCCGTGATCGACGAGCTCCAACGGGCGTACCTCGACCCGGCCCAGATCGCGTCCAGCCGCGCCATCATGGGCATCGACTCGCAACTCCTCGACGACGGCACCTACTTCGTGGTGGAGACATCGGAGGGAGCGGTCGCGGGCTGTGGCGGGTGGAGCCGCCGGGCGACGCTCTACGGGGGCGACCACTCCGACGGCCGCGACGCCGCGCTGCTCGACCCGGCCACCCAACCGGCCCGGATCCGGGCCATGTACACCCATCCGTCGTACACCCGGCGCGGTGTGGGCCGGCTGGTGCTGAGCCGCTGTGAGGAGGCCGCCCGGGCCGAAGGCTTCCGCGAGGTGGAGCTGGTGTCGACCCTGGCCGGCCGGCCGCTCTACGCGTCGGCGGGATTCATCGCCGTCGCGCACCTCACCGACGCCTCGGGCGGGGCGCCGGTGCCCTTGATCAAGATGCGCAAGACGATCGGGCCATGACCGTCCCGGCCATATGGTGAGGGACGGAGACCGAGCCAAGACGGAGCCGCTGTGACCGAGAATGCCGCCGAGCGGTCGGCGGACGTGTTGCTGAGTGACGGCACCACCGTCCATGTGCGACAGATGCGACCGGCCGACGCGCCGGAGGTCGTCGCCGCGCACTCGCGGTTCTCCGAGCGGACGCGCTACCTGCGCTACTTCTCGCCGTACCCGCGGATTCCCGAACGCGACCTGCAGCGGTTCGTCAACGTCGACCACCGCGAGCGCGAGGCGTTCGTGGTCGAGGTCGGCGGGCGGATCGTGGCGATCGGGCGGTACGACCGGCTCGGCCCCGACTCCGGTGACGCCGAGGTCGCGTTCGTGGTGGAGGACGCGTACCAGGGCCGGGGCATCGGTCCGCTGCTCATGGAGTATCTGGCGGCGGCCGCCCGCGACGCCGGGATCAGCCGGTTCGTCGCCGAGGTGCTGCCGGCCAACGCGACGATGCTGCGGGTCTTCGCCGATTTCGGGTACGAGGTCGAGCGCCGCTACGCGGACGGGGTGGTGCATCTCGCGTTCCCGATCGCGCCGACCGAGAGCTCGCTCGAGGTGCAGTGGCGGCGGGAGCACCGCACCGAGGCACGGTCGATCGCCCGGCTGCTCGCGCCGCGCGGGGTCGCGGTGTACGGCGCGAGCGCCAGCGGCCACGGTGTCGGCGCGGCCGTGCTCGGGCACCTGCGCGACGGCGGTTTCGCCGGCCCCGTGGTGCCGGTGCACCCCAACGCGACGCGGGTCGGCGGTCTCGCGGCCGTGCCGCGGGCGACGGACGCCGGCGTGCCGTTGGACCTCGGTGTCGTGGCCGTGCCACCGGCGAGCGTCGCGGCCGTCATCGACGACGCGGCCCGGGCCGGGCTGCACGCGCTGGTGGTCGTCAGCGCCGGTTTCGCGGAGGCGGGCCCGGCCGGCGTCGCCGCGCAGGCCGACCTTATCCGCCGGGCGCACGCGGGCGGCATGCGGGTCGTCGGCCCCAACTGCCTGGGCATCGCCAACACCGACCCGGCGGTACGGCTCAACGCGACGCTGGCCCCGCGGCTGCCGGCGCCGGGCCGGATCGGGTTCTTCAGCCAGTCCGGCGCGCTCGGCGTCGCGCTGCTCGCGGAGGCGGACCGGCGCGGGATCGGACTGTCCACATTCGTCTCGGCCGGCAACCGGGCCGACGTGTCCGGCAACGACCTGCTGCAGTACTGGCGTGACGATCCCGGCACCGACGTGATCCTGCTCTACCTGGAGTCCTTCGGTAACCCGCGCAAGTTCGCCCGTCTGGCCCGGGGGATCGGCCGCGACAAGCCGATCGTCGCGGTCGCGTCGCCGGCCCGGCCGCCGGGCGGCATCGAGCGCGGCCCCGACCCGGCCGCGGTCCGCGCGCTGTTCGCCCGTTCCGGGGTGATCCGGGTCGACACGGTCGGGGAGCTGTTCGACGTCGGCGCGCTGCTGGCCACCCAGCCGTTGCCCGGCGGGGGCCGGGTCGGCGTGGTCGGCAACTCGCCGGCGCTGACCACCCTGGCCGCCGCCGCGTGCGTGGCCAACGGGCTCGTGGTGGCCGACGGCTACCCGAGCGACGTCGGGCCGGTCGCCGGGGCGCACGAGTTCGGTGATCGGCTCGCCGAGGCAGCCGTCGACGACGGTGTCGACGCGGTGGCCGTCGTGCTCGCGCCGCCGCTGCCCGGCCAGGTGGTCGAGGACGACGCCGACTTCGCGGCGACGATCGCGAGCGTGGCGCTGGCCGGCGACAAGCCCGTGGTCGTCACGTCCCTTGTGGAGCGTGTGCCGCCCGGCATCCCCGCCTACCCGTCGGTGGAGGAGGCGGCGCGGGCGCTGGGCCGGGTCGCCGCGTACGCGCGCTGGCGCCGCCAGCCGCCCGGCGTGGTGCCGCCACTGTCCGGGGTGGACCTGGACGCCGCGGGCCGGGCGGTGGCGCACGACGACCGCGAGGGGTTGCTCGCCGCGTACGGGATCCCGCTCGTGCCGGACGCCCTGGTGGACTCCGCGCCCGAGGCGGTGGCGGAGGCCGCGCGGCTCGGCCCGCCGGTCGCGCTCAAGGCCGCGGGCCTGAACCTGCGCCACCGCATCGACCTGGGCGCGGTCCGCCTGGACCTGCGCGACGAGCCGGCGGTACGGGTGGCCTACCGCGAGCTGGCGACCGCCTTCGGGCCGCAGGTCCTGGTGCAGCCGATGGTCCCGGCCGGGGTGCCGTGCGTCGTGGAGATGATGGAGGACCCGGCCTTCGGCCCCGTGGTCGGCTTCGGCCTGGGCGGCGTGGCCACCGAGTTGCTGGGCGACCGCGCGTGGCGGGCGGCCCCGCTGAGCGACCGCGCGGCGGCGGCCCTGGTCGACGAGCCCCGCGCGGCGCCGCTGCTGCACGGCTACCGCGGCGCGCGGCCCGTCAACCGCGGCCCTGGTGGACCTGCTGCTGCGCGTGGGCCGGTTGGCCGACGAACAGCCGCGGGTGCGCTCGCTCTCTTTGCACCCGGTGCTGGCCCGCCCCGACGGCCTGTCGGTCCTGCACGCGACGATGATGTTCGGCGACCCGGGCATCCGCCCGGACACAGGCCCGCGGCACATCTGAGCCTCACCCGAAGCTGCGCCAGCCCCACCAACCCAGGGCGAGCAGGCCGCACGCGGCGAGCGCGACCGCGGCGCGCGGCCGGAGGACGGGATCGGCCCCGCCACCGGAGAAAGGTGGCGGGGCCGGAAGGACGATCAGGAGGCGTAGGCCTCCAGCCGCTGCGCCCGCGACGGGTGCCGCAGCTTGAGCAGCGTCACCTTCTCGATCTGCCGGATCCGCTCGCGGGAGAGCCCGAACTCGCGCCCCACCTCGTCGAGGGTGCGCTGGCGCCCGTCGTCGAGGCCGAACCGCAGCCGGATCACCGCCTGCTCGCGCGACGAGAGCGTGGAGAGCACGATCTCGACGTCGTTGCGGAGCATCCCCGCCGACACCTGGTCGGCCGGCTCCTGGCGGGCGTCGACCCCGACGACGAAGTCACCGAGGGCGCTCTCGCCGTCCTCGCCGACGGCCTGGTCGAGGCTGACCGGCTCCCGGTCGTACGAGATGAGCTCGATGACCTGGAACTCCGGCATGCCGAGCGCGACCGCGACCTCGGGCACGGTGGGCTCCCGGCCGAGCGAGACGGCGAGGTCGCGGCGGGCGCGGACCATGCGGTTGACCTGCTCGACCATGTGCACCGGAATGCGGATCGTGCGCGACTGGTCGGCCATGGCCCGGGTGATCGCCTGCCGGATCCACCACGTCGCGTACGTCGAGAACTTGTAGCCCTTCGCGTAGTCGAACTTCTCGACCGCGCGGATCAGACCGAGGTTGCCTTCCTGGATGAGGTCGAGGAACGCCATGCCCCGACCGGTGTAGCGCTTCGCGATGCTGACCACGAGCCGCAGGTTGGCCTCGAGGAGGCGGTCCTTGGCGGCGCGCCCTTCCAGGGCGATGATCTCCAGATCGGCCCGGAGCCCGTCGGGGACGTCGGCCGCCGCAAGCTTCTCGTCGGCGAACAACCCGGCCTCGATCCGGCGTGCCAGGTCGACCTCCTCGACGGCGGTCAGCAGCTTGGTGCGGCCGATCCCGTTGAGGTACGCCCGGACGAGGTCGGCGGAGACACCCCGTTCGTCGGTGGCGTCAAGGTCGATCTGGTCGTAGTCGTTCATGTTCCTGCTACCCCGCTTCCCGACACCGTCGGAGTGTGCCGTGGGAAGAGCTTCCCGCAAGGGGCGTGAAGCGGAGGTGAGGAGAATCCGCGGGTGGCATGAATCCGGGAGCCCATATGCCTGACTTGCGGCATTTGAGGGTCGGAACCGCGTCACGACCGTGTGCCGTTGCCGCCGGCGGCTAGTCTGCTCGACAACTTCACACCAGAAAGGCACGTCGTGGTCTTCAAGCGAATGATGCAGGCCTTGGGCGTCGGTGGGCCGTCCGTCGAGACGGTGCTGTCCAACCCCAACTGCCGCCCCGGCGGTTTCCTCGAGGGCCAGATCCACGTCGAGGGCGGCGACCACGCGGTCGACATCGAGTACGTCGCCCTCGGCATGGTCACCCGGGTCGAGGTGGAGAGCGGCGATGCCGAGTACGACTCGACGACCGAGTTCCACCGCCAGCGCGCGACCGGCGCCTTCCGCCTGGAGCCCAAGCAGCGCTACGACATCCCGTTCCGCTTCGACGTGCCCTGGGAGACCCCGATCACCGAGGTGTACGGGCAGCACCTGCACGGCATGACGATGGCGCTGCGCACCGAGCTCGAGGTGGCCCGCGCGGTCGACAAGGGCGACCTCGACGCCGTGGCCGTGCACCCGCTGCCGGCCCAGGAGGCCATCCTCGACGGCCTGCTCCGGCTCGGCTTCCGGTTCTCCCGGGCCGACGTCGAGAGCGGCCGCGTCTACGGCGTCCAGCAGAGCCTGCCGTTCTACCAGGAGATCGAGTTCTACCCGCCGCCGCAGTACGCGCGGGCGAGCAACCAGCTCGAGGTGACCTTCCTGGCCACGCCACAGCACCTGCAGGTGGTGCTGGAGCTCGACAAGCGCGGCGGCCTGTTCACCGAGGGCCACGACACGTTCGGCCGGTTCAACGTCGACTACGCGACCGCCGGCCAGACCGACTGGGCCGCCCAGCTGCACGGCTGGCTCGAGCAGTCCCTCCGCAAGCGGGGCCTGTTCGGCTAGCTGTAAGGAACGGTCCGTTGTTAACGCATAGCGTTAACAACGGACCGTTCCTTACAGCTCCAGCACCACGGTTCGCGGGCCCACGTTCACGCTCTCCACGAGCATGTGGGTCCGGAACCGGCCCGTCTCGACGTGCGCGCCACGGTTCCGCAGGGCGTCGGCGAACGCGGTCACCAGCGGCTCGGCCACCTCGGCCGGTGCCGCGGCGGACCAGCTCGGCCGGCGCCCTTTGCGCGCGTCCGCGTACAACGTGAACTGGCTGACCACCAGGACGGGTGCGCCGACATCGCTCGCCGACTTCTCGTCGTCGAGGATCCGCAGCTCCCAGACCTTGCGGGCGAGCGTGTCGGCCTTGGCGGGATCGTCGCTGTGGGTGACCCCGAGCAGCACCAGCAACCCGTCGGAGATCGACCCCACGACCTCGTCGTCGACGGTCACCGACGCGCGCGAGACCGTCTGGACCAGCGCCCTCACGCGACCGGCTCCACGATGCCGCGCTCGACCAGGTGCGCCACGATCGGCCCGGCGGCGTCGGCCAGGTCCTCCTCGGCGACCTCGTGGGCGGCGGCCAGCACCGCGAGCTGGTCGCGCAGCGGCACCTGCCCGTCGGCGCCGCTGACCAGGGCGAGCACCAGCGGGTCGACCTCCTCGCTCCAGCGCAGCCCCGACGGCATCACCAGCACCTGCCGGTCCACCGCCCAGCCCTCGTCACCCAGCGTGGCCTCCTGCTGGAGCCGCAGGCCCGGCGCGGTGCGGTAGCGGGCGGCCAGCAGGTCGGCACCCCGGACGAAGTCCTGCCGGTCGAACCAGGCGGCGATCTGGTCGCCGAGCGGCTGCTGCGTCTGCTGGCGCAGGTCCTCCACGCGGACGACCGGGTCGTCGTGCCCGGACCGGCGCAGCGTGACGAGGCCGAACCCGATCGCCTCGACGTCGTTGGCGTCGAACCAGTCGAGCCAGGCGGCGGCGCGGGCCGGGTCGCCGTCCTCGTTGGCGTCGGCGAGCCACAGCCCGACGTACGCCATCGGGTCCGCGACCTCGCGCTGGATCACCCAGGCGTCGAGCCCGGTGCCGGCGAACCAGCCGGCGACCCGGTCGCCCCAGTCCTCACCGGCGACGTGTTCCCAGTTGGCCAGGAACTGCATCACGCCGCCCTCGGCGAGCAGGTCCGGCGCGGCTGCGGCGAGCTCGGCGCAGACCGCGTCGCCGGCCCGTCCCGAGTCGCGGTAGGTGTGCGTGGTGGTGCCGGGCCCGATCACGAACGGGGGGTTGCTGACGACGAGGTCGAACCGCCGGCCGCGGACCGGCGCGACCAGGTCGCCGCCGAGCATCTCCCACTGCTGCCCGCTGAGCGCCGCGGTGGTGGCGGCGAACCGCAAGGCCCGCTGCGACAGGTCGGTCGCGGTGACCGACCCGGCGTGGGTGGCGAGGTGCAGCGCCTGTACGCCACACCCGGTGCCGAGGTCGAGCGCGGTGCCGACCGGCCGGCGGATAGCGGCGGAGACCAGGGTCGAGGAGGCGCCGCCGATGCCGAGCACGTGGTCGGGGCGCAGCGGCTGGTCGGGCCGGGCCGACGAGGGCACGTCGGAGAGCACCCACCAGGAGTCGCCGTACGGTTCGAGGTCGACGCCCTGCCGCACCAGGCCGCCCGGCGCCGCCTCGACCAGCCCGGCGTCGAACGCCTCGGCGAAGTCCAGCGGCGCGAGCGCGGCGGCGACGGCCTCGACGGGCTCGCTCTGCGCGCAGACGAAGACCCGGATCAGCGTGCTGAGCGGGTCGCGGTCCTCGGTGATCCGCAGGGCGGCCCGGAAGTCGTTGCGCGCGACCGCGGCGGTGGCCGCCGGCCCGAGCCGTGCGGCGATCCCCGCCGAGGTGAAACCGGTCGCCTGGAGCGCGTCCCGCAACCGCGCGACACCATCGGGGGGCAGGAGCATGTCGGACACGTACGGCATCCTGCCAGCCCCGGCTGTCGTCGCCGCCGCCACCCGGCGATCATGGCGGCCCGCTGGCAGAGTCGGCGGCATGGTCAGCCGATTCACGCAGTGGACGCTGGACGTCCGCGACCCGGCCCGGATGGCGGCGTTCTGGTCGGCGGCGCTGGGCTACGAGATCGACGCCGACGGCCAGCACCTGCGTCCGCCGGCGGACGCCGGTCCGGGGGCGCTGACGGTCTGGCTCCAGCCCGGCGGGGGCGACAAGCGGAGCAAGAACCGCGCCCATCCGGACCTCTACGCCCCGGACGGTCACGTGGCCGAGGAGGTCGACCGCCTGGTAACCCTCGGTGCGACCCGCACGGACGTCGGCCAGACGGGCGACGAGGGCTTCACGGTCCTGGCCGACCCGGAAGGCAACGAGTTCTGCCTGATCCACCACCCCTGGCGGCGCTGAGGGCCCCTCCCGAAGCCGGGAAGGGCCCTCGCTCGCGACGTCGTGCTAGATGGAGCCTTCCTTGCCGACGAACACCGGGCCCGCGGTGCGGGCTGTCGCGGCCGCCGCGCGCTCCGGCAGCGACGACGTGTCGAGGGCGAACGTGAGGATCGCCGTCGCCATCGCGTCGGAGTTGATGTCCAGGGCCTCGAGGTTGAGGTTGCCCAGCATGTCGTACTGGCGGTCGAGTTCCTTGTAGAGCGCCGCGTCCGCGCCGTTGCGGACGGGGAACAGGCTGTCGCACGGGTCGTGGTAGCAGGGGTCGTACTGCGCGCCCTCGACACCGCCGTAGTCGGCGACGTCCTGCGCCGTCTTCAGGACCTCGGCGCCCGTGAAGAGACCGCCGGCCGGGATGCCCGTCGCGATGAACGGGCCGTAGTCGGACCGGCCGGTGAAATCAGCCGCCCGGGTGGGCCGGTCGCGGTCGGCGAAGAAGTCCTGGAAGACCGCCTCGATCTCGGCCGAGCCCGGGGGGCCCGCCCCCGCGCCCTCGGCGGCCGAGTCGTCGCCGTCGTACACGCCCAGGATGTAGTTGGCCGACGCGATCATGTCGAAGTTGAGGTACAGCGCGATGTTCGCCTGCTGCTCGGCCGTCAACTCTCCGACATAGAAGGTCGAACCCACCAGGTTGGACTCCTCGGCGCCCCACCAGGCGAACCTGGTCTTGTGGGGCGTCTTCGTCTTCGCCATCTGCAGCGCGACCTCGAGCAGCGCGGCCGAGCCGCTGCCGTTGTCGTTGATGCCGACCGTGTCGGGCTCGGAGTCGAGGTGGGCGCCGGCCATGACGACCTCGGTCGCGTCGCCGCCACGGGACTCGGCGATCACGTTCTCGGTCTGGCGGACCTCTGACGTGGTGTCCGCCATGATCCGGACGGTGAGCCCCGGGGTGTTGGCGAGTGCCTCGCCCGTCGCGTAGGAGACGCCGACGGCCGGGATGCCGGCCGGCGCACCGAGCGTGGGCAGCAGCAGGTTGTAGCGGTCGGGGTTGGCCTCCGGGGTGCCGTTGCCCTGGTTCATCAGGATGACCGCCGCGGCGCCCGCGGCCTCCGCGTTGGCGACCTTCAGGCCGAATCCGCAGTTGGTGCCGCCGCGCTGCAGCAGCACGATCTTGCCGGTCACGACGGCGGGGTCGAAGTCGCCCGGCTCACAGCCCGACGTCGACGCCCGCGGCGGCGTCAGCGCGAGGTCGACGGGGACGACCGCGGCCGTCACGTCGGCGGACCCGGAGTAGTCGGCCAGGCTGTAGTCGACACCCTCCGCGTAAACGGTCGGGTTCGGCGACACCTGCTCGAAGGCCGAGCCGAACGCCTCGAAGAAGTTGAACTCGAACGGTTGCCGGGTGACCTCGTAGCCGGCCAGCCGCATCAGCGTCGCCACGTAGTCGGCGCTGCGGTCGTAGCCGACCAGGCCCGAGCCGCGGTTGCCACCGCTGAGGCTGCCGATGGCCTGGAAGGCGATCTCGTGCCGGAGCACGCCCCCGAGGGTCACCGCCTTGGTGAGCTTGCGTACGGAGTTGTTGTTGGAGGTGGCCTGGGCCGGGTTGGCCAGTGCCAGGGCACCCACCAGGCTGGCAGCGCCGATCGCCGCCAGGGTTTTGCGGACGGTGCGGGACACCACGATGTGAACTCTCCTCGCCGTTCGCCACGCCCGGCCTCCATGCCCCCGCGCCGGGCGAACCCAGACCATCGCATAGACGAGCGATGATCAAAACGGCCGTTCGGTCGAACGGATCACACCATCCTGAAATCGGCGAAGTCGAATCCGGGCGAAACGACGCAGCTCACCAGCACCGGCTCGGCGGTCAGGGGCAGAGCCGACTGCCACACCCCACCGGGTACGCGCAGCTGCGGCCGCGCGCCGCCCGCCACGTCCGGGCCCAGCACGGCGGTCTCGACCTCGGCCGGCTCCGCGCCGGAACCGCCGAGGCGCAGCGCCAGCGGGCCGCCCGCGTGCCAGAGCCACAGCTCGTCGGAGCGGACCAGGTGCCACGCCGACTCCTCGCCGGCCAGCAGGGCGAAGTAGATGCCGGTCGCGGCCGCGCGCGGGCCCGCGTACCCGGTCGGCTCGAAGGTGTGCGCGGACCGCCAGGTCTCGGCGTACCAGCCGCCCTCCGGGTGCGCCGTCAGCCCGAGCTCGGTGATCCAGGGATGCGTCATGCCGGCGACGATATCTTTCAGAAGAAGCCTGCTGGCGCTCGGTCTGCGGGGCCGCCGCGTCAAAGAAGGTTGCGCTCCGCCAGGCGGTTAGTGGCGATCCGAACATGTTTGTCGGTGAACATGCGAGCCTTGCGGAGACTCCAGGATTCGACCCGCCTGGTCAGCTCGTCGGCGTTATCGGTGCGCGGGAGACAGTGAGCGGCGAAATGGACGGTCGCCAACAGTTCGAGGCTGTACGGGGTTTCGAAGCCGTCCAGGAGGCTCAGCAGGGTATTGATGCGTTCGTCGGCAGTTCGGTCGTGCGCGAGCACGGCTTGCGCCGCCGGAACGCTTCCCGGAGCGGGGTTGATCGGAGCGAAGGTGGTCACGGGAGCGGAGCGGTCACCGATGCCGGTCAGGTAATGGCCTTCCAGGTCGCCCAGCACATGACTCAGGTCGGCGGCGTAGGGGCCGTAGCTCCCTCGCGTGAACTTCAAGCGTGTCGGTGCCCCGAGAACCTGCAGGAAGTACGCCAGCTTCTGGATCTCCAGCTCGCTGACTCCCTCGCGCACCTCCTGGAGCCGGGCGCGGACGAGGTAGCGATCGACGGCAACGAGCAAGAGTGCCCGCATCGGCGTCAGCCGCGGTCGCGGTGTCGCGTTCGGCATCGCCGCGGGCTCGGGCGCTCCTGTCGGTGGGAACACCACCGCACGGACGCTTGGAATCTGGGCGCAAGCATTCTCGATCAACGGGAGAACCTCGCTCCACGCGAGCCCGCCGTTCCCGCATCCCAGGGCGGGGATTGCCACAGAACGTATCTCGAGTCGCCGCACTGTCTCAACCAGTGACGCAAGACCTGACGCGATGTCTTCGAGCCTTGACGCACTCCGCCAGTGTTGCTTGGTAGGGAAATTGAGGATGTACCGCCGATGGCCCAACACTCCCGTGTCGAAGGGCCACACATGCCCCAACTGAACATCCCCCCGAGCGCAAGCAGCGCGGTAGGCCCGGTAGTTGGCGGGGAATGCCCGCTTGAACTGGAGGGCGATGCCCTTGCCCATAACCCCGACGGTGTTGACGGTGTTGACCAGCGCCTCCACGTCAGCCGTCAGCAAGTTGCCGCGACCTTCCTCGATCATCTCCTCACCTCCGCTCGAACCCGTAGTACCACTTGGGTCTGACGATTATTCGCTCAGCGAGCGGGTGGCCGCTGATCAGGCGTCCTGCCTGTGAGCGATGTTGATCACTGTACGTCGCAATCCATCGGATGAGCTGAGTCGGCAAGGCGTCGTGGACGAGGAACTCGGCCTGCCGCCGGCGTTGGCGGTCCATGTCGTCCTGCGCATTGCTCCAGCGCTCGGCCATCATGAGCGGCCAATCGACCATCGTTGAGAGTGAACCCAGGTCAGCGGTGAACTCGCTTGTCGCAGTGGCAGCGTTGCCATCCGTACCAACCCAGGCGAGTCCCGCGTCTACGACCGCGCCGATGGTCGTGACGAGGTAGACGAGGGGTCGATCACCCCCGGCATAGCAGTCCGGCTTGCTGTCGCGGTGGTCGCACGCGATGCGGTACATCATCGGAGACCGACTCGCGAAATAGAACGGCACGTAGTCTCCGACGAGTCCGCCCGGACCCGCAAGGACCGGGCGTAGGCGCCGGGACTGCTTGATTGCCGGATCGCCGACTTCGGTACGGGTCTGTCCGTCGCGGGCTGCGACGTCGCAGAGCAAGCGACCCGTACTGAAGATCCGCTGGAGGTTGTCCATGTGGGTGAAGTGGTAAATCCATTGATCCCTTGGACCCGCGCCACTCACGTCAGGCATCTCCGAGGGCTCCCTGGCTGTGCTTGCGCGTTCGGCCGGCGTGTCCGGGAGGAGACTGTAGTCGCAGTCGGCTCAGGCGCGGCGCGAGCGCGCCGAGGGGATCGAGTATCTGGGCTGAGGCGGCCTGACGGCGCGGGCGGCGGTCGGCGAAGATGGTCCGCATGACGTTCTCGCTGCCCATCCCGCCGGAGGCGAACGCGCTGCTCGACCGGAGCCCGCTCGCGCTGTTGATCGGCATGACGCTGGACCAACAGGACAAGCTTGAAAAGGCGTTTACGTCCCCCTATGTCCTGTCACAGCGGCTCGGGCACGAGCCGACCGCCCAGGAGATCGCCGGGTTCGACACCGACGAGTTGATCCGGATCTTCGCCGGGCCGCCGGCGCTGCACCGCTTTCCCAAGGCCATGGCGACCCGTACGCAGGAGGTCTGCCGGTTGCTGGTGGACCGCTACGACGGTGACACCGCGCGGCTGTGGACGCAGGCCGCCGACGGGCGGGACCTGCTGCGGCGCGTGGCGGAGCTGCCCGGGTTCGGCAAGCAGAAGTCGCAGATCTTTGTCGCGCTGCTCGGGAAGCGCTACGGCGTGCAGCCGGCGGGCTGGCGCGAGGCGGCCGGTGCCTACGGGGAGGAGGGTGCGCACATGTCCGTGGCCGATATCGTTGACGACGCGAGCCTGGGCAAGGTGCGCGACTACAAGAAGGCCATGAAGGCCGCCGCGAAGTCTGTCGGGTAATCGCCGGATCCCCCGTTTGGGCGTGTCCGGCAGGTGCCACACAGGCGCTGTCAGGATACCGTGGCAGAGGCCCTTGACCCAACGGTGAGTCACCTTTTCGACACGCTACGTCAATAGATCCACGTCAGAAGCGGGTTGTCCGAGCGAGATCATTGACGCGGCCCCCTTGGGTGCCGGCACACTGTCACCAACCAAGGTGTGACCTGGGTCCCCCGGGGGCATCTTGGGAAGGCCGCAGCACCACCGGGTGTTGCACGATAGGTGAGTAAAGACCGAAGGATGATGTTCATCGGTGACGAAGGAGGAAGGCGATGACCCCCACTCTCACGCCGCCGCCTGGCACGGTGGTTCCCCCAGCAACCGATGAACGGTGCGACCGGTGCAACGCGGCCGGCAAGCTCCGGATCACCATGGCGGGCGGGGGCGAGCTCGTGTTCTGCGGGCACCACGCCAACAAGTACGCCGACGACCTGGTGAAGATCACGGTTCAGTTCGCGGCGGACCCGGACTTCCAGTGGCGCGGCGCCGACCTCATGGCGTCGAACTCCGCCAACTGATCCGAACGAAGCCCAGACCGGCCGGAACCCCGCACGGGGCTCCGGCCGGTTCTTTTCGTTCTAGAGGGTTTGTACCGTCGCGATCCGCTCCTCGAGCTGCTCGATCGTCGCCTGGGCACTGGGCGGGCCGCCGCACAGACGCCTCAGCTCCGCGTGGATCTTCCCGTGGGGTAGTCCTGTCCGGTGATGGTGCGCCGCGACCAGAGCGTTGAGCTGACGGCGCAGGACGACCCTTCGCTCGCCCGCCGAGACCGGCGCCGGCGGCGCCGCGGTCATCCCCACCACACGGGCACCACCCGCCCCGTCCGCCGCCGGCCGGCGCTTCTGTGCCGCGAGCTGGTCAGCCTGGCGCTTGTTGAGCAGCGTGGCCACCTGGTCGGCCGTGAGCAGGCCGGGCAACCCCAGGTATTCCTCCTCCTCGGGCGTGCCGGCCAGCGCGCCCGTGCCGAACGAGGCACCGTCGAAGATCACCTGGTCCAGCTCGGCGGTCGCCGACAGCATCTCGTGCCGCTTGGTCAGCTCGCCGCTGGCGTCCTCGGTCTGCTGTGCCCGCTCGAGCAGCGCGTCGTCGAGGCCGTCGTCCTCCTTGGGCTTGCCGAGCACGTGGTTGCGTTCGGCCTCCATCTCGCTGGCCAGCCCGAGCAGGTGCGGCACGCTGGGCAGGAACACGCTGGCGGTCTCACCGGGGCGGCGGGCCCGGACGAACCGGCCGATCGCCTGGGCGAAGTAGAGCGGGGTCGACGCGCTCGTCGCGTAGACGCCGACGGCCAGCCGCGGGATGTCGACACCCTCGGACACCATCCGGACCGCGACCATCCAGCGCTGGTCGGACGCCGCGAACGCGGCGATCCGGGCCGACGCGCCGACGTCGTCGGAGAGGACCACGACGGCCTTCTCGCCGGTCACCCGCTCGATCAGCTTCGCGTACGACCGGGCGTTCTGCTGGTCGGTCGCGATCACCAGCCCGCCGGCGTCGGGCATCCCGCCGGCCCGCTTGACCTGCAGCCGCGCGTCGGCGGCCCGGAGCACCTGGACCATCCAGTCGCCGGTCGGGTCGAGCGCCGTGCGCCAGGCCTGGGCCACCAGGTCCTGCGTCATCGGCTCGCCGAGCCGGGCCGCGAGCTCGTCACCGGCGCTGGTGCGCCAGCGGGTCTCGCCGGAGTAGGCCAGGAAGATGACCGGGCGGACGACCGCGTCGCGCAGCGCGTCGGAGTAGCCGTAGACCGAGTCGGCCCGGGACCGTTGCAGGCCGTCCTCGCCGCGCTCGTACGTCACGAACGGGATCGGGTTGTCGTCGGACCGGAACGGCGTGCCCGTCAGCATCAGCCGCCGGGTCGCGTTCTCGAACGCGGACTTGACCCCGTCGCCCCACGAGCGCGAGTCGCCGGCGTGGTGGATCTCGTCGAGGATGACGAACGTCCGGCGGGTCATGGTCCGCCGCCGGTGCACCTGCGGTGCGATGCCGACCTGGGCGTACGTGACGACCGCACCGTGGAAGTCGGCGGAGGAGTGCAGGTCGGCGTTGCGGAACGCGGCGTCGAGCTGGATGCCGACCCGGGCCGCCGACTGCGCCCACTGCGTCTTGAGGTGCTCGGTCGGCGCGACCACGGTCACGGCGTCGACGGTGCCGTCGTTGAGCAGCTCGGCGGCGATCCGCAGAGCGAACGTGGTCTTGCCGGCGCCCGGCGTCGCGACCGCCATGAAGTCGTCGGACCGGCGCCGCAGGTAGTCGACCATCGCCTTGCGCTGCCACGCCCGCAGTGCCGGGAACGTCTCCAGCGATGGTTTCGCTACCACTGCGGCGCCCCCCTCACGTCACGAAAAACGCCCTCGCGGTGAGGCGAAGGCGGGTCTCAGCATAACCACGCCGGCACCGTGATCCCCAGCAGACACAAGGGTGACGAACGCATCAGGAGGGCGGTGCGGTGTTCCAGTTGCGGCGGATGGCGACGAGCCGGACGGCGAAGACCAGCGTGCCCGCCCCGACCATCGGCCAGCCGGTCAGGTCCGCGCGGAACAGGCCCATCACCGCGACCGCGCCGATCAGGGCGGCCACCGCGTAGATCTCCCGGCGCAGCACGATCGGGATCTCGCCGAGCAGGAGGTCCCGGGCCACGCCACCGCCGATCGCGGCGATCATGCCGAGCAGGCAGGCGCCGACGGGCGGTACGCCGGCCCGCAGGGCGACCAGGGTGCCGGTGACGGTGAACAGGGCCAGGCCGGCCGCGTCGAGCACGACGACGACCCGGCGGAGCCGGGCGAGCTGCGGGTGGAAGAAGAAGACCGCGACGGCTGTGAGAGCTGCCACAACGGCGTAGCGCCAGTCGTCGAAGGCCAGGGGAGGGGCCTGATTGACGACGAGGTCACGGACGATGCCGCCGCCGAGGGCAGCCACAAACCCGACAAAACAGACGCCGAACAGGTCCAGTCGCTTGACCACTGCGGCGGATGCGCCGGATGCGGCGAAGACGGCCACGCCGAGGAGGTCGGCGAGCAGGAGTGCGGCGGTGGGTGACACCGCCGAACTCTAGATCAGCCGTCGGACTTGGGGTCCTCGTCGTAGAACCGGTGGTCGTCTTCGAAGATCTCTTTGCACTCGGGGCAGACCGGGAAGCGGCTGGGGTCGCGCGACGGGACCCAGACCTTGCCGCACAGCGCCTTGACGGGGGTGCCGAGGACCATGGCCTCGGTGATCTTGTCGCGGTCGGCGTAGTGCGAGAACCGCTCGTGGTCGCCCTGCTCGTACGGCGTCTCGACGGGACGCTCGAGAATCGTGCCGCTGGTGTCGGGGACGCTAGGACTGGTCACCAATCAAGTCTGCCAGGTAGGTGCGGTTGCCGCACCTGGCCACCCGTACGGTGACAACGTGAACGACTTGGTATTAGCGCCGGAAGTGGCCGATGCGCTGGGCGCCGGGCGGCCGGTGGTCGCCCTGGAGAGCACGATCATCGCGCACGGGCTGCCCCGCCCCGACAACCTGAAGGTCGCCCGCGAGATCGAGGCGACGGTACGGGCGGCCGGCGCCGTCCCGGCGACCATCGCGGTGCTCGGCGGCCGCGTACACGTCGGGTTGGACGATGCCCAGCTCACCCACCTGGCCGACGCCGACGGCGTGGCCAAGCTGTCGGCCCGCGACCTGGCGGTGGCCGCGGCCAAGGGCGTCGACGGCGCCACCACGGTCGCCGCGACCAGCGCGATCGCGGCCGCGGCCGGCATCCGGGTGTTCGCCACCGGCGGGCTCGGCGGCGTGCACCGGGACGCGCCCTACGACGAGTCGGCCGACCTGGTCACGCTGGCGCGCACCCCGATCGCGGTCGTCTGCGCCGGGGTCAAGTCGATCCTGGACGTCGGCGCGACGCTGGAGCGGCTGGAGACCCTCGGCGTGGCCGTGGCCGGCTTCCGGACGCTGCGGTTCCCCGGCTTCTATCTGAGCGACAGCGGCTTCGGCGTCGACTGGTCGCTGGACTCGCCCGAGGAGGCCGCCCGCGCCATCACTGCCCGGGCCGCCCAGGGCGTGCACCGCGGCGCGCTGGTGATCGCCAACCCGCTGCCCGCGGGCGAGCAACTCGACCCGGCCCTGCACGACCGCACGCTGGCCGAGGGCATGGCCGCGCTGGAGCGGGAGGGGGTGACCGGCAAGGCGGTCACGCCGTTCCTGCTGGGCTGGTTCCACGAGCACACCGGCGGGGCCAGCCTCGAGGTCAACGTCCGGATCATCCTCCGCAACGCCGACCTGGCCGCCCGGATCGCCGCCGCGGCCGCATGAGAAGAAGCGCTGACGATCTTGGCGGCAGAGCCAGCCGGGTCGCCGTAGTGGGCGACCTCGTCACCGACGTCGTCGCCGTGCTCGCCGGGCCGCCGGCGGCGGACACCGACACCGCCGCGTCGATCCGGTTCACCGGTGGTGGCCAGGCGGCGAACACGGCGGCCTGGCTGGCCTGGCACGGCCTGCCGGTCACGCTGCTGGCGGCGGTCGGCGACGACGCGGCCGGCGCGGCCCGGCTCGCGGAGCTCGCGGCCGCCGGGGTCGACTGCCCGCTGCCCCCGCGCGCCGGCGCCCCGACCGGCACCGTGATCGTGCTGGCCGAGGGCGGCCGGCGGACGATGGTCACCGACCGCGGCGCCAGCCTGCTGCTCGACCCGGACGAGGTCGCCGCGGCGCTGGCCGTCGGTGGTGCGGGGCACCTGCACCTGTCGGGCTACGCGCTGCTCGACGAGCGGTCGCGACCGGCCGGCCTGCGGGCGCTGGCGGTGGCCCGGGGGCTGGGGCTGACGGTGAGCGTCGACGCTGCCTCCGCGGCCCCGCTGCGGCAGGTCGGGGGTCCCGCCTTCCGGTCCTGGGTACGCGGCGTCGACCTGCTGCTGGCCAACGAGGACGAGGCGGCGGTGCTGGCCGCCGACCGCCGGGACAAGGCGCGTGCGCTCGCGGCGGAGCTGGGCGCGGCGGTGGTCGTCAAGCGCGGCGGCGCGGGCGCGGTCTGGGCCGGCGCGGGCGGCGACGAGGTGGCGGTGCCGGCGGTCAGCGCGACCGTCGTGGACCCGACCGGCGCGGGTGACGCGTTCGCGGCCGGCCTGCTGACGGCCTGGCTGGCCGGCGGCGACCCACGCGCCTGCCTGACGGCCGCGGTGGCCGCCGGCGCCCGCGCCGTGGTCAGCGTCGGCGCCCGTCCCTGACGCAAGGAACGGTCCGTTGTTAACGCACATGCGTTAACAACGGACCGTTCCTTGCGGTCCTAGGAGCGGGCCAGGGCCGCGATCTCGGGATTGCCGACGACGTGGGTCGGTGGGTTGGTGCGGGCCACGGTGAGCATCGCGCGGCCGACCTCCTCGGTCGTCACGACCTGGCGGGGCGCCGCGCGGCGGACGAGCGGGATCAGCCAACCGCCGCCGGCCATCAGGGCGCGATAGAACCGGCTGCGCGGCTGGATGCCGTGCAACGGCTGGATGAACCCGGGCCGGAACATGTAGCCCCGCTGCGGGAAACGCTCGAGGAGCTCGCGCTCGGTGCGCCCCTTGACCTGGGCCCACCGCTGCCGGGAGGTCTCGGAGGTGCCGGCGCCGGAGACGTAGACGAAGGTCGCGCCGGGGGAGCGCGCCGCCAGCGCGTCGGCGACACCGAGCGTCAGGTCGTACGTGATCCGCTCGTAGGTCTCCGCGCTCATCCCCACCGACGAGACGCCGAGGCAGAAGAAGCAGGCGTCGATGCCGGCCAGCCCGTCGCCGACGCCGTCGAGGTCGAACAGGTCGGTCACGACGATCGAGCGCAGCTTGGGGTGGTCGGCGTTGAGCGGGGAGCGGCCCAGGGAGACCACTTCGGACACGTCGGGCGCGTTCAGGCACTCGCGCAGGACCCCTTGACCGACCATGCCGGTCGTGCCGGTCAGCAGGACGCGCATCCGCGTCAGGCCGCGTGGTTGCGGGGCAGGGTGGCCAGTGCCCGGCGCAGGTCGGCCAGGGACACCGTGGCCGAGTCGTCGAGGTCGGCGAGCCCCGCCTCGATCCACTGCCGCATCAGCGTGGTGACGCCGATGCCGCGCGCGTCGGCGGCGGCCCGGACCCGTTCGTAGGTGTGCAGCGGGAGGCGCACCGACCGGCTGACCATCGGCTGCTCGGTGTCGGGCACCGGCAGGTCGCCGGGCGCTCCGTCGCTGATCAGGTCGGCGAAGTCCGCGCCGCCTTCGTGGAACCGCTTGATCGCCTGGTCTCTGTCCACGGCCTACCGCCCCCAACCGCCAACGGTCTCCTCGTAGCGCTTGATCTCCGTGTCGGTCATCGCGCGCGCCGAGAGGATGTCGAAGTCGTGGTCGTCGTGTTCCGTCTCGGCGAGCAGGACCACGAGCCGCCGGCCGCGCCGGCTGGCGGCGTAGACCACGGTGAGCTCGTCGAGGTGCCGGATGACCCGCCGGGTGCCGTGCAGGGCCTCCCAGACCTCGCCGGGTGTCACGTCGTAGACCGCGAGGTTGCTCAACGCGTCGTCGGTGAAGCTGTACCGGCGGCCCACACCCTCAACGTACCACGGACGTAACACGGACCGCGCCGTCGCGCATACCCCGAGGTGGTGCTTGGATGGAAGGGTGAAGTCGGGTCGACCTGTTCTGATCACCGACGCCGAACGCAGCCAGGACGACCAGCTGCGCCGCCGGACGCATCGCTACGTGTTCATGATGTCGCTGCGTGCCGTCTGCGTGATCGTGTTCGCGGTGCTGGTCGCGACCCGGCCACCGATGATGTGGCTCTGGCTCCTGCTCGTGGGCGCCGCCGCCGTGGTGCTGCCGTGGACCGCGGTGCTGCTGGCCAACGACCGGCCGCCCAAGGAGAAATACCGGCATTTCCACAAGGGCGACCACACGGGCCCGCCCGCCCTGCCGACACAGCCGACGGGCGATTCCGCGCCGCACAAGACGATCGACGCGGAACCGTAACCTTCGTCGTCAGTCGAGGTAGTCGCGCAGGACCTGCGAGCGCGACGGGTGGCGCAGCTTCGACATGGTCTTGGACTCGATCTGCCGGATCCGCTCGCGGGTCACCCCGTAGACCTGGCCGATCTCGTCGAGCGTGCGCGGCTGACCGTCGGTGAGGCCGAAGCGCAGCCGGACCACGCCCGCCTCGCGCTCGGAGAGCGTCTGCAGCACCTGCTGGAGCTGGTCCTGCAGCAGCGAGAACGAGACCGCGTCGACGGCCACGACCGCCTCGGAGTCTTCGATGAAGTCGCCGAGCTGGCTGTCGCCCTCGTCGCCGATGGTCTGGTCGAGCGAGATCGGCTCCCGTGCGTACTGCTGGATCTCGAGGACCTTTTCCGGCGTGATGTCCATCTCCTTGGCGAGCTCCTCCGGAGTGGGCTCGCGGCCCAGGTCCTGGAGCAGCTCGCGCTGGATGCGACCCAGCTTGTTGATGACCTCGACCATGTGCACCGGGATGCGGATGGTGCGGGCCTGGTCGGCCATGGCGCGGGTGATCGCCTGCCGGATCCACCACGTCGCGTAGGTCGAGAACTTGTAGCCCTTGGTGTAGTCGAACTTCTCGACCGCGCGGATCAGGCCGAGGTTGCCTTCCTGGATCAGGTCGAGGAAGGCCATGCCGCGGCCGGTGTAACGCTTGGCCAGCGAGACCACGAGCCGGAGGTTGGCCTCCAGCAGGTGGTTCTTGGCGCGCTCGCCGTCGCGGGAGATCCAGCCCAGGTCGCGGTTCATCTGGATGGGCAGCTTCTCGTCGCGCTCGTCGGCGGCCCGGAGCTGCTCGGAGGCGTAGAGGCCGGCCTCGATCCGCTTGGCGAGCTCGACCTCCTGCTCGGCGTTGAGCAGCGGGACCTTGCCGATCTGCTTGAGGTAGGCCCGGACGGAGTCGGCGGACGCGGTCAGCTCGGCGTCACGGCGGGCCTGCTTGAGGGCCTCGGACTCCTCGTCGTCCCACTCGAAGTCGTTGTCGGTCGCGGTCGAGGCGGCGTCGGTCGCGGCGGCCCGGACCAGCTCGGCCGGCTCCTCGACCACCACGTCCTCGATCTCGGCGGCGAGCTCCTCGGGATCGATCTCTTCGCCCTCGGGGCCTTCGGTCGGCTCGCCCTTGGGCTCCTCGCCTGGCTTGGCCGCCGCCTTGGTCGCCTTGGCGGGGCCCTTGGCCCGCGTCGCCTTGGCGGGGGCGGCCTTGGCCGCGGCGGCCGGTGCCGGGGCGGCACCGTTGGCCGCGGCGGCCTCGCCGACGGCCGGCGCCTGCTTGGGGGGAGCGGCCTTCTTGGCCGCGGTGGCCTTGGCGGTGGTCGCGCGGGAGGCCGGCGTCGCCGAGCGGGCCGCGGCCACCTTGCGCTTCGTGCTCGCCGAACCATCGATCACCACGGTGACGCCGGCGTCGACGATCGCGCGCAAGATCTTCTTGGCCTGGGCCGGGGTCACATCGGCCGACTCGACCGTGCGCTGGACCTCCGCCGACGTGATGTTGCCGCCCCCGCGCTGGGCGTGGGCGATCAAAATCTCGGCGATCGAGCGGACGTCTGCGCCGGGTTGGCGTGGCTCTGTCACGAATGACCTTCCGGAGGCGATCGAGCGGGCACAGCCGGTAGGAACCAGCGATGCGGTGGGCCAGGTTCAAAGGTAGTTGGGCCCCCGAGCCACGAACCGGCCCCGCGGGGGAAGTTCGTGACAGGTGAGCAGGCGTGAATTGTAACGCCGCCCGCGGCAAAACATCGCACGGCGCACGCCTGCACAGCGGCCCGGCCGCGCGATGGCGGCTGCCGGCGGAAAGCAAACGATGGACTTTGACAAAATCGTAACCGTATTGAAGGGGGACTGATGAGCGACAACACGCCGGATCCGTGGGCAACTCAGGCGGCGGAGCTTCTGGCCATCGCGGTGACCGTGGCGCGCGAGGCGGCCGACACGGCGCGCAGCATGCGGGCGGAGGGAGTCTCCGGTGTTTCCACGAAATCGACCGACACCGACGTCGTCACGGCGGCCGACCGCGCGGTGGAGCGCCAGGTGATCGCGGCGCTGGGCGCGCTGCGGCCCGGCGACACCGTCCTGGGCGAGGAGTTCGGCGGCACGGCCGGCGACGGCGCCGTGCGCTGGATCGTCGACCCCATCGACGGGACGGTCAACTACCTTTACGGTCTGCCCGTGTACGCCGTCTCCCTGGCCGCTGAGGTCGAGGGGGTGGTCGTGGCGGGTGTGGTGCGCAACGCGGCCACCGGCGACGAGTGGACGGCCACGCTCGGCGGCGGCGCGTTCCGGGGCGAGCGGCGGCTGACCGGCTCGGCCCAGACCGACCTGGCGCAGGCCCTTGTGGCCACGGGCTTCGGCTACGACGCGAAACGCCGCGCCCACCAGGCCGAGGTGCTGGCCCGGCTGATCACCCGGGTCCGCGACATCCGCCGGTTCGGCGCGGCCGCGATCGACCTGTGCCTGGCCGCCGAGGGCGGCTTCGACGCCTACTTCGAGAAGGGGCTCAACCCCTGGGACCGGGCCGCCGGCGGGCTGATCGCCAGCGAGGCGGGCCTGCTGGTCGGTGGGCTCGACGGCCGGCCGGCGGGCAACGACATGACGGTGGCGGCGCCGCCGGCCATCTTCGGCCCGTTGACCGACCTGCTCGCGGAGTTCGACGCGGCCGGCGGGCCCTGAGCCGTTACGGCGCGGGGCAGGACTGCGGCGGCAGCTTCGGCTCGCCGCCCGCGGCCAGTTCCACAAGCGACTGGTTGACCTCGGTCGAGGTGGCCAGTTGCTTGAACTGGTCGCCGATCACCACTTCGACGACGTCGCCCTTGCGGGCCGGGTCGTACTCGGTGTCGGCCTCGTCGAGGAAGTAGGCCCGGATCACGTGGGCGCTGGCGACCGCCTCGGGGCCGAAGCGGAGCAGGGCCACCTTGTCGACCGCGGTCTTCGAGTTGCCCTTCTTGAGCACCTGGAACTTGCGGTTGGCGAAGTCGTTGGCGACCGACTCGGCGAGCGCCGGCTTGTCGGTCGCGTTGTAGACAGTGATCTTGATGTCGTCGGCCTTCTTGAGTGTCAGATCGACGACCGGCCAACCCTCCGGACACTGTGCCGCCAGCGTGCGACCCTTCTGCGAGTCGTCGACGAGCGCGTAGACCACGAAGGCCAAGGCGAGCGCGCCGAGCACGCCCACGATCACGAGCGCTCGCACCCGTGCAAAGGTCATTTCCGGCTCCCGTGCTGGTGACTGTGGAGGTGGCACGGTTGGCATGCCTTGTGGCGTGGCCTCGGTCACCCGGTCTGCGACCGAGGTTAACGGTTGTCCGCCGGACGCGCGGAAACACCCGGGACATCCCCGGCGCGCCGAACGTGATCCACGGCGTCGGACACCTATCTTCGTGTCGCCTGAGTCACATCGGGAACAACTTCGGGCCGAAGAGCGTCTTAGAGGGCCACGAGGGCGGTATACATGCCTCCCGCAGGGGCAGGTAAGGTACCGCGCTCGCGGGCGCCCGTCAGGTCCGCGCCCCGAAGTTCCGCGGCCGACCGGGAACCGAAACACCGTCGCCTGGCGTTACAACTAGGCGACTTATCGATACGGGAGAGTGAGACCGATGGCCACCGACTACGACGCCCCGCGTCGCGACGAGGTCGACCTCGGCGAGGACAGCCTGGAAGAGCTCAAGGCCCGGCGGACCGACGCACAGTCGGGCGCTGTTGACGTCGACGAGGCCGAAGTGGCCGAGAGCTTC
>NZ_BONE01000086.1 GCF_016862555.1 Asanoa siamensis | reverse complement strand
GGCGGGCATCAGGGCGTCGGCCGGTTCCACGGCGTCGCGCGGATCGCGCGTAGTGCCTCGCGGCGGGTCTGACCGCGCAGACCGTCCACGTAGAGCCGCCCCGCCAGGTGGTCCGTCTCGTGCTGCAGCGCCCGCGCCAGAAAGCCGCTGCCCGACACCGTCAGCGGCGTCCCGTGCTGGTCGAAGCCCGTCACCGTCGCGTGCATCGCGCGGGGCGTCGGGAAGAACAGCTCCGGGATCGACAGGCAGCCCTCGTCGCCGTCCTGCAGCTCTTCGGAGACCGTCAGGGACGGGTTGACCACGTGGCCCCGCTGGCCGTCCGCGTCGTAGACGAAGACCGCCGCGCTCACGCCGATCTGGTTGGCCGCCACGCCCGCTCGGCCCGGCTCGCCGAGCAGCGTGTCCATCAGGTCCGTCACCAGTGACCGCAGCTCCGCGTCGAAGGAAAGCACCGGGTCGCACTCCGCGCGCAGCACGGCGTCACCGATGAGGCGGATCGGGCGGACGGTCATGCGCGAACCCTATCCCCCGCCGCCGGTCGATCTTCGTACCCCGGCACACCCCCTAAGGCGTCCTAGGATGATGGTTCGGCCAGCGTGCGGGCCGAGCGCACGGTTGGATGGACGGCATGGCGGAGATCGTCCTGGTCCGGCACGGGCAGACGCAGTGGAGCCTGACCGGGAAGCACACCTCGTACAGCGACATCGAGCTGACCGACGACGGCCAGCGGCAGGCCCGCGAGCTCGGCGCACGCCTGGAGGACCGCGCGTTCGCCGCGGTGATCAGCAGCCCGCGGCAGCGGGCCGTGCGCACCGCGGAGCTGGCCGGCCTGCCCATCACCGAGATCGACGACGACCTGGCGGAGTGGAACTACGGCCGGTACGAGGGCATCACCTCGGCCGAGATCCACGAGAGGTACGACCCGAAGTGGTCGCTGTGGACCGACGGCGCACCCGACGGGGAGACGCCGGCGCAGGTCCAGACCCGGGTCGACCGGGTCGTCGCCAAGGCCGCCAAGCTGCTCGACCAGGGCGACGTCGCGCTCGTCGGGCACGGCCACTGCCTGCGGGTCGTCGGCGCCCGCTGGATCGGGCTCGACTCCGCGGGCGGCGGGCTGCTCAAGCTCGACACCGCCACGATCTCCGTGCTCGGTCACGAGCACGGAGCCCGGGTCATCCAGCAGTGGAACTCGGGTCGCTGAGCGCCACCTTCGGCGCCCGCCCCTCGTACGGCGTCGACAGCACCACCGTCGTGCGGTGCGTCACGTTGGCCGCGGTCCGGATCTCCTGCAGCACCCGCTCGAGGTCCGCCGGCCCCGCCACCCGCACCAGCAGCAGGTAGAAGTCGTCGCCGGCGACCGAGTAGCACGACTCGATCTCCGGGATGTGCGCCAGCTTCTCGGGCGCGTCGTCGGGCTGCGACGGGTCGAACGGCCGGATCGCCACGAACGCCGCCAGGGGCAGGTCGATCGCGTCGTACGCCACCTTCGCCGTGTAGCCGTGGATCACCCCGCGCTGCTCCAGCCGCCGGACCCGCTGGTGCACCGCCGACACCGACAGCCCCACCCGTTCCGCGAGGTCGGTATAGGACAGCCGGCCGTCCGCGGTCAGGGCGGCGACGATGGCGCGATCAGTGTCCTCCACGGCAGAGAAAATACCCGGCCCGTTCACCCGGCCGCGATGTCGCTCCCGCCGCGCAGGCCCGCGGCCCGCCCGGCCCGTCCCGCCAGCGCGGCCAGATGGGCGATCAGCTCGGGCGGCTCGTGCACCTCGAACTCGCAGCCGAGGCTGAGCAGCCGCCGGGCGAGGAACTCGACCGTGTCGGTGTGCCCGTCCAGCCGGCAGGTCCCCGCGTCGAGGGCGGTCAGGGCCTCCGGCGTGTCGCCGACCCGCCCGGCCAGCGTGTCGTGCGGCGCGTGCAACGTCGCCACCGCCCGGTGGACGGGGGTGATCTCGGACAGGCGGCTGGTCACGAAGGCGGCGGCGTCGGGGGCGGGCAGGGTCCGGGGCGCCACACGTACGTCGGTCGGCCGCACCGGACCGAGCCGGTCGACCCGGAACACCCGCCAGTCGTCGCGGTCGTCGTCGAACGCCACCAGGTACCAGCGCCGCCCCGCCGACACGAGCTTGTGCGGCTCGACCAGCCGCTCCTCGTCGCGGTAGGTGAACCGGACCCGCTCGCCGACGGCCGCGGCCAGCCCGCTCAGCACCGCCGGGTCGACGGTCGGCTCGTTCCAGGTGAGCAGCGGCTCCGTGGCCCGGCCCAGCGCGCCGACCCGCTGCCGCAGCCGGCCCGGCAGCACCTGCTCCAGCTTGGTCAGCGCCCGCACCGACGCCTCCTCGATGCCCGCCACCGCGTGCCCGGCCGCGCTGCGCAGGCCGACCGCGATCGCGACCGCCTCCTCGTCGTCGAGCAGCAGCGGCGGCATCGCCTTGCCCGCGACCAGCCGGTAGCCGCCGGTGTTGCCCATCGTCGCCCGCACGGGATAGCCGAGGTCGCGCAGCCGGTCGACGTCGCGGCGGACCGTGCGCAGGCTGACGTCGAGCCGGTCGGCCAGCTCACGGCCGGGCCACTCGCGCGGGGTCTGCAGCAGCGACAGGAGGCTCAACAGCCGGGCGGAGGACATGCGCCAAGAATGCCACCCTTGTGTGCCAGAACCTGACCTACTGGGGTCCTAGCGTGGTCCGCATGACGCCTTTCCGGATCGACATCCCGCAAGCCGACCTCGACGACCTGCGCGACCGCCTCACCCGCACCCGCTGGCCGCGGCAGCTACCCGGTGACGGCTGGAGCCGCGGGGTCCCGCTGGACTACCTGCGCGACCTGGCCGGCCACTGGGCGACGACCTACGACTGGCGCGCCCACGAGGCCCGCCTCAACGGGTTCCCGCAGTTCACGACCGAGATCGACGGCCTGACGGTGCATTTCCTGCACGTCCGCTCCGGGAACGCGGCCGCGCTGCCGCTGCTGCTCACCCACGGCTGGCCCAACTCGTTCGTCGAGTTCACCGACCTGATCGGGGAGCTCGGCGCCGACTTCCACCTGGTGATCCCGTCGGTGCCGGGCTTCGGCTTCTCCCAGGCACCGACAGGCACGGGGTTCACGGTCGACCGCGTCGCCCGGATGTGGGCGGAGCTGATGGCGCGGCTCGGCTACGACCGCTACGGCACCCAGGGCGGCGACCTCGGCGCGTACGTGGCGCCGGCGGTCGCCCGCATCGCACCGGAGCACGTCGTCGGCGTCCACGTCGACGGCGGCTTCGGCTTCCCCACCGAGGCCGACGTGCCCGGCATGGACGACGCCGAGCGGGCCGAGTGGGACCAGATGCGGCAGTGGATGAGCGGCGGCGTCGACCACCACGCGCTGCTGCGGGCGGCGCCGCAGACGTTCGCGTACGCGTGGACCGACTCGCCCGTCGCACTGCTGGCCTGGCTGACCCAGAAGTTCAAGGAGTTCGCGTTCATGGCCGAGACACCCGACCAGGTCATCGACCGCGACCTCATGCTGACCAACGCGAGCCTCTGGTGGTTCACCGGCACGGCCGGCTCGTCGAGCTGGCCGATGTACGACCTGCTGACGCTGGCCCCGGGCGGCGGGTTCGCCTGGCCCCAGGGACAGAAGAACGTGCCCTCCGGCCAGTACGGCGGTGGCTCCGCCCTGATGCGCCGCCTCGCCGAACGCGACAACGACATCGTGCACTGGCCCGAGGGCAACCCCGGCAACCACTTCGTGGCGATGGAGCAGCCGGCCGCGCACGCGGCCGACATCCGGACGTTCTTCTCAGGCCTTCGCGAGTGACCGGGAGATGACCATCCGCTGGATCTGGTTGGTGCCCTCGACGATCTGCAGCACCTTGGCCTCGCGCATGTAGCGCTCGACCGGGTGGTCGGCGACGTAGCCGTAGCCGCCCAGCACCTGCACCGCGTCGGTGGTCACCTTCATCGCCATGTCGGTGGCGAACAGCTTCGCCTTGGCCGCCTCGACCGCGTAGGGCCGGCCGTGGTCGCGCAGCCGCGCCGCCGCCAGCGTCAGCGCCCGGGCAGCGGAGACCTGGGTGGCCATGTCGGCCAGCATGAAGCCCAGCCCCTGGAAGTCGATGATCGGCGAACCGAACTGCTCGCGCTCGCGGGCGTAGCCGACGGCGTGGTCGAGGGCCGCCTGCGCGAGGCCGACCGCGCAGGCGGCGATGCCCAGACGGCCCGAGTCGAGGGCCCGCATCGCCAGCGAGAAGCCGGCACCCTCCTCGCCGACGAGCCGGTCTGCGGGCACCCGGACGCCGTCGAACGCGATCTGCGAGATCGGTGAGGCGTGCAGGCCCATCGTGCGCTCCGGCGCCTGCGGCACGATGCCCGGCGTGTTGGCGTCGACCAGCAGGCAGGAGATGCCGCCCGGGCCAGGGCCGCCGGTGCGGGCGAACACGTTGAAATAGTCGGCGTCGTGCGCGTGGGTGATCCAGGCCTTCGTACCGGTGATCACGTAGGCGTCGCCGTCGCGGACCGCCCGCGTGGTCAGCGCCGCCGCGTCGGAGCCGCCCTGCGGCTCGGAGAGGCAGTAGGCGCCGAGCAGCTCGCCGCCGACCATGTCGGGCAGGAGCTTGCGCAGCTGCTCGCTGCCGGCGGTGGAAACCGGGTAGCAGGACAGCGTGTGCACGCTGACGGCCTCCGCGGCGACCAGCCAGCGCGAGGCGAGGATCTCCAGGACCTGGAGGTAGACCTCGTACGGCTGGCCCGCACCGCCCACCTCCTCCGGGTAGGGCAGGCCGAGCAGCCCGGCCCGGCCGAGCGTGCGGACCAGCTCGCGGGGGAACTCGCGGCGCGCCTCGTAGTCGGCCGCCTTCGGGGCCAGCTCGTTGTCGGCGAGCTCGGTGGCGAGGTCGAGGAGGTCTCCGGCCTCTTCGGTGGGCAGGACGCGGTCGATGGTCATAACTCGGCCAACTCCGTGGGTGTGGTGTTGAGGACGTCGGCACCTTCGTTGGTGCAGACGACGATGTCTTCGATGCGGGCGCCGGCGCGGCCCGCGAAGTAGACGCCGGGCTCGACGGAGAACGCCATCCCTGGTTCGAGCGGGCGGTCGTTGCCGGCGACGATGTAGGGCTCCTCGTGCCCGTCGAGGCCGATCCCGTGGCCGGTGCGGTGCAGGAACGCGGGCCCGAAGCCGGCGTCGGTGAGCACGTCGCGGGCCGCCGCGTCGACCTGCTCGCAGGTGACGCCGGGGCGCACCGCGGCGACGGCGGCGAGCTGGGCGGCGTGCAGCACCGCGTACCACCCCGCGACGTCGGGCGGCGGCGGGCCGACCACGTAGGTGCGGGTGGAGTCGGAGCAGTAGCCGGACGGCATCGTGCCGCCGATGTCGACGACCACGGGCTCGCCCTCGCGGATCACCCGGTCGGAGACGGCGTGGTGCGGGCTCGCGCCGTTGGGCCCGGACGCGACGATGACGAAGTCGACGGTGGCGTGCCCCGCGTCGATGATCGCCTCGGCGATGTCGGCGCCGACCTGACGCTCGGTGCGGCCCGGGCGCAGCCACTCGCCCATCCGGGCGTGCACGGCGTCGATCGCCGCGCCGGCCGCGCGCAGCGCCTCGACCTCGGCGGGCGACTTGCGCATCCGCAGCTCGTCGAGGACGTCGCCGGCCAGCCGCTGCGCGGTGTTGGGCAGGGCGGCGCGCAGGCCCAGGACGTGGGCGGCCCACATCCGGTCGCTCAGGGCGACGACGCCAGGGCTGCCGAGGGCGGCGACCACCAACGGGTACGGGTCGTCGCCATCGCGGTGGTCGACGATCGTGACCCGCCCCTGCGTGGCGACCTCGGCGGCCGGCCGCTCCAGGGTGGGCACGACCAGGGTCGGCTCGCCCCGGGCGGGCACCACGAGGCAGGTCAGCCGCTCCAGCGCGTGGGCGTCGTAGCCGGTCAGGTAGCGCAGGTCGGAGCCGGGCGTCACGAGCAGCGCGTCGAGGCCGACGGCGGCCGTCGCGCGTTGGGCGGCCACGAGCCGCTCGGGCGGGTACAACTCCACACCGTAAGCTTAACGGTCGTTCGGTCCGTCTCCGGCCCCGTCGAGCCCGCGCGCCGCGGCCCGGGCGCGTCCGACATGTGACAGCACGTCGGTGCTGTCCACCCACTGGTCGACGGCCCCGGTGAGGGGCCGCCCGCGCAGCGCCGGGTCGGCGATCCCGTCGACGAGCGCGGCCGCGAACCGGGCCCCGCCGACCACCATGATCGGCCGGTCGTGGAAGGGCCGCGGCGTGGGGTCGACCGCCGTGCCGAGGACCTCGTTGGTCCGCTCCCCCGCCACCGCCGCGGCCGCCACCAGGTGCCGCTCGCGCTCCCGCCAGTCGTCCGCCGCCAGCGCCGCGGCCAGCCGGTCGTGCGGTGCGCCGGGAAGGCGGGCGAAGGCGGTGCCGAGCCATTTCGCGTACGGGGGCCAGCGCCGCTCCAGGAGCAGGAACAGCCGCATGAGGTCGCGGGCCAGCCGCGCGGCGACGACCCGGCCGCCCAGGTCGTCGCCGACCTCGCCGCACCGGCCGACGAACGGCTCCTCCTGGTCGATCCGGGTCCACTGGGCCGCCACGACGTGCCGCCAGACGTCGCCGGGGTACCAGCGCAGCGCCGCCCGGGCCGCGGTCAGCCCGCCCAGGTCGTCGTGGAAGACCGCGCCGCCGGTGAACTCCGCGAGCCGCTGGGTCGGCAGCGCCAGCCAGTCGTCGGTCGTCGGTTTCCGCGGGTCGGGCAGCGCCAGGGCGCCGGCCAGGTAGTCGGCTTCGGCGTCCACGGTGACGCCGATGCGTTCGCCGCCGTCGGCCCATGGCCGCGTGGGGATGCCGTGGAACGTCTCCGGCAGCGCGGCGTCGATCGCGGCGCGGGCGGCCGGCACCGCCGCGCGGTCGGCGACGAGGACCTGCAGCCGTGGACCCCAGTCGTGGTCCATGGACCGGGCGGTGTCGAAGCCGAGCACGTCGGAGCCGCTGTCGACGCGCGCCGACGCGTACCGCAGCGGTGTCAAGGCAGGTCCGACCACCTCGTCGTGCAGCCGCCGGCTGACCGCCAGCCCCGGCGTGAACTCCATGACCATCTCCCGGGATAGGCTGGTGTTGATCACTGTCGGTGACGAGAGGACGAGACGATGCCTCATCCCGAGATCGTGTCCCGCACGCGGTGGCAGGCCGCCCGCGACGCCCTCCTGGTCAAGGAGAAGGAGGCGACCCGGGCGCTGGACGCCCTGGCGGCCGAACGCCGCCGGCTGCCGATGGTGCGGATGCCAGCCGATTATGCGTTCACCGGTCCCGACGGCACAGCCGGTTTACGGGACCTGTTCGAGGGCCGCGACCAGCTCGTCGTCTACCAGTTCATGGACAACGGCCCCGACGACGTCTGCTCGGGCTGCGCCAGCTTCAACGACAACGTCGGCCGCCTCGAGCACCTGCACGCGCGCGGCACCTCGTACGCGGTGGTCTCGGACATGCCCCTCGACCAGCTCCTCGCGATCCGGCGGCGGATGGAGTGGACGGTCCCGGTCTGGTCGTCGCGCGGCAGCACGTTCAGCAGCGACATCGGCGCGGGCGACGGCTTCGGGCTGGCGGTCTTCGTCACCGACGGCGTCGACGCGTTCCAGACCTACTTCACCAGCGCCCGCGGCGTCGACCGGCTGCGCTTCGACTTCAACATCCTGGACCTCACGCCGTACGGGCGGCAGGAGAGCTGGGAGGACTCCCCGCTGGGCTGGCCGCAGTCCGAGCCGTACAGCTGGTGGCGCCTGCACGACGAGTACTGACACGATTCGGGCGTCCACTGTCGACCCGGAGGTGCGCCCGAGATGCGACCGGCGCTGCGCGTCGCGCAGGTCACGCTGACCGTCGTGGGTGGCACGCTGGTCGTGCCGACCGCGGTCAACATCGGCACCGGCGGCGAGCCGCCGCGCTGGCTCGAGCCGTACACCGGCTGGTTGTGGCCCGTCGCCGTCGGGTGTGTCATCGCCGTGATCGTCGTCGAGGCGGTCGAGCGGCTGCGGCCCGCCGCTCGGGAGAAGGCCGTCCGGCACCGCGTCGGCGACCCCCGCAACATCCCGCTCGCGCTGGCGCAGGTGGACCGCTACGTCTCGACCCGGCAGCGCGGGTCGCTGGCCGGGCGGATCGCGCTCGCCCTCGACGAGCGGCCCGCCACCGTCCGCCAGCCCGCCCACCTCGTCGCGCGGGTGACCGGCGACGCGTTCACGCTCTCGCCCGACCTCGGCATCGGTGACGTGTTCGACCGGATGGACGAGTCGATGCTGATCCTCGGTGCGCCCGGCGCCGGCAAGACCACCCAGCTGCTCGACCTCGCCGCCGCCCTGGTGGCGCGGGCGCGGGACGCCGCCGAGCCGCTGGTGCCCGTGCTGCTCGACCTCTCCGACTGGACCCGACCCCGACCGACGCTGTGGGCGCGCCTGCGGCGCGAGGGCGACCCGCCGTTCGACCGGTGGATCCTCCAGGCGATGTGGGAGCGGTACCGGATCACCGAGGAGGTCGGCGCCGCGTGGTTGCGTGACGACAGGGTCGTCCTGCTCCTCGACGGTCTCGACGAGGTCGCCGAGGCCGACCGGGCCCGCTGCGTGCGGGAGATCAACGCACTCGGCGTCACCCGGCTCGCGGTGTGCTGCCGGGAGAGTGACTACGCGCAGGTGGGTGCGCGGCTGCGGTTGCAGGGGGCCGTCGGGATCCGGCCGCTCACCCGTGGCCAGGTGGCCGCGTTCCTCGCCGCCGTCGAACCGGCGCTGGGCGCGGTGCTGTCCAGGTTGGACTCCGACGACGACCTGTGGGACGTGCTCACCTCGCCGCTGATGCTCGCGATCACGGTGCTCGCGCACGCCACCGGGGCGTCGGTCGCCGCCGGCGACGCCACCCGGCTGCGGCGGCAGCTTTTCGACGCGTACGTCGTGGAGGTGCTCTCCCGCCGCCGCGCCGCCGCGGGCGACGACCCGGAACGCGTGCTGTGGATGCTGCGCACCCTCGCGCAGGCCGCCACCCAGCGCCGGTTCGGCGTCAAGGTGCCGCCGCTGTCGCAGGTGTGGTTCGAGAATCTTCCCGCCCGGGTCAACCACGTCGCCTTCCTCTGGCTGGTGCCCGTCGGACGGGCCGCGGCGCTCGCCGCCGTCAGCGCCGCGATGGTGGCGCGGGCCAGCGTCGCGGCCGCGCTGCTGCCGTTCGCGCTGGGGCTGGCCCTGGTGCCCGAGCGGTCCATGCGACCGCCGCCGGCGCCACGGGTCCGCCGCCTCGCCGCCGCCGCGTACGTGTCGCTCGCGGTCGTGCTCGGCGCGGGTCTGGCGTTCGGGCTGGCGGGCGCCGTGGCGCTGCTCGGCGCGTGGGGAGCGCTCGTCGTCGCCGTCTTCGGCGCGGTCACCCTGGTCGTCCTGGTCGCCGTCTTCGCCAGTGGTGAGGCACCGGTGTGGGCGCGGGTCAGGGACGCGGCGGTCACCGCCGGCGTCGGGGCCGGCTGCCTCGTCTGGCCCGTCGTCGGCTACTCGCCCGATCTCGGGACCGGATTCGTGCTGGGCCTGCTCTCGGCCGTGGCCGCGGTGACGTTCGCCTACCACGAACTGCGGCTCGGACCGATCCGGTCCGACCCGGCGGTGCCCCTGCCGGTCGTCCAGATGGCGGTCTTCACGCTGGTCACGGCGGCGGCGGCCGGCCTGGTCGGCGGGTCGCTATTGACACCGGTCTGGGCGCCGGCGCTCGGCTGGGTCGTCGGGCTGCTGGTCGGGCTCATCCCCGGCCTGGTCTTCGCGGTGACGGTCACACCCGTCCTCCTGCGCGCCGGCCTGGCAATGGCCGGTGAGCCGGACCCGTGGCGCCGGTCCTTCCTGCGGTTCGCGGCCGACCGCGGGCTGCTCGTCGACGCCGGGGGCGGCGAGTTCCGCTTCGTCCACCTGCTCGTCCGCGACCACCTCGCCGACTGCGACCCGGCCCGGCTCGCCGCCGGGGTGGCGCACCGGCGGGCCGCGCTCGCGTCCGCGCCGGTCAGCTGAATTCCGTGGAACTCTCCCCGTTTCTCGGGCAGTCTCGGTCCCATGTTCACGGTGACGCCCGCCGACGGCCCGGATCAGCTCGACGACCTCGTGGCGTTGCTCGGGCAACGGCAGTTCTTCGCCGAGAAGCTCGACGCGCAGGTCCGCGGTCGGGGTGTGCTGCTCGTCGGGCGCCTCGACGGCAGCCCGGTCGGCGACGTGTGGGTGTCGTTCTCGCCCGCGCCCGAGGCCGAGGTCAACCGGTTCCTGCCCGGCGTGCCGATGCTCGTGCACCTGGAGGTGCTCTCGGTGCTGCGCAACCGGGGGTACGGCACGTCGATCATCCGGGCCGCCGAGGAGCTGGTGTCGGCGCGCGGCCATGAGCGGATCGTGCTGGGCGTGGGGGTCGAGAACCCCGCCGCGCGGCGGCTCTACGAGCGGCTCGGGTACGCGGAATGGCCGCACGGCACGATCGACACCGGCTACCACTGGGCGGGCGACGACGGCGTGCGGCGCTGGTTCCCGGAGACGATCACGATGCTGGTCAAGGCCCTCTAGCTGGTCACGGCTGGAAGCGGTAGCCCATCCCCGGTTCGGTGAGCAGGTGCCGCGGGTGCCCGGGGTCCGCCTCGAGCTTGCGGCGCAGCTGCGCCATGTACTGGCGGAGGTAGTTGGTCTCCGTCTGGTACTGCGGCCCCCAGACGTCCTGCAGCAGCTGGCGCTGGCTGACGAGCTTGCCGGGGTTGCGCAGGAGGATCTCCAGGAGGTGCCACTCGGTCGGGGTGAGCCGGACCTCCGCGTTGCCGTCCGGCGGCTCGACCGTGCGGGCCGAGAGATCCACCGTGTACGGCCCGACCTTGACGACCGGCGTCGCGTCGGAGGTCGTACCCATCCGCCGGGTGACGGCGCGTATCCGGGCGAGCAGCTCGTCGACCCCGAACGGCTTGGTCACGTAGTCGTCGGCCCCGGCGTCGAGCGCGGCGACCTTGTCGGCGCTGTCGACGCGGCCGGAGAGCACGATGATGGGCACGGTCGTCCAGCCGCGCAGGCCGCGGATGACGTCGGCGCCCTCCATGTCGGGCAGCCCGAGATCGAGCACGACCAGGTCCGGCGGCTTCGCGGCCGCGGCCCGCAGGGCGGTCCCACCGTCAGCGGCGACGTCGACCTCGTAGTCGCGGGCCCGCAGGTTGATCCGCATGGCCCGCAGGATCTGCGGCTCGTCGTCGACCACCAGGATCCGGGTCACCACGCACCGTCCGCCGGCGGCTCGTCGTCGCGCACCTGTTCCCTACCACCTTCACTCGTGCCGGGCCGGGCGTTGTCTCCCCTGACCCCGTCCTGACCGTCGCGACCCGGATGGTCCAGCGCGGGTCCCGTGCCGTTGCGTAGTCCCCGGCTGCGCCGGGGAGCGTCCCGCCCGTGCGCGTGCATGCCGTCGTCCTCTCTGTGTGCCTCGTGCGTCTGGCCGGAGGGGTCCGCGGGCCGCGACCCCGGCCGTGGGTCGGCGCCCGGGGAAGGCGGGTCCATGCGGTTGAGGCGCCCGCCGTCGTCCTCGCTGTGTGCCTCGTCCGCCCGCCCGGAGGGGTCCGCGCGCTTCGACCCCGACCCCGCCCCGGCGCCCGGTGACGGTGGGTCCGTGCGGTTGTGGCGCCTGCCGTCCGTACCCCTGCCGTCGTTCTTCCCGTCTTGTCCATCGCGTTCCGCCAGGCGTGACGGGTGCACCGGCTCCGGGACCGGGCCGCGGTCCGCCGGGGTCGGGTCGTCGACCGCGAGGTCCGCCGGTGCGGCGGTGCCCAGGCGCGTGGTGAGCTGGGCGTCGCGGGGCCAGCGGCGCAGGCGCTCGCGGATCGCGCGGTCGGCCAGCTCCGTCGCGCGGGTCTCGGTCGGTTCGACCGCCGCCTCCGCCGACTGCAGCGCCAGCACCATCGTCAGGCCGCCGCCCGGGGTCGTCTCGGGGGCCAGCGAGCCGCCCATCGCCTCGGCCAGGCCGCGGGAGAGCGCCAGGCCGAGGCCGACGCCCTCGTGGTTGGTGTGGTCGCCGAGGCGTTGGAACGGCTGGAAGACGCGGTCGCGGGCCGCGTCGGGGATGCCCGGGCCGCGGTCGATCACGCGTACCTCGACCTGGCCGCCGTGCTCGCTCGCCGTGATCTTCGGTGGGTGGTCGGGCGGGCTGAACCGCAACGCGTTGCCGATGACGTTGACCAGGATCCGCTCCAGCAGGCCCGGGTCCGCGTGGACGAGCGGCAGGTCGTCCGGGATCCGCAGCACCACCGGCCGGGCGGCGGCGCCGAGCTCGTCCAGGGCGCGGGGCACCGCCTCCTCGACGGCCAGCGCGGACGGCAGCACGCCCAGGGCGCCGGCCTGCAGGCGGCTCATGTCGAGCAGGTTCGCCACCAGGCGGCCCAGCCGGTCGAGCGACTCGTCGGCGGTGGAGAGCAGCTCGTCGCGGTCCTCCTCCGAGAACTCGACCTCGTCGCTGCGCAGGCTCGTCACGGCGGCCTTCGCGGAAGCCAACGGGGTACGCAGGTCGTGGCTGACCGCCGCGAGCAGCGCCGTGCGCATCCGGTCGGCCTCGGCCAGCGGCAGCGCCTCGGCGGCCTGCTCGGCCAGGCGCTCCTGGCGCAGCGCGATCGCCGCCTGGGCCGCGAACGCCTCCACGATCCGGCGGTCGCTCGCCTCGAGGGTGCTCCCCCGCAACACCAGGGCCAGGTCGTCGCCGATCGGCACGTCGCTCGTCCCCTCGGCCGGGGTGTTGCTCGGTGGTGTCCCGTCCGCGGCGGCGACGCGCCAGGCCGCCGGGTCGCGGCGGCGGTCCGGGACGTCGACCGCGCCGGGCGCGCGCTCCAGCAGGGTGACCGAGTCGAGGCCGAACATCTCGCGCAGCTGGCGCAGGAGGGCCTCCAGCGGTCGGACGCCGCGCAGGACGCTACCTGCCACGGTTGCCAGGGTCTGTGCGTCGGCACTGGCTCCGGCCGCCTCCCGCGTACGCGTCGCGGCGGTGTCGACGACCGCGCTGACCGCTATCGCCACCACCACGAACACCGCGAGCGCGAGCAGGTTCTCGGTCTCGTTGACGGTGAACTTGTGCAGCGGCGGCGTGAAGTAGTAGTTGAGCAGCAGGAACCCGGCGACGGCCGTCGCGATCGCGGGCCAGCGACCACCGACCAGCGCGACGATCACGACCCAGAGCAGGAAGAGCATCATGTCGCTGGCCAGCGACAGCTCGTCGGTGAACGGCACCAGGATCGCGGTCAGCGCGGGCAGCCCGAGCAGCGCGACGAGGTAGCCGGCGATCCGCCGGTTCCGGGACAGGGCCGCGTCGCCGCGCCGGAACTTCCGGCGGCCGGCGCCGACCTGCTCGTGGGTGACCAGGTGTACGTCGATCGGGCCGGACTGCGCCGTCGTGGTGACGCCGACGCCGGCGGAGAGGATCTGCTGGACGCGGCCGCGCCGGCTCGCGCCGAGGACGAGCTGCGTGGCGTTGACACCGCGGGCGAAGTCCAGCAGGGCGCGCGGCACGTCGACCCCGACGACCTGGTGGTACGTGCCGCCGAGGCTCTCCACGAGCAGTCGCTGGCGGGAAAGCAGGGCGGGGTCGGCGTCGACGAGGCCGTCCGACCGCGACACGTGCACGGCGAGCAGGTCGGCGCCCTTGCTGCGGGCGGCGATGCGGGCGGCGCGGCGGATGAGGGTCTCACCCTCGCGCCCGCCGGTCAGCGCGACGACCACGCGCTCGCGGGCCTCCCAGGTGGTGCCGATGCCGTGTTCCTCGCGGTACCGGTCGAGCTGCTCGTCGACCTTGTCCGCCAGCCAGAGCAGGGCCAGCTCGCGCAGCGCGGTCAGGTTGCCGACCCGGAAGTAGTTGCCCAGCGCCGCGTCGATCTTCTCCGCCGGGTACACGTTGCCGTGCACCATCCGCCGCCGCAGCGCCTCGGGCGTCATGTCGACGAGCTCGACCTGGTCGGCGCCGCGTACGACGCTGTCCGGCACCCGTTCGCGCTGCACCACGCCGGTGATCTGCTCGACGACATCGTTGAGCGACTCGAGGTGCTGGATGTTGACGGTGCTCAGCACGGTGATGCCGGCGTCGAGCAGCTCCTGGATGTCCTGCCAGCGCTTCTCGTTGCGGGTGCCGGGGACGTTGGTGTGGGCGAGCTCGTCGACGACCGCGACCTGGGGGTTGCGGGCGAGGATGGCGTCGACGTCCATCTCGGTGAACCGGGCGCCGCGGTAGCTCATCTCCCGCCGCGGCACGACCTCGAGATCGTCGAGCATGGCCGCGGTGTGCGGCCGCCCGTGCGTCTCCAGGAACCCGATGACGAGGTCCGTACCCCGCCCGGCCCGCCGCTGCGCCTCCTCGAGCATGGCGAACGTCTTCCCGACACCGGGCGCGGCGCCGAGATAGATCCGAAGTTGTCCACGAGCCATCGCGTTCCATACTCGCGCGCCGCCCGCACCATGAGGGCCGATCTTGACACTATCGCTACGCGTTATCCGTCACCGAACGCGAACCGTGCCGCGGTGTGCCACGAGTCCGGTTCGGGGGCGCCGACCATGAGCCAGACCTCGGCCGGCGTGGCGGTGAGCGGCAGGCGGGCGGTGACCGCGTCGGCGGCTGCTTGCAGGTCGCTGACGGGCACGTCGTGCCCGATGGTCAGATGGGGTACGACGTCCGCGAACTCGCCGCGGTAGGGCGGCTGGTCGGGGAAACGTGCCCAGAGCGCCTCGGTGAGTGCGCGGAAGGGCTGGTCGGGCGTCGGGGCGAGCCAGGCGACGTGCTCGCCGAACCATCTGACCTCGGCGAACTCGACGGTGAAGCGCGGCGTGTTCGCGACGGTGGCGCGGACGGCGGCAAGGACGTCGTCGGTGACCGCGGCGGGTGGGACGAACGGGTAGAGCGCGGTGACGTGCGCCGGCACTCCCCAGCGGGCGGCCTGGTCGAAGCGCTCGCGGTGTCGCGCTACGACGGGCTCGGCCTCGGGCACGGGCACGATCAGCGCGGTCTCGATCCCTTCCACGCGGACATTGTTGGTGCCGCGGAGCCCTAGATCAAGAACCCGCGGCGCCACACCCCGTAGAGCGTCCTAGGATGATGGATGGCGGGGTCCGATCGAGCTGGGAGCACGGCGACGTCAGACGCGCCGCACTGCGTCGCGGTGATCACCGTGCCGACCCGCACGTGCGAGTTCAGCTACCCACCCTGGAGGCGGCAGGGTCAGGCGGGCGTACGGAGGCGGTGCGACGCCGCAAGCCGGCCACACCTCAGCCTCGCGCCGCATCCAGCGGGGCAAGATCACACGCTGCGCGTCACGCAAGCGCGGCACCACCGCTGCCTACGAGCCCCGCATCAAGCAGCCGCGCGCCGCACCGCGGTCGAACAGGGCGCCGATGCCCCGCCCATCGCGTCGGGCCGGCGCAACACCACACCCGCGCACCAACCTCCGGCCCCACTGGAGCCGCAGGCCGCACGCCGATCGAGCGCGACGATGCCCCACCACCACTGCGCTGGCGCGACGCCTGCTGGGCCCGGCCTCGTCTCAGCCGCGCGCCGCACGCCAAAATCCCGCACTGCGGCGACGCTCAGCCCCACCTCCGCCTCGCGCCCAACCCCACGAGGCGGCGATGCGCTGCGCTACGCGCCACGCAGACGCAAGTCCGCAGCTCCCTACAAACCCCCTTACCTCAGCCTCGGGCCGCCCCCCAGCCCAGTAGGGCGGCGATGCCCAGGGCGCTGCGTGGTGCGTAGGCGCAGCGCCACAGGCCGCCGTGGGCCGCGTGCTGCGCCTCCTCGTGCCACACCTCGGCCGCCGGGCGCGGCGGGTTGTGCAGGTCGTGGACCAGGAGCGCGGCCATCAGCGTGTTGCTCGTCGCCGGTTCGAAGACCTCCACGCCGAAGCGGTGGGCGCCCGCGTAGGCCGCCGCGAGCGCGCGGTTCTTGACCACCGACCGGGTGCGGGTCGGTGGCGCGACGTTCATGCTGACGGTCACGCCCTCGGCCCTGGCCACCGTCGCCCGCCAGCGGTGGACGCGTTTCGAGAGCGCGTAGTTCGGGCCCTGCTGCGCCACCAGCGAGTCGCAGATGCCCGGGTCGTCGCCCGGCGCGTAGTTGCGCCGCAGCAGCCGCCCGCCGGAGAGCAGCCGCAGCGGCCGGCGTAGTCGGGTCACCCCGGCCGGCTCGCCGTAGGCCTGCTCGGCGTGTGCCACCGCCTCGCCGGGCACCGCGAACACGTCGGTCGGCGTCGCCAGGAACGCCAGCGCCGTGTCGGGGCGCGCCTGGCACACGTGACCGGTCAGGGCGTCGACCGCGCTGCTGAGCCGCACGTTGATCGCGCCGTCGGCGTAGACGTAGTTGCCCAGCACCAGCCGGCCGTCGAACCCGTCGAGCCAGCCCGCGACGGACGCGACGCCGTGCAGCAGGTCGGCGCCCGCCCGGGCGGCGAGGTCGCCGTCGCCCTCGGCGGCCGGGACGTGCAGGCGGCCCCCGTACCTGGTGGCCGTCTCCAACAGCCGCGACCACAGCGCGGGGCGGGCCAGGTCGACCGCGGCGACCGGGTTGCCCCAGCGCAGCAGTGACGGCACCGGGCCCATCTCGGCGCCGGCGCCCAACGCCACGACCGTCGTGCCGCCGAGGTCGAGCCAGTCGGGGTTGGCCTGCACCGCCCGGACCGCCTCGGCGCAGGACGGCTCGATGATGCCGGCCGCCAGCCACGCGTCGAGCCGGCGCTTGATGCCGTCGCCGCGTAGTCGCTCGCCCCGGTAGGGCAGCGTGAGCTCCTTGTCGACCCGGCCCTGCCCACCGACGGTCACGGTCGTCAGCGGCTCGACCGGGCCCTTCAGCGCGGCCGACAGGGGCTCGACCGCGCCGTCAGCCGTGCGGAACCGCATGCGCTCGCCCACCGACGCCAGCCCGTCGGTGGCGATCCGGCGCGCCGCGTCACCGTCGCCGAGACCAGCCTCGACCAGACGCCGGAAATGGACGAGGTAACCGCGGCGCCAGTCGGTCTCGCGCTGTGCCGCCGCCGCGCCGATCGGGTCGACGGCGCGCAGCGCGTCGGCGACCACCGCCCGTCCCAGCGACGAGGTCACACCGGTGCCGGTGGCGGTGGGCGGAAAGATCACGCCGCTCGGTTCAGTCACGGGCACATCATCGCGCGCCCCACCGACACTCGCACCGTCCCATTCCGGGAGTACGGCGTTCCGCCGCGTCACGAATCGATATCGAGATGCGCGGTTTCCCGGAAACCGTTGTGTGGCTGGAAAAACGCGGCTTCCGACGTCGAGTCGCAGCTCGATACGTTCGCGCTCGCACCGCACCGGATCACGCAGCGAGCACCCAACGGCTCGTGGATCCGGCCGACCGGAAGATGCCGCTGAGGGGGCGGCGGAGAAGCAGAGCCACCGAGGAGGTCGCTCGCCCGCGCACCTCCGACGGCACGCGCGCGAGTTCGTGCCACCCGCGGGACCACGCGTGTCGAGCGGGCGGGCCGGCCTCGGAAGGGGGTGACGAGATGCGGCGCGGCGGTCCGCCGCCAGGGCGGACCGCCGCATCAGAGAGGAGACCGGGACAGGTCAGACGACCGTGCAGGACGAACCGCCGACAGTGAAGGCGGTCGGCTCACCGGTGCCACCCGTGTGGGTGCCGTTGAAGCCGATCGTCGTCGAACCACCCGCCGGGAGCGTGGAGTTCCACGACAGCGGGGCCGCTGTCACCGCCTGGCCCGACTGGGACCACGTCGCCGACCAGCCCGGCGGCGTGATCCGCTGGCCCGACGGCAGGGAGAAAGCGAGTGTCCAGTTGGAGAGAGCGGAGGTACCCGTGTTGGTGAGCACCACACCCGCCGTGAAGCCCGACGATCCGCCCCAGGGGCTGATCGTGTAGGCGACACGGCACGAGGACGACGGGCCTGGACCGCCACCACCGGTGGTCGTGGTCACGGAGACCGCCGACGACGCCGGCGAGACGTTGCCGGCGGCGTCACGGGCGCGGACCTGATAGCGGTACGTGGTCGACGCGGTCAGACCGCTGTCCACGAAGGACGCCGAGGTCGGCGTGCCGACCACCGCGAACGTGCCGCCGCTCGCGCCGGTCGCCCGCAACACGTCATACCCCGTCACACCCACGGCATCCGAGGAGGGCGTCCATGACAGCGAAACACCCGACGAGGTCACCCCCGACGCGACCGGCGTCCCCGGCGTGGTCGGTGGCGTGGTGTCCGGGTCCGGTCCCGGACCGGAGCCGTCGTCGAGGGCGTCGTGGATCGCGGTGTACGCCGGCTTCGGCGAGTAGTTCGCGTCCCACGGCAGCGCCGCGCCCTCGCCGGAGAAGACGTCGGGCACCCACGAGTACTTGTCGGTGAAGCCCCAGATGGTGATGCCGGCGCACGCCGTGACGGCCAGGCAGGCCTGCACGACGTTGCGGTAGTAGGTGGCCTGGGTGGTGTCCTTGGCACTGTCCCGCGGCATCTGCATGCGGATGTCGAGCTCGGTGATCCGCACCTGGACCCCGAGCGCGGCGAACCGCTCGAGGTTCTGCTGCACCTGCGACGGGAAGCCGTACTGGATAGCGAGGTGACCCTGGAATCCGACACAGTCCACCGGCACGCCGTCGGCGCGGAGCTGGCGCACCAGGTTGTACATGGCGGTGCTCTTCGCGTTGATGCCCTCGACGTTGTAGTCGTTGATGCACAGCCGCGCGTTGCTGTCGGCGGCGCGGGCGTAGCGGAACGCGTCGGCGATGTACGACTGGCCGAGGGTGTTGTACCAGAAGCTGGTGCGCATGTTGCCGTTGTCGTCGAACACCTCGTTGACGACGTCCCACGACACGAGGGCGGGGTTGTCGGCGTAGCGGCCGGCCACGGTGGCGATGTGGTCCTGCATCGCCGTGCGCATCGCGCTGGCGGACAGGCCCTGCACCCAGCTGGGCGTCTGGCTGTGCCACACCAGCGTGTGCCCGTGCACCTGCTGGTTGTTGGCGGTCGCGAACGCGACCACCTGGTCCGCGCCGGCGAAGGTGTAGTTGCCGTCCGACGGCTCGGTCGCGTCCCACTTCATCGCGTTCTCGGCGGTGACCTGGTTGAACTCCGAGGCAGCGATGGTGCGGTACGCGGCTTCGTTGGCCAACGGGCCGGTGGCGGCCGCGTAGCCGATGAACTTGCCGCGCGCGGCGGCGTGCACGCGCAGCGCCGCGTCGGCCGCGGCGGGCGGCGCCACGACCAGCGGAGCCGCGAGGGTCGCGGCCACCGCGACCAGGGCCAGGCGAACAACGCCCGAAGACCGGTGGCTACGGGAGTCGCCACTCGGAGCCCGATGGGCAACGCCGGCAGTCCGGCCGCGGCCACGAGACGCGCCGCTCGGAGCCGACTGGGCAACGCCGGCAGACCGGCTGCGGCTACGAAACTCGCCGCTCTGAGCCAGCCGGGTGATCGCAGCGCGTAGGCCGCGTGGGCCGCCGGTTTCGGCAGCCGGTCTGGGATGGGGTGTCCGCGCCGGGCGGGGGTCGCGGGCAGGGGTGGTCATGGGGTGGCGCCTCCTCACGAAGGGGTACAGGGCGGCAGGAAGCCACGGACGGCCGGCGGCGGCCCCGGTCGATCGCGTCCGCCCGGAGGACGCGGAACCCGCCACGGACGCCCATCCGTGGTGCGACGTCTATGGAAGCGCTCCCATCCTGAACACGAGGAAGCTGAGGCGTCAATACCTTTCGATACTTGACTGTGATTCTCATTAAGCGGCATAAGTCCGAACTGATGGTGACTTATCGGAGATTCATTCGTTACCGTGGGCGGGATGTTCAGGATCGGCGCCTCACCGGCACCGTGGGCCCCCCGGATCGGTGAACTGGAACAGCAGGGACCGGCGCCTCGGCGCGAACGGCCCCTGCTGGCCGCGTACGGCCTGATCCTGGTCCTGGTCGCCGCGGTCGGCCTCCTGCTCACCTTGGTCACCGGTGCGTTCGCCGACGGGGTCCAGCACCCCGCGTTCTGGCTGCTGGCCGGCCTGGCCGTGATCGCCGACGCCCGGGCGTTCATCGCCACCGGGCGCCGGGGCCGACCGGTGATCGTCTGCCCCTCCCTCTGCTTCTCCTTCGCGATCCTGCTCTGCTGGGGGCTGGGCCCGGCGATAGCCGTCCAGGCGGTCGCGGCCGCCGTCGTCGCCTGGCGGATGCGGCTGCCGGTGACCCGCGCGGTGCTGATGGCGGCGCAGTTCGCGGTGGCCTCGACCGCCGCGTTCGGCGTACTCGCCCTCGGCAGCGAGGAGCTGCTGGAGACGATCAACGTCGGCGACGCGCTGCGCGACGCGGCCTCCGTGGTCGGCGCCGCCGCCGTCTGGCTGGTCACCTACCAGCTGCTCCGGGCGGGCGCCGGGCTCCTGGCCCGCAACGCGGCACCGCAGAACGTCCAGGTGCTGCGCCCGGTCCCCACCTACGAGCTGCTGTTCATAGCCGCCCTGCTGCTGCTCGCGCCTGTGCTCGCGGTCACCGCGTACATGAGCGTCGCTTTCGTCCCCCTGGTCTTCGTGCCCCTCTACGCCGTCGAACGGATGGCCCGGCTCGCCGCCGAGCGCGACCTGATGGCCCGCCGCGACCCGCTCACCAGCCTCGCCAACCGCACCGGGCTCGCCGCCGCGTTCGCCCGGCTGCGGCCCAACGGCAACGAGCCCGCGCACGACCCCGGCCTCGCGATGCTGCTGCTGGACCTCAACCGCTTCAAGTACGTCAACGACGCGCTCGGGCATGAGGTCGGCGACCGGCTCCTCGTCGCGGTCGGCCAGCGGCTGCGCAGCGCCGTGCCCGAGGACGCCGTCGCCGCCCGGCTCGGTGGCGACGAGTTCGCCGTCGTCGCGCCCGTGACCACCGAGACCGACGCGCGCCGCCTGGCCGAGGCGATCACCGAGGCGATGGCGACCCCGGTCAAGCTCGAGGGCCTGCAGGTCGACATCACCGGCTCCATCGGGATCGCGCTCGCGCCGCAGGACGGCACCGACTTCGCGACCGTGATGCGGCACGCGGACGTCGCCATGTACCTGGCCAAGCAGCGCGGCTGGCCCATCCAGGCATACCGGGCCGAGGACGACCACAACTCCCCCGAGCGGCTCGCGCTGCTGAGCGACTTCCGGCACGCGCTGCAGATGGGCGAGGTCGCGCTGCACTACCAGCCGCAGGTCGACCTGGCCGGCGGCCGGGTCGTGGGCTTCGAGGCCTTGCTGCGCTGGGAGCATCCGACACAGGGACCGATTCCGCCGTACGACCTGCTGAAGATCGCCGAGCACACGCCCGTGATGCGCATGATCACGCAGCGGGTGATCGACGAGGTCGTCGCGCAGCAGGCCCGGTGGCTGGCCGCCGGCGTGGAGCTGCGGACGAGCCTCAACGTCAGCATCCCCGACCTGCACGGCGACGAGATCGTCACCCAGCTCTCGGAGCGTCTGGCGCACCACAAGGTCCCGGCCGAGCTGATCCAGGTCGAGGTCACCGAGAGCGCGCTGACCGCCGACCTGGCCCAGCTCCGGGCGACCATCGAGGGCCTGGCCAAGGCAGGTGTCGCCATCTCGCTGGACGATTTCGGTACGGGCTACTCGTCGCTGCAGCACCTCCGCCGGCTACCGCTGAGCGAAATCAAGATCGACCGGTCCTTCGTAGCCGGCATCGCCCACAACGCCGACGACGCCGTCATCGTGCGGTCCACCGTGGACCTGGCCCGCGCGCTGGGCTTCCGGGTCGTGGCCGAGGGAGTGGAGAACCGCTACACGGCCCGCCTCCTCACCGAGGCGGGCTGCGACGTGGCCCAGGGCTACCTGTACGCCCCGGCCATGCCCGGCGACGCCGTGATCCGCTGGCTGGGCCACCACCCTACCCCCGCCTGACCGACACCGGCGCCAGGACGGCACCCAGCGAGAAGCCCACGCAATTCCCCACACACGCGAACGTGTACGTGGATCCGCCAGCGGGTTAGCCGGCCCGTTGCTACTGCGACGCAGAGCGGGCGCGGCGCGCGGCCGAACCGCCAGAGGGCGGACACGCGGACACGGACGGATGCGCCCGGACCACCCGCCGACGCATGCGGACCCCGACGCACACCGCCGCAGCGCACGCGAACCCGTCCGGTCAAGGCCACCCTTCGCGGCCGCGGCCGCGCCGACGCGCAGAACGCGCTCACGCCCGCACGCCCCCCGATCCGCCAACCCCACCCCCGCCGCCTTTCGGGCGTTGAGCTGCTTAAACAGCACGGCGTGGCGTGCCGGGTGAGACCGAAGGGCCAGGAAAGGTGGACATCGCGGGTGGGGCGAAACCTCGTACGCAGGCATTGATATCGATCTTACCGTGAGTTAACGTGCGTTCACTCGCCGTTACCCGGCGGTAACTCGTGCACCCATTTGGGAGGTCGCGTGAGTACTGTCAAATCCCCCCGCCGGCTGATCGCCGTCCTCACCGCCGCCGCGGTTGGTGGGGCCCTCGCGGTCAGCTCACCCGCCCAGGCCGACCCCGGGCCGCCGCCCTCGTCGATGGCCAGTATGGGTGACTCGATCACCCGGGGCTTCAACGCCTGCGGCTTCTACTTCGACTGCACGTCCCGGAGTTTCAGCACCGGGTCCGACTCCGCGGTCAACAGCCACTACCTGCGGATCCGGGGCAGGAACAGCGCGATCAACGGGCGCAACTACAACCAGGCCGCGTCCGGTGCCAAGGCCGACGACATGCCCGGCCAGGCCACCGCCACCGTCGGCCGCGCGCCCCAGTACGTCACGATCCTCATCGGCGCCAACGACGCCTGCACGAGCTCCGAGAGCTCGATGACGTCCGTCGCCACGTTCCGCGCCCACATCGACACCGCCCTCAACACGCTCAAGGCCGGGCTCCCCGACGCCAAGGTCGCCGTGGTCAGCATCCCCGACATCAAGCGGCTCTGGGAGGTCGGCCGGACCAGCGGCACCGCCCGCACCGCCTGGTCGCTGTTCGGCATCTGCAAGGCGATGCTCGCCAACCCGACCTCGACCTCCGCCGCCGACACGAGCCGGCGCGACCGCGTACGCCAGCGGGTCGTCGACTTCAACACGCAGCTCGCCCAGGCCTGCGCCGCCTACGGCCCGAACTGCGACTGGGACGGCAACGCCGTCTTCAACTACCCGTTCAGCTTCAACCAGGTCTCGGGCTGGGACTACTTCCACCCGAACACGGCGGGCCAGGCGGCCCTCGCCCAGGTGAGCTACGCCGCCGGCTTCAACTGGTAACAGAAGGGGCCCCCGCCAAACCAGAAGCGGGGGCCCCGACCAGAAAGCTACGCCGGCCGCAGCCAGAGAGCGCCCAACGGCGGCACCCGCAACCGCGCCGACACCGGCATCCCGTGCCAGTGCACGTCATCGGTCGTCACGGCACCCAGGTTCCCGACCCCGGAACCCCCGTAGTCGGCCGCGTCGGTGTTCAACACCTCGGTCCACGCCCCCGAGCGCGGCAGCCCGATCCGGTAGTCCTCATGCGGAATGGCCGCGAAGTTGACGACGCACACCAGCGGCGACCCGTCCGGCGCGAGCCGGATGAACGCCAACGTGTTGTTCGCCGCGTCGTCGGACACGATCCACCGGAACCCGGCCGGCGTCGTGTCCTGCGACCACAGCTCCGGCGCCCCCCGGTAGAGGACGTTGATGTCGCGGACGAGCCGCTGCAACCCGGACCGCTGCGGATCCGACGGCAGCGACCAGTTCAGCCCCCGCTCCTCGTTCCACTCCTCGTCGTCGCCGAGCTCACAGCCCATGAACAGCAACTGCTTGCCGGGGTGCGCCCACATGAACGCGAGCAGCGCCCGCACGTTGGCGAGCCGCTGCCATAGGTCGCCGGGCATCTTGGAGAGCAGGGACCGCTTCCCGTGTACGACCTCGTCGTGCGAGATGGGCAGCACGTAGTTCTCGGACCACGCGTACACCATGGAGAACGTGACCTGGTTGTGGTGGTACTGCCGGTGCACCGGCTCCTTCGACGTGTAGAGCAGCGTGTCGTGCATCCACCCCATGTTCCACTTGAACCCGAACCCCAGCCCGCCGCCGGACGTCGGCCAGGTCACGCCCGGGTACGCGGTCGACTCCTCGGCGATCAGCACGACGCCCGGGTGGTGCTTGTAGACGGTCGCGTTCGTCTCCTGCAGGAACCCGATGGCGTCGAGGTTTTCGCGACCCCCGTACTGGTTGGGCTCCCACTGCCCTTCCTTGCGCGAGTAGTCGAGGTAGAGCATCGACGCGACGGCGTCGACCCGCAGACCGTCCACATGGAACTCGGCGCACCAGTAGAGCGCGTTGGCGACGAGGAAGTTGCGCACCTCGCGGCGCCCGTAGTCGAAGATGTAGGTGCCCCAGTCGGGGTGCTCGCCGCGCCGCCAGTCGCCGTGCTCGTAGAGCGGCGTGCCGTCGAACCGGGCCAGCGCCCACTCGTCGCGCGGGAAGTGCGCCGGCACCCAGTCGAGCAGCACGCCGATCCCCGACTGGTGCAGCCGGTCGACGAGATAGCGGAAGTCGTCGGGGTCGCCGAACCGCGACGTCGGCGCGTAGTAGCCCGTGACCTGGTAGCCCCACGAACCGCCGAACGGGTGCTCCATCACCGGCAGGAACTCGACGTGGGTGAACCCCATGTCCACGACGTATTCGGTGAGCTGGTCGGCCAGCTCCCGGTAGCTGAGCCCCGGCCGCCACGAGCCCAGGTGCACCTCGTAGACGCTCATGGCCTCCTGGTGCGGCCGGGCCGAGACGCGCCGGCTCATCCACTCGGCGTCCTTCCAGTCGTACGACGACTCGTCGACGACCGACGCGGTCCGCGGTGGCACCTCGGTGCGCCGGGCGAGCGGGTCGGCCTTCTCCCGCCACACCCCGTCCCGCCCGAGGATCCGGAACTTGTAACGATGGCCCACCGCGGCGTCGGGCACGAAGATCTCCCAGACGCCGCTGCTGCCCATCGACCGCATCGGCCACCCGTCGTGCGGCCCCCAACCGGTGAAGTCGCCGATCAGCCGGACCCCTTGCGCACTCGGCGCCCAGACCGTGAACGACACGCCGCCGTCGCGGACGCGGGCCCCGAGCGCCTCCCAGAGCCGCTCGTGCCGGCCCTCGTTGATCAGGTGCAGGTCGAGCTCGCCGATCGTCGGCCCGAACCGGTACGGGTCGTCGAAGACCCGCCCGTCCGCCTCGACCCGGTAGTCGACCACGGAACCCGGCACGGACGCTTCGAAGACCCCTTCCGGGTGTACGCGCGACGCCGGGAAACGCGAGTCGCCGACCACGATCGCGACCTGCTCGGCACCGCGGCGCAGCGTCCGTATCGTGGTGCTGTCGGCGCCCGGGTGCGCGCCCAGCGTCGCGTGCGGGTCGTGCGCCGTACCGGTGATCAGCTCGTCCGTCATCTAAGTCAGTCCCCTGCCTCGGTCCCCTCGCCTCACCGACGCGGTCGCACCGAGAGGATGTGCGCCGGCTCGAGGAACGGGTCGAGCCGGACCGCGTTGCGTTGGCCCCAGTCGTACGTGCCCCCGGTGAGCTGGTCCGTAACAACGAACCGCTCGTGCCAGTCCATGCCCAGCGCCGGCATGTCCAGGGTGGTGTTGCCCCACTGGACCCCGCCGCTGTCGAACGAGCAGATGACCAGAACGGTGTTGTCCGCCCGCGGGTCGTGTTTCGACCAGCACAGCAGCGCCGGGTTGTCGATCTCGTGGAAGCGCAGGTTGCGCAGCCAGTGCAGCGCGGGATTGGCGCGCCGGATCGCGTTGAGCCGGGCCAGGAAGCCCGCCAGCGAGCGGCCCGCGGCCTCGGCGCCGGCCCAGTCGCGCGGCCGGAGCTGGAACTTCTCGTTGTCGAGGTATTCCTCGGCGCCGGGCCGGGCCACGTGCTCGAACAGCTCGTAGCCGGCGTAGACGCCCCAGGACGGCATCAGCATGCTGGCCAGCACCGCGCGGATCTTGAACATCGGCGGCCCGCCGTGCTGCAGCGACTCGTGCAGGATGTCGGGCGTGTTCGGCCAGAAGTTCGGCCGCATGTGGTCGGCCGCGGCGACGAGCTGCTCGCAATATTCCCGCATCTCCCAGGCCGTCGTGCGCCAGGTGAAATAGGTGTACGACTGGCTGAAGCCGATCCTGCCCAGCCCGTTCATCATCGCCGGCCGCGTGAACGCCTCGGCGAGGAACAGCACGTCGGGATCGACCGCCTTGACCTCCGCGATCAGCCAGTGCCAGAAGTTGACCGGCTTGGTGTGCGGATTGTCCACCCTGAAGATCTTGACGCCTTGGGCCACCCAGTGCAGGACGACCCGCCGGATCTCCTGCCGGATGCCCTCCGGGTCGTTGTCGAAGTTCAGCGGGTAGATGTCCTGGTACTTCTTCGGCGGGTTCTCCGCGTACGCGATCGTGCCGTCGGCCCTGGTCGTGAACCACTCCGGGTGCTCCGTGACCCACGGGTGGTCGGGCGCGCACTGCAGGGCCAGGTCCATCGCGACCTCGAGCCCGTGCTCCGCGGCCTTCGCGATGAACGCCCGGAAGTCGTCGAGCGTGCCCAGGTTCGGGTGGATCGCGTCGTGGCCACCCTCCTCGGACCCGATCGCCCACGGCGACCCGACGTCACCCTCCTCGGCGACCAGCGCGTTGTTCTTGCCCTTGCGGTTGACGCGGCCGATCGGGTGGATCGGCGGCAGGTAGAGGACGTCGAACCCCATCTTGGCGACGCCGGGCAGGCGCTCCTGGGCGGTCTCGAACGTCCCGTGCCGGCTGTGGCCGCCCTGCACGACGGCGCCTTCGGAGCGCGGGAAGAACTCGTACCAGGCCGAGAACAGGGCCTTCTTTCGATCGACCCAGACGGGGTACGCGTCGCCGCGGCTGACGAGCTCGCGCACCGGGTGCTCCCAGAGCAGGTCGGCGAGGGCGAGGGCCGGCGAGACGCGGATGCCGAGCGCGAGGTCGTCGGCGCGCAGCGCCTCCGCGGCCTTGGTCACCCGGGAACGCTGGTCATCGGGTACGCCGCCCGCCGCCCGGTCGAGCAGCGCCGCACCCTCGACGAGGTCGTTGGCGAGGTCGGTGACGTCCTGACCGGCGGCGATCTTCTTCTCGACCGCGTCGCGCCAGCTCAGGTAGGGGTCGCTGAACGCCTCGACGAAGAACTCGCCCGCGCCGACCGACTCCGGGACGAAGCTGGCGTGCCAGCGGTCGGTGCCGGTCGCACCCGGGCGCATCCGGGTGAAGGGGCCCTCGGCCCCGCTCGGGTCACGCCAGACGACGTTGCACCCGACCGCGTCGTGGCCCTCGCGGAAGACGGTCGCGGAGACCGGGATGATCTCGCCGACGACGGCCTTGGCCGGGTATTTCCCGCCGCTGACGACCGGCCCGACCGCGTCGATGGGGATGCGGCCGGCGGTCGGGTCGGGCTCGACGGGCGCCTGCCGCCCGGACCGCGGCGCCCGCTCGGGATCGACCGACGCCAGCCCGGGAAGGGCGACCTCGGCCTCCCTCTCCGCGGCCTTCGCGGCCGCGACCACAACGTCATCGGCGGCCTTCGGGGCGGCGGCCGGCTCCGGCGCATCGGCCGGCTTCCCGGCGCCCGGCGTCGGCGCACCAGCCGGCTTCCCGGCGCCCGGCGTCGGCGCACCAGCCGGCTTGGCGGCGGGCGGGCCCGGCTTGGGTGCCGTCTGCTTGGCCCCGGAGGGACCCGGACGGGCCTCGGCCGGCGCGGGGCCGGGTTTCGGGGCCACGGCGGGCCCCGGTTTCGGGGCCGCGGGCTTGGGCGGACCCGGTTTGGGCGGGGTCGCCGCCGCCTTCGGTGGCGCCGGGCGGGCGCTCTCGGCCGGCGGCCGGGAGGCCCCGGCGGGGTTGGTGTCCGTCGGCGCGGGATCGACCTCAGCCATGATCTCCACCGTAGTCGCGTCCCCGCCCGCCGTCGCGCCGAGGACGAGGATTGTTCGCGCTGCGGCCCTTCCGGCCGCGGTTGTCGGTTTCCAGGCGCCCGGGCGGGTCAGGCCTCGACGCGCTGGCCCTTGCCGATCACCACGATGCCGTTGTCGGAGACCGTGAAGCGGCGCCGGTCGCGCTCCAGGTCGACGCCGATCTCCGCCCCCTCGGGCACGACCACGTTCTTGTCGAGGATCGCGTTGCGGACCACCGCGTGGCGGCCGATGTCGACGCCCTCCATCAGCACCGAACCGGACACGTGTGCCCACGAGTGGACCTTGACGTTCGGCGAGACGACCGAGTTCTCGACCAGCGACCCGGAGATCACCGCGCCCGGGGAGACCATCGAGCCGACCGCCCGGCCGACCCGCTCCTGCCAGCCGTGCACGAACTTGGCCGGCGGCCACGGGTTGTAGTCGGTGTAGATCGGCCACTCGAAGTTGTAGAGGTTGAACACCGGGTGGATGGCGATGAGGTCCATGTGCGCCTCGTAGAACGAGTCGAGCGTCCCCACGTCCCGCCAGTAGCCCCGGTCGCGCTCGGTGCTGCCGGGCACGACGTTGTCGGCGAAGTCGTAGACGCTGGCGGCCTGCCGCTCGACCATCATCGGGATGATGTTGCCGCCCATGTCGTGCTTGCTCGACGGGTTCTGCGCGTCCCGGGTCACCGCGTCGACCAGCGCCTCGGCCGTGAACACGTAGTTGCCCATCGACGCGAAGATCTCGTCGGGCGAGTCGGGCAGCCCCCGCGCGTCGGACGGCTTCTCCCGGAACGCCTGGATCCGCTTGCCGTCGCCCGCCACCTCGATCACGCCGAACTGGTCGGCCATCCCGATCGGCTGCCGGATCCCGGCCACGGTGACATCCGCGCCCGAGTCGATGTGCTGCTTGACCATCTGCGCCGGATCCATCCGGTAGATGTGGTCGGCGCCGAACACGATCACGTAGTCGGGCTTCTCGTCGGAGATCAGGTTGAGGCTCTGGTAGATCGCGTCGGCGGACCCCGCGAACCAGCGCGGCCCGAGCCGCTGCTGCGCCGGCACCGGCGTGACGTAGTTGCCGAGCAGGTTCGACATCCGCCACGTCTTGGTGATGTGCCGGTCCAGCGAATGGGACTTGTACTGGGTGAGCACCACCATCTTGAGATAACCGGCGTTCGCCAGGTTCGAGAGGACGAAGTCGATCATCCGGTAGATGCCGCCGAACGGCACGCCCGGCTTGGCACGGTCGGCGGTCAGCGGCATCAGCCGCTTTCCCTCACCACCGGCGAGCACCATCGCAAGGACTTTGGGGGCCATGAGCAGACGCTAGCCACCTCGCGGGCCATGCACCAGCCGAGCGTGGGTCACTTCGGCGGCGAGCCGGTTAAGGTTTCCGCTGTGGACAAGATCCGAGTCGATCTGCTGACCCGCGAGTACCCGCCGGAGGTCTACGGCGGCGCGGGCGTACACCTGGAATATCTGGCCCGCGACCTGCGCCGGCTGGCCGACGTCCGGGTGCACTGCTTCGGCGCGCCCCGCACCGAGCCGGGCGTCACCGCCTACCCGGATCCGCCGGGGCTCGAGGACGCCAACCCCGCCCTGCGTACGCTCGGCATCGATCTGGAGATGGCCAACGGCGCGGCCGGCACCGACGTGGTGCACAGCCACACCTGGTACGCGAACCTGGCCGGGCACACCGCCAAGCTGCTGCACGGCGTGCCGCACGTCGTGACGACCCACAGCCTCGAGCCGCTGCGGCCGTGGAAGGCGGAGCAGCTCGGCGGCGGCTACCGGCTCTCGTCGTGGGCCGAGCGCACCGCGATCGAGGCCGCCGACGCGGTCATCGCGGTCTCCGACGGGATGCGGCGCGACGTGCTCACCGCCTACCCCGCGCTCAACCCCGACCGGGTACGGGTGGTCCACAACGGGATCGACACGCAGCAGTACCGGCCCGACCCCGGCACCGACGTGTGGGACCGGATCGGCGCGGACCCGGCCCGCCCGACGGCGATCTTCGTCGGCCGGATCACCCGCCAGAAGGGCCTGCCCTACCTGCTGCGGGCCGCGCTGGAGCTCCCGCAGGAGGCGCAGCTCGTGCTGCTGGCCGGCGCGCCGGACACGCCCGAGATCGCGGCCGAGGTCACCGGCCTGGTCGACGCGCTGCGGCAGCGGCACGGCGGGATCGTCTGGGTGCCGGAGATGCTGCCGAAGCCCGACGTCGTCCAGCTCCTCACCCACAGCACCGTGTTCGTCTGCCCGTCGATCTACGAGCCGATGGGCATCGTGAACCTCGAGGCGATGGCCTGCGAGACGGCCGTGGTGGCCACCGCGACCGGCGGCATCCCCGAGGTGGTCGACGACGGCACGACCGGGCTGCTGGTGCCGATCGAGCAGGCCACGGACGGCACGGGTACGCCGCTGCGACCCGACCGCTTCGTCGCCGACCTCGCCGCCGCGATCAACACGCTGCTCGCCGACCCCGACCGGGCGCGACGGATGGGCGTCGCCGGGCGTACCCGTGCCGTCGAGCACTTCTCCTGGGCCTCGATCGCCGAGCGCACGATGGCGGTCTACCAGGATGTCCTGACCTAGGGCACCAGCACCGCGACGCCGTCGACGCGGTCGCCGGCCAGGTCCGCCAGGGCCCGGTCGGCGTCGGCGAGCGCGTACTCCTGGCGGTGCACCGACGGCGGGTGCGCCAGTGCGGCGGCCAGGTAGGCCCGGCCGTCCGCGCGGGTGTTGGCGGTGACGCTGCGCAGCGTCCGCTCCTCGAACAGGTGCCGCTCGTAGTTCAGCGGCGGGATGTCGGTCAGGTGGATGCCGGCGACCGACAGCGTCCCACCGCGGTCGAGAGCGGCCAGCGCGACGGGCACCAGCGTGCCGACGGGCGCGAACAGGATCGCCGCGTCGAGCTTGCCCGGCGGCCGGTCCGCGGCCCCGCCGGCGGTCGCGGCGCCGAGCTCCAGCGCGAGCCGCTGCGCGGCCAGCGAACGGGTCATCACGTGTACGGTCGCCCCCTGCGCGATGGCGATCTGGGCGATCAGGTGCGCCGATGCCCCGAAGCCGTAGATGCCCAGCGATCCGCCCGGCGGCAGGTCGGCGCGGAGCAGCGCCCGGTAGCCGACGATGCCGGCGCAGAGCAGCGGGGCGAGGTCGCGCGGGTCACGGTCGGCCGGCAGCGGGTAGACGTACGCCTCCGGCGCCGCCGCGTACTGCGCGTAACCGCCGTCGGCGTCCCAGCCGGTGTAGCGCGACTCGGGGCAGAGGTTCTCCATCCCGCGCCGGCAGTAGGCGCAGGTGGTGTCGGTGTGCCGCAGCCACGGCACGCCCACCCGGTCGCCGAGCGCGAAGGTGGCCGCGTCCGCGCCCCGGGCGACGACCCGGCCGACGATCTGGTGCCCGGGCACCACGGGGCTGCGGTGCGGCGGCAGGTCACCCTCCGCGACGTGCAGGTCGGTCCGGCAGACCGCGGTGGCCTCGACCTCGACCAGCACCTCGCCGGGCCCGGGCGTCGGCACGGGCAGCTCGGCCCGGCGCAGCGGGTGGTCGGCCAGCGGCCCCGGATCGACCACCTGCCAGGCGGTCATCGTCTCCGGAAGGTCGGTCACTCCCCCATCTTGACCGCTTGGAGCGTGTAGGTGAGCGGAACCCGCGCACGGCCCTCGGCCAGCCGCCACTCGTCGGCGTCGTCGCGGACCATCCGGCCGGGCAGGGCCTCCCAGGGCACGCTGTCGTGCTCGACCAGCATGGTCAGCCGCAGGCCCTGGCCGAGCAGGGCGGTGACGATCTCGCCGAGGCCGTGGTTCCACTCGTGGGTGAGGGTCTGGGTGAACACCGTGTCGGTGCTGACGTAGGTGCCGCCCTCGGTCCAGACCAGCGGTTCGGCGGTCTCGAAGTAGGGGTAGCGGACGACGAGCAGGTCGTCTTCGCGGCTGTCCTCGAGCGACCAGAGCATCGGGTGGCCCTCGCGGATGTGCAGGCGGCCGCCCGGCTTGAGCAGGCGGGCCACGACCTGCGCCCAGCGCTCCACCGAGGGCAGCCAGCACAGGGCGCCGATGCCGGTGAAGACCAGGTCGTACGCCGCGTTCGGCAGCACGTCCGCGGCGGCGTACACGTCGGACTCGACGAACTCGGTCGGGTCTCCGATCCGCTCCGCCAGCCGGCGCGCTTCGGCGACCGACGCCGGCGAGAAGTCGAGGCCGGTCATCCGGGCGCCGAGACGCGACAGCGAGACGGTGTCGTGGCCGATGTGGCTCTGCAGGTGGACGCCGCGCAGCCCGCGCAGGTCGCCCAGGCGCGGCACGTCGAAGCGGACAGTGTGGCTCAGGTGCGCCGGGTCGGCGGCGAACCGGTCGAGCCCGTAGTCCGGCGACGCGGCGTGCGCGGGCGCGCGCTCGTCCCAGTTGGCGCGATTGATCGTGCGGTAGTCCTCGGTCGTCACGACCGCGGAAGCTACCAGCGGCGACCTACCAGACGTAACCGAAATACAGCTCGGTGCCGGCGGCGCCGCTGCAGCGGTAGACGTCGGCGTCGCCGGAGCGGACCGCGGCGGTGCCGGCGGCCACGCAGTCGGCGTTGCTGGCCTGGCTGCCCTGGAAGTGCCAGGTGTAGATGCCGGCCTGGGCGGGCGCGGCGGCGACCGCGGTGACCGCGGCGGCGACGGCGCCGACGACGGCGAGCCGGGCGGCGAACGTACGAGCGGGCATGGTGGAGCCTCCCCCGTGGATATCGATCAACGTCGGTCAGGACGCTAGCCAGCGTTCGCCGGGCCGGTCAAGTCCTTCGATGCCCCGTGGTTTGCGCACTGCCAGTGCAGTATTGACACCCGTCACACCGGATGCCTACCGTCGATTTCCCTGCCTCTTCTGGGAGGAGCGCGACGATGCGCCGTACCCTCCTGTTCCGCGTCCTGGTGAGCACGGTGGCCGCCGTCACCGCCGTGACCACCGTCCCTTCGGTGGCGGCCGCCGGGGGCACACCCGGCAACCAGCCCCTTCCCGGCTACACGATCGTCAACCCCGCCCTGACACCGGCCACCGTGGACGGTCGGCCGACGACGGTGCGGCAGGGCACGCACCGGCACGCGGCCTACATCATCGAGGTGCCACCGCGCTGGAACGGCGACCTGGTGATGTGGGCGCACGGCTACCGCGGCCAGGGGACGGTGCTGACCGTCGACCCGCCGTCGTACGGGATGCGGCAACGCCTGCTCGACCAGGGGTACGCCTGGGCGGCGTCCTCCTACTCCGGCAACGGCTTCGACATCCGGGCCGGCGTGGTCAGCACGAAGGAGTTGGCCGACCTGTTCGGTGGCCTGGTCCGCCGTCCACACCGGACGTACATCGCGGGCGTGTCGATGGGTGGCTACGTCATCGGGCGGTCGCTGGAGGAATACCCCGGGCTCTACGACGGCGCCCTGCCGCTCTGCGGGGTGATGGGTGACCAGCGGCTGATCGACTACTTCCTCGACTTCCAACTGACCGCGGAGGCGCTGAGCGGCGTCGCCTCGTACCCCGCGGGTCCCGACTATCTGGGCACGGTCGTACCGGCGACACAGGCCCGGCTCGGCCTGGTCGGGCTGAGCCCGACGGCGCCGGAGCCCACCGACGCGGCGGGCCGGCAGTTCCGCGACATCGTCGTCAACCAGAGCGGCGGCCCCCGCCCGGGCGCGGCGGCCTCGTTCGCGTACTGGAAGGACTTCCTGTTCGGGCTCGGGGCACCGCCCGAGGCGTCGGACACGCCGGCACAGGACCCGGGCCTGATCTCGACGAACGTCTTCACGCGGTACGCGCCGAACGCGCCGGTGAACGTCAACCGGTCGGTGCGCCGGGTCGCACCCGAGGAGTTGGCGCAGCGCCTGTCGCCACGGCTGACCCAGGTCCCGCGGATCGAGGGCCGCCCGCGCGTGCCGGTGCTGTCGCTGCACAGCCTGGGCGACATGTTCGTGCCGTTCGTCAACGAGCAGCAGTACAAGGCCGACGTGGACCGCCACGGCCGCGCCCGGCTGCTGGTCCAACGCGCGATCCGGGCGACGGAACACTGCGAGTTCAGCCCGGCGGAGGTCGGCACGGCGTGGGACGACCTGGTGAACTGGGTCCGCCACGACCGCCGGCCGGCCGGCGACCGCCTCGACCCACGGTCGGTGGCGGCCCCGGACTACGGCTGCCGCTTCAGCGACAGGGCGGCCTACGGGACCGGCACCCGGCGCCTGTATCCGGCCTGCGCCTGACGAGGACGACGGGGGCCCGCGCGGGTCCCCGTCGTTCCGGTCCCTGCGCGGGCCGCGGGGTCAGGCGAAGGGCT
>NZ_BONE01000085.1 GCF_016862555.1 Asanoa siamensis | reverse complement strand
CAACTGGACCGTCCGCACCAACGCCGGCGGCCCCGGCGTCCCCGGCGCCGCCTGGCCGGCGTCCAATGTGACCTTCCCGACCGTGGACGGCCAGAAGGTGCTGCAACTCGCGGCGGCCACGGACGGCACCGCCGGCGGCACCTCGCACGCCGAGATGTTCCACCAGCGGAAGTTCTTCGAGGGCACGTACGCGGCCCGGGTGAAGTTCGCCGACGCCCCGGTCTCCGGCACCGACGGCGACCACCTGGTCGAGACGTTCTTCACCATCACGCCGCTGGACCGGCCGCTCGACCCGAACTACGGCGAGATCGACTTCGAGTACCTGCCGAACGGCGGGTGGGGCGAGACCGGGCCGATCTTCTACCAGACGACCTGGGAGACCTACCAGAACGAGCCGTGGCAGGCCGTCAACACGCACACCGCGCAGCGGCAGAGCTTCAACGGCTGGCACGACCTGCAGTTCACCGTCTCGGGCGGCCGGGTCAAGTACTACGTCGACGGCGTGCAGTTCGCCGGCCACGGCGACCAGTACTACCCCGAGACGAACATGTCGATCAACTTCAACCTGTGGTTCATCGACACGGCCGCGCACACCGGCGGTCGCAGCGTCTACAACCAGCAGGTCGACTGGCTCTACTACGCGGGCAGCGAGGTGCTGACGCCGGCGCAGGTCGCGTCCCGGGTGTCCGGGCTGCGCTCGACCGGCACCGCGCACACCGACACGGTCGGCAACGGCAACTGCCCGACGAACCCGCCGACCCAGAACCCCACGAACCCGCCCACGCAGAACCCCACGAACCCACCGACGCAGAACCCGACCAACCCGCCCACGCAGAACTGCTCCAACGCGCCGGCCTGGAACTGGGGCACCGTCTATCTCGAGGGCCAGCGGGTCAAGCACCGGAACCGGTCGGGCCAGTTGCGGCTGTGGCAGGCGAACTGGTGGACGCAGGGCTCGGAGCCCGGCTGGACCGCGCAGTGGCGGGACCTCGGCCCCTGCTGACTGCCGCACAATGGTCGTCATGACGACGGCCACGAGGTACGCGGAATTCGCGGCGGGTGAGGCGCGCGGCGTCTCACCCGCCTACGAACGGCTGGCGGCGGCGGTCGCGGGCGACGACGACCTGATGGCGCTGCTCGACCGGCTGCCGGAGGCCAAGCGCCAGCCCAACCTGCTGTTCGGCGTGGTGCGCTGGCTCGGCGGCCCGGTCGAGGAGCCGACCGCGTTCCGGGCGTACGCGCTCGCCAACTGGCCGGCGATCGAGCCGGCGATGCGCACCCGGGCGACCCAGACCAACGAGGCCGGCCGGTGCGCCGTCCTGCTGCCGGTGCTGGCCGCCCTGCCCCAGCCGCTCGCGCTGCTCGAGGTCGGCGCGTCCGCCGGGCTCAACCTCTACCCGGACCGGTACGCGTACCGCTACGGCGACCAGGTCGTCGGCAGCGGAGCGCCGCTGCTGGACTGCGCCGCCACCGGCGTCACACCGCCGGCCGCCCTGCCGGAGGTGGTCTGGCGGGCCGGCCTCGACCTGAACCCGCTCGACGTCACCGATCCCGCCGACGTGGCCTGGCTCGACGCGCTGATCTGGCCGGAGCACCAGCACCGCCGCGACCGGCTGCGGGCGGCGGCCCGGGTCGCCGCCGCCGACCCGCCGCTGCTGGTCCGCGGCGACCTGGTCGACGACCTGCCGGCACTGGCGGCACAGGCGCCTGCCGGCGCGACGCTGGTGGTGTTCCACACGTCGGTGCTCTACCAGGTGCCCACGCCGCAGCGGGAAGCCTTCGTCGCGCTGGCCCGCGACCTGCCCGGCCACTGGATCTCGCTCGAGTCGCCCGACGTGCTGGGGCTGCGCGACCTGCCGGCCCCGCCCGGCCCCGGTTTCCACAACGTGCTCACCCTCGACGGCACGCCGTTGGCCTACGCCCGCGGGCACGGCCAGGCGATGACCTGGTTCGCGCTCACAAGCTGACGCGTACGCCCTGCGCGAAGGCGCCGCTGCGCAGTTCCAGCGTCGCCGGCTCGGCACCGGCGGGCACCGCCCAGGTGAGCTGGGTGAGCACGCGGTGGCCGGGCACGACGGGCGCGTCGAACACGTTCTTGCCGCCGTTGGCCGCCCGGGTCGCCATCACGTCGGTCGCCACGGGCTGGCCGCCCGCGACCGCGAGCCGTTGCAGGTAGGGATGCCAGTGCTCCGGCGCCGCGCTGTGCTTGGTCACGCCGACGACAGCCGTGCACCGCTGGCCGCCGCCCTCCGGCACGCAGGCGAACCGGTAGGCGGTGAACTCGAACGCGTTCTCCCGCAACGGTGTGCCGACCGGTCCCGCCGTCGCGGTGCCGAGCCAGCCCGACGCCGGTGTGCGGTGCGCCGTCGCGGCCGCGGACGCGAACCGGGGCAGGGCCAGCCCGACCGCGAGCACGCCGAGGCCGGCCAGCAGCACCAGTGCGGTCGCCACGGCCAAGCCGGCGCGGCCCCGGTCGGTCAGCGCCGCGATCCGGGCGGCGGCGCGCGGCCAGCCGTACCGGGCGAACAGGACGGTCGCGACGATCAGCAGACCGGCCAGTGCCGGCACCCACCAGTGTCGCCACCACGGGCCCGGCTGGTCCGCGACGACGGCCGGGCCGGCGGGCGTCCACGTCGTGGCCGAGCAGTCGGCGGGCTCGCCGGCCCAGCCGACGTAGGCACAGGCGGCGGTGGACAGCGCGGCACCGTCGTCGGCGCGCGACTCGACCGTCGTGGTCAGCGTGGCGCTCTCGTACGGGCCGAGGCGCACCGGCCAGACGAGTTCGTTCGGCGACCCCGGGCCGGGCGAACCGCCCGGCCCGGGTGCCGGGCTCAGGGCCGTCACGCGGGCACCGTCGGGAACGCTCTGGCGCAGCGTCAACTCGGTCGGTGCCTCGGTGCGGTTGCGGACCACGACGCGATAGTCCGCGTCGTGCTGTCCGCTGCTGGTGGCCGCCACGTCGACCTGGCTGGCGTCGGGCTGGGCCGCCGCCGGCGCCGCCACGACGGGCAGCGCGGGTGCCAGGAGCGCGAGGGACAGCGCAGTAGAAAGCATGGCCGATCTCCCCCCGTTTTCCACGGTAGGAAGACCGGCCGGACGGTCGGGCCGAACCCGGGATCCGGGCCGCGATCGCCCAGGTCGGGTTACCCTCGGCCCGTTGCGCGTGTGGTCAGAGTGTCTTGACGGCCGAGCGCTCGGAGCCGATCGGCTGGTAGCCGAGCCACTCGTTGATCGCGAGCATCGGCTTGTTGACCTCGTCGTTGCCGGTGTAGCCCTCGACGAGCCCGGCGTCACGCGCCCGCCGGAAGGCGACCGACTTGGCGATCTTCGCCAGGCCGCGACCCCGGTAGGCCCGCCGGGTGCCGGTGCCGGTCGACATGAACCGCCCCGACTCGCGGTCGACGTAGAGGAAGGTGTGCGTGGCCGGAACGCCGTCGACGAGCACGACCAGGCTCAGGTCGCGGTCGACGTTGGGGCCTTCCCAGATGTCCTCGAGCCAGTCGGCGTATTCGACCTTGTCATAGGGCGTGTCGGACGGCTCGTCGAGCATCGCCTCGCTGTCGACCGCGTAGACGGCCTCGGGACCGATCTCGGCCGCCGTCTTGATGGTGACGCCCGGCGGGATCGGTGGTGCCGGCGGCAGGTCGGCGAGGAGGAGCCGCTGGTAGCGGGCCTCGTGCGTGAGCGTGAAGCCGCGCTTCTCGAGGAACCGCAACGTGTCGGGCTCGTCGAGGGCGTAGGCGACCAGCTTGCTGCCGCCGATCGAACGCAGGTGCGCCTCGGCCGCGGCGAGCAGCGCGCTGCCGATGCCCCGCCCGCGGGCGTCGGGCCGGACGACCACCATGGCGCCACAGGCGCCGGCTTCGGAGGTCCAGATGTTGAGGTCACAGCGGGCGAAGCCGGCCAGCCCCTGCTCGTCGTCGACGGCGAAGAAGGCGCCCTTGGCGTTGCGCAGCGAGAGCTCCCAACCGTGCCGCAGCCCGGCGACGGTGTTGACCCCCCAGGGGAAGACCTGGCGGCGGATCTGGAGGAAGGGCCCCGCGTCGTCGAGGGTGCCCGGGCGCACGGTCGTCATGCGACCTGTCTAACAGCCCACGCAAGCGGATTTCGCACTTAGCTCTCGTCGGCGTCGTGGGCCAGCAACGCCAGTTGGATCCGGTTGGTCAGGTCGAGTTTGGTCAGGGCGCTGGACAGGTGGGCCTTGACCGTGCCGACCGACATGTAGAGGCGCTCCGCGATGTCGCCGTTGGACAGACCCTCCGCGACCGCCTCGGCCACCGCCCGCTCCCGCTCCGAGAGCACCGCGAGCCGCTGCCGCGCCCGGTCGCGCCGGGTGGTGCCGACGCCGGCCGCGACGTGCTCGATCAGCGTCCGCGCGACGCTCGGCGAGAGCACCGGCTCACCGGCCGCCGCCCGGCGCACCGCCTCGACGATCTGCTCCGGCGGCGTGTGCTTGAGCAGGAAGCCCGCCGCACCGGCCCGCAGCGCCTCGACGACGGTGGCGTCGGCGTCGAAGGTGGTCAGCACGATCACCGCCGGGCGGGTCCCGGCGAGCGCCCGCGTCGCGGCGATGCCGTCGACCACCGGCATCCGCACGTCCATCAGCACCACGTCGGGGCGGGTCCGGGTGACCTGGTCGGGCACCGACGCGCCGTCGACCGCCTCGCCGACCACCTCGATGTCGGGCGCGCCGCCCAGCATCAGCCGCAGCCCGGCCCGCACGAGCGCGTCGTCGTCGACGAGCAGCACCCGCACCGGCTCCGTCATGCCGGCCACGGTAGCCGGGTGACCAACCGGAAGCACCCCCGCTCCGCGCCGTGCTCCAGGGTGCCGCCGTCCAGCGCGACCCGCTCGGCCAGCCCGGCCAACCCCACACCGGCGCCCGGGATCGCGCTGACCGACCCGGGCGCCAGCGGGTTGCTGACGGTGGCCACCACGCCCTCCCCAGGCGCACCGGTGACCCGCACCTCCACCTTCGCGCCGGGCGCGTGCTTGCGGGCGTTCGTCAGTCCTTCTTGGACGGTGCGATAGACGGTGCGCTGCACGGCGGCGCGCAGCGTGTCGGTGGGCGCGCACTCGACCGTCACCGCGACCCGCTGGCCCACCGCCTCGGCGTCGGTGACGAGCCGGCCGATGTCGGCGATCCGCGGCTGCGGCGGCCCGGCGTCGGACGGCTCCGGTTCCTCGTCACCGGTGCGCAGCACGGCGAGCACGTCACCGAGTTCCACCAGTGCCCGCCGGGCGTTGCCGTGGATCACGTCGATCGCGGCGCCCACGTCGGCGGCGTCCAGCGGCCGTCCGGCACCCGCGTCGGCCTGGGCGGTGCGATAGGCGAGCGCCCCCGCGTGCACCGAGATCAGCGAGATCCGGTGGGCGAGCGTGTCGTGCATCTCCCGCGCGATCCGCGCGCGTTCGGCCCGGCGCGTGTCGGCCAGCCGGTGCTCGTGGTCCCGCGCGGCCCACTCGGCGGCGCGGCGCAGGCCGACCACGACCTGGCGGCGCGACCGCACCGCCATCCCCCAGACGAGGGGCACGACGAACATCAGGAACACGATCACCGCCATCGCCTGCCACGGCACGGTGGGCGGCGGGTGCGAGAAGCTGAACCAGAGCGACGGCACCAGGAAGGCCAAAGCCACCGGGACCGACACCAGCCAGCCGCGATGCACCGCGACGGTCAACACCGCGACCAGCGCGGCGCCGGACGCGCTGTCGCCGATCATGTAGATGACGAACACGAATCCCGCGACCGCCAGGGGAAGCCGCCGGCGCCACCACAGCGCGAGGCACGCCGCGAGGGTGACGAACGGGTCGACCGTGTGGAACCAGCCCGGCACCGCACCGGCGTAGTACGGCGTGTCCTCCGAATTGACCACCATGAAACTGAGTGCCACCAGGAACAGGACGGTGTCCGCCAGCCAGTCACGGACCGTGCGGCGGCGCCGCGGCGCGTCGACCGAGAAGCCCGCCAACTCCGCGGGCAGCAGCCAGCGCGGGGCGTGGAACGGGTGTTCGGTCATGCCGCGAGGGTACGTCGCCCGGCGCCCGTCACCCGACCAGGAATTCTGGCCGACCGGCCAGGGCGCGTAGCCCATGGATAGTGGCGTCGGTCACGCCGGACCGGCACGCTGTGTCGATGGGGGATCTGGGACTGCACCCGCCACGTCATCGCGTCGCACCCAAGGCCGTGCTCTGGTGGACGCTGCGCGCCGTGATCGGCGCCGCGATACCGCTGCTCGCCGGCCTGATCGTCTTCGTGTTCGTCGAGTCGTGGCGATCCTGGCTCGGCCCGGCGCTGATCGCCCTGGCCGTGCTGATGGCCGTGCACGCCGCGGTGGTGCCCTCGTGGCGCTACCGCGTCCATCGCTGGGAGACGACCGACGACGCCGTGTACGCCCTGTCCGGATGGTTCGTCCGGGAGTGGCGGGTCGCCCCGCTGTCCCGGATCCAGACCGTCGACGCCACCCGGGGCCCGCTGCAGCGGGCGCTCGGGCTGGCCACCGTGACCGTGACCACGGCCTCCGCCAGCGGACCGGTGCAGCTCATGGCCCTGCCGGACGCGCAGGCGACCGAGGTCGCGGCCCGGCTGACCGCGATCGTCGGCCGCACGGCCGGGGATGCCACGTGACCTGGCAGCGGCTCGACCGCAAGGTGATCGCGGTCGACCTCGTCCGCGCGGCGGTGTCGCTGGTGCCGACCGCGATCGCCGCGGGCGTGCTCGGTCTCGAGCCCGGCGACGCCTGGCCGGCCCTGGCGATCGCGGTGCTCGGCGTCACCCGCGCGGCCGCCGACATGGCCCGCTGGGCCACCACCCGCTACCGGATCACCGACGAGCGGGTCGAGGTCCGCGGCGGCCTGTTCACGCGCAAGGAACGCTGGATCGCCCGCGACCGGATCCGCAGCGTGGGCAGCGATGCCCGGCTCACGCACCGGCTGTTCGGGTTGCGGGTGGTCACGGTGGGCGCCGGCCTGACCGGTGTCGCCGGCGCGACCGCCGCGCTGCGCATCGACGCCGTCTCGGCCGACACCGCGCGCCGGCTGCACGAGATCCTCGACGCGACCGCAGCGCCGTCGCCCTCGCCGTCCACGGAGCCGGAGACAGAGACGGACGCGGCCCCGGCCGGCGAGACCCTCGCCCGGTTCCAGCCGAGCTGGATCTTCTACAACGTGCTCAACATCTATGCCCTGTTCAGCGGCGCCGGCCTGATCTGGGGTGGCTACTGGTTGGGCCGGCTGTTCGGCTACGACGCGCTCGACCACGCCCGCACGCTGGCCGACGGCGTGCCGATCGGGTGGGTCGTCGCCGTCGCCACGGTCGGTTTCCTGGTCGTCGGCAGCGCCGGCCTGGTCGCCGGCTTCGTCACCTCGCACTGGGACTTCCGGCTCACCCGCACCCCGACCGGCTCGCTGCGCACGACCCAGGGGCTGCTGCGTACCCAGTCCGTCGACCGCGAGGAACACCGCATCCGCGGGATACAGATCAACGAGCCGCAGCTCTGGCGCTGGCTCGGCGTCGCCGACACCAGCCTGATCACGACCGGGATCAGCCTGTGGAGCTCGACGGCGGGGGCGACCATCCTCCCGCGCGGCCCGATCACCGCGGCCCGGTCGACCGCGGCCCGGATCCTGGGCAGCGACGTCATGTCCCGGCCGCTGCGCCCGGCACCCCCCGCCGCGCTGCGCCGCCGGCTGGTCAAGGCGTTCGTCTGGTCGGCCGTCGGCACCACCGTGACGCTGCTGCTCGACGACCGCTTCACCGGCCCGCTCTCCGCCGCCTCGGCGCTCTGGCTGTTCCCCGCGCTGCTGACGGTCACCACGGCCGGTGCGGTCGTCGCGTACCGCAGCCTGGGTCACGCTGTGCACGACGGCTATCTGGTGGTCCGGTCCGGGGTGCCGACCCGTTCGACGTCCGCGCTGCGCCAGGATGCCGTGATCGGCTGGGTGGTCAAGCAGTCGTTCTTCCAGCGCCGGCTCGGCCTCGCGACGGTGATCGCGACGACGGCGGCCGGCCAGGGCGCCTACACCGCCCACGACATCGCCGCCACCGAGGTCGCCGCGCTAGTCCCGGCGCAGGGCGGCGGCGAGCAGGGCGAGCCCCTCGTCGATGGCCGGCGGGTCGAGGGTGGCGTAGCCGAAGATGAGGCCGGGCGGCCCGGGCGCGAGCCGGTACGGGCCGACGCCGTGGACGCCGACGCCGCGCTCGAGTCCGGCGGCGACGACGGTCTCCTCGTCCAGGTGCGGCGGGAGCCAGGCGACCAGGTGCAGACCGGCCGCCACGCCGGCGGGGCGGACGGCGGGTAGGTGCGTGGCCAGTGCGGCCAACATCGCGTCGCGGCGGCGCCGGTAGATCGGCCGCATCCGGCGCAGGTGCCGGTCGAACTCGCCGCGCGCCAGGAAGTCGGCGAAGGCGAGCTGGTCGAACGCGGACGAGCCGCGGTCCGCGGTGATCTTGGCCGTCGCGATCGCGTCGGCCAGCGCGGGCGGCGCCACCAGCCAGCCGATCCGCAGCCCCGGCGCGAGTGTCTTGCTGGCCGTGCCGGCGTAGACCACGCGGTCGGGGTCGAGGCCCTGCAGCGCGCCGACCGGCGACCGGTCGTAGCGGTACTCGGCGTCGTAGTCGTCCTCGACCACGACGGCGTCGTTGTCGGTCGCCCAGCGCAGCACCGCGGCCCGGGCGGCGGCCGGCAGCACGCCGCCGGTCGGCCACTGGTGCGACGGCGTCAGCACCAGCGCGTCGGCGCGCACCTCGGCCAGCGCGCGCACGTCGACCCCGTCGGCGTCGACCGGCACGCCGACCACCTCGAGGCCGGCGGCGCGGGCGTGCAGCCGGGCGTCGTCGTCGGGTGACGGGTCCTCGACCGCGATCCGGCGGGCACCGCGCGCGGCGAGCACCTGGAGGACCAGCGCGATGCCCTGCGCGAAACCGTTGGTGACGACGGTCGTGTCGGGCGTGGCCAGCGTGCCGCGGACCCGGTTGAGATAGTCCGCGAGCGCCAGCCGGAGCTCGGGCAGGCCGCGGCCGGGCGAGTAGCCGAGCCGGTCGTTGGGCGCCGTGGTGAGCACCCGGCGCAGCGACCGCAGCCAGGCCGCCCGGGGGAAGTGCTGGACGTCGGCCCGCCCGTACCCGAAGTCGATCCGGACCGGTCTGGGCGGACCCGCCGGCGCGACCGGTGCCGCCGCCACCCCCGGGCCGGCCGCAACCCGCGTGTAGCCGCCCGGCCGGCTGCTCAGGTAACCCTCGGCGACGAGCTGCTGGTAGGCCTCCACGACGATGCCGCGGGACACGCCCAGGTCCGCGGCGAGCGTGCGGGTGGGCGGCAGCGAGGCGCCCAGCGGCAGCCGGCCGGTGCGGATCCGGTCGCGGATGGCGGACTCGATCTGGCGGTGCAGCGCGACGGGTGCGGCCCGGTCGAGCGGGATCATCAGGTCGGTGGCGGCGCTCGAATTGGTCCAGGATTCCACCATGGAATCGGAGCTTATTGGCTGTACCGATTCTTGGCACCGTTGGTGACATGACGACGACATCCCTCACCGGCCAGGTCCTCTCCCCCACCGACACCGGCTACGACGACGCCCGCTCCGTCTGGAACGCGATGGTCGACCGCCGGCCCCGGCTGATCGTGCGCTGCGGCACGGTCACCGACGTGGTCAACGCGGTCCGCTACGCCCGCGAGCACGACCTCGAGATCGGCGTGCGCTGTGGCGGCCACAGCGTGCTCGGCCTCGCCGTACCCGCTGACGGGTTGATGATCGATCTGACCCCGATGGGCGGTGTGACCGTCGACCCGCGCACCCGGCGGGCCCGGGTCCAGGGCGGCGCGCTGCTCGGCGCGCTCGACCGGGCGGCGCAGGAGCATGGGCTGGCCACCACGGCCGGCAACGTCTCGCACACGGGCGTCGGCGGCCTCACCCTCGGCGGCGGGATGGGCTGGTTGGCCCGCCAGTACGGGCTGTCCTGCGACAACGTCCTGTCGTACGAGGTGGTAACCGCCGACGGGGCCGTGGTCACCGCGTCGCCCACCGAGCACCCGGACCTGTTCTGGGGCCTGCGCGGTGGTGGCGGCAACTTCGGCATCGTCACGATGTTCGAGTTCCGCCTCCACGAGGTGGGCACCCGGGCGCTGCTGGCCAACTGGACCTTCGACCCGGCCGGCGCCGTCGAGGTGCTGGAGGGTTGGCGCGAGCTGAGCGCGGCGGCGCCGCGGGAGGCCACCTTCACCGCCACGTCCAGCGCGGACGGCGTCGACGTCGGGTTCGTCTGGGTCGGCGGCGACCCGGCCCGGGGCCGGACGCTCACCGCCGACGTCGCGGGCCTGGGCCGCGCCCGCCGGGAGAGCGTCCGCGAACTGTCCTATCTGGAGCTGCAGACGATCGAGGACAGCACCGGCGGGCACCACTTCCGCCGCTACTGGAAGGGTCTCTACCTCGACCGCTTCCCGGTCGAGGCGGCCGCCGCGATCGTCGCGCGCGGCGACGGCGATCCCGCGCTGCGGCCGGCGATGTCGCTGCAGGCCTACGGCGGCGCCATCGCGGACGTGTCCGACGACGACGCCGCGTACGGCCAGCGGGGCACGCTCTTCGAACTCGTCGCCGCCGCCCGGTGGAGCGACCCGGCGCAGGATGCCGAGCGGATGGCGGCCGCCCGGTCCGCCGCCGCGCCGCTGACGCCGTACTCCAGCGGGGTGTATCTCAACACCATCAGCGACGAGGGTGCCGCCGGCGTCCGGCGGGCCTTCGGGGCGGCGAAGCTGGCCCGGCTGGCCGAGCTGAAGCGCGCCTGGGATCCGGCGAACGTCTTCCACCTCAACCAGAACATCAGCCCGAACTGAGCCCCATCACGCGCGACCCCCTGTGTTTTCGGTATGACGAGCCAATCAATCGAAGGCGTTAAATTCCCCGAAACCCACAAGGTTCGAGGGGGAGGACGCTTTGACCCGACTACGACGGATCCTGCTCTGCGCCGTCACCGCGGCGGCGCTGGCGGCGAGCGGCGGGGCGCTCGCCGGCCCGGCCAGCGCCGCACCCGAGCCCGTGCCCAGCGGTCCCGACCAGGTCGTCGGCGGCACGCTGGCCGGCGCCGGCGAGTTCCCGTGGATGGTGCGGCTCTCGATGGGCTGCGGCGGCGCGATGTACACGCCGAGCCTGGTGCTCACCGCCGCGCACTGCGTCGGCGGCACCGGCAACAACACGTCGATCACGGCGACGTGGGGCGTCGTCGACCTGCAGGACCCGACCCGGACGACCCGCCAGTCCAACTACGTCTACCGGGCGCCCGGCTACACCGGTGACGGCAAGGACTGGGCGCTGATCCGGCTGTCGAGCCCGATCAACAGCCCGCTGCTGAAGATCGCCACGGACACCTCGCTGCACAACGGGTCGTTCACGGTGGCCGGCTGGGGCGCCACCACGCAGGGCGGCGGCCAGTCCCGCTACCTGCGCAAGGCGACGGTGCCGTTCATCAGCGACAGCACCTGCGCCGCGCAGGGCGGCAGCTACTCGGGCCTGATCCCGAACGAGGAGATCTGCGCCGGCATCCTGCCCGGCGGCGGCATCGACACCTGCCAGGGCGACTCCGGCGGCCCGATGTTCAAGCGCAACGCGGCCAACGAGTGGGTCCAGGTGGGCATCACCTCGTGGGGCATCGGGTGCGCCCAGCCCAACGCGCCGGGCGTCTACACCGAGGTGCGCTACTTCGCCGCCGACATCCTCTCGGCCGCGATCTCGCTGGGCGGGGGCCCGCCCGGCGGCGGTGTCGCCGTCGGCAACCCGGGCAACCGCACCTCCACCGTCGGCACCGCGGTCTCCGCCACGCACACCGCCTCCGGCGGCACCGCGCCGTACACCTGGTCGGCGACCGGGCTGCCGCCGGGCCTGTCGATCTCGTCGTCCACCGGGACGGTGACCGGCACCCCGACCACGGCCGGCTCGTACACCACCACGGTGACGGCGACCGCCTCGGCCGGCGGCTCCGGCAGCACCTCGTACACCTGGACCGTCAACCCGGTCGGCGGCTGCGGCGCCAACACCAACGGGACCGACCTGACGATCCCCGACGTGTCCACCGTGGAGAGCACCATCACCGTGTCGGGCTGCGCCGGCAACGCGTCCACCACCTCGTCGGTCGAGGTGCACATCGTGCACACGTACCGTGGTGATCTGGTCGTGACGCTCGTGGCACCGGACGGCAGCCTCTACACGCTGCACAACCGCAGCGGCGGCAGCGCCGACAACCTCGACCAGACCTACACGGTCAACCTGTCGAGCGAGGCCCGCAACGGCGCCTGGAAGCTGCGGGTACGCGACGCGGCCTCCGCCGACACCGGCTACCTCAACTCGTGGACGCTGACGCTCTGACGCACCTATGATGGCCGGGTGACTGCCGGGTCGGCCCTTGCGATGGGCCTTTCGTCGAACGGTTACCCGGCCATCTCTTGACCACCACGCGGGCCCGCGGCCCGCCGGCACCTCCGCTCCGCCATGCCACGCATGTCGTCGAGAGGAGGTGAATTTCTGACATGCCAGTCCCAGACGAGGCCTGGTCCGCGTTCGCGGCCCGTTTCACGGTCGGCTCGGTCGTCCACGGTGACGTCGTGAGCGTCGTGCCGTTCGGCGCGTTCGTCCGCATCGGCGAGGTCGACGGCTTCGCGCCCGCGCGCGAATGGCCGACCCCGCTCGAGGAGGGCACGGTCGTCCCGGTCCGCATCGCCGCCATCGACGCGGAAGCCCGGCGCTTCGCCGTGCACCCCGCCTAGCTGACGGTCTCCGGGGGTGGGCCCGCCCCCGGATCCCGGCGTTAGCGTGGGGAGGGATGGCTGACAGCGGAGCGCACCGGCCGGCCGCCATCAGGACGCCGGACCATCGCCTACGGGTGTTCGTGTCCTCGACCCTGATGGAACTGGCTGCCGAGCGCGACGCCGCCCGGGCCGCGATCGAGCAGTTGCGGCTGTTTCCGGTGATGTTCGAGTCCGGTGCGCGGCCGCATCCCGCACAGGCGGTCTATCGCGCCTATCTGGCGCAGTCCGACATCTTCCTCGGCATCTACGCGGAGAGCTACGGATGGGTCGGGCCGGGCATGACCCGCTCGGGGCTCGAGGACGAGTTCGAGCTGGCGACGGGGATGCCACGCCTCCTGTACGTCAGGTCGCCCGCGCCCGACCGGGAGCCGGCGTTGGCCCGGATGCTCGACGGGATCAAGGCGGACGGACAGGCCGCCTACAAGCGCTTCTCCGACGCCGCCGAGCTGCGCGAGCTGATCCTGACCGACCTCGCGACGGTGCTCGCGGAGCGGTTCGACCAGCGCGGCCCGCGGGTGGCGACGCCGCCGGCACCGGCCACCGCGCTGCTCGGCCGCGACGACGACATCGCGCGGATCCTGGCCGACCTGCGGGACCGCCGGCTCGTCGTGCTGACCGGCGCCGGCGGGATCGGCAAGACGAGCCTGGCCCTGGCCGCCATGGCACGGGGCGCGGCCGCCTGGCCCGACGGCGTCGCGTTCGTCGACCTCGCGCCGGTCACGGCCGCCGCGCTCGTGCCCGACGCGCTCGCGGCCGCCCTCGGCGTGGTGGGGCAGGGCAACGAGGGACCGCTGGACGCGCTGCACCGCGCGCTGGCCACGCGGGACATGCTGCTCGTCGTCGACAACTTCGAGCACGTCGCCGCGGCGGCACCGGTGCTGGCCGACCTGATCCGCCGGGCGCCGCGGCTGCGCGTCCTGGTCACCAGCCGGACGGCGCTGCGGGTGCGCGGCGAGCGGGAGTTGCGGGTCGAGGCGCTGGCCGTGCCGCCCGTCGGCGCGACCGCCGCGGAGCTGGCCCGGGCGCCCGCGCTGCGACTGCTGGTCGAGCGCGTCCGCGACGTCCGGCCCGGGTTCGCGCTGACCGAGGAGAACGCGCCGGCGCTGGCCGAGCTGTGCCGCCGGCTGGGCGGCCTGCCGCTGGCCCTGGAGCTCGCGGCCGCCTGGATGCGGGTGCTCACACCCGACCAGATGATCGAGCGGCTCTACGAGCGGCTCGATCGACCCGGCGCCTTCGCTGACCTCCCGGATCGCCAGCAGACCCTGGCCAACACGGTCGCCTGGAGCTACGACCTGCTGCCCGCGTCGGCCCGGGAGCTGTTCGCGCGGCTGTCGGTGTTCGCGGCACCGTTCACGGTCGACGACGTCGTCGCGGTCTGCGGCGGCGACGCCACCGACGTGATCGACGACCTGTCCCGGCTGCTGGACGGCAGCCTGGTGAACGTGGCCGAGCGCCCGGACGGGCAGCACGGTTTCGCGCTCCCGGAACCGATCCGCCGGTACGCCGCCAGCCGCCACGACCCGGCCGACGACACGCTCGGCCGGCTGCACCGGCGGATCCTCGACGTCCTCGAAGCGGCGTCGACCGGCCTCGGCTCCGGGGATCTCGGGTTGCGCCGGCTCGACAGCGAACGACCCAACCTCGAGGTCGTGCTGGACTGGGCCGGCCGCACCGGGCAGCCGTCCGGCCCGCTGCTGCACGCGATCGGCGACGTGTGGGTGTGGATGCTGGCCCGCGGCCACCTGCGGCAGCGCTCCGCGCTCTGGCAACGGATCGAGGCGCTGCCCGCGGCCGGCCTGCGTACCGAGCGCGACCGGCTGGCGCTGCGCTGGCTGACGGCCAGCCGGCTGCTCAACGACGGCGCCTTCGCCGCGGCCGGGACGCTGCTCGACCAGACGCTGCCGGCCGCGCGGCGGGTGGAGCCACCGGCCCGGCTCGCGCTGCTGGTCTCGGCCCGCGCGATCGTCCGGCCGTACACGGTGGACGGTCCGGCGCACGCGGAGTTCACGGACGCGCTGGCGCTGGCGGCGGACGCCCTGGTGTCCGGCTACGTCCGGTCCCACTACGGCCTGCTGCTGACGCTCGACGGCCGACCGGCGGAGGCGGCGCAGTGCCACCACGAGGCGCTGGAGATCGCCCGCGCGCTGGGCGACCGCAACCTGCACGCCGAGGTCCACTACGACCTGGCCATGGACGCGCTGGCCGGCGCGGGGCCCGCGGACTCCTATCTGGACACCGCGATCGCCGGCTACCGCGAGATCGCCCACATCGACGGCCTGACCCGGTGTCTGGGCGCGCTCGGCGCGGCCGCGCTCCGCCGGGGCGACCTCCGCCTCGCCGCCAGGATGGCGGGCGCCACCGACGCGGGCCGCGCGGCGATCGGTCTCGTTCCCTGGCCGTCGGTGACCGAGTTGGAACGCCGGACGGTCGAGCGGGTGCGGGCCGGTCTGCCCGCCGCCGAGTTCGCCGGGGCCGTCGACGACGGTCGGGCCCTGTCCATCGAGGCCGCGCTTGCCGCCGCGGCCGGGCCCTAACGGCCGCGCTCGCCGGTCACCTGGCGACGGACGGCCGGCACGACCTCCTCTGCGAACCGGGGCAGCTGGTCCGGGCCGTCGCCCCAGAACAGGAACGTGTCGAAGCCGTAGCCGACCGCCAGGTCGGTGAGCTCGTCCACCCACTGGTCGACGGGTCCGTTCAGCAGGCCGCCGGTCGGGCCGTCGGTGATGCGGCCGTTGACGTTGAGCACCCGGCGGATGTCGGCCGGGTTCCGGCCGGCGGTGGACGCCGCCTCGTCGAGGCGGTCCGACGCCTCGGCGAGCGGGGTGATCTCGCCGCGCAGGGACGGCACCCAGCCGTCGGCGAGCCGGCCGGCGAGAGCCAGCGCCCTGGGACCGTAGACGCCGAGCCAGATCCCGATGTCGTGCGCCGGCAGCGGGCCGGAGTGCGCGCCGGCCAGCCGGTAGTGCCGGCCGTCGAAGCGCAGGTTGCGCTGACCGCTCCAAACGAGGCGGATGACGGCCATCGCCTCGCGGAGCGCGTCCAGCGACTCCCCCGGCGACCGGCGCGGGCCGCCGTACGCCTCGATCGCGTCCCAGAAGGACCCGGCGCCCAGCCCGAGCTCGAACCGGCCGCCGCTGAGCACGTCGATGCTGGCCGCGGCCTTGGCCAGGACGGCCGGCGGGCGCAACGGCAGGTTGGCCACGTCGGGGAACACACCCACCCGGCTGGTGCCGGCGGCGATGGCGCTCAACAGCACGAACGTGTCGACGTACCGGCGCTGGTAGGGATGGTCCTGCACCCCGACCCAGTCGAGCCCGCGCTCCTCGACCTCTCGCGCCGTGGCGAGCAACGGGTCGGCGGCGTTGGGCACGAGGAAGTATCCGAACGTCAGCTCACGACCAAAATCAGGCACGCTCCCCACGGTAATGTCGAGAACCCGGAGGCGGCTCCGTCCCCGAAGTAAGCACCACGACAATGGGACGTACCGCACGAAGGAGAACATGATGGCCAAGTACCTGCTGCTCAAGCACTACCGGGGCAACCCCGCGGCGGTCAATGACGTGCCGATGGATCAGTGGACGCCCGAAGAGGTCTCCGCGCACATCAAATACATGAACGACTTCGCCAAGCGGCTCGAGGGCACCGGCGAGTACGTGGACGGTCAGGCGCTCTCCCCCGAGGGCACGTTCGTCCGGTACGACGGTGAGGGGCGGCCGCCGATCACCGACGGGCCGTTCGCCGAGACCAAGGACCTGATCGCCGGCTGGATGGTCATCGACGTCGACAGCTACGAGCGGGCGGTCGAGCTCGCCGGTGAGCTGTCGGCGGCCCCGGGCGCCGGCGGCAAGCCGATCCACGAGTGGCTCGAGCTGCGCCCCTTCCTGCACGCGCCCCCGACCATCACGGAGTGACCCCTGACGTGGACGAGGCCCTGCTGCGGTCCCTCACCCCCACGGTGATCGGCGTCCTCGTCCGCCGCGGAGCTGACTTCGCGGCGGCCGAGGACGCCGTCCAGGACGCCCTGGTCGAGGCGGTCCGGGTGTGGCCCGACGAGCCGCCCCGCGACCCGAAGGGCTGGTTGGTCACCGTCGCCTGGCGGAAGTTCCTCGACGCCGCCCGGGCCGACACCTCCCGCCGGCGCCGCGAGGACGAGGTGGAGCGCGAGCCGGCGCCCGGCCCCGCCGAGGCGACCGACGACACGCTCCGGCTCTATTTCCTCTGCGCGCACCCGTCGCTGACGCCGGCGTCGGCCGTCGCGCTGACGCTGCGCGCGGTCGGCGGCCTGACCACGCGGCAGATCGCGCAGGCCTACCTCGTACCCGAGGCGACCATGGCGCAGCGGATCAGTCGGGCGAAGAAGACGGTCTCGGGTGTACGGCTCAACGAGCCCGGCGACGTCGGCACCGTGCTGCGGGTGCTCTACCTGGTCTTCAACGAGGGCTACTCGGGCGACGTCGACCTGGCCGCCGAGGCGATCCGGCTCACCCGCCAGCTCGCGGCGATGACCCCGCACGAGGAGGTCGCGGGGCTGCTCGTGCTGATGCTGCTGCACAACGCCCGCCGCCCGGCCCGGACCCGGGCCGACGGCTCGCTCGTCCCGCTGGCCGAGCAGGACCGCGGCCTGTGGGACACCGCGGCGATCGCCGAGGGCGTGCACATCCTGCAGGCGGCGCTCGCCCGTGACCGGCTGGGCGAGTTCCAGGCTCAGGCCGCGATCGCCGCGCTGCACGCCGACGCGCAGGCGGCCGCGGAGACCGACTGGGTGCAGATCGTCGAGTGGTACGACGAGTTGCTGGCGCTCAACGACAACCCGGTCGCCCGGCTCAACCGCGCCGTCGCGGTCGGTGAGGCCGACGGCCCGCGGGCCGGCCTCGCGGCACTGGCGAAGCTCGACCCGGCGCTGCCCCGGCACACCGCGGCGGCGGCCTACCTGCACGAGCGCGCGGGCGACCCCGCCACGGCGGCCCGGCTCTACGCGGAGGCCGCCCGGTCGGCGCCCAACCTGGCCGAGCGGGACCACCTCACCCGCCAGGCCGCCCGCCTCAACGCGACCCTCCGCGCCTAACCGCCCGAAAACTCCCGCACGAGCGCGTCGCCCATCGCGAGGATCGCGTCGCGCCGCTCGACGCGGGCGACCCAGTCCGCCGGCAGGGCCTCCTCGCCATGCCAGGCGCCGAGCAGGTGGCCGGCGATCGCCGCGGTGGAGTCGCTGTCGCCCGAGTGGTTGACCGCCGCGCGCAGCGCCCGCCGCACGTCGTCCGGATGGGCGAGCGCCGCGTAGACGCCGATGGCCAGCGCCTCCTCGGCCACCCAGCCGCCGCCGAGCGTCTCGACCCGCTCGGGCGTGACCGCCCTGTCCAGCGCCAGCGCGGCCGTCAGGGCGGCGGTGACCTCGCCGTGCGCCGGCCGTCGTCCCACCAGGTCGAGCGCGACCTCGACCGCTTCGGGCAGGTCACGACCGTCGACCACCAACGCGTACGTGATGGCCGCGAACGCACCCGCCGCCAGGTAGCCCGACGGATGCCCGTGTGTCTGCACCGCGCACGCCACGGCCACGTCGAACACCCGCTCGATCGTCCATCGTGGATCGAACCCGAACGGCGCGGAGCGCATCACGGCGCCGCAGCTCGGCCGGCGGTCCCGGCCGTCGGTGATCAGCGCCGGCTCGCCGAGCAGGTCGGTCACACCGTAGAGCCCGAATCGTTCCCTTATCCGATGACTGGAAGGGAATTCGACCGGATTGCCCAATGCGTCCCCGATCGCACCGCCGATCAGACAGCCCCGCACCTGTGATCGGTATGACATCAGGGCATCCTAGATCCCGAAATAGTTGCTGCCAGGCATGGTTTCGATGAACGGTGGTACGGTCTGCCGGCTGGCCGCATCCCGACCCGGCCGGCCTGGTCACCGGGGAGGGTATGAATGGGACTCACGGCCGCCGAGGGCGAGCGCATCGCGGCGCTGCTCGACACCCAGGCCGACAAGCTGACGGCGAGCTGGACCGACGCGGTCGCGGCGCCGTTGCGCGGTCGGCTGACCAGGGCCGAGCTGCAGCGGCAGGTGCAGGACCTGCATCGCGCGATCGTCGAGGCGCTGCGCGCCGGCGCGTTCGACCTCACCGACGAGAGGTCCGCTGACCTGCGCGCGACGCTCGTCGAGCTGTCCCGCGGCCGGGCCCGGCAGGGCTTCACCGCCTCCGAGACCGCCGTCACCGTCTTCGGGCTCAAGCAGGCGCTGTTCGACGTGGTCGACGTGCGCGGCGGCGACGCCCAGGTGCTGGCCGACCTGCTGGCGGTCGGCCAGGTCATCGACGACCTGGGCCTGTTCACCTTCGAGACGTACGCGAAGGCCCGTGAAGGTCTGATCGCCGACCAGGCCGAGCAGCTCCTGGAGCTGGCGACGCCGGTGGTCAAGCTGTGGGAGGGCGTGGTCGCGATCCCGCTGGTCGGCACGCTCGACTCGGCGCGTGCCCAGGTGGTGATGGAACGGCTGCTGGAGACGCTGGTCGAGACCGGCTCGCCGTACGCCATCATCGACATCACCGGCGTTCCCGCCGTTGACACCCAGGTCGCGCAGCACATCCTCAAGACCGTGGTCGCCGCCCGGCTGATGGGTGCCGAGTGCATCATCTCCGGCATCCGCCCGCAGATCGCCCAGACCATCGTCGCGCTCGGCATCGAGTTCGGTGACATCGCCACGAAGGCGACGCTGGCCGACGCGCTGCGCCACGCGCTGCGGCTGATCGAGGCGACCCGCAAGGCGAGGAGCAACTGATGGATCGCGTACCGGTCCTCAAGATCGGTGATCTGCTGCTCGTCTCCATCCAGGTGGACATGCAGGACCAGACCGCGCTCGCCCTCCAGGAGGACCTGGCGGAGCGGATCGTCGCGACGGGCTGCCACGGCGTGATCATCGACATCACCGCACTCGACATCGTCGACTCGTTCGTCGGCCGGATGCTCTCGTCGATCGCCTCGATCTCGCGCGTGCTCGACGCCGAGACCGTGGTCGTCGGCATGCGCCCGGCGGTGGCGATCACCCTGGTGGAGCTGGGTCTCTCGCTCGACGGCATCCGCACGGCGCTCAACGTCGAGCGGGGCATCGAGCTGCTGGCCCAGGCCCGCGAGCCCGAGACCCCCGACGACCTGGGCATCGACCTCGACCTCGACCGCTTCGGCCCGGCGACGTCGTGACCACCGACGTCGGCCTCGGCGAGCCGCAGCTCGTCACGATCGCCGCCGACGAGGACGTGGTCCGGGTGCGGCAGCTCGTGCGTACGGTCGCGGTCGCCGCCAAGCTCTCGCTCGTCGACCAGACCAAGCTGGTCACCGCCGCGAGCGAGCTGGCCCGCAACACCCTGGTGTACGGCGGAGGCGGCGGCGCCGAGGTGACCGTCGTCGACAGCGGCCGGCGCAAGGGCATCCGGATCGTGTTCGCCGACGACGGCCCGGGCATCGCGGACCTCGACCTGGCGCTCACCGACGGCTACACCACCGGCGGCGGGCTCGGCCTCGGCCTGTCCGGAGCGCGCCGGCTGGTCGACGAGTTCGACATCGACACCGCGGCGGGCCGGGGCACCCGGATCACCGTCACGAAATGGGCGCGGTAGCGGTGACCCGCGCGAGCGGGCTCGTCGACGGTGGACTCTGGTTCCGGCTCGAGGAGGCCGGCGCGGTCAGTGCCGTGCGCCGGGCCGCGCAGGAGATCGGCGCGGAGGTCGGGCTCGACGAGGGGAAGGTCGGCGGGCTCGCGATCGTGGCCACCGAGCTGGCCAGCAACCTGGTCAAGCACGCCGACGAGGGCCGCCTGCTGGTGCGCCCGGTGCGCTCCGGCGAGGCCGCCGGGGTCGAGCTCGTCGCGATCGACGCCGGCCCCGGGATGAGCGACCTGACGCGCTCGGCCCGCGACGGCCACTCCACCGCCGGCACCCTCGGCATCGGGCTCGGCGCGATCGCCCGCCAGGCCGGCTGGCTCGACATGAGCTCCGTCGAGGGCCGCGGCACGGTGGCGGTGGCGCAGGTCTGGCCCGGTCCCGCGCCGGAGCCGTTCGCCGCCTCCGCGGTCAGCCGGGCGATGAGCGGCGAGGAGGTGTGCGGCGACGGCTACGTCGTGCGTACCGTCGGCGACCGCCTGCAGGTGCTGGTCTCCGACGGCCTCGGGCACGGTCCGTTGGCGGCCGCGGCCACGCGGGCGGTGGTGCAGGCCTTCCACGCCGCGCCGCCGGGGCCGCCGGCCGCCGTGGTCGAACACCTCCACCGTTCCGTGCGGCACACCCGGGGCGCGGCCGTCGCGGTCGCCCAGCTCGACGACGGCGAGATCCGGTACGCCGGCCTCGGCAACATCTCCGGCTTCCTGGTCGACGACACCACCCGGCGCGGGCTGGTCTCCCTGCCCGGCATCACCGGTCACCAGCGGCGGGCCGTCCGCGAGTACGGGTATCCCGCGGCACCGGGCGCGCTGCTGATCATGCACTCGGACGGCGTCGTCGACCGGTGGAACCTCGACGACTATCCCGGCCTGCGTGGCCGGTCGCCGCAACTGGTCGCGGCCACCCTGCTGCGCGACGCCGGGGTGCGCCGGGACGACGCGTGTGTGCTGGTGGCGAGGACCTCTTGATGACCACGCGCCTGTTGCAGCTCGTGCTGCGTACCGAGTCCGACGTGTTCGTCGCCCGGCAGCGGGCCCGCGAGGTCGCGGCCGCCGTCGGTCTCGAACGGCAGGACCAGGTGCGGCTGGCGACGGCGCTCAGCGAGGTCGGCCGCACGCTGTTCACGGACCGCGGCGGGCCGCCGGCGACCGGCGCCGAAGTGTGGTTCGGCGTCGACGATGGGACACTTCACGTCGAGGTCGTCGCGATCGGCCCGACCCAGGCGCAGCAACTGCCCAGCCTCGGCCGGCTCGTCGACAGCCTCACGATCGACGACGGACCGACGACGACGGTGGTGCGGATGAGCCGGCGGATCCCCGTCGGGGCCCAGCTCGACCAGGCCGGCCTCGACCGCATCCGTGCGGAGCTGGCCGCCTCGGCGCCACGCACGCCGCTCGACGAGATGGCCGAGCAGAACGAGCAGCTGCTCTCGGCGCTCGAGGAGACCCGCGCCCACCGCGACGAGCTCGCCCGCCTCAACGCCGAGCTCGAGGAGACCAACCGCGGCGTGATGGCGCTCTACAACCAGCTCTCCGACGAGCTGGAGGAGACCAACCGCGGCGTGGTGGCGCTCTACGCCGAGCTGGACGAGCGGTCGGCGCAGCTCCGCGCGGCGAGCGAGGCCAAGACCCGGTTCCTGGCCAACGTCAGCCACGAGCTGCGGGCGCCGGTCACGGCGGTGATCGGGCTGGCCCGGCTGCTCGACGACCCGGAGTCCGACCCGCTGACCGAGGACCAGTCCCGCCAGGTCGGGCTGATCCGGGGCTCCGCCGCCGACCTGCTGCGGCTGGTCAACGACCTGCTCGACCTGGCCAAGGCGGAGTCCGGCACGATCCAGCCGGAATGGTCCGATGTGGACCTGGGTGCGGTGTTCAGCCAGCTGCGCGGCACGGTGCGCGCGCTCGCGGTGCCGTCCGTGGAGCTGGTGGTGGTCGACCCCGGGCCGGCGACCATCCGCTCCGACGAGGTGCTGCTCGCGCAGGTGCTGCGCAACCTGCTGCACAACGGGCTGAAGTTCACGGTCGACGGCGAGGTGCGGATGACCGCCTCGCGGGTCGACGAGGACTGGCTGATCCAGGTCACCGACACCGGCGTCGGCATCGCGCCCGAGCTGCACGACCGGATCTTCGAGGAGTTCTACCAGGTGCCCGGCCGCTCCCCCACGGGCGCGCCCGGCACCGGCCTCGGCCTCCCGTACGCCCGGCGCCTGGTCACGCTGCTCGGCGGCACGCTCACCGTGGCGAGCGAGCCCGGCGCGGGCAGCACGTTCACGGTCCGGTTGCCGGCAGGCGGCGATGGAACACCCTGAGTCCACGACCGTCCTCGTCGTCGACGACAGCGACGCCAAGCGCTACCTGCTGGTCCGCTGGCTGACCCGGGCCGGCCTGCGGGTGGTCGAGGCCGACAGCGGCACCGCGGCGCTGGACCGGATCGCGGCCGGCGACATCGACCTGGTCGTGCTCGACGTGCGGCTGGGCGACATGAGCGGCTTCGAGGTCGCCGAAAAGATCAAGTCGCACCCGACGCTGGCGGCCACGCCGGTGATCCACGTGTCGGCGCACGCGGTCGACGTCGCCGACCGGGCGCAGGGCCTGACCCGCGGCGCCGACGCGTACCTGGCCGAGCCGATCGAGCCCGACGAGCTGGTCGCGACCGCCCACGCGGTGCTGCGCTACTACCGGGCGCGGCGGCACGCGGAGTCGCTGGCCGCGGGGTTGACGCGGCTGGCCGAGACGACGGTCGCGGTGAACTCCGCGCGTACGCTCGCCCAGTTGCTGACGGCGGCGGCCGCGGGCGCGGCGGAGATCTTCGGCAGCGGCGCGGTGGTGGCCGCCGACACGGTCACGGCCGGCAGCTCGGCGGGTGACCGCCTGGTCGCGGCGGTGACCGACCCGGTGGCGCCGCCGGTGGTCCGGGAATGGCCGGCCACGGCGCTGGTCGTACCGGTGGGCGCCATGGTCCGCACCGACGCGGCCACGAACTGGCCGCAGCTCACCTGGCCGACGGCCGCGGTGGCGGTCGGCACGGCCCGGCTGCGCGACGACCGCCCGCCGGTGCACGTGGCGGTGCCGGACGACGCGCTGCGCGAACTGGCCGACGTGCTGCGGCTGCTGGTGCAGGCGGTGGCGTCGGCGGTGGAGGCGCTGCGGACGTTCGACGAGGAGCACCGCATCGCGCTGACGCTGCAACGCAGCCTGCTGCCGCAACGGATCCCGCGGGTGCCGGGCTACGACCTCGCGGTGCGCTACGTGCCGGCCAGCGCGCAGACCGAGGTGGGCGGCGACTTCTACGAGCTGACGATGATCGACGGCTGCCTGCTGGCGGCGATCGGCGACGTCACGGGCCACTCCCTCTACGCGGCGACGGTCATGGCCGAGCTGCGGCACGCGGTCCGGGCGTACGCGGTCGAGGGCCACCCGCCTGGGGCGGTGCTGGCGAAGGCCGACCTGCTGCTGCGGGCGCTGCTCCCCGGCGAGCTGGCCACGATCTGCCTGCTCCTGCTGGACCCGGCCACGGGCGCCATCCGCCTGGCCAACGCGGGCCACCCACCACCGCTGCTCGTCACGGCGGCGGGCGCGTCCTATGTGGAACATCGCGCGCCGCTCCTCGGCCTCGACGCCCCCCGCCCCGCCGACCTGGACCTGCACCTGCCGCCCGGGGGCACGCTGGTGCTCTACACGGACGGCCTGGTCGAACGCCGCACGACCGACATCGACTCGGGCCTGGCGGCCCTGGCGACCTCGGCGGCGCAGGTCCCACCGGACCTGGAGGCATACGCGGACCGCGTCCTGTCGGACCTCACCACCACGGACGTCGGCGACGACATCGCCATCGTCGCCCTCCGGCGACACTGACGGTCACCCCGTCACGGCGGGATCAGCAGAGACCGTCGGCCAGGCGGGCGAACTCCGCGCGCGTCACGGTGCGCTGGACGTACCGGTCGTTGCGCCATTCGGTGATCAGGATCGTGTCCGGCGGGAGCGCGGGTAGTTCCGAGAGATCGAAGTGCACGGCCTCCGTCGTGAAGGCACTGTCCTCGTCGACTCCGTACATCCGGTAGGGCAGCCCCAACGCGCCAAGTTCCGCCACCTGCTCGCCCACCGGTGCGGTCGCGGGCCAGGTGCCGTCGTTCGGCACGGTGGCGTGGCGAAGGTGCGTGTCGAGTTCGGTCCGCGAGAGCGTGGCGTCGGTCAGTGCCCAGAGCACGACGACCTCGGGGCGGTTGTCGCCGCACCAGACGATCTCCGCCGTCGGTTGACCGCGTTCGTCCACCGACACGCCGGTGACGCCCAACCTGACAGGCCAGCACGCGCTCAGAGCGGCGATCAGCACCGCCGCCGCACACGCCCCCGCGATCCGCCCCGCGGCCATACCGGAATGGTCGCGCCCGAAGGCCATGGTGGCGTCGCGATCCGATCACGAAGCGGCGTAGCTTCGCGGGCCGCCGACCTGGTCACCCCGGCGGGGAGACTAGGCTCCGGACGTGGCGAGGTACTTCGACGTGCATCCGGAGAATCCCGCGCCGCGGGCGATCGGGCAGGTGGTCGATCTCGTCAACGGCGGTGGGCTGATCGCGTATCCCACCGACTCGCTCTACGCACTCGGGTGCCGGCTCGGCAACGCCGATGGTGTCGAGCGGATCCGGCGCGTCCGGCAGCTCGACGGGCACCACCATTTCACCCTCGTCTGCCGCGACTTCAGCCAGCTCGGCCAGTTCGTGCACATCAACAACGCGCGGTTCCGGGCGGTGCGGGCCGCGACGCCCGGTGGCTACACGTTCATCCTCCCGGCCACCAAGGAGGTGCCGCGCCGCTGGCAGCACCCCCGGAAGAAGACCGTCGGCGTACGCATCCCGGACCACGTCGTGACCCAGGCCCTGCTCGCCGCCCTCGACGAGCCGCTCGTGTCGAGCTCGCTGCTGCTGCCCGGCGACGACGAGCCGATGACGCAGGGCTGGGAGATCAAGGAACGGCTGGACCACGTCATCGACGGAGTCGTCGACGCCGGCGACTGCGGCACCGTGCCGACCACCGTCGTCGACTGGAGTGACGACGAGCCCGTCGTCCTCCGCCGCGGCACCGGCGACCCGAGCCGGTTCGAATAGGCGCTCAGCAGGCGCAGCGGGCGGTGCGCCGCAGCGCAGGCGCCGCGGCGGCCGCCTTCTTCACCTCGGCCAGCATCCGTGCCCGGTCGGCCGGCGAGAGCACGCACCCGCGCACCACGACCGAGTGGATCCGGGTCGTGTTGCGGATGTCCCGCAGCGGGTCGGCGTCGAGCAGCACCAGGTCGGCGACGTTGCCCCGGGCGATCGTGCCGCGGTCGCGGACACCGAGATAACGGGCCGGCTCCAGCGTCGCGGTCTGCAGCACGCGCATGTTCGACAGCCCGGCCTGGGCGAGCCGGACCAGCTCGTCGTGCAGGCTGAAGCCGGGCATCAGGAAGGCGGTGCCGTTGTCGGTGCCGGCCATCAGCGGCACCCCGGCCCGGTCCAGGTCGTGCACGAGGCGCAGCCGCCGCTCGTAGATCTCGCGACCACGGGCGTCCTGCTCCGGCGTACGCCCGTTCAAGTAGATCGCGTCGAGCGCGTAATGCCAGAACTCGCGCGTGGCGGCCGGGAAGTACGCGTACCGCGGATCGTTCATCGGCGTCTCGCCCGGCCGGTCGGTGAACGTGTGCAGCATGAGCGTCGGCGTCACCCGCGTGCCGTTGCGGGCCAGCCGGGCGAACACGGCCGTGGCCTTCCGCCGGTCGTAGCTGCGGGCGGCCGCGTACTCGTAGGGGTGCATCTTGTTGAGCCAGCCGTTGTACTCGCCACCCGCGATCGGCACCGACGCGACCAGGCGCCGCAGTGACTCCTCGCGGCTCGACGTGTCGTACCAGACCTGGAAGAGGTGCTCGATGCTGGCGAGACCGACGTCGCTCGCCTCGGTCATCTGCACGAAGTCGGACAGGTGCCCGAGGAACGGGATCCGCTGCCGCCGCGCCTCGTCGGCGATGGCGAAGAAGGCCGCGCGGGACAGTCGAGTGTAGACCTTGATGAAGTCGGCGCCCGCGTCCTTCTGCGCGCGCACCGTCGCGCGCGCCTCGGCCGCGGTCGCGACGCTGATGTACGGCGCGCCGAGCCCTTCCCACAACGACGGCGCGCCGTCGACGATCGGGCTCCCGATCGTCCACCGTGGACCGAGTCGCGTGCCCGCCTCGATCTCGCGACGCCACCGGCTCGTGTCCTCGTTGGCGCTCATGTCCCGCACCGTGGTGACGCCGTTGACGACGTGCAGCGGCACCTCGATCTCCGCGCCGTCGAACGTGTGGTTGTGCATGTTCGCGAGGCCGGGGATCAGGTAGCGGCCGCGGCCGTCGACGACGTGCGCGCCGGGCACCGCACCGGCGACCCGGCTCGGCTCCACCGCGATGATGCGGTCGCCGCGCAGCAGCACGGTCATGTCCCGCTTCGCGGGCGCCCCGGTCGCGTCGATGACGGTGACGTGGGTGATGGCGGTGACGGCGTCGTCGGCGGCGGAACGCGGAGCGGCGGTGGCCCGCCCGCCCGGGCCGACCGCCGCGCCCGCGGCCAGCCCGGCCGCACCGGCGAGCACCGCGCGTCGAAAGATGTTCATGGCGTACCCCTTCGGGTTCGTTGGTCGTGCCATCACGATCTCCCGCCACACAGGAACGGGTCATTGCCGCAGGCAGGCCAATCGAGGGTGGGGAAAGCCATACCGGCATCTCCATCTGTTCACCCGCACCTTGCCTCGGGGCTTTCCGGGCTCAGCAGGATCGGCGGGAAAAACCGATCCCAGGAGGAACCTGAATGTCCCGCTGGCAACGACGTGCCGTGACGGCGCTCGCCGCCACCGTCGCCCTGAGCGGGGTGGCCGGCCTGACCGCCGGCGTGCCCGCGGCGGCGAAACCCGCGAAGACCTTGGACCTGCAGGCCCACCGTGGCGGCCTCGGCCTGCGCGTGGAGAACACGCTGGCGTCCTTCGGCAAAGCGCTCCAGCTCGGCGTGTCCACGCTGGAGCTCGACGTGCAGATCACCGAGGACGGTCAGGCCGTGGTCACCCACGACCGCCGGACAACCGGCGCGAAGTGCAAGGACACCGCCCCGGCGTTCCCGGGTGACCCGGAGTTCCCGTACATCGGGAAGTATGTCAACACGCTGTCGCTGGCCCAGGTCCGCACGCTCGACTGCGGCAGCCTGACGCTGGCCGACAAACCGGGTCAGGTCGCGGTGCCCGGTGCGAGGATGCCGCTGCTCAGCGAGGTCTTCGCGCTGGTCAACCGCTACCAGGCCCGCGACGTCATGCTCAACGTGGAGACCAAGGTCGAGGCCGGCGCGCCGACCGAGACCGCGCCGCGCGAGCAGTTCGTCCAGGTCACGGCCCGTGAGGTGCGCAACGCCGGCCTGCTGAAGCAGGTCACGATCCAGAGCTTCGACTGGGGCGCGTTGATGCGCATGCGCCAGGTCGAGCCGCGCCTGCCGATCGTCGCCCTGACCAACATCGACTTCCTGCAGACCGGCAAGCCGGGCACGTCCCCGTGGCTGGGCGGGATCGACATCGACGACTTCGGTGGCGACCCGATCAAGGCGATCAAGAGCTTCGGCGTGAAGACCTTCTCGCCGGTGCACGGCACGCCGCAGAACGGCACGGTGAACGACGCCAACTACGTGCCGTACGTGACCAAGGCGATGGTCGACCACGCGCACCGCAACGGCATCACGGTCGTGCCGTGGACGATCGACGACGTGCCGACGATGACCAAGCTGATCAACGACGGCGTCGACGGCATGATCACGGACTACCCGGACCGGCTGCGCACCCTGCTGGGCCAGATGCGGTTCAAGCTGCCGAAGGCGTACGCGTCGCCGTTCGACGTGCAGGCCCACCGCGGCGGCCGCGCCGACCTGCCGGAGAACACCCTGCCGGCGTTCGCTCGTGCCCTGTCGAACCGCGCGATCTCGACGCTCGAGTTCGACACGGGCGTCACGAAGGACGGCAAGCTGGTCGTGATCCACGACCGGACGATCAACGGCTCGCACTGCATCGACACGGCACCGGTGCGGCCGCGGGACCCGATGTTCCCGTACGTCGGCAAGCGCGTCCACGACCTGACGCTGGCGCAGATCAAGACCATCGACTGTGGCACGAAGACGCTGCCGGAGCTGCCGAACCAGGTGCCGGCGCCGGGCGCCCGGATCCCCACCCTCGACGAGGTCTTCTCGCTGGTCAAGGGCAGTGACCGCCCCGACGTCCGGATGAACATCGAGACCAAGATCAGCCCGACGGCGAACGACACCGAGGCCTTCGGCCCGTTCACCGCCAAGCTGGTCAAGGCGATCGAGAAGGCGCGCTTCGAGGACCGGGTGACGATCCAGTCGTTCGACTGGCGCACGATCATCCGGGCGCGCGAGCTCAACAGGAAGATCGAGACGGTCGCCCTGGTCTGGCAGTACGGCCCGGCCGAGTGCGCCACGCTCGCGGACGAGTGCTCGCTCCAGGCCGTGTACGGCGACAAGTCGGTCAAGAGCCCGTGGACGGGCGGCCTGGACTGGTGGAAGCACCGGGACCTGGGCAAGCTGGTTCGCGCGGCGGGCGCCGGCACGGTCTCGGCGAACTGGCAGGTCCACGACCCGACCCAGGGCACGGTCGCCGACGCCGACTGGTACCTGCGCCAGGACCCGACCTACTACCACGGCCCGGACGTCCCGGTGCTCCAGCGCCGCGACAACCTCAAGGTGGTGCCCTACACGGTGGACGACCCGGCCATCATGCAGCGGGTCATCGACCTGGGCGTCGACGGCATCATCACGGACAACCCGAACCTCCTGATCCAGGTCGCGATCCGCAACGGCCTGCGCTGACGGCATCAAAGCGCCCGTCGACCACGGTCGGCGGGCGCTTCGCCATGTCCGGCCTCGGCCGCCGAGGTCGTGATCTCACCGTTTCAGCCGGTCAGCCGATGCCGATCGGCTGAACCCATGGTTGTGCGGCCGTGCCATCATCCTGGGGGACATTCATGGGGGTGGAATCGACAGGTGGGCGGCTTCATCGACACCGCGCTCGGGTTTCCGGCTGTGTTATTCACCGTTCTGCTCGCCGTTGTCGTCTGTTACTGGATCCTGGTGCTCGCCGGTGGTCTGGATGCCGATGCCGACGGGTGGCTCGACGGCGCGCTCGAACGGATCGGGCTCGGTGGCACGCCCTCCAGCATCGTGCTGTCCATTGTGGTGGCGATCGCCTGGTTCGCCAGTCTGGTCGGCAGCGTCCTGCTCGGCGACCATCCCCTGCTCGAGATCCTCACCCTGCTGGCGAGTCTCGGCATCGGCTGGGCCGTCGCCACCCTCCTGCGGCGCCCCCTCGAGCGCTTCTTCCCCACCGCGCCCGAGGCGTCGCGGCATGACTTCGTCGGGCGGGAGTGCGTGATCCGCACCGGCCGGGTCGCCATCGACTTCGGGCAGGCCGAGGTGCACGCCGCCGACGGGTCCTCCGCCATCGTGCAGGTGCGCCAGACCGGCGCCGACGCGTTCGCGGCGGGCACCCGGGCGGTCATCTACGACTACGACGACGCCGGCGAGTTCTTCTGGGTCGTGCCGGCCGACCTCTCGGATCGATCGAAGGACCGTTGATGGACGTCATCTCGCTCGGGTTCCTCGTGCTCGTCCTGGTGCTCCTGCTCGTGCTCCTGGGCGTGCTGCTGCTGGTCAGCCGGCTGTTCAAGAAGGTCGAGCAGGGCAAGGCGCTGATCGTCTCGAAGACCCGCAAGGTCGACGTCACGTTCACCGGCGCCGTGGTGCTGCCGGTGTTCCACAAGGCCGAGGTCATGGACATCTCGGTGAAGACCATCGACGTCGAGCGGTCCGGCAACGACGGGCTGATCTGCCGCGACAACATCCGGGCCGACATCAAAATCGCCTTCTTCGTACGCGTGAACAAGACCGCCGAAGACGTGGTCAAGGTGGCCCAGGCGATCGGCACCGCGCGCGCGAGCGACCAGTCGACGCTCCAGGAACTGTTCAGCGCCAAGTTTTCCGAGGCCCTCAAGACGGTCGGCAAGCAACTCGACTTCGTCGACCTCTACACGAAGCGCGACGAGTTCCGCGACCGCATCATCGCCGTCATCGGCACCGACCTCAATGGATACTCGCTCGAGGACGCCGCCATCGACGTGCTGGAGCAGACGCCGATGGACCAGCTCGACCCGCGCAACATCCTCGACGCGCAGGGCATCCGGAAGATCACCGAGCTGACCGCCGCCGAACACGTGCGTACCAACGAGTTCCGGCGCAGCGAGGAGAAGGAGATCACGCGCCAAAACGTGGACGCGCGCGAAGCGATTCTCGAGCTGGAGCGCCGCCAGGCCGACGCGGAGATCAAGCAGAAGCGCGAGATCGACACCATCCGGGCCCGCGAGGAGGCCGAGACCGAGCTGGTCCGGGCCGAGCAGCGGCTGCGCTACAACGCGGCCAACCTGCGCACCGACGAGCAGCTCGGCGTTCAGAAGGAGAACCAGGCCCGGGAGATCGCGGTCGCGGAGAAAAACCGGGAACGCGTCATCGCGATCGAGACCGAGCGGATCGAGAAGGACCGCATGCTCGAGGTGATCGGCCGGCAACGGGAGACCGAGCTGTCGACGATCGCCAAGGACAAGGAGGTCGAGGCCGAGAAGCGGGCGATCGCCGAGGTGATCCGCGAGCGGATCGCGGTCGAGAAGACCGTGGCCGAGCAGGAGGAGCACATCAAGCGCCTCCGGGTCGTCGAGGAGGCCGAGCGGCTGCGCCAGTCGACCATCATCCAGGCCGAGGCGCAGGCCCAGGAGAATCTGGTACGCGACATCAAGGCCGCCGAAGCCGCCGAGACCGCCGCCAAGCACCGGGCCCGCGAGCAGCTCGTGCTGGCCGAGGCCCGGCAGCAGGCGGCCGAGCTCGACACCCGCGCGAAGATCCGGCTCGCCGAGGGCGCGCAGGCGGAGGCGGCCGCGGCCGGTCTCGCCGACGTGCAGGTGCGCGAGCGCGACGCCGAGGCCATCGAGAAGGTCGGCCGGGCCGAGGCCGTGGTCGAGCGGGAGAAGGCGATCGCCGCGGCCGAGGGCGTGCGCGAAAAGCTGAAGGGCGAGGCCGAGGGCCTCACCGAGAAGGCGGCCGCGATGGCCGCGCTCGACGACGCGACCCGCGAGCACGAGGAATACCGGCTGCGGCTGGAGGCCGAGAAGGAGATCCGGCTCGCCGGCATCGACGTGCAGCGGCAGGTGGCCGAGGCGCAGGCGACGATCGTCGGCAAGGGCCTGGAGAAGGCCGACATCGACATCGTCGGCGGCGACAGCATCTTCTTCGACCGGCTGATCGGCGCGATCTCGGTCGGCAAGAGCGTCGACGGCTTCGTGGGCAACTCGACCGTGGCCACGTCACTGGCCGGCCCTTGGCTCAACGGTGAGAGCAGCTTCGCCGACGACCTCGGCACGCTGCTCGGCAAGGTGAACACGGCCGACCTGACCAACCTCACGCTCTCGGCCTTCCTGCTGCAGCAGATCCGGGCAGGCGGCGACGATGCGGGCAAGCTGCGCGAGCTGCTGACGGCGGCCGAGAAGCTGGGCGTCGCCGACGCGCCGCTGTCCGCGCTCAACGCCAAGCCGCACCCGGTCGCCCGTGGCTGAGACGACCACCGAAACCCGGACCACCAGCCTGGACGCCGGCACCTACGAGGTGCTGCGCGACCGGCTGGTGGCGCGGTCCGCCGAGCTGGCCCGCCGGGCCGAAGAGCTCAACGCCCGGCGGCTGGCCGAGTTCGGCAGCACGGAGCTGCGCCTGGTCGGCACCGACCGGGTCCGCACCGAGCACAACTGCGTGCCGCGCGACATCGTGCCGGCCGCGGGCGTGATGCTGTTCGGCTACAACGTGTTCCTCGGCCTCAAGCCGGAGACCACGGTCGGCGACGTGTTCTCGTTGCACCGCTTCCTGCGCGACGGCGACGCGTTCCGCTTCGACGACGTGCCGCCGCAGGAGGTGCCCGGCCTCCTCGACGACGAGACCTTCCGGCGGGACTTCGCCGAGCTCTACCGCTACTACAAGGACACCCGCCTCGCCACGCTGCGCGAGGTCGACGGCAAGCTGCTCGCGGTCTTCCAGACCGGCCCGCGCACCGAGGACGTCAAGGTGCTGCGCTGGACGACCACGCCACTCGCCTATGTGGACAACCGCGGCGAGCGCGACCACGTGTTCCCGCCGAGCCACGACTTCGAGTGGGTCGAGACGACCCGCGACGACCACGTGCAGGGCCGGCACCCGCACATCTCCATCGCGGGCGAGGTGTTCGTCGAGACCGTCGGCGGCGACCTGACCCTCAAGGTGGAGGACAACACCGAGTCCGGCGAGGGCATCTACTCCGAGCCCGTCGAGCAGCCCTTGCAGAGCCTCGCCGACGCCGACGTGCACTGGGCCCGGGTCGGCCCGCTCATCCTGCTGCGCGTCCGCCCGTACAAGGAGAGCTCCTGGCGGCATCTGGTCTTCAACACCCGCACCAAGGGCGTGGTTCGGCTCGACGGCATCGGCCAGGCCTGCCAGCGGCTGCCCGAGGACCACGGCATCGTCTTCCCCGGCGGTTTCTACCTGACGACCGGCGTGGTGAAGACGTTCGAGACCGACACCGCCGACCTCGTCTTCGAGCGAGTGATCCGGTCACCCAACGGCGAGGACGTCCTGTTCGTCTTCCACGCGGTCGTCGAGGGACGCAGCCTGCTGCTTCCGTACAACCTGATCCGCAAGGAGGTGGCCAACCCGCTCTCCTGCCACGGGTACTCGCTCTTCGACGACGGCACGCTGGTCATCTTCCGGGCCACCTCCGACGAACCGACCCGGGTCCACCCGATGCAGGTGTGGCAGACCCCGTTCCAGTCCGACGCGTACGCCGCGCGCCAACCCGCCGGCACCGGAGCGCTGGCCCGCATCGGCAACGCCGACCTCGTCCGCGGCATCTCCGACGCGCTCTCGGTGAGCCGGATGGTCGGCGAGATGACCCCGTCGATCCCGGTGTACGAGGCCCTGATCGCCACCTGCGTCCGCGTCTTCGACCACTATCACTGGCTCGGCGAGGCGGAGCTGGGCGACCTGCGCACCCCGCTCGCCGAGGTGCGCGCGACCGCCGAGCAGGTGCTCGACGAGTACGAGAAGGTGCAGGCGCTGACCGCCGCCGCGGCGACCGCGCTCGACACCGCCGCAAGCGACATCGCCTCGCTGGTGCGCCGGGTCAACGGCGAGGTGCCCGCCGGCACCGACGGCTGGATCCAGCAGCTCGCCGAGTTGCGCCGCGCGCAAGGGCATCTGGAGACGCTGCGCGAGCTGCGCTACGTCGACCTCGCCCGGATCGACACCCTGGCGACGGAGCTGGCCGGCCAGCTCGACGCGGCCGCCCGGCGCGCGGTCGCCTTCCTCTCGCGGGAAGACGCGTTCACGGCCTATCACGACCAGGTCGAGCGGCTCGCCGCCGAGGGAGGCCAGGTGCCCACGGTGGCTGCGGCGGGCCCGGTCGGCGACAAGCTCACGGAACAGGCCGACGCGCTGCGGCTGGTGACCGACGTGGTCGGCACGCTCGACATCGCCGACGCGACCGTGCGCACCGCGATCCTCGAACGCATCGGCGAGGTGCTGGGCGGCGTCAACCGCGCCCGGGCCACCCTCGACGCCCGCCGCCGCGAGCTGGCCGCCGTCGAGGGCCGGGCCGGGTTCGCGGCCGAGTTCGCGCTGCTCAACCAGGCGGTGACCGGCGCGCTGGCGGCGGCCGACACCCCCGAGGCATGCGACGACCAGCTCGGCCGGCTGCTGCTGCAGGTCGAGAACCTGGAGTCGCGGTACGGCGAGTTCGACGACTTCCTGACCGAGCTGTCGGCCAAGCGCACCGACGTGTACGAGGCGTTCTCGGCCCGCAAACAGGCGCTGGTCGACGACCGCTCGCGGCGGGCCGACCGGCTGGTCGAGTCGGCCGACCGGATCCTGACCAGCGTGCGCCGTCGGGCGTCCACGATGGACACGCTCGACGACGTCAACACCTACTTCGCCGCCGACCCGATGGTGGCCAAGCTCCGCTCCGTCGCCGACGAGCTGCGGGCGCTCGGCGACGCCGTGCGCGGCGAGGAGCTCGACGGCCGGGTCAAGGCGGCCCGCCAGGAGGCCGGCC
>NZ_BONE01000084.1 GCF_016862555.1 Asanoa siamensis | reverse complement strand
GTGACCGTGAGGTCACGCCCCGATGCTCCCAGGCCCATCCCCGGCCGGTGCGGCAAAGGCCGTCCGCGTGACCTTCGTTCCGACCGGACGACGGTTGGCTACCCCCGCCGGGCCGTTGTCTACTGGCCGCGCCTACCCCCTTGCCCGTACACCGGAATCCGCGACCGATCATCCGTGGCGGCTCGGTGCGCCGCCCCGCGCCGGCCGTCCCTCAACCCGCTGGACCTGGCCGCCGCAGCGGCCGGATGGTCGCGGACCACCGGCCCCGCTCGGCCAGCGGGTGGGAGGGATGTGCGGACGACAAGTCGCTTCCCGTTGTAGGACTCAACGAAGGTACGCGCCAAACCCCCAGCCGTGTCAACCGTTGCGCGACACCGGATTCCCACGCCCGGCGTGTCGCCTCCGGCGTGTTGGAAAGGCGAGTCGATCGGCGCCCACGGATGCCCGATCATGCCCCGCGACACGCCGGGTCATGCACAGGAGCGCGCCTGTCACGGGCCGACGAGGTGGCGGTCCAGGAGGGCGCGGGCCGTGGCCGGATGGTCGGCGGCGAGCAGGCCCGCGGCCGCGAGCACATAGGACCTGTCGACCACCGGGTTCGCCGCGCGGGGCACCAGCCAGCCGCCGGCGTGGTCGGTCAGCACCGCGTCGAGGACCTCCTTCGCCTCCCCCGGCGCCGCGTGGCGCAGCACCCCGCCCGAGCCCACCAGAAGCCGCGCATCGCGCAGATCCCGCGCCACCCTCCCCGCAGGACCCCGGGCGTGCCGCCGGACCGCCACCGTGGCCGCCAGGGCCGCGATACGCCGGTCCACGGCCCGCTCCGCATCGTCCGTCGGCACGAACCCGGGCGTCGCCGCCCGCAGCGCGGCGGCGGCCCGCAGGGCCGCGGTCCCGTCGCGGTCGACCCCCCGCTTGTCGCCGCGCGGCCCGGGGGACGTCGACGGACCGTCGCCGAGCAACCGTTCGGCCGACGCGGCGGCGAGCACGTCGGGAGCGGTCCAGCGCATACCGAGATCACCCTCGACGGTCCGGGCCCGCCACAGCGTGCCGGCCACGTCGTCGGCCCGGCCGTCGGGGGTGAGCACCGAGTACACGTCCGTCGTCGCGCCGCCCACGTCGACCACCAGCAGGTCGCCGCCGACGTGGTCCGCGAGGGTCTCCACGCCGGTCAGGACCGCATCGGGCGTCGCCGCCCGGACCAGCGACGGGAACCGCCGGCCCTTGGAAAGGCGCTTGCCACCGATCACGTGGGTCAGGAACACGTCCCGGATCGCGGACCGGGCCGGCCCGGGCTCCAGGACCCCGATCCGGGGCAGCACGTTCTCCGTCGCGACCACCGGCACCCCGGCCCCGGACAGCAGCGCCGACAGCGCCGGGCGGGCGTCGGCGTTGCCCGCCAGCACCACCGGCACCCGCCACCGCCCGCGGGCCAGCCGCTCCGCGTTGTGCGCGAGGACCGCCGCGTCGCCGCCGTCGGTGCCGCCGACCAGCAGCACCACGTCCGGGCGCGCCGCCCGCAAAGGGGCCAGGGACGCCAGCGGGCCCGCCGACACGTGCACGACCCGGGCGCCCGCGGACAGCCCGACCCGGTGCCCGGCCTGCGCGGTCACCAGCGCCTCGTAGCCGATCACCGCCAGCCGCAGCCCGCCACCCGCCGACGAACACACGTACCACCGGGAAGACGGCACCGTGACCCCGGTCGCGGCCGCCGCCGCGTCCAGGCCGTGCAGCACGTCGGTGGCCGCGGTCGTCGGATGGTCCGCGGCCGCGACGACCGCGCCGTCGTGCAGGTCAACGACGATCACCTTCGTGTACGTCGACCCGACGTCGGCGCAGAGCGCGAGCGTCACGCCGTCACGGCTTCGGCGGGACGACCACCGTGCCGGTCGCGGTCGTCGCCACGATCGGCGGGTCGAGCACCTCGGCCGCCGACTCGGAGTGGTGCGGCTTCGCGCGGCAGACCACCCGGGCCTCGAACTCGATGACCCGGCTGCGGTTGCCGACCTGGACCACCGTCGCCGACACCTCGAGCACGTCGCCCGCCCGTACCGGTGCCCGGAACTGGATGTCCTGGTAGGACGCGAACAGGCCCTCGTCGCCGTCCATCCGAATGCACACCTCGGTGGCCACGTCGCCGAACAGCCCGACGACGTAGGCGCCGTCGACGAGGTTGCCGCCGTAGTGGGCGTGCGAGTAGGGCACGTAGCGGCGGTGCGTCACGGTGGTCATGCCGCCACCAACGCGTGCACCAGGTACGAGGCGACCTCGCCCGGCGTCGTACCCCGCCCGAAGATCCGGTCCACGCCCAGTTCTCCCGCCATCGTCTCGTCGAATCGCGGCCCGCCCACGACGAGCAGGGGCCGCCTGTCGGCCGGCAGCGCCTCCCGGAACGCCGCCGACATCTCCCGGGTGTTGTGCAGGTGCGCGTCCCGCTGCGTCACGACCTGGGAGACCAGGACCGCGTCGGCCCGCTCCCGCTGCGCCGCCGCGACCAGCTCCGGCACGGTCACCTGGGCGCCGAGGTTGGTCACCTTCAGCTCCCGGTAATATTCCAGGCCCTTCTCGCCCGCGATCCCCTTCACGTTGAGGATGGCGTCGATGCCGACCGTGTGCGCGTCGGTGCCGATGCACGCGCCGACGACCGACAGCTTGCGCCGCAGCCCGCGCTTGACCGCCGTGTTGACCTCCTTGGCCGACAGCAGCGGATAGTCGCGCTCGACCACCTCGACCTTGGACACGTCGACGAGATGGTTGACCCGCCCGTACACGACGAAGAACGTGAACCCGTCACCCATCTGCTTGCTGTGTACGAGCATCGCCGGGTCCATGCCCATCTTCGCCGCGAGCTGCAGCGCCGCCCCTTCGGCCCGCTTGTCGTGGGCCAGCGGCAGGGTGAACGACAGCTGCACCATCCCGTCGCCGGTGGTGTCGCCGTAGGGCCGCACGATGTCGCTCACGCCGCACTCTCCAGCAGGGACGTGGCCGGGTTGAAGTAGTCGTCGGCGTGCGCCGCCACCCCGGACAAGCCCTTGCCCCGGTCCGGCGGCCGCTTCATGATCCCGAACGTGCCGTCGGCGATCGCCTTGAGCAGCGTGTCGCCCTCGATCTTCTCCAGCAGCGTGACGGCCGACGCCAGCACCTGGTTGGCCCGCTGCTGGATGAACCCGCCCGGCGCCGGCACGAAGTCCTCGTGCAGCCCGCCGGCCGCGCCCAGCACGTACCGGACGTTCTGCAGCGCGATGTCGCGGTCCGACAGCCACGGCGTGACGACGGCCTCGGTCATCATCCCGACCAGCAGGATGCCCTGCCCCGTCATCGTGCCGGCCAGGTTGAAGAAACCGTCGAGCAGGTTGCCGCGGAACACGTCGCCCGTCATGTGCTTCGTCGGCGGCATCCACTTCAGCGGCGCGTCCGGGAACAGCTCCCGGGCCAGCAGCGCGTGCGCGAGCTCCAGGCGGAACGACTCCGGCACGTCCGGGTTGATCTCGAACGCGTGCCCGAGCCCGAGCTGCCAGTCGGCCAGGCCCGCCTCGTGGGCGAAGAACTCGTTGAGCAGCTGCGACACCGTGACCGTGTGCGCCTCGTCGACGGCGTCCGCGGTCGTCAGGTAGTTGTCCTCGCCGGTGTTGATGATGATGCCCGCCCGGGCGTGGACCTGCCGCGAGAACCGCTGGTCGACGAACGTGCGGATCGGGTTGATGTCGCGGAACAGGATCCCGTACATCGAGTCGTTGAGCATCATGTCGAGCCGTTCGAGCCCGGCCAGGGTCGCCATCTCCGGCATGCACAGCCCCGACGCGTAGTTCGTCAGCCGGACATATCGCCGCAGCTCCCGCGACGACTCGTCCAGGGCGGCCCGCATGAGGCGGAAGTTCTCCTGCGTCGCGTACGTGCCGGCGAACCCCTCGCGGGTCGGCCCCTCCGGCACGTAGTCCAGCAGCGACTGCCCCGTCGACCGGATCACGGCGATCACGTCCGCGCCGGCCCGGGCGGCCGCCTGCGCCTGCGGGATGTCCTCGTAGATGTCGCCGGTCGCCACGATGAGATAGATCCACGGGCGCTGCGCAGGGTCACCGAACCGCTTGACCAGCCGGTCCCGCTCGGCCCGCCGCTTGTCGATCATGCGAAGGCCCGCGCCGGTCGCCCGCGTCGACAGCTTCCGCGCCGCCGTCGCCTCCTTGCCGGTGGGTACGGCGAACCGCACACTGCCCGCCGCCGCCTTCTGCGCCAGCAGCGTCAGATCGGCCGCCGTCAGCCCTTCGCGGGCCAGCGCGTCGAACACCGGCAGCGCCACCCCGTGCTCCAGACCGACCTCGTCGACGACCGCGTCGACCAGCCGGTTGACCCACGGGATCCCGTCGGGGTCGGCACCGGTCACCCCGGCCAGCCGCAGCACCGCCCGCTCCACCGACACCGTCGTGTGGCTGCGGGCCAGGTCGACGACCGGCTGCCCGGCCCGGCGCGCCAGCTCCCGGGCCCGGGCAACGAGCGCCGGATCGAGATCCAGCTTCGCCATCCGCTCACTCACTCCTCGAAGATCGAAACTCCGCGTACGACGGTGCGCAGGCACCGCGGCAGCGGCGTCGGGTCGTCCGGCCCCCGCTCCTCGGCCACCGTCGACACCAGGTTCGGCATGCCGCCCGTCACCCCCGCCGGGGTCTGCCACACCGCGAACGTCGCCGCCGCGCCCTTGGCGAGCACGCCCTCGCCGTCGCGGTGGATCGACCGCCACGCGCCCTTCGTGTGCGCCGCGAACGCCGACCGGACCGCCATCCGGTGCGCCGGGTTGAAGTGCGACACCGCCGCCCGCACCGAACCCCACGGGTCCAGCGGCGTCACCGGCGAGTCCGACCCGAACGCCAGCGTCACCCCGACGCCGTGCATCGCGCCCATCGGGTTCGACTCCATCGACCGGGACACGCCCAGGCGCTGCGCGTACATCTGCCGGGGCCCGCCCCACAGCCGGTCGAAGGCCGGCTGCATGCTCGCCGTCAGGTTCAGCTCCACGAACGCCGCGATCATCGCCTTGTCGACGAGCTCCGCGTGCTCGACCCGGTGCCGGGCCTGCCGGACCGCGTCGAGGCCGAGCAGCTTCGCCGCGCCCGCGAACCCCTCCAGCACGTCGTGCAGCGCCGCGTCACCGATCGCGTGGAAGCCGCCCTGGGTGCCGTGCTCGTGGCAGTCGACGATGTGGTCGCGGGCCTGCTCCGCCGACACGTAGGAGAAGCCGCACCCGCCGCCGCCCACGAAGGGCTCCCGCAGGTACGCGGTCCGCGAGCCCAGGGCACCGTCCGCGTACAGGTCGCCGCCCGCACCGACCGCGCCCAGCTCCTTGGCCTTCGCGGCCGCCATCAGCTCGCCCCACCAGCCGTACACCTCGGGCAGCCCGTGCTCCGGGCCCGCCAGCGCCAGCAGCCCCGTGAAGTCGGCCTCGTTCGACGTGCCGGGGCCGCCGCACTCGTGCAGGGCGCCGATGCCGAGCTGGGCGGCCCGCTTCAGCGCGTGTCGCTGCGCCGCCTCCCGCTGGGCCGTGCCCAGGGAGCCGAGCGCGATCTCCCGTACCGCGTGATGGGCCTCCTCGCGCACCCAGCCGGTCTCGGAGAAGCCGGGCTCCTGCCGCGCGCGGGGTGCCGCGGCGAGCAGGGCGCTGGAGGCGAGCGCCGAGTGCACCGACGCCTGGGTCAGATAGACCCGGCGGCCGCCCGCGACCCGGTCGAGATCCTGGGCGCTCGGCGGCACCTGCTCGGCCCATTTCGACTCGTCCCAGCCGTGACCCATCACGATCGCGTCCGCCGGCTGCGTCGTCGCGTAGAGGGCCACCGCGTCGAGCAGCTCACCGGCCGACGCGGCCGCGGACAGGTCCAGCCCGCCCAGCACCAGCCCGGTGTCGGTGGCGTGCACGTGCGCGTCGACGAACGCCGGCGTCACCAGCGCGCCACCGAGGTCGATCGTGCGGTCCGCGGCCGGCGCGTCCGCGTCCGGGCCCAACCAGGCGATCCGCCCGTCCTGGACCAGCAGCGCGGTCGCCTGGGGTTCGGCCGGCGCGTACAGCGCGCCGCCCGTGTAGAGCGTCGATTCCATGGGGTTCAGTCTGCCCGCACGCGCTGCTCGAAGAGATGCCGAACGGCCGGCTCCGAGCGCAGCAGCTCCAGCGCGAACTCCGCGTGGCCGGGCACGTACCCGTTGCCGACCAGCATCGTCACGTCGGCGGCCAGGCCCTCGGCACCCAGCGCCGCCGCCGCGAAGCTCGTCGCCATCGAGAAGAAGATCACCGTGCCGCCGTCGTCGGTCGCCAGGATCGCGCCGTGCTCGCAGCCCGGCACGTCGACACAGACCACCGTCACGTCGGCCGGCTTGCCCAGCGCCCGGGTGACCGCCTCGGCCAGCCGCACCGGGTCGCGGGCGTCCGCGATCTCCACCGCGTCGGCGATGCCCGCGTCCCGCAGCCTGGTCGCCTCCGCCTCGGTCGGCACGATCCCGACCGTGCGACGCGCGCCGGCGCGCCGGGCGGCCGCGAGCGCGAGCGAACCGCTCTTGCCCGCACCACCGAGCACCGCCACCGTGTCGCCGGCTTGGACCACCCTTCGTGTGAGCGCCGGCGCGCCGCATACGTCGAGCACCGCGAGCGCGAGCTCGGCGGGAAGGTCGTCGGGGAGCTTCGCCACGATCGAACGGGCGAACAGGATCGCGTGACCCTCGGCCGGCACCTGCTCGCCGCCGCCGTCCCAGCTCTTGAGGCCGTCGGTGATCCGCAACGGGGTCAGCGTCAGGGACACCAGCGTGGCGACCCGGTCACCCGGCGTAAGCCCGAGCGGAGACCGCGGGCCGACCGCCTCGACGACGCCGATCAGCATGCCACCCGAACCCGTGACCGGATTGTGCATCTTGCCGCGTTCGTCGACGATGGCCAGCACCTCGGCGCGGACCGCGTCCCCGTCGCCCGCGTGCTTCTCCCGCAACTGTCGGTAGCTGGCCGCGTCGAGATTGAGCCTTTCCACCCGAATCCGCACCTCGTTCGGCCCGATTTCGGGACGATTGTCCACACGCCACGCTGCCTGGGGCAGCACGCCGGCCGGCTCGACGACACGGTGCAGGCCGACAGGTGAGGTCACGGAGGCTCCTTGATCCAAACGGGCGTGGCAGGAAAACTTACGGCAGAATAGTTTGTGGACGAAAGATTTTCCAGTAGCCTTCGCTCGCTGCGGGTAACCCCCCACCGGCGGAAAGAGGAGGAAGCCACGTGACCGTCGACCTCGAAGCGATACCGACCGGCCAGCCGTACGAGTACCGCCGGCGCCCGCTCGTCGAGCCCGACTGGACCCGCTTCCCCGGCTGGCGCCACGTCACCCGCGACCAGTGGGAATCCGCGCAGTGGCAACGCGTCAACTGCGTCAAGAACGTCAAGCAGCTCCAGGCCGTCCTCGGCGACATCGTCGGAGAGACCTTCTACAAGGACCTCCTCGAGGACCAGAAGGCCCTCGCCACCATGTCGATGCTCGTCCCGCCGCAGATGCTCAACACGATGATGCCCACCGGCCCGATGAGCACCGAGGCGTTCTACCTCGACCCCGTGCGGCGCTACATGATCCCCGTCGCGTCCGACCGGCGCACCGACTGGCCGTCCCACCCCTACGCCTCCCGGGACTCACTGCACGAGCACGACATGTGGGTCGCCGAAGGCCTCACCCACCGCTACCCGACCAAGGTGCTCGCCGAGCTGCTCTCCACCTGCCCCCAGTACTGCGGGCACTGCACCCGGATGGACCTCGTCGGCAACTCCACCCCTGCCGTGGACAAGCTGAAGCTCACCCTCAAGCCGGTCGACCGCTACGCGGCACACATCGACTACCTCAAGGCCCATCCCGGCGTACGCGACGTCGTGGTCTCCGGCGGCGACGTCGCCAACGTGCCGTGGCGCAACCTCGAGTCGTACCTCATGAGTCTCTTGTCCATCGAGACCGTCCGCGACATCCGCCTCGCCACCAAGGCGCTGATGGGCCTGCCGCAGCACTGGCTCCAGGCCGACGTCGTCGAGGGCCTCGAACGGGTCGCCCGCACCGCCGCCCGCCGCGGCGTCAACCTCGCCATCCACACCCACGTCAACCACGCGCAGTCGATCACCCCGCTGGTCGCCCGCGCCGCCCAGACCGCCCTCGAGGTCGGCGTCCGCGACGTGCGCAACCAGGGCGTCCTCATGCGCGGCGTCAACGACACCACCGCCGACCTGCTCGACCTCTGCTTCGCGCTGCAGGGGGAGGCCGGCATCCTGCCGTACTACTTCTACATGTGCGACATGATCCCCAACGCCGAGCACTGGCGCGTGCCCGTCTGGCAGGCCCACCAGCTCCAGCACGACCTGATGGGCTACCTCCCCGGGTACGCGACCCCGCGGATCGTCTGCGACGTGCCGTTCGTGGGGAAGCGGTGGGTCCACATGCTCACCGAGTACGACCGCGAGCGCGGCATCTCGTACTGGACCAAGAACTACCGCACCTCCATCGAGGCGGCCGACGGCGAGGCGCTGACCAAGCGCTTCCCGTACTACGACCCGATCGACACCCTGCCCAAGTCCGGGCAGGACTGGTGGGCGACACAGGCATGAAGAAGGGGGGCGCCGCGGCGCCCCCCTTCTGTTCCCCGCGTTACTTGTCGAACGCGTTCTTGATGTCCCGACCGGCGTCCTTCACGTGCTCGCCGGCCTGCTTGGCGTGCGCGCCGGTCTGGTCTGCCCGGCCCTCGGCCTGAAGCTGCTCGTCATCCGTGGCGTCGCCGGCCTTCTCCTTGGCGCCGCCCTTCAGTTCCTCGACCTTGTTCCGCACCTTGTCGGTGAAACTCATGGCCACTCCGATCTGTTTCCGTCGGACAAGCAATGAGTTCCCGGTACGGCTTTGCGCCAAACCCGCCCAGCGCTGTTCCTCGACGACCGTGACCAGCCTGGGCAAGAAGAACTCCCAACCGTCGCGGTGGCTGCGCGCGTCGTCGTGGCCTGCCCGGTTCGTACTCGCCCTGGACGAGGTGCAGCGTCGCGCCCTGGTCGACGCTGATGTCGACCCGGCGGCCGGGCAGGTCGGGCTCGTGGTCCCAGGACCAGCTGAACCCGAACCGACCGGCGTCGAGCGCGAGTTCGGTGACGGTGCCGCGCATCGTCTGGTCGAGGCGGTCGAAGTAGACGACGTACCGGCCGCCTGGTTCCGGGTCGACGGTGAGCTGGCCGCCGCCCCACCAGGCTCGGACGGCGGCGGGATCGAGGAAGGCCCCGACGACCTCGCCCGGTGCCGCGCCCGGCACGTCGATGTCGATCCGCAACCAGGCATCGGTGTCGCTGGGCATCGAAACGCGCATGGTGGGCCTCTCCCCCGTCGTTGCCTCGAGTTTGTCAGTCGGCGCACACCCTGTAGAGCGTCCTAGGACGGAATCCGTGTCAACGCGGAGCCGCCCGACGGCGTCTGTGGGGGTGTGACGTTCGAGGAGTACGTGCTGGCGCGGGGACCCGCTCTCGTCCGGCTCGCCCGGTTGCTGGCCGGTGACGACCACCGCGCCGAGGACCTGGTGCAGGACGTGCTGGCCAAGGCCTATCCACGGTGGGCCCGGATCCTGCGCGCCGACGACCCCGACCGGTACGTGCGCCGCATGCTCGTCAACGCGCGCCACTCATGGTGGCGACGGGCCGCGCGCCGGCCCGAGGTCCCGCTGGCCGCGCTGCCGCCCGTGCCGGTCGACGTTCCCGCCCTCGACAGCGCTGACCGGGACGCGCTGTGGAGGCTCGTCTCGGCACTGCCGGCCCGTCAACGGGCGGCCCTGGCGCTGCGCTACTACGAGGACCTCGACGACGCGGCCATCGCCGAGATCCTCGGCTGCTCGCCCGTCACCGTCCGCACGCACGTGATGCGCGGCCTCGCGACGCTGCGCGGCAACGTCGGCGCTGCCGGTTTCCCCTCCCGCGCGACCACGAGGAGCAACCCATGACGGTCGAGGACCAACTCGCCGAGGTACTGCACGAACGCGCCGACCGACCCGTCGACGCCGAGGCGCTGCTGTCCGCCACGCTCCTGGCGGGGCGCGCCCGCCGGCGCCGGCGGCACGGCACCTGGGCGGCCGCGGCCGCGGTGCTGGCCGGCCTGGCCACCGTCGCCGCGCTCCTGCCCTACGGCGGCGGCACGGCCGTGGTCACGGACGACCCGCCGGCCGGCTGGGACACCATGCCCGCCCTGGTGCCCGCCGCCGGCGAGCCCGGCGCCGCCACCCGACCCGACCTCGTCGGCACGGACCCGCAGGTGTTGCGCTTCGCCGTGCCCTGGACCCCGTTCCCGGTGCGCGGCGTGACGTGGCAGTCCGACGCGGGGGTCGAGAAGATCGACGTTTCGATGTCGGTGGAGAACATCGACGTCTCCGGGCAGGTGCTGCTGTGGCGGGGTCAGAACCTCGGCGAGTTCGACAACACGGCCGTACCCAACACCGACACCCCGACCGTCGTCGACGGACATCCCGCGGTGCTGTCGCGGGAGCAGTTCACCGCCGGTCCGAACCAGTGGCTGACCTGGCACCCGGCGGACGGGCTCACCGCGCAGGTGAGTCTGGTCGCGACCGGCGGCCTGGTGGCCGAGGGGACGGAACCGCCGTCGCTGGCCTCGGCGGTGAGTGTGGACGACCTGGAGGCTTTCGCGAACGCGGTCCGGCTCGACTCGACGACGGCCTGTTCGGCACCGCTGCGGCTCACGTTCGTACCGCCGGGCGCCCGGCTGGAGGACTGCTACGGAACCATCTCGAGCACGGAGCGGGGCGAGCCGATCCGCGCTGGCGCACTGCGACTGGCGGTCGGGCAGCGGGCGTTGCTCGTGGAGTACGGCAGGTTGGTCGACGACAAGGCGCCCGCCCTGGCGCCCTCGCCCGACCTGTCGGAATCCGGACCGACGGCCAGCGCCCCGACGGACTCGCGAGAGCCCTCACCCACGGCCACCGCCACCGCCGATCCCGGCGCCGCATCGATCGTGGAGTCCGCGACGCGGATCCTGGGACCGGATCTCTGGGCGTCGGTCGGCTCCGCGCCTGGCGACGGCAGCATGCGAGCCCAGGTCCTGGCCGGGATAGCCAAGGCCGGTGACCTGGTGGACCCGTCGAGCTGGCCGCCGCGATCGCTCGCCTGAGGCCTCCGCGGCCTGGCCGGGACCTGATCGCGATAGGGGCAGGACCTTGATGCCGCCGAAGCTGGCTGGCCCTTGTCGCGCCGTAGGGCACACGCGCTAAGGCGTCCTACGACGATGCGGGTAGGCCGCGGGTGGGGCCGTTTGGTGGCCGCACCAAAGACGCGCTGTCAGGCGGCCGCCGGCCGGTGGCGCTTGCGGTCGCTGGGGCGGCTGACGTCGCGGGCGTCCGGTAACTACGCCGTCAGCCGGACGCCCGCATCGTCAGCCAGACGCCCGGGCCGGCAGGCAGCCGCAGAACCAGAGACGTGCGGCAAGCCAGCGGCCGGCGAGCCGCCACGCCGCCGGACCCGACCGCCTGGGATCGTTCGAAACCGTCGACGAGCCGGGTACGCGCGGCAGCATGAGTCCGAATTCCACCCCTGGGGGCGCCCTCTGCGGCGTCCTAGGACGAGACGGCTTGAGCAAGAAGAAAACCCCTCCCCCCGCCATCTCGGCCTCGCCGGCCGGGGACGCCGCCGCCCGCATCCCAGCTTGGCGCCCCTCGCCACAGTGTCCGCGGCCTCTCGGTCCGAGCCGTCGTGGACCCGCCTCGGAGGCTGGGTCTTGACCTCTGTGCGGCCACCACCGCGAGCCCAGCCGCGATAGCGGTGGCCGGCGACCTGGCCCCGTCCGTTCGGCTGAGCGAACCCCCGACCGGATTCGGGGTCGGGCGGCGCGCCGTCGTCCGGCCGCTCGCACTCGTACCGGCCCGCCGCGCCCGGGCCAGCGCGTGAGTCTTTGCTGCCGGTGTTCGTAGTGGGTGCGGTAGCCGGGCACACCCGGTAGGCATCCTAGGATGAATCGTGCCGAGGGCTTCTGCTGCGTCGTCGCACCCGCGGGCCGCGGCATCGTCGAAAGGACGGACGCCAGTGCTGCTGGCCCTGCGGACGGACCTGGCTGGCCCGTCACGCGGCTCCATGGACGACGAACGCCGCCCAGTGCGCTGGGTCCGTGAACCCGCCGGCCGCCGGCGTAACAGCGAGGTCGCGGGTGAACTGTTGAACGTCCGCGGGTGCGGCGTCGCGCAGCCACTGCTGTGCTCTGGCCAGGGCGCTGGCCGGGGGCATCGGTCCCCCACCGTCGTCGTCCGGATCGCCGAGCAGGTGGTTCACGTAGAACCGGCTGACCAGCAGCTCCGCCGACCTGTCCTCGACCGCCCACAACGTGCCGATGATGGTGCGCGCGCCCGCGTACGCCAGCCCCGCGGGCAACCCCGTCGCCTCGTCCTGCGCCCGCAGCACGTCGGTGACGGCGCTCTGGCACGCCGATGCCACGACGAGCTGCACGCCGGCAAGCCGCTTGCCGTCGAAGAGCTCTCGCAACGTCAGCCGCTCGTCGCGGGCAAGTTGCAGAGAGGAGCGCATGGGCTCGTCCGCGTCGTACGCGCCGTGGCAGGCGAGGTGAACGTGCGTCCTCCCGGGCAGCGCGGCCAGGAGTGCCGGTTTTGTCGCGGCGCTCCCCGTCATGGATCTGGTCGGCCCGGGGAAGATCCGCTCGAGCGTCGCGACCTCCTCCCGCGCCCACGGCAGCGGGGCGGCGTCCGGCACGGGATCGGCCACGGCGACCAGTCGCAACTCGTCCTGCGCGGCCACCGGGACCCCGTGGGCGGCCAGCAGGACCCGCGCGGACGGGGCATAGGACGGAGCGACCTCGTCCACCAGGTGAACCAGTTGCCCGTCGCGGCGATACCGGGCGGCGTGCAGCGGCACGATGCCCAGCACCCCGGTCGGAATCAGTACGACCCGCGAGTGGCCAAGCTCCGTGAGCCGATGCGCGAGGTCGCCCATGAACCCGTCACCGATCAGGTCGAGGACCGCGGGCGAGTGCTGCGCGCCCGCGTGCAGCACGGTGTCGACCAGTTCCTGCTCGGTCAACGAGCAGTACAACGCCTCGACCGTGCCGGACGGGTCGGCGCCGGCGAGCAGAATGACGCTGCCATGGCCGGTGGTCACCAGATACGCCAGCGGGCAGCCAGCCGCTACCGCCTGCTCCACGGTCTCGGCCGCCGCTCGGCCGAGACCGACGCTGGCGCCCGGCACACGCCGGACCGTCTCGGTCGCTGAGCGCAGTTGCGCGTAGGCGTCGGTGAGGGCGGCGTGGATCTGCTGCGAGTCCTCCCGGCTGGGCTGCGGTGCGGCCCGCTGGCGGGCCTCCAGTGCGGCAATACGCTGACTCGCCTCCCGGTACGCGGCCGCGGCGTCGGGGGCCAGCCGGTCGACGACAGAAAGGTCCAGGTGATCGCGGTCGAAGAGCCGGCCGAGCTCACGCGCACGGGCGGATTCGAGCAGCGCGACAGCCCCCTTCGGGTCACCGGCGCGCGCCAGCGCGTAGGCGGCGAACCGCGGCAGGCCGCCCAGGCGCTCCAGTTCGGCGACGCGGGACATGGCGAGGACGGCAGCCGCGTACCTCGACTCGGCCGCGTCGACGGCGTGCCGCAACGCCTGCGCGGCCGCGGTCCAGTCCCCATCCCGCGCGTGCACCTCGCCGAGCAGGCTCCAGACGTGCGCCGCCTGGTGCGGTGCTCCCGCCAGGGCGGTGGATGCCGTCACCTCTCGCAGGAGGCGTACTGCCTGCGCCTGGTCCTGATCATGGCCCCGCAGCAGCAAGGTCGAGGCGAACGCGGTGGCGGACTCGGTCCACTCGCGCGACCCGCGCTCGACCTGGAACACCGCGAGGCTGCGCTCGTGCAGGTCGAGCACCTCGTCGAGATCTGGTTGCTGCTGCGATTCCAGCAGCGTCGTCGCCAGGTTGTAGCGGGCGCGGGCCTGCTCCCACGGATCGTTGCTGCGTCCGTAGAGGTCGACGGCGGTGCGCTGCAAGGCGATGGCCTCACCGAGCTGATCGTCGGTCGGCTCCGCCAGGGAGACAAGCGTGTTCGCCAGGTTGCCCGCGAGGGCGGCGTGGTCGCGCGGAAAATGGTCCGGCGGCACCATCGCGAGGGCGCGGTGGTACCACTCGATCGCCTCAGTCACCGCGTCGCTGTGTGTCCTGAGCATGCTCAGCGAGTCGGCCACCGCTCTGGCGGCGTCGGCGAGGTCGACCGGCGTACCGAAGCCTTCGAACATGTCGTACGCCTCCCGCGCGTGTCGCAGCGCCAGGTGGGCGTTCGCCTCGTGGTCACCGGATTTACGCAGCCGGTAACAGCGGCTGAGGTTGAGCAGCACCACCGCCCGGGATCGGGCCGCATCGAGCCCGTCAAGTGCCCGGCTGAGATGGACGCGGCCTCGCTCGAGGTTGTCCGGGTCATCGGCCAGGACTGATTCGGACAGCACCAGCCCCAGGTTGGCGTGCGCCGTCGCCCAGTCCGTGCGGTGCCGGTCGGGGGTGAGCACCGTCAACGCGGCGGTGTGCCGGGCGACGGCGCGAGCGAGGTTACGCCGCCGGTCGTCCGGATACTGCCAGTACACGTTGCCGAGATTGCTGATGGTCTTGGCCCACTCATCCGGGTGGGTGGAGCGGCGGTACAGACGTAGCGCCTGCCGCAGCGCACGAAGTGCGCGGTCGCTGTTGCCGCGCAGGTCGCCGGACCGATCCTGGCGCCACGCCGCACCTTCGAGGACATAGGCCTCGGCTGCTTCGTCGTTCGCTCCCGCGCGGGCCAGCAGTTCGGCCGCCGCGCCGGCGTTCTTCTGGGCCCGTGGGCGGTCGGACTCGTCCATGTCGAGTCGGGCCAGTTGGAGCAGGTACCAACCGCGTACCGCGGCACGTTCCTCGCCTGTCAGCATCGCGATGATGTTGTCCAGGGCCGCGCGATGGTCTGCGCCCTGGCTGACGACCAACCGGCGGACCTGTTCCTCGAGTCCTGCCGGAAGGTCGCCAGCTCCGGCGTAGCGAAGGATGGTGTCCCACTCCTCGGCGTACCAGCCGGCGGCCGCGCCGTCAGGGTGTGCCAGCAACCAGGCGATGCCAGCCGCGGCGTTGGCCCGGGCCTTCTCGTCCGGCGCCGCGGAGAGCAGCTCGACATGAGCGGCGATCCGGGCGGTGACTTCTCCGAGGAGCGCGGGGTGCCTCGCCAGCACCGCTTCGCGGGCGGCGTCGCTGTCGGCCTGGAGCAGCTCGCGCATCGCCCACTCGGCCTCCACCAGTTGCAGGAAGAGGTCGTCGTCAGGCTGCCGCTCCGCCGGAGCGCGCCGCGCCGCACGCCGGGCCAGCTCAACAGCCTGGGCCACGTCACCGTTCGCCCGGTGCGTACGGGCCGCGAACATTTCGGTTTCCGCGGCCAGGGCGGTCGCGGATGCCAACTCGAACTGCCGCACCGCCTGCTCCGCCAGGTCGAGCGCCGCGTCGACGTTGCCGACCTTGTGCGCTTCGATTGCCAGGAACCGCAGGATCCGCCCCTGCCCCTCAGCGTCGCCGAGATCCTGGAAGATGGCGCGGGCGCGTTCCGCGTAGCCGAGCGCGCCGTCGCGGTCACCGAGGTCGATCGACGTCGTCGCGAGGTCACCGAGGGCGCGGGCTTCACCGAGCCGGTCTCCGGCCCGGGCATACGCCACCACCGCCTCGTGCAACATCGTCACGGCGGCACCGGCGTCCCCGGCGTGGCGCTGAAGCTGCGCGAGGTGCGCCAGCCCCTTCGCCCGCAGCACATCGTCGCCGAGCTCATCCGCCAGCCCGACGACAGAGGTGAAGATCTCCTGAGCGCGCTCGTCGTCATTCAGGTACTGGTAGGCGACGCCGAGGATATGCATCAGTTCCAGCGCCGGCCGGGCGGTTTCGAGCTGATTGGCCGCCGCGAGGCCGATCCGACTTACCTCGGCGACCGTTTGCCAGTCTGATGTGGCTGTGAGGAACGGCAACATGTCGTAGGCGGCGCTCAGCACCACTGACGGCTGCTCATCATCTGCCGAGCGCAGCGCCGCGAGTAGGGCCGGCAACTCCCGGTGGAACCAGGCCAGTGCCCGTCCTGCGGCAGCCTGATCCGAGGCCGCGATCAACACTTCCGATTCGCGCCTCAGGCGATCCCACAACGCCGCGGCACCTGAACTCACACCGTTCACCTGACGGACACTACTCAGGAAAATTCAGCGTGCGGCGCGCCCGAACCGGGCCGATTCGTCCAGGGCTGTTCGCACCATCGTCCGGGTCTCCTCGTCGAGGGCGGCGGCGTGCTCGATCGCGAGGCGGCCGGCCGCTTCGGCCGCGTCGAGGTCGGCCGGTTCGCCGTCGGCCCGCCAGCGGGCGCGAAGCGCGATGGACCGCCACATATGCCACTCGGCCCGATCGTCGTCGTCACCACCAACGGCTAGGGCGTGGTCCCAGAGTCCGACCGCCTCGTCCAGGTCGGCGGGGTCGCCGGTGTGGTCGCAGCGCCGCAGCAGCGCCAGGGCTAGCGATGCCGTCCGCTCCGCCCGTTCGGCGTCATCGCGCGCGCCGGCCCGCACGGCGGCGCGCCATGCCTCGACGGCGGCCGACAGCGCTGCCGGATCGGCCGGGCCGTCAGCTTTGCGGTCCCAGGCTGTGGCGAGCACGGCAAGATCGTCCGCCCGGTCCCGCGGGCTGCGCCCGGCGGTCACGGCATGCCGCAGCGCCCGGATCGCCGAGTCGAGGTCTGCGGCGCCCGGATCGCCGTCGCGCTGGGCGGCGTAGAAGCGGTCGAGCAGCGTCTCGCCGTATTGCGACCAGTACCGGCCGGCTCCGCCGACGGGTGCGTCCCGGACGGCGTCGAAGGCGGCCGCGACCGCCCCGTCAATGTCGGCCCGGTCATGTCGCTTGCGGTAGCGCTCCCCCAGCACGAAGCCCAGCATGCTGGAGGCGTGCGCCCGCAGGTCGGGCGGTGCGGCCTCGAGCGCGGCCCGCGACTGATCCACGGCCCGCTCGATGTCGTCGCTGGCCCGCCTCAGGGCCTCGCTGATCAGTTCGAGCACCGGCCCCCGGGCGGACGTGTCGACGGGGTCGAGGTAGTCCATGGCGCGGTCGGACAACTGCCGGGCTACCGTCTCGATCCGCGCCGCGAGAACCGGCTCCCGCGCGGCCAGCCGGCTCAGGTCCCCGCGCAGCTCCAGGTGCTGTGCCCACAGCACGCCGCGCCCACGCTCCAACCGGTCCACGGCGACATCCGCGTCGCCGACGTCGATCGCAGCCGCGGCGGCGTCGCCGGCCAGCCCAGCGGCCACTGCCAGTGAGCGTTCGCGCGTGCGACGGGTCGTGCCGCGGAACGGGAGCCGGGCTAGCACGTCCACCGCCACACCGAACGCGGTGGTGGCTGCGGCCTTGTCACCGATGTCCTCAGCCAGCCGGCCCGACAGGCTCGCCGCGTCGACCCGGGCGGCTGTCGACACGATCGGGTTGCCGGCCAGGCCGTCCAGGTACCCGATCGCGGTTCCTGCGTCCTCGTCCCGCCCGTCGCGCCGAAACCGGTCGACGAGGATCGAGGCGGCCAGCCCTCGGCGGGGGTACTCGGCGCTGGCGAGCAGAGGCACCCCTCGCACGGCGAGGTCTGCCGCCTCGTCGAGATCGTCGGGCCGGCCCTCGAACCGGGCGCGCTCACGAAGCGCCATCGCCAGATTGAGCATCTCGGCGCCCGCGTGGTCCTCGGTGCCTGGTAGCTCAAGGAACGACGCCAGGGCCAACCGCGCGTAGCGCACGGCCTCGGCCAGGTCGTCTGGCCGGCGGCTGCGTCGGAACCGCGCCCGGTGCAGGATGCCCAGGTTGGCCTCGGCTTTGGCCACGGACAGGGTCTGTCGATCGGCGCCGTCCACCGCGTCGCGGAGAACGACGATCGCCTCGTCGATGTCGTCGGGGCGACCGAACCAGTCGTAGCGCACCTGCAGGGTGTGCGCGAGGTTCGCGGAGTATCCGATGAGGTCGTCGTCGGAGGGATCGGCGGCGGCGACCCCTCGCTGGGCCGCCCTGACCGCCTCGCTGAGGTCGGCGGGATCTTCGAAGAGCTCGTGGCGCTCCAGCAGGGCAACCGACAGGTTCGTGAGCGGCACGGGGTCGGTGCCACCCGCCGCGGCGTCGGCCCGGCGCAAGTTCCCGACGGCATCGTCCAAATACGCGGGCTGGCCGATGCGGGTCCAGCAGGTGAGCTGCGTATTGCCCAACGCGCCGAGAGCGAGTCCGCGCCCGTCGGTCTGGGCGAGGTCGACAGCGTCGTGCGCCGCGAGGATCGCCGCTTCCGCATCGTCGGTCCGACCGGTGAGTCTCGCGCGCCTCCGCAGTGCCGCGACGAGATCCAGCCGGAGGCTGTCCGCGTCCGCTGCTGCGGACACCGCGGCAGCGACCCGCAACGCCGCCGCAGCCGCGTCCAGCTCCTCCGGGTCCGTGCTGTCTTCCGTCAGACGTGCCGCCCACTGCACGGCTCCGGCCGCGGCCGGGTCACCGGCGATCCGGAACGCTGTCATCATCGCGGCCGCTCTCGACCCGGTGTCGCCAGTGACGGTGAAGAGCTCCCGGGTCGACAGGGCGTAGTTGCGCAGGTGGACGAGCGGCCGACCGCTAAACGCGGTCAGGTCGGGTGGAGCGCTCTGTTCGGCCGCCGCCCGGTACAGATTCACCGCGGCTGTGAGGTCGGCGACGTCGTGGGCACGCTCGTAGCGTTCCCGCAGGGCGTGCGCGGCCTGTTCGATCCGGTCCGGCCGGCCGTCGTAGTCGTGCGCGGTGAGGTCGAGACAGCCGGCACCGGCGGCGACCGCCGCGTCCAGATCCGATGGCGAGCCGGTCAGCCGATACCGCATCCGTAGTGCGTGGCACAGGTTCACAAGGCATGACGCCGTCACGTCGGCGTCCGCCGCGGCGCCCTCCTGGAACAACGCGACGGCCTCGTCGATGTCCGCCTGAGCATGATCACGTTCCCAACGGTCCATGACCGCCGCACCGAGGTTCAGCAGCCGGGTGGGATACGCCGCGTCATCCGCGGGGGTGTGCCGGACGGCAACGCGCAAAAGTCGTAGACCCTCGTCGAAGGTCGCCGGCTCCTTGGTCATCGGCAGCCCACGGACCGAGGCGTCGAGCGGATCCAGCGGCAACACCATCTCCTCCATGCGGCATGGGCAAACGCAGGATAACGTCGCCCCTGGTCCGCACCGGTCGACCGCCAGCTTGCCGTTCGACGGCGCTGTCCGTCAGTTATCGGCATGGGTAGGAGCTCGGGGCCAGGGCGTCATGTCCGATCCCCTGACCACGATGCTCGGCGTGCGGCGATCGCGCGGGTTCCGACCTGGATCTGGGCCTGATGTGATGAGGTCGTGATGCCCGGCGGATCCGATCAGTTCGGCCACGACGTCGATCGCCGCATGGCCCTGGCCCGCGAGTGGGACGAGCTCGTGGAGCAGGTCCGCGCGATCGAAGGGTTCGAGGACTTCCTGCAGCCGCCACGGCTGGAGACGCTCCTGCCCGCGGCCAAGGGCGGACCCGTCATCATCGTCAACGTCAGCCGATGGCGGTGCGACGCTCTGATCGTCACACCCGGCGGCGTCGACGTCGTCGAGCTTCCCGAGCTGCGGCAGGACACCGTCGTGGACCAGGTCCAGGCCTACCTGGACGCGGTCACGACCCGGCAGGTGGCGACACTGCGAGGCACCCGGCGGGACATGGACGCGACCGTGTCGTCCGATACCGTCGAGGCGGCCCTGGACCGCTGTCTGCAATGGATGTGGGACGCGTTCGCCGAGCGGATCCTCGACAGGCTCGAACACAACAAAGGCGGCGGGCGGCGGATCTGGTGGTGTCCGACCGGGCCGTTGACGCTGCTGCCGATACACGCGGCCGGTTACCACCGCAGCCCCGGCCGGTCCGTCCTCGACCGGGCCGTGTCCTCCTACACGCCTACCCTGCGTGCGCTGGTGGCGGCCCGCGCCGAACCGCGGGAGCAAGGCGGGGCACCGGGCCGGATGCTCTTCGTCGGCATGCCCGACACGCCCGGCCAGGCACCGCTGCCGAACGTCGACACCGAGCGGGACCTGCTGCACGAGAGGTTCGACGGCGCCTGTACGGAACTGATCGGCGAACGGGCCACCCGCGACGCCGTACTGGCGGGTCTGGTGAACCACAGGTGGGCGCACTTCGCCTGCCACGGCGAGCAGGATCTCGCCGACCCGTCGCGCGGCGGCGTGCTCGTCCACGACGGTCAGCTCACCGTGGCCGATCTGAGCTCCCAGCAGTACCAGGGAGAGTTCGCCTTCCTGTCCGGCTGCAAGACCGCCGTCGGCGGGGCGAATCTCCCTGATGAGGCGATCACCCTGGCGGCGGCGTTGCACTACACCGGCTATCGGCACGTCATCGCGACACTGTGGTCGGTCTGGGATGACGAGGCGGCGGAGGTCGCCGACAACGTGTACGGCGCGATCGTGCGCGACGGTGTGCTGCACGCGGACGAGGCCGCGGCGGCGCTGCACCACGCGACGCGAGCATTGCGCGACCGCCACCGCAACGCGCCCAGTGTCTGGACGCCCTTCACCCACACGGGCCCATGACGGAGCGGCCGTCACGCGCCGAGCTGATCGCCGCCGTGGCCCGGCGGACCGCCGCCGCGGACCGCACCGGCTCGGCCACCGACCTCGACGCCGCCGAAGCGGCGCTGCGCGCCCTGCTCGACGCTCTCGGGCCGGCCGACCCGATCAGGCCGCGTACGCTGGCGACGCTCGGCTCGGTCGTCCGACGGCAATGGGAACAGGGCCGCCGCCCGGACGGCCGCACCACGGCCGTCGCGCTGCTGCATGCCGCCCTCTCGGTCGACTCGCCGGACCGGGCGCTGTGCCTGGCCAACCTCGGCAACACCCTGCTGGTCGGGGGCGACGAGGCCGATCTCGACGAAGTGGTCGCGGCTTTCACCGAGGCCGTGGAACTGACGGGCGCCGAGGAGCCGCCGCGGTCCGCGTACCTGTCGAACCTGGGCGCCGCTCTCGTCGCCAGAGCCCGGGCCCGGGCCCGGAGCAGCGAGGACGATCTCGACCGCGGTATCGCCGCCATCGACGCCGGCCTCGACACCGCGTCGGCGGATGATCCCCGCCTGCCCACCTACCGGGCCAACCTGGCCGACGCGCTGCGCACCCGGTTCAGCCACACCTACGAGCGGGCCGATATCGACCGCGCCGCCGAACTCGGACGGGCAGCCGCCGAGCAGAACCCCTCCCCCACGATTCTGGCCGTTCTGGGTGGAGTGCTGCTGAGCCAGGCCCAGGCGACCGGCGACGAACCCGCTGAAGCCCTGCAGGCGCTCGGCCACGCGGTGCGCGCGACACCACCAAAGCACGCGATGCGGGCCCGCCGCTTGGCGGGTCTCGCCTCCGCCCTGTCGTACCGGGCGGAGCTCGACGACGACCCGGCCGATCTCGAACGGGCCGAGGCCCTGCTGCTCACCGCGGCCCGGCTGCGGCCGGAACGCGCGGTCCTGGTCAACCTCTCCGCCGTGACGATCCGTCTCGCGGAGCTGACCGGCGACGACGCCCGCCTCGATCGGGCCGTGGCGATCGCCCGTGACGTGGACGCCACGAACCTCGCGACCGCGCTGCACCTGCGTGCTGCCCGCACCAGCAGCATCGTGACGCTCGACGAGGCCGCCGCGGCGGCGACGACGGCACTGGATTCCGCCGCACCCGGGACGACGGCCCATGCCGGCGCCCTGAGCAACCTGAGCGGCATCCTGATGACCCGCTATCTGCGCACCGGACGCGGCGCCGACCTCGACAGGGCCGTGGAAACGGCCCGCGGCGGCGCCGACGGAACCGTCGACGGCGACCCCGAGCTGCCGGGCCGGCTCAGCAACCTCGGCAACGTGCTGCGGCTGCGGGGCACGCGCCGACGGTCGCAGCGTGACCTCGACGATGCCGTGCGGGTCCTGCGGCGGGCCGCCGAGCTGGCCCGGACCGATCAGGCCCAGCATCTGTCGAACCTGGGTGCCGCGTTGCAGTCCCTGGCCGAACTCGGGAACGGCGACCCGGCCGACGCGGTGCCGGTGCTACAGGCGGCGGTCGCCTACACACGGCCCGATTCGCCCGCCCGGCCGAAGTACCTCTCCAACCTCGGCAACGCCCTGACGAGTGCCGGCGACCCGACCGCCGGAGTGGCATCGCACCGGGACGCGCTGCGGCTCCTACCCGCCGGGCACCCGGACCGTGCCGTCGTGCTGGGCAATCTGGCCCACGCGCTGATCGCCACCGGTGACGACGCGGCGCTGCCGGAGGCTATCGACGTGACCCGGGAGGTGGCCGACGACCCCGCCGCCAACGGCCAGGACCGGCTGCTGTCCGCCTGGCGGCTGGCCGACCTGCAGGTCCAGGCCGCCGGTGGCGCGGCGGACGTCGGCGCACCCGCCATGCGGACCGCGCTCGAGCTGGCCGAGCGGATCGCCTGGCTCGGCGCCACCGCCGCGGATCGCCCGTACACCCTGGCCCGGTTCTCGAGCCTGGCGCTGGACGCGGCGGCCGCGCTCGCGCGCCACGACCCGGCGGCCGCCCTCGGCGCTCTCGAAACCGGTCGCGGCGTCGGCTGGCGCGAGCAACTGGGGCACCGTCGTTTCGACGCGCTCGCCGAACACGACGCGGCCCTCGCCGGTCGGCTCCGCGCGATCGGCACCGCCCTCGACCGTCCGCTCACCACGTGACCCGCCGCTGGAGGAACGAATGCCCAAGGTGTACGCCCTGCTGGTCGGCATCGACCGGTACCGTGCGTCGTCGCTGAACCTGCAGGGCTGCGTCAACGACGTCACGCTGGCCGAGTGGCTGCTGCGTGGCCGCATCGACTCCGACCAGCTCTTCGTGATGAAACTGTGTGACGAGCAGGCCACCCGGGCCGCGATCATCCAAGGCTTCCGCGGCCATCTCGGTGCGGCCGGCCCGGACGACGTCGCCCTCTTCTGGTTCAGCGGGCACGGCTCTACCGGGCGGCTGCCGTTCGAGTTCCGATTCACCGAGAACTCCGGCATGTGCCAGACGACCGTCTGCCACGACAGCCGCGCCGGGGCACCCGACCTGTACGACAAGGAACTGGCGGTGCTGGTCCGGGAGGTGGTCGCGAACGGCGCCCTCCTGGTGTCCATCCAGGACTCGTGCCATTCGCGCAGCGGTTTGCGCGGCGACCCGCCCACCGGTCGCGCACCCCGGCTCGCGCCCGCCGCCGAAGAGCAGCCGACGCCAGCGGATCTGCTCCCCGAGCTGGTCCGTGACGTCGCCGGCGGAAGCAACACGGCGATCGGTGTCCACGCACCGCGGCATGTGGCGCTGTCGGCCTGCAACGAGTGGGAGCTGGCCAACGAGGACCTGTTCACCGACGGCGTGCACGGAGTGTTCAGCGAGGCGCTCGTCCACGCTCTGGGGCGCCTCGGCCGCCACGCGACCTACCGCCAGTTGTTCCACGACGCCCGCTGCCGGGTCGAGGGCCGTTTCGGGCGCCAGGTCCCGACGATCGAGGCCGCCGGCGACGACGCCGACCGGGAGTTCCTCGGCGGGACGATGCACCCCCGGGCCGGCCAGGTGACCATGCGCCACCTACGCGGCGCGTGGGAGGTCGACCTGGGAGCGATCCATGGCGTCGTCGCCGAGTCGCGGCTCGCCGTGCACGGCACTGATCCGCTACGGGAGGTTCGGGTCGCCGAGGTGCACCCCGAGCGCGGCATCGTCGAGCCGATCGGCTGGACACCGGAGACCGAGCGGCAGTACGAGATGGTGCTCACCGACATGCCTATGCCACCGGTCGCGGTGGTGATCCACGCGCGCGACGACGTCACCCGTCGTCTCGTCGCGGCGGTGAATGCCGCCGGTCCCGCTCGCCGTCGGTCGCCGCACCTCCGCGTCGTCCCGCCCGGCGACGAGCGGGCCGGCGGGCTCGTGCTGCGGGTCACCCAGGCCGAGGACGGCCGCACGATGGAGATCACGAGCAGCGACCATGAACCCTTGGTCCCGAAGGTCGGCGTCGACGACCAGGCGATCACGCGGACGGTGCGCGACCTCGAGCACATCGCGCGCTGGCTGCAGGTGCGCAACCTGGCCAATCCGTCCCCGGTCCTCGCGGACGCGGTACGCATCGAGGTCGTGTCGGCGGCACCGGGAGCGGATCCGTCTCCGTCAGCCGGGCCGGTCGAGTTCGCGTACACATGGAATGGCACCGCATGGGAACCACCGCTGGTCTTCGTCCGCCTCCACAACACCTCCGACCGCAAGCTGTTCTGCGTGCTGCTCGACCTGACCGACCGGTACCGCATGCATGCCGACCTCTTCCAGGGTGCGTTCGTCGCGGCGCGCCACACCGTCCAGGCCGGCGGCGCCGAGCCCATCGTGCTCTCGCTGCCGCCGGACCGGGTCCGGCAACCGGGCGCCGCCGGCACCGACTGGCTGGTCCTCCTGGTGGCGGAGAAGGAGTTCAGCGCCGACGCGTTCGCGTTGCCGCGGCTCGGCGAGGTGCCGCGTGGAGCGGTCCGAGGCGGTGGCATCACCGGCATCCTCGGCCGGCTCGGCCTGCGCGCGGTGCACCGGGACTTCGATGTCGCACCGCAGGCCGCACTGGACTGGTCGGTCACCGTCGCCGAGGTCAGGACAGTGATACCGGCGGCGGCCCCGTGAGCGCTGGCTCGGGGATGGACGACCTGTTGGCATCGATCCGGCGCAGAGTGACCCTCTACACGATCACCGGCAGTCCGGTCCATCTCCTCGGCCGGGAGGCCACCGACGAGGGCATCGCGCTGTGGAACGCCGCCGCCAACGTCGGCGAGGCCGGCAAGCGAACCATGAACGTGGCTCCGATGGCGGCGCTGGCCTGGTTCTACTGGTGCCGCTACTGGAGTCTGCCGGATGGTGTCGGCGACGCGGAGCGCGAGACCGCGGTGCCGCTGTTCCGGGTGATCGGCGCGGACTGGCCGGAGCTCGTGCCCGAGATCCTGATCGCCGACACCGACCTGGACGACTGGTGCGAGGAGGCCACCGACCTCCTCGAGCGGTGCGAGGTTCGCGACGAACCGGCCGCGCTGGACCGGGCGATCAGCCTGTTCCGGCAGGTGCTCCAGATGATCGACATCGCCCGGTCGCCCCGTGGTGACGTGCTCAACAACCTCGGCATGGCGCTGCGGCTGCGCTTCGAGCGCCGCGGCGACCCGCAGGATCTGGATGACGCTGTCCTCGCCGGACAGATCGCCGTCGACAGCACACCCGACGGACCGGAGCGGACGATGTACGCGGCGAACCTCGGCGCACGGCTGCAGGCCCGCTACCTCCGCGACGGTGACCCCGCCGACCTGAACGAGGCCGTGGACACGACCCGGATCGCGGTGGACGGCATGCGCGCAGCCGATCCGGCGCGGGCGAAGCACGTCTCGAATCTAGGACTCGCGCTCCGGATGCGGTTCGAACGTTTCGGTGATCCCGCGGACATCGACGAGGCGGTCGTCGTCGGCCGGGCGGCTCTGGAGCGCTGCCCGCCCGGAGACCCGAGTCGGGTCCGGTGCCTCGGAAACCTCAGCGGCTCGCTGCAGGTCAGGTTCGGGCGACGGGGCGATCCGGCCGACCTGGACGCGGCGGTCGCCGCGGTCCGCGAGACGTTGCGGCTCATCCCGGGTGACCATCCCGACCTGGGTGGACACCTGTCGAACCTCACCGTGATGCTGCAGACCCGCTACGGCGGTCGTGGTGACCGGGCTGACCTCGACGCCGCAGTCGAGGCGGCCCGCGGCGCCGAGAAGCTGGTGCCGCGCGGCCACGTCAACCGGGGCCAGGTGCTGTCCTACCTCGGGGCGGCGCTGGCGGGACGGTTCGATCGGCTGGGCGACCGGGCCGACGTCGACGCGGCGGTCGAGACCGGCCGGGCCGCCCTCGACGCGGCGCACGCTAGTGACCCGGGCCGGCCGACGTTCCTGACGCATCTCGCGACCGCGCTGAACGCGAGATGCGCCGCCTTCGGCGATCCGGATGATCTCGACGGCGCGCTGGCGGCGGCACGCGAGGCGGCGTCCACCGCACCGGTCGGCCATCCGCACCGGGCGCGCTTCCTGTCGAACCTCGCGGGTGTGCTGCTTCGCCGGGCGGAGAAATCCGGCGACCCGGACGACCTGGACGCGGTCATCGCCACGGCCGAAACCGTCGTGGCGGAATTTCCCACCAACCATCCCGACCGGTCGACCGTCCTGTCCAACCTCGGGATCGCCGTGCGGGCCCGCTTCCTCGAATCCGGTACGGCCGCCGACGCTGACCGGGCATCGCGGGCCTGGCGGGAAGGTGCGGCGACGCCAACGGCGCCGGCTGCGATCCGCCTGCGCTGCGCCGACACGTGGGGTGACTTCGCGGCGTCGCTCGAACGCTGGCCGGAGGCCGCCGAGGCGCTCGCCACCGCGGTACGGCTGCTGCCGCTGTCCGCGTGGCGGGGACTGAGTCGCCACAGCGTCGAGGACGAGTTGGTACGCGCGGACGGTGTGGCCCGCGACGCCGGTGCCTGCACGATCGCCGCGGGCGACCCGCGAGGCGCCGTTGTCGCGCTGGAGGAGGGCCGCGCGGTCGGCTGGGCTCAGTTGCTTGACACCCGCACCGACCTGACGCTGCTCCGCGCTACGGCCCCGGATCTCGGGAGACGCCTTGACGCGCTGCGGTCAGGTCTCGACCAGCCCGCGGCATGAGCGCGTCGTGGTTCCACTCGCCAGAAACCCATGTGGGCAAAGTGACCATTCGGAGTTGGCCCTGCCAGCGAGCTGTTCGAGTGCTTGCTCCTGCGGCCGGCACGTCAGGGCGAGGCGAGCAGGCGTCGGATGGGGGCGGCTTTGGCCGTCGCTTCCGCGACCTCCGCCTCGGGGTCGCTGTCCCAGGTGATGCCGCCGCCCGCCCAGAGGTGGAGGTGGTCCCGGTCCGCGGCTGCCGTGCGGATCGTCAGGCCCAGGTCCAGGTCGCCGCTCGCGTCGATCCAGCCCAGGGCGCCCATGCTCGGGCCTCGGCCGACCGGCTCGAGCGCGGCGATGTGGTTCAGGGCTGCCAGCTTCGGCGCGCCCGTCACCGAGCCGCCGGGGCAGGTCGCGCGGAGCAGGTCGGCCAGGCCGATCCCGGGCGCGAGCTCCGCCGAGACCACCGACTCCGCCTGCCACAGGTCGACCCAGCGGCGGATCGCGAACAGCTCGTCCACCCGGACGGTGCCGGTCCGGGCCACCCGGGCCAGGTCGTTGCGTTCCAGGTCGACGATCATCACGTGCTCGGCGCGCTCTTTCGCCGAGTCCAGGAGTTCGAGCCGGCCCGCCGCGGTCGCAGGGCGGGTGCCCTTGATCGGGCGGGTGATCACCCGGCCGCCGGTGACCTGGACCAGGGTCTCCGGCGACGCGCAACCCACCGCCCAGCCCTCACCCGTCAGCAGCCCGCCGTAGCGGGCGCCCGGCAGGTCCCCCAGGCGGGCCAGCGCCGGCAGCGGGTCACCCACGTACGGCGCCGACGCGTGCCCCACCACGTTGACCTGGTAGACGTCCCCGCGGCCGATCGCCGCGCGGACCGCTGACACCGCCTCCGCGTGCGCGGCGGGGGTCCAGCTCGGCGTCCACTCCCCCAGGTGCCACGCCGCGGTCATCTCACGACGTGGACCGGAACGTAACTGATTTGGTGGGCCGCCCACCCGGGATGAGGAGCCGGGACGCCCCCCGCCCATGTGGTCGGCGTCACCGCGCGGGAGGGGTTGACCCGCCCTCGCGAACGGGCGAAATGGCGCCTCAGTGGTATCAACGTGCTCATATACCACGGCAACCAAATCAGGCACGGCGGGCGACGGCGTGGGCTTGCCCACAGGTGCCCGCCGAAGCATCGCCGCACCGGCCGCCGCGGAGATCAGAACGGCGGCACCGCAGACCGATCCGGCCTCGCTTTTGGCTACGGAGCGTGACAGTGTGGAGGTGAGGAAAGACCGCACGTTCAGTCCGTCGGCCGCAAGGAAATCTTCGAGATGCTGAGCCGGATCGCCACCGTCCGTAGAGCGCCACTCCAGTCGGGAGCGCTCTCTTATACGGAGAGTGCACGACTTGCTCGTACCAGCGAAAATGGCCTCAGCACCTGGAAGCGTTCCCACGCCGACCGGCCCATAGTTACTCATACGAAGGGTGGATTCTTTCGTGTTCGGGCCGCTTCTTGCTCGTAGGCGCCCCCGTTGAGGGAGTAGCCTCCGTCACTGTCGTGTGAACCATGACACAGCACCCCCATTGTCCGGAGATCTCGATGTGCCAGCACCAACCGACCTGTCCCTCCGCTGAAGCCGTGGACCGCGACGCCGCGCGGGCCCTCGCCGCCTTCCCGGAGCAAGGCTGGAGCCTGCTCTGCAACGGCGTCATCCTCTTCGAGGACACCGGCGAGCTCCTCCCCGACGGCCGCACCATCGCGCCGCACCGCGGGCCCGCCCGCCACGCCCTCGCGGCCTGACCGACCAGGCCCGGGACCCGGGTCCACGGCGGCGAGCCTAGGCCGCCGGAAAAGGGGGAGCCCAGCAGGCTCCCCCTTTCGAGAGCACAGAGCGCCCCTACTCGAACGCCTCCGGCGACGGGCACGCGCAGACCAGGTTCCGGTCGCCGAACGCACCGTCGATCCGCCGCACGGGCGCCCAGTACTTCCCGACCCGCGACACCCCGAACGGGTACGCCGCCACGGAGCGCGGGTACGCGTGCGACCACTCGTCCGCGGACACCATCGCCGCCGTGTGCGGGGCGTTCGCCAGCGGGTTGTCGTCGGCGGGCCACTCCCCCGACGCCACCGACGCGATCTCGCCGCGGATCGCGATCATCGCGTCGCAGAACCGGTCGAGCTCCGCCAGGTCCTCGCTCTCGGTCGGCTCCACCATCAGCGTGCCGGCCACGGGGAACGACATCGTCGGCGCGTGGAAGCCGTAGTCGATCAACCGCTTCGCCACGTCGTCCACCGACACGCCGGTCGCCTTCGTCAGCGGCCGCAGGTCGAGGATGCACTCGTGGGCGACGAGGCCCTTGTTGCCGCTGTAGAGCACCGGGTAGTGCTCCCGCAGCCGGGCCGCCACGTAGTTGGCCGCCAGCACCGCCGCGCCGGTCGCCCGGGTCAGGCCCTCGGCGCCCATCATCCGCAGGTACGCCCACGGGATGGGCAGGATGCCGGCCGAACCGTGCCGCGCCGCCGAGATCGCCGGCCCACCCGCGGTGCCGCCGGCGCGCGCCGAGTGCGCGGTGCGCGTCGCGGTGGCGCCCAGCGGGTCGCCGGGCAGGAACGGGGCCAGGTGACCGCGTACGCCGACCGGACCGACACCCGGCCCGCCGCCACCGTGCGGGATGCAGAACGTCTTGTGCAGGTTCAGGTGCGACACGTCGGCGCCGAACCGCCCCGGCTTCGCGAAGCCGACCAGCGCGTTGAGGTTGGCACCGTCGACGTAGACCTGACCGCCCGCATCGTGGACCTTGGCGCACAGCTCCGCGATCCCGGTCTCGTACACCCCGTGGGTCGACGGGTAGGTCACCATGATCGCCGCCAGCCGCGCGGCGTGCTGCGCGATCTTCGCGTCGAGGTCGACCAGGTCGACGTTGCCGTCGTCGTCGCAGGCGACCACGACGACCCGCATGCCGGCCATCACCGCGGACGCGGCGTTGGTGCCGTGCGCCGACGACGGGATCAGGCAGACGTCGCGCGCCTCGTCGCCGCGCGAGCGGTGGTAGCCGCGGATCGCCAGCAGCCCGGCCAGCTCACCCTGCGAGCCGGCGTTGGGCTGCACCGACACGGCGTCGTAGCCGGTGACCTCGGCCAGCCATCCCTCGAGCGAGTGGATCAGCTCCCGATACCCGGAGGTCTGCGCGGCCGGCGCGTGCGGGTGGATGTTCGCGAACTCCGGCCAGGTGATCGGCTCCATCTCGGTGGTCGCGTTGAGCTTCATCGTGCAGGACCCCAGCGGGATCATGCCGCGGTCCAGCGCGTAGTCGAGGTCGGAGAGCCGGCGCAGGTAGCGCAGCATCGCCGTCTCGGAGCGGTGGGAGTGGAACACCGGGTGGGTGAGGAACTCGGAGGTACGCACGAGCGCCTCGGGCAGGACGGACGACTCGGCACCGGTGTACGCCGGCACACCGAATGCCGCCCAAACGGTCGCCAGGTGCGCCGGGGTGGTGGTCTCGTCGCAGGCGATGCCCACGGTGTCGGCGTCGACCTGGCGCAGGTTGACCCCCTGCGCGGCGGCCGCGGCCACGACGGCGGCGGCGCGACCCGGCACCGAGGCGGTCACGGTGTCGAAGAACGCCTCGTCGGTCACGGTCACGCCGCCGGCGCGCAGGCCGGCCGCGAGCCGCGCGGCGGACGCGTGGGTGCGCCGGGCGATCTCGCGCAGCCCGTCGGGGCCGTGGTAGACGGCGTACATGCTGGCGATCACCGCGAGCAGCACCTGCGCCGTGCAGATGTTGCTGGTCGCCTTCTCGCGCCGGATGTGCTGCTCACGGGTCTGCAGCGCGAGCCGGTACGCCGGCGCGCCGTCCGCGTCCTTGGACACCCCGACCAGCCGGCCGGGCAGCATCCGCTCGAGGCCCTTGCGGACCGCGAGGTAGCCGGCGTGCGGGCCACCGAAGCCCATGGGTACGCCGAAGCGCTGGGTGGTGCCGGCCGCGATGTCGGCCCCGATCTCCCCCGGAGCCCGCAGCAGGGTCAGGGCCAGCAGGTCGGCCGCGACGGTGACGAGCGCGCCGGCCTCGTGCGCGGCGTCGACCAGGGCTGCCTGGTCGCGGACGGCGCCGGAGGCGCCCGGGTACTGCAGGTGCAGTCCGAAGAACTCGGCCGGCAGCGCCGACGGCCCGGCGGTCAGGTCGAGCACCTGGACGGTGATGCCGAGCGGCTCGGCCCGCCCCTGGATCACGGCGAGCGTCTGCGGCAGCGTGTCGGCGTCCACGACGTACACCGGCGACTTGCTCTTGCCCGCGCGGCGGGCCAGCGTCATCGCCTCGGCGGCCGCGGTGGCCTCGTCGAGCATCGACGCGTTGGCCGTGGTCAGCCCGGTCAGGTCGGAGACCATGGTCTGGAAGTTGAGCAGCGCCTCGAGGCGGCCCTGGCTGATCTCCGGCTGGTACGGCGTGTAGGCCGTGTACCAGGCGGGGCTCTCCAGCACGTTGCGGCGGATCACGGCCGGCGTGTGGGTGCCGTAGTAACCCAGGCCGATCATCGAGACGTTGACCGTGTTGCGGTCGGCCAGCGCGCGCAACTCGGCGATCGCCTCGGCCTCGGACGCGGCCGGGGGCAGGTCGAGGGTGCCGTGCCAGCGGATCACCTCGGGGATCGCGGCGTCCATCAGCTCTTCGACCGTGCCGTAGCCGACCTGGTCGAGCATCCGGCGCTCGCTGTCGCGATCCGGCCCGATGTGGCGGTCTGCGAACGAGGAAGCGGTCATCGGCGAAACTCCTGGAGGGGCGAGGGTGCGAGGTCGACCAGCAACCTCCCCCTCTGTCGTACCCGAAACGGGCGCTCCAGAGTCGCCATGTCCGCGCGGTCCTTTTGCCTGAGAGGTTCCGGGGAGGATTTGCCCCTTCGGCGCCGCCGTGCCCGAAGGCCCGGCGAGCTCTCCCACGCGGATGTGTTCGGCTCGTGTTTACGCTACCAGTGTTGATGTTCCGTACGCGTAACAGCGTGGGTGAGGTCTCCTCAGGTTGTCACTTACGCTGACGCGCGTGACGTATCTCGCCGCTGACGACCGCTACGACTCGATCACCTACCGACGCGCCGGCCGCAGTGGTGTCCGGCTCCCCGCCATCTCCCTGGGCCTCTGGCACAACTTCGGCCACGGGCGCCGCCTGGACACCCAGGCCGACATCCTGCGCCGCGCGTTCGACCTCGGTGTCACCCACTTCGACCTGGCCAACAACTACGGCCCGCCGCCCGGCTCCGCCGAGGAGAACTTCGGCCGGATCATGGCCCGCGACCTCAGGCCGTACCGCGATGAGATGATCATCTCGACCAAGGCCGGCTACCTGATGTGGCCCGGGCCGTACGGCGAATGGGGTTCCCGCAAGTACCTGATCTCGTCGCTGGACCAGTCGCTGAAGCGGATGGGTCTCGACTACGTCGACGTGTTCTACCACCACCGGCCCGACCCGGACACGCCGCTGGAAGAGTCCATGATGGCGCTGGACCACGCGGTCCGCTCGGGGCGCGCGCTCTACGTGGCGATCTCGAACTACTCGTCGGCGCAGACGGCCGAGGCGGCGAGGATCCTGCGCGACCTGGGTACGCCGTTGCTGCTGCACCAGCCCTCGTACTCGATGCTGAACCGGTGGATCGAGCGCGACAACCTGCTCGACACGCTGGCCGAGGCCGGGGCGGGGTGCATCGCGTTCAGCCCGCTGCAGCAGGGGCTGCTGACCAACCGCTACCTCGACGGCATCCCGGCCGACTCCCGGGTGGCGACCGGCGGGTTCCTCAAGGAGAGCGCGCTCGACGAGCAGACCATGCGGGTCGTCCGCGAGCTCGACGAGATCGCCCGCGGCCGCGGCCAGACCCTCGCCCAGCTCGCCCTGGTCTGGGCGCTGCGCGACGAGCGGATGACCAGCCTGATCATCGGCGCGAGCAGCGTCGCCCAGCTCGAGGACAACATCGGCGCGCTGGACAACCTGAAGCTCTCGGCCGAGGAGCTGGACGCGATCGACGGCGCGCTGACGAACCCGGCCTGATCAGTTCCCGGTTGCGGCGGTGATCGACAATGGGGCCATGCCTCCCGGGTCACCGCCGCGTACGCGCCGCCGCCGTTGGTTGTGGACGCTGCTGATCGTCGCGGTGGCGTTCGTGGTCGCGGTGCCGGCGGCGGTCGTCGGCACCGGGATCTGGCTGCGCGGCGCCGCGCGCGGGCACGTCCATCCACTGGCGACCGTGCCCGCCGCGCCGGTCGCGCTGGTGCTGGGCGCCCAGGTCTATCCCGACGGGACGCCGTCGCCGTTCCTGGCCGCGCGGCTCGATCTCGCCCGGCAGCTCTACGACGCCGGCACCGTGCGGGCCGTGCTGGTCTCCGGCGACCACCGCGAGTGGCACTACGACGAGCCGGGGGCGATGAGCCGCTGGCTGGTCGAGCGCGGGGTGCCGGAGCGCAAGGTCGTGCAGGACCACGCGGGTTTCGACACCTACGACTCCTGCGTACGCGCGAAGAAGATCTTCGGTGTCGACCGGATGATCGTGGTGACGCAGCAGTTCCACATCGACCGGGCGGTGGCGCTGTGCCGCGACGCGGGCATCGACGCGGTCGGGGTCGGCGACGAGACGGTGAAGCGGTTCGGGCGGGCCTGGGACTACGGGGCGTTCCGCGAGCAGTTGGCGGGCGTGAAGGCGGCGTGGGACGTCGTGACCGGGCGGGATCCCGTGTTCCTCGGCCCGCGCGAGACCGGGGTCGACGACGCCCTCGCCAATTGACCGCGGCACTGGCAGGATGCGCCGGGTGCGTGCTCCTCTCCGTGTTCTCGCCCTGATCGGCTTCGTCGCCGTGCTGGGCGCCTGCGGTGGCGCTGATCCGGCGCCGCCTCCGCTCGCCTCTCCGCCGTCGGCGTCCCCCTCTGTCACCGCGGGGACTGACGCACTCGGGCGCGGGCCGGCGCGACCGACGCCGACCGCGACGCGCCCGGCCGCGGGTTGCACGGGTGCGCTGCCGGCCGACAACGTCTGGCGGGCCGACGTGACGAGGCTGCCGGTGCACCCCAGGTCGGCGGCGATGGTGGCGAGCATCGGCGCGGGCGCGGCGATGCACCCGGACTTCGGCTCGGGCACCTGGGAGGGCGCCCCGATCGGGATCCCGGTCACCGTGGTGCCGGGCGGGCAGAAGAAGGTCGACGTCTCGTTCGAGTACGCGTCGGAGAGCGACCGCGGCCCCTACCCGATCCCGGCCGACGCCAAGGTCGAGGGCGGCCCGCAGGCCGACGGCGACCGGCACGTGATCGCGTTCGACAAGACGGCGTGCAAGGTCTACGAGCTGTTCTCGGCCTACCCGCAGGGCGGCGGGTGGCGGGCCGGCTCCGGTGCGGTGTTCGACCTGCGCGCGAACAAGCTGAGGCCCTCGGGCTGGACCTCGGCGGACGCGTCCGGGCTGTCGATCTTCGCGGGGCTGGTCCGCTACGAGGAGGTCGCGGCGGGCCGGATCGACCACGCGATCCGGATCACGGTGCCGAAGACCCGCACGGGCTTCACGTGGCCCGCCACCCACTCGGCGTCGTCGGCCACGGACGCGAACCTGCCGCAGTTGGGCCAGCGGCTGCGCCTGAAGTCGTCGGTGTCGACGTCGTCGATGCCGAAGCAGGCACGCATCGTGGCGGAGGCGATGAAGCGCTACGGCGTGATCGTCGCGGACCACGGCTCGCCCTGGTTCATCTCGGGTGCCCCGGACTCCCACTGGGACAACGACGCACTCCGCGCCCTGAAATCACTGACGGGCGCCGACTTCGAGGTGGTCGACACGAGCGCCCTGATCACCAGCAGGACATCGGGAGCGGTACGCCGGTAGGCCGCGGACGGGCGGACGTGCCGGGGTTGCTCCCGAAGAGGCTTGGCTCGTCTCGGGGAGGGTTGTCCCGCCCGCCGACCGGGCGCGTCCGCTCGCGGTCGGACCGTGGTCGCGGGCGGGCTCACGCGCGACCACGCCGAGTGGCGTCGCCGCGCCACGCGAGGTTGCGCCTCGCGACCGCGGCAGGCCCGTCCGGCGCCCACCCAGCCGACCAGCGCCGCGCCACGTCGCGAGCTT
>NZ_BONE01000083.1 GCF_016862555.1 Asanoa siamensis | reverse complement strand
AAGCTCATCTCGATGCAGACGGGCGTGTTCGGCCGGCGGTTCGCGGCGCGGTTCTCCCCCGCCACCTTCGCGGTCGCGGTGCTCGTCGCCGTCGGCGTCGGGGCGGTGGTGCTGTGAACCGGCAGGCGCAGGGCGTCGTGCTGTTGCTGCTCGGCGGCGCGGTGCTCAAGGCGAGCCTGACCGACGTCTACCTGCGCTACGTCAAGGAAGGGCTGCGGCCGTTCCTGATCGCCGCCGGCGCGGTGCTGGTCGTGACGGCCGTGATGACCCTCGTGCACGACCTGCGGCAGCGCCGGGAGGACCACGCCCACGGGCCCGCCGTCGGTTGGTTGCTGGTGCTGCCGGTGCTGGGCCTGCTGCTGGTCGCCCCGCCGGCGCTGGGCGCGTTCGCCGCCGGCCAGGCCGGGACGGCGCTGTCGAGCCAGGCGGTCTCCGACTATCCGCCACTGCCGGCCGGGGATCCGGCCGACATCAGCGTGCTGGAGTACGCGTCGCGCGCGGTCTACGACAACGGCGTGTCCATCGGGGACCGTACCGTCCGGATGTCGGGTTTCGTCGTGCCGGGCGAAGGCGGCGAACTGCTGCTCGCCCGGATGATCCTGTCGTGCTGTGCGGCCGACGGCCGACCCATCAAGGTCGGCATGACCGGCGGCCCACCGGTCGACCTGCCCGCCGACACGTGGATCGAGATCACCGGCCGTTACACCGATCGGAGCGCCGCCGACCCGGTCAACGGCGAGCGGATCCCCTATGTGGACGTACGCTTGTGGACGCCGATCGACCCGCCCCGCAACCAGTACCAGTGAGCCCCGCTCAGGACAGGGTCCGCAGGTCCACGACGGTCCATGACATCCGGTCCTCGAAGCCGCTGGACCACCAGAGGAAGCCGCCCCGGCACAGCACGCTGATGGCGTCCGGCGCGACCGCCAGGGTCTGCGACCGGGCGATGTCGTAGAGGGACAGCGGCCGGCCGACCGCCGCCCGCGTCGCCGGGTCGAGGGACGTCAGGATCTCGAACCGGTCGAGTACGGCGACGTCGGTCACCGGGAACCCGACGTCCGGCCCGGCGATCCGGCGCCGCTCGTCGCCGTCGACGCGGACGAGGTCGACCTGGCCGCTGCCGCCGTCCTCGAGGACGATCGACCGGCACCAGGTGGCGCCGCAGGCCGGGAAGTCCGCAGGCCCGGCCAGGAACTCCCGGGTCTGCCGCGTGGTGCGGTCCATCAGCACGACCCGGCCGCCACCGACCGCGTCCGTCCCGTCGAGCAGCGACGGCCAGCCGACCGGTGACCAGGTGCCGGCCACCGAGTCCGTCCGCGCGTCACCGCCGTCGAGAGCGACCGATCGCAGCGCGGTGTCGTCACCGGCGAGCGCGGTCCAGTGCAGCCGACCGTCCACGATGGCCAGATCGTGGGCGGAGTCGGTCTGCCGCACGTCACCGGCGTCCGCGACGATCCGGCGGGCCGCGTCGCCGTGCGCGACCCACATCGACGTCGTCCGCGCGCCGTCCGCGTCCTCTACCGACTCGGCCCAGGCGACCCGGCCGTCGTCATCGGCCACGAACCCGAAGAACTGGGGAGCCGCCACCGCCGGCAGCCGCCGCAGTTCGCGGACCTCGTCGCCGCGCACGGCGAGCAGGCGGACGAAGGCCTCGTCCGTGGTGAGCGCCTGGCCGAGGGAGGTGCCGGCGTCGAGGAACAGGCTGGGCGTGTAGACGGTGCCGTCGGGCAGCGAACCGGACACGGTTCCCCGCTCCGCCTGCGGCCACACGGCAGCGAGGCTCGGCGCCGGCGCGGTCCGGTCATCGTCGCGCGCCGCCGGCGGCAACGACAGCAGCCACCCGGCGGCCAGCAGCGCGGCGACCAGCCCGGCCCACCGCCGCTCGGGGCCTGAGACCACGCGACAGCTCCCCATCGCCGACGAAACGAAACCGCAGACTATCCAACGACCAGCGGCGGGGTCTCCGTACGCCCGCGGGTCAGCCGTAAGGCGACCAACCCCATACCGCCACTTACTTGCTATTGCCAATAGTTTGCAATAAGACTGGGGCCATGTCACGACTGCTGCCGGAGCGCGGGCCGCAACGCCTGCTCGCCGCGTCGAACCTCGTCTACACGGTCGGCAGCGGCCTCTACCTGACGGCCGGCGTCCTCTACTTCACGCAGGGCGTCCGCCTGCCCGCGGGCCAGGTCGGCGCCGGCCTCGCGATCGCCGGGTCCGTCGCGCTGGCCATCGGCATCGGCGCCGGGCACCTCGCCGACCGGCACGGCCCCCGCCGTGTCTACGCCGTCACGCTCGCCGTGCAGGCGCTGGCGACCGCGTCGTTCGTGCTGGTGCACAGCTTCTGGCCGTTCGTCGTCACGGTCTGCCTCGCCACCGGGGCCAAGGCGGCCGGGCTCGCGGCCCGCAGCCCACTGATCCGGCACTTCGGCGGCGACCGTCCGCAGGAGTTCCGGGCATACCTGCGCGCGGTGACCAACGTCGGGATCTCGCTCGGCGCGCTCGCCGCGGGCTGGGTGGTCCAGGTGGGAACGCTCTCCGCGTACCAGCTGATGGTCGTGGGCAACGCGATCGCGTTCGTGGTCTCGGCGGTGATCCTGGTCGGCCTGCCGGCCGTCGCGCCGGCGCCCGTCGCGGACGACGGCACGCGCCGGGTCGCGCTGCGCGACTGGCCCTATCTCGCGCTGACCGCGATCGACGGTGTCATGGCGATCCAGTTCAAGGTGCTCACGGTGGCCATCCCGCTGTGGCTGGTCACCGCGACGACCGCACCGGCCTGGACCGTGTCGGGCACGATGCTGATCAGCACGATCATGGTCGTGCTGTTCCAGGTGCGCGCCAGCCGTGGCATCGACTCCCCCGTCGCCGGCGGCCGCGCGTACCGCCGCTCGGGCATCGCCTTTCTCGCCTCCTGCGCGCTGATCCCGTTGTCCCGCGGCATTCCGGGGTGGGCCGCGGCGGTCCTGCTGCTGGTCGCGGCGGTCGTGCACACGGTCGGCGAGCTGTGGCACTCCGCCGCCGGCTTCGAGGTGTCGTTCGCCCTCGCGCCGGTGCACGCCACCGGCCAGTACCTCGGCGTCTTCGGCCTCGGCGCCGGCCTGGCCGAGGCGCTCGGGCCCGGACTGCTGATCGCCCTGTGCATCTCGTGGGGCACACCCGGCTGGTACGTGGTGGGCGCGCTGTTCGCGGTGACCGGGCTGCTGGCCCCGGCCGCCGTCCGCTGGGCGCGGGCAAGCGAGCGGGGCGGCCGCGTCGACGACCGCCCCGCTCGCTCCTGGCGCCCGACCACGCGTGCCCTGCGGCAGCGCGGTGCGGCCTGACGAGTCGAACTCACCGGCACCGCCCGCCCACGTGTGGCCCGGCCCCCGCCCTGAAGTTCTCAGCCCTTCGCGGTGCTGGACCGCCGCCAGGCCAGCACGGCGAAGATCAGGGCGGCCAGCGCGAGAACCAGACCGGCGACACCCGTCACGGTCCCGGTGGACGAGTCGCCGCTGTCGTCCGCCGACGCGGCCAGGTTGACGTTGGCGTTGGCCGCGGGCGACGCCGCCGCGCCGCCGGTCGCGCCGGCCTTGGCCAGCTTCAGCACCGGCGCCGGGTGTTCGGCCTCCGCACCGGCTGCCGGCTCGTCGATCCAGCGCACGACCTCGTTGTTCGAGTACGTCTGCAGCGCCTTGAAAACCATCTGGTCCACCTCGGGCAGCGGCCCGGCGGACACCTCGAACTCCTGGAACTCGCCCGGCTTGACCTCGCTGCCCGCCGCCGCCGTCCAGGTGATCTTCGTGACCGCCTCGGTGATGTCCTCGCCGTGCGCCTTCAGCGGCGTCGCGAGCTTCGACTTCTCCGTCGTGGCCGTCCAGCCGGGGGTCGGGCGCACCGACACCGACGCGACCGCGGTCTCGGCCGGGATGTTGACCTCCACCTTCACCGTCGACGCGTTGTCCCGTTCGTTCGGCACCCGGAACGCGAGCTTGGCGTAGCCGCCCTGCGTCGCACCCGTCGCGTTCACCGTGACGTGCGCCGACGCCGGCCCGATCCCGAACCCGACCGCGCCCGCGAGTCCCACCAACGCCGCCACACCGAGGCCCGCTGCCATCCGCCTTGCTCGCATCGCTCACTCCTGTCGAAAGCGCCGACCGGTGCCGGCTGACACAAAGTCGTCGATGACGTAGTCGTCCGGCCGCCGCGGAAAGTTCCCGAGTCGGCTCAGCCGAGGAGGGACTGGCCCACCCATTCGCCTTCACGGCAGCCCGGTGGGACGGCGAACACGGCCGACCCGATGGGCGTGATCCAGTCGTTGAGGAGGTCGTTCTCGGCCAGGTTCCGCTGGATGGGGAGGAACTGGCTGCCGATGTCCCGCTGGTAGGCGGCGAAGATGAGCCCGGCGTCGGAGGTGCCGTCGGGGGCGGGCGCGTCGTCGTAGTTGTAGGGGCGGCGGAAGATCCGCTGCCGGTCGGACCGGACGTGTGCGCGGGCGATGTGCGCCGACTCCGAGATGACGGTGAAGCCGAGCTCGTTGGTCTTCGTGAGATCGGGTTCGTCGTGCTCGGCGACTCCGGTCAGCGGGGCGCCGTCGGACAGGCGTCGCCCGACCGCGAACTCCTTGGCGGTCGGGTCAGCGGCGTCCCACGTCTCCAACTCGGCGCGGATGCGCCGGACGACGACGGTGGTGCCGCCGTGCAGCCAGCGTGGTCCACTGTCGACCCAGACCGCGCCGTCGAAGACCGGTGAGCCGAGCGGCGGGTTGCGGGTGCCGTCGAGCTGGCCCATGACGTTGCGTTGGGTCACTCCGTCGTCCTGCATGCCGCGCCCGCGGCGAAAGCCCCGCTGGGTCCAGCGCAGGCGGCCGAAGGCCCGGGTGTCCTTGATCAGCATCCGCTGCGTGTGGGTCACGGTCAGCGGGTCGTCGGCGCAGATCTGGATGAGGAGATCACCGCCGGTCCACCGTGGTTGGAGCTTGTCGATCGGGAACGCGGGCAGCGGCTCCAGCGACCGCGGCCGCTGCGTCTCCACGCCGGCCGCGGCGAAGACCTTCGGGCCGAACCCGAACGTGACGGTCAGCCGGGCCGGCACGACCGCGAGCTCGGGTTCGGTGTCGGCGAGGGCGGGGCGGCCCTGGGTGAGGCGGGCGGCGTCGTCGGTGAGCAGCCGCATCATCCGCCCCAGGGCCGCGCGGTCGACCCCGTCGAGTAGGTCGAAGGCGAGGAACACGGCGTGCGCCTGGGCGGGTGTGTCGATGCCGGCCTGGTGGGCGCCGAAGAACGGCACGGTCTGCGTGCCGAGGGGCTGCGCCGGTGGCGTGGCCGGCGGGGTGTCGGTGGCCGCGCCGGCATGCGTGAGGCCGGCCCCGACGACGCCCCCGCCGACGGCCAGAGCGCCGCCGCCGAGGAGCCGCCGCCGGGACAGCGGCCGGTCGGGCGTACCCATCAGCTCATGGTCATCGGGCTGGCGCCGGTGCCCGGGTTGTAGCTCTCGTTGCCGCCGGCGAAGTCCTTGGCCACCGCCGTGAACGCGAAGGTCGTGCCGTCGCCGAGGGTGAGGGTGACGGTGACCTCGTCGCCGGCCTTCACCGGTGCCTTGACGTCCATCAGCATCAGGTGGTCGCCGCCGGGCTCGAGCACGTGGCTGCCGCCGGCCGGGATCTCGAACCCGCCCTCCTTGGGCCGCATCTCCATCTTGCCGTCGACCTCGGCGACCTCGTGCAACTCCATCATCGGCGAGGCGGTGGAGGTCGCCTTGACGATCGTGACGTCGGCGCCACCGGTGTTGAGCAGGGTGCCGAACGCGGCGGTCATGCCCTTGTCCGCGGTCTTGACCCACATGTCGCGCACCGCGATGGGGTCGGCCGCGACGGAGGCGGACGGCGGCGGTGGGGTGCCGGTGGTCGCCGGTTCGGCCGCGGCACCGCAGGCTCCCGCGAGCAACGCGAACGCGGCGGTCGCCGCGAGCCCGAGGCCGCGCGCCGTGGTGGAAATGCTCATGCCGTGGTTCCTCCGGTCGTCGCTCACGAGTGGGTCAGAGCATTGGTCGCCGACAGGCGGGCAGAAGTTCCGGCTCGTCCGCGTCCGTCGCCGGCGGCTACCGTGTGAGGGCTCACTCGAGGAGGCATCACCATGTCCCGTGCCCGTTCGCTCGCCGTCGTGGCCGCCGTCGTGGCCGCGTTGACGGCGTGGTTGCCGGCGGCGCCCGCGTTCGCGCACACGAAGCTGACGGGGTCGACGCCCGCGGCGAAGGGCACCGTGAGCAAGCCGATCACCGAGTTGACGCTGACGTTCAGCGGGCTGATCAAGAAGGCCGGGACCACGGTGGTGGTGTCCGGGCCGGACAAGGTGTCCTACAGCGACGGTGCGGCCGCGGCGGTGGATCGCACGATCACCCAGGCGGTGCGGCCGCTGCCGGTCGGGGAGATCACGGTCCGTTGGCGCACCGTGTCGTCCGACGGCCATCCCATCCAAGGGTCGTTCACGTTCACCAACAAGGCCGCCCCACCCGTCGCGGCCAGCCCGAGCCCGACCGCCGCAGCCACTTCCTCACCGGCTCCGGCGGCGGCCGAGCCGACCGTGGCCGCCGCGGTGCCCGTGTCCCGAACCGCGGCGGGCGAAGGATCCTCGCCGCTCGGTTGGATCATCGCCGCCGTGGCCGCGGTCCTCGCCCTCGGTGGCGGGCTGGTGTGGTGGCGGCGCCGTCGGACGGCTGCCTGACATGAGCAAACATACAGATGCTGATCGATGTCAAGCGTGTCGTCGGATGCCGGTTCTCGCGGGCGCCGTCGGACGCTAGCCTGATCCCCATGCCTGAGCCCGGTCCGGAGTCCGTCGACCCGATCACGGAGCGTGCTCTGGCCGCGGGCGCCGGCGATCGCGCCGCTGCTGCCGCGTTCGTGGAGGCGACCCAGCACACCGTACGGCGCTTCGTCGGGCACCTCTCGGATCAGGGCGACGTCGACGACCTCACGCAGGAGACGTACCTGCGGGCGATGCGGTCCCTGCCGTCGTTCGACGCCCGCTCGTCGGCGACGACGTGGCTGCTGGCCATCGCCCGCCGGGTCTGTGTCGACCACGTGCGGTCGATCACCCGGCGACCGCGGATCGCACCCACCCAGGACTGGCGGATCGCGGCGGAGGCCGCGGCGTTGCGGGAGCGGCCGGCGGGCTTCGAGGTCGGCGTGGCGCTGACGAACCTCGTGCGCGCGTTGAGCGACGAACGGCGGGAGGCCTTCGTCGCGACGCAGATCGCGGGGCTCAGCTATACGGAGGCCGCGGAGGTCTGCGGCTGCCCGGTCGGGACGATCCGCTCCCGGGTCGCCCGAGCGCGGGAGGACCTCGTCGAGGCGATGACCGCCGAGGGCCGGGGACGGCTACGGCCGACGAGCTGATCCGACTCACCGGAACCACCCGGGCGACTACGACGACTAGTAGGAGAGCAGTCGCCAACGGAAGTCGTCTCCCATGCCCTCGTCGCACCGTCCCGCCCGTATCGCCGCGCTGATCGGTGGCCTCGTCACCTTCGCCGTGGTGGTGCTGCCCGCCGCTCCGGCGTGGGCGCACAACGAGCTCACCTCGTCCGCGCCGGCTGACGGCGCGCGGCTGGCCACCGCTCCCGGGCAGGTCGTGCTCACCTTCACGCAACGGCTCGATCAGCGGTACACGCAGATCGTCGTCACCGATGGTCACCGTGCGCCGATGCCGGCCCAGCCTCCGACCGTGTCCGGCACGTCCGCGATCCTCGACCTCGACGGCGACCTGCCTGACGGGGGTTACACGGTCGCCTACCGGGTGGTGTCTCCCGACGGTCACCCGGTGCAAGGTGCGTTGAGGTTCTCGGTGGGCACGGCCACGGCCGCGACCGCACCCTCGCCGAGTGCTGCGTCGGCCGGGCAGTCGCGGTCGGGCCTGCCGATCGCGGCGCTGATCGCCGGTGCCGCGCTGGCCGTCGCCGGTGGCTGGGCGTTCTGGCGGCACCGGGCGCGGACCCGGTGACGCTCCGTCGGTGGCCGGTCGCCGTCGCCGGGCTCGGCGTCGCCGCCGCGACGATGACGGTGCTGCTCGGGTACGGCGGCGGCGTCGACGACAGGCTCCTGCCCGGCCTGCCGTATCCGGGCCCCTTCACCGCCTGGATGCTGCCCACCGCCCGCCTGGGCACCCAGGTCTTCGCCGCGGCGACCGTCGGCCTGCTGCTCGGCGCCACCGTCCTGGCGCCGCGACGCGACCGCCTGCTCACCCCGCTCGCCTACCGGCACGTGCGGGCCGCGCGCTGGCCCGCCCTGGCGTGGGCCGTCTCGTCGGTCGCCCTGCTCTGCCTGACCATCTCGGACCTGCTCGGACGACCCGTCGGTGCGACCGTCTCGGGCACGTCGATCATGACGTTCGTCAGCTCGGTGGACCTCGGTCGCGCCTTGGCCGTGTCGGCGATGCTGGCCGTCGCGGTGTTCCTGGCCTGCACGGTGGCCCTACGGCCCGGTGGTGCGCTGTTCGCTCTGGTGCTCGCGCTGGTGGCCGTGACTCCGGCGGTGTTCACCGGCCACGCTGCCTCTGCCGACAACCACCAGCTCGCCGTCTCCAGTCAGCTCCTGCACGTCGTACCCGTGACGCTCTGGGTCGGTGGCCTGCTCGCGCTGTTGCTCGTCTCCAGGACCGACGCCGGCGACCTGGCCCGCGCCGTCAGCCGGTTCTCCGCGCTGGCCGTGTGGTGCCTGGTCGCGGTTGGGGTGTCGGGGGTGCTGTCGGCCGCGGTCCGATTGCCGTCCTGGACGGAGCTGCTCACCACCTGGTACGGGCAGTTCGTCCTGATCAAGGTCGCGCTGTTCGCGTTCGCCGGCTGGGCCGGCTGGCAGCACCGCCGGGCGACACTGCCGCATTTGCGGGCCGGCGACCGGCGGGCGTTCGTCCGCGTCGCCGCCGTCGAGGTGCTCGTCTTCGCCGCCGCCCTCGGCGCCGCTGTCGCCCTCTCCCGGACGCCGGCACCCGTCGCCGCCGAGTCGGAGGACGTCGCGACGTCCCTGCTCGGCTTCGCGATGCCGCCCGCGCTGTCGATCGGCGCTCTGGCGACCCGCTGGCTCGTCGACCCGCTCCTGTTGGCCGCGGTCCTCGCCCTTGCCGGCACCTACCTGGCCGGCGTGCGCCGGCTGTCCCGCCGCGGCGACGCGTGGCCGCCGGGGCGGACCGCGGCGTTCCTGGCCGGCTGCGCGGTCGTCGCCGTCGCGACCTGCGGCGGCATCGCCCGCTACGCACCGGTGCTGTTCTCGGTGCACATGGTCGAGCACCTGCTGCTGGCGATGGTCGCCCCGGTGCTGCTGGTGCTCGGCGCTCCGGTGACGCTCGGGCTGCGTGCGCTGCCGGCAACGACGGACCCGACCTGGCCGGGCCCGCGGGAATGGCTGCTCGCCGCCGTCCACTCCCGGGCGGCCCGCCTGCTCACCCAGCCGCTCGTCGCGCTCGGCGTCTACGTCGTGAGCATGTACGCGTTCTACTTCACCGACCTGTTCGCGCTCGCGCTGCGCTCCCACGCGGCCCACCTGCTGATGGTCGCCCACTTCCTGCTGGCCGGGTACCTGTTCTTCTGGGTTGTGGTCGGCATCGACCCGGCCCCCCGCGGCCGGCCGTCCCCGCTGGTCCGGATGGTCCTCGTGCTGATCTCGATGGTGCTGCACGGCTTCCTCGGCCTGGCCATCATGCAGTCCAGTGACCTGATCGCCGGCGACTGGTTCACGGCGCTGCCCCGCGACTGGGGTCCCACCCCGGCCGACGACCAGTACGTGGCCGGCGGCATCGCCTGGTCCTTCGGCGAGCTGCCGACCGTGCTCGTCGTGGGCGCCGTCTTCCGGCAGTGGATCCGCGCCGACAAGCGGGAACAGCGGCGCCTCGACCGCGCCGCCGACCGCGCCGAGGCGGGCGGGCCACCCGACGCCCACGACGCCTACAACGAGTGTCTCGCCAAGGTGGCCGATGAGGAGCGCAGCAGTCACGACATAGATGGCGGGAACTGATCGGCCTCCGCCGCCGACCAACACGGTGGCGCGCCAGCCGGCGCCACGCCACCTTGGAGGCCCCTTGTCCACGACCACCGAGCTCACCGAACCGGGTACGCCGAAGTCCTCGGCGACCGATCCGGGCCGCGCCGGCGCCGCCGCGGCCGAACGCCGGCGAACCATCAGCCCGCTGGTGCTTCGCCTGCATTTCTACGCCGGCATCCTCATCGCGCCCTTCCTGGTGGTGGCCGCGATGACCGGACTGGCATTCGTGTTCAGCCCGCAGCTCGACCAGGTCGTCTACGCCCACGAGTTGCGCGTGGATCCGACCGGAGCGGCCCGGCCGTTGGCCGAGCAGGTCACCGCCGCCCGGCAGGCCCACCCCGACGGCGACCTCGCCACGGTGATCCCGCCCGTCGCGGCCACCGATACCACCAAGGTGGTGTTCAACCTTCCCGAGCTGGGCGAGAAGCAGCACACGGTCTACGTCAACCCCTACGACAACGCGGTACGGGGGACGCTGACCACCTGGTTCGGCTCGACACCGCTGCAGACCTGGCTCGACGACATGCACCGCAACCTGCACCTCGGCGTGGTCGGCCGGCACTACTCGGAACTCGCGGCGAGCGGGCTGTGGCTGGTCGCCCTCGGCGGGCTGTTCCTGTGGCTGCGTCGCCAGTGGACAGGCCGTGGCAAGCTGCGTCGCACCGTCCTGCCGGACCTTGCGGCCAGGAAGGGCGTCCGGCGTACCCGCGGTTGGCACGCCGCCACCGGCGTCTGGCTCGTCATCGGGTTGCTCGCGCTGTCCGCGACCGGGCTGACCTGGTCCCGCTACGCCGGCGCCAACTTCGACGTCGTGCAGGAGGCCTGGGGCGGCCCCCGGCCGACGCTCGACACCGCCCTGCCCGGCGGGCCCGCGGGCGGCGGCGACACCGGCGGCGGCCACCACGGCGGCGCCGCACCCGCCGGCGGCGACGTCACCATCGCCGACGTGGACCGGGTCACGATCGTCGCGCGGGAAGCGGGCCTGGCCGGCCCGATCCAGGTCACTCCCCCGGCCGAGCCCGGCGCCGCGTGGGTGGTGGCCCAGAACGACATGAGGTGGCCGACGAGGCAGGACAGCGCCGCCGTCGACCCGGCCGCCGGGACCGTGGTCGCCCGGACGTACTTCGCGGAATGGCCGCTCATGCAGAAACTGTCGACCTGGGGCGTGTCCCTCCACATGGGATACCTGTTCGGGCTGCTCAACCAGGTCCTGCTGGCCGCCCTCGCCCTCGGCCTGCTCTGCGTGATCGTCTGGGGCTACCGGATGTGGTGGCAACGCCGGCCGACCCGGGCCGACCGGGCCGCGCCGCTGGGCGCGCCGCCGGCTCGCGGAGCCTGGCGGCAGGCCCACCCCGCCGCGGTCGTCGTGCTCCTCGTGCTGGCCGTCGCGGTCGGCTGGTCCCTGCCGATGCTGGGCATCAGCCTCGCCGCGTTCGTGATCGTCGACCTGCTGATCGGCGCGCTGCGCCGGTGGCGCACCGGCGGCGCGATGCCCACCTCGCCCGCACCGACCGCCCAACCCTGAGCCGGCAATGCCGGCCGCCCGCATCCCTGGGGCGGCCGGCATCCGGTCTCAGAAGTCCTCGTCGAAGCCGACCGTGCCGGTGACGCCGACCTGGTAGGCCGACACGCGGCGCTCGAAGAAGTTCGACAGCTCCTGCACGTCCTGGAGCTCCATGAACGCGAACGGGTTCTTGCTGCCGTACTTCGGCGCGATGCCGAGCGTCGCCAGCCGCCGGTCGGCGACGTGCTGCAGGTATTCCCGCATGTCGCCCAGCGACAGCCCGCTGATGCCCTGCCCGAGCAGGTCCTCGGCGAACTGCACCTCGCAGTCGACCGCCTCGGCCAGCATCTCGGTCACCTGGCGGGTCATCTCGTCGTCGAACAGGTCCGGCTCCTCCCGCCGGACCACCTCGACCACGTCGAACGCGAACGCCATGTGCATCGACTCGTCCCGGAACACCCAGTTGGTGCCGCTCGCCAGGCCCTGCAGGACACCGCGGGAGCGCAGGAAGTAGACGTACGCGAAGGCGCCGTAGAAGAACAGCCCCTCGATGCAGGCCGCGAAGCAGATCAGGTTGAGCAGGAAAGCTTTCCGATCCTCCCGGGTACGCAGCTCGCGCAGCTCGAAGATCGAGTCGATCCACTTGAAACAGAACTCGGCCTTGCGCCGGATCGACGGGATGTTCTCGATCGCCGCGAACGCCTCGTACCGCTCCGCCTCGTCCGGCACGTACGTGTCGAGCAGGTTGAGATAGAACTGGACGTGTACGGCCTCCTCGAAGAGCTGCCGCGACAGGTACAGCCGGCCCTCGGGCGAGTTGACGTGCTGGTAGAGGTTCAGCACCAGGTTGTTGGCGACGATCGTGTCGCCGGTCGCGAAGAACGCCACCAACCGGGAGATCAGGTGCCGCTCGGCCGGCGACAGCTTCTCCAGGTCGGCGAGGTCGGTGTGCAGGTCGACCTCCTCTACCGTCCACGTGTTCTTGATGGCGTCCTTGAACCGGTCGAAGAACGCCGGGTAGCGCATGGGTCGCAGGGTCAGGTCCATACCGGGGTCGAGCAGTGTCACTGGCAGGCCTCGCAGCTTTCCGGGTTTTCGAGGGAGCAGGCCAGGGCCTCGGCGTCCGCGTCGGAGACGAGGCTGATCGGAGCGATCGGGGTGATCGGCGTAACCGCCGGGGTCACGGCGACCGTGGCCTGCTGGATCCGGGTCGCGGGACGCGACCGCAGGTAGTAGGTGGTCTTCAGGCCGGCCTTCCACGCGTACAGGTACATCGAGGAGAGCTTGCCGATGGTGGGAGCGCTCATGAACAAGTTCAGCGACTGCGACTGGTCGATGTACGGCGCCCGCGCGGCGGCCAGGTCGATCAGCGCCCGCTGCGGTAGCTCCCACGCGGTGCGGAAGAGCTCGCGGACGTCGGCGGGCAGCTCGGTGATGTCCTGCACGGAGCCGTCGGCCCGCTTGATCCGCTCCCGGATCTCGGGCGTCCACCTGCCGCGCGCCTTCAGCCCCCGTACCAGATAGGTGTTGATCTGCAGGAACTCGCCGGACATCGTCTCGCGCTTGAACAGGTTGGACACCTGCGGCTCGATGCACTCGTAGCAACCGGCGATCGACGCGATGGTGGCCGTCGGCGCGATCGCGACGAGCAGCGAGTTGCGCAGCCCGTGCGCGGCAACGGTTTCCCGCAGCGCGGCCCACCGCTCCGGCTGTGTCGGCGTGGCGCCCCACAGGTCCGGGTGCAGGTCGCCGTGCGCCGCCCGGGTTTCCGCGAAGGCGGGGTGCGCCCCGAACTCCGCGGCCAGCCCCGCCGAGGTCTCCAGCGCCGTCAGCAGGATCTCCTCCTGCACCCGCGTCGACAACTCCCGCGCTCCGGCGGAGTCGAACGGCAGTCGCTGCGCGAAGAACGCGTCCTGCAGGCCCATCAGCCCGAGCCCGACCGGCCGCCAGCGCGGGTTCGACGCGGCCGCCTGCTGGGACGGGTAGTAGTTGATGTCGATGACCCGGTCCAGGAACACGACCGCCGTGCGTACGGTGGCCCGCAGCTTCTCCCAGTCGATCCCGGTGCCGTCGGCGGTCAGGTGCCCGGCCAGGTTGATCGAGCCGAGGTTGCAGACCGCCGTCTCGTCGTCGGAGTTCACCTCGAGGATCTCGGTGCACAGGTTCGACAGGTGGATGGTGCTTCCCGGTCCACCGGTCTGATTGGACAGTGCGTTCGACCGGTCCTTGAACGTCATCCAACCGTTGCCGGTCTGCGCCAGCGTGCGCATCATCCGGCCGTAGAGGTCGCGGGCCTTGACCGTGCGCACCGCCTTCTTCTCCGCGGCGCGGTAGGCCTCGTCGAACGCCTCCCCGAACAGGTCAGGCAGCTCGGGCGCGTCACTCGGGTCGATCAGCGACCAGTCCCCGTCGGCCTCGACCCGGCGCATGAACTCGTCCGGGATCCAGTTGGCCAGGTTGAGGTTGTGCGTACGCCGGGACTCCTCACCCGTGTTGTCGCGCAGCTCGAGGAACTCCTCGATGTCCGGGTGCCACGGCTCGAGGTAGACGCACGCCGCGCCCTTGCGCCGGCCGCCCTGGTTGACCGCGGCCACGCCGGCGTCGAGCGTCTTGAGGAACGGCACGATCCCGTTGGACCTGCCGTTGGTGCCCCGGATCAGCGCGCCCCGGCCACGGATCCGCGACCAGGAGATGCCGATGCCGCCGGAGAACTTCGACAGCTTCGCGACCTGGTGGTAGCGCTCGTAGATGGAGTCGAGCTCGTCGCGCGGCGAGTCGACCAGGAAGCACGACGACATCTGGGTGTGCCGGGTGCCGGAGTTGAACAGCGTTGGCGAGCTGGGCAGGTAGGCGAGGCTGGACATGAGGCGGTAGAAGGCGATCGCCTCGCCCGGGTTCGTCGAGAGTCCACAAGCGACGCGAAGGAGCCAGTACTGTGGCGTCTCCACGACCAGCCGGGTCTCGGGGTGCTTCAGCAGATAACGATCCGCCACGGTACGCAGGCCGAAGTACTCGAACCGCCGATCGCCGTCCGGATCGACGGCGTCGTCGAGCTTGCGGGCGTTGCGGGCCACGAACGCGGCGGTCTCGTCGCCGATCAAACCGTTCTGGTACGCGTACCGGATGGACTGGCTGAAGCTCGCGACCCCCTGCCCGCGCACCTCCTTGTCCACATAGGCCGCGAGCAGCCGCGCCGCGAGCCGGGAATACTGGGGTTCCTCGCCGATCAGCTCGGCGGCCGTCTGGATCGACAGCTTGTCGAGCTCGGCGGTGGTGGCACCGTCGTAGAGCCCGCTGATCGTCTTGGTCGCGACCCGCAGGGGGTCGACCTCGTCGAGGTCGCCGACCCACCGCTCGACCGCCTTGACGATCTTGTTGACGTCGACCGGCTCCAGATCACCGTTGCGCTTGCGCACCTGCATCACCTGGCGGCGCTGCTCCGGCACGATCGCCTTGTCCTGCGTGACCGTCATGGTCCCCCTCCGCACGCTGACACCGAGGTCGTCAATCACGCGGGGACGCCACCGGACGCGCAGGGTCCGGTTGTCGGCGTCGGCCGTCCCGCGCGGCCTTCGACCGCCGCACGCCCTGTTGGCCTGCGGCGCGCTGGCAGGTCTTCGGACTCGTGGGCGTCGGTGCACGCTCCTACTGGCCGTCGCTTCCCAGGACCCGTCGGCCCAGTGCTTCGTTGACGGCGGTCGTTCCCACTTACCGCTGCGGGGCAGTCCCGGACTCACACCGGGTTCCCTGTTGCCTCGACCGTCCCGACGGGACGCCCGAACCAGCTGCGGGACACACCATATATGGGCGCCCCCCGGAACACGCAACACCAGATGATGTGTCGGCGTGTCGGCGTCGCCGGTCATGCGAAACGTCACAGTGGCGCGCGAGTCGGGTCGCGGGTTACTGTCCCTGCTCGGCGCCGCCTGGCGTCGGCACAACCGAATACGTTCCAGCCGCCCGCGCCAGGGGAAGCCGGTCGAAGTCCGGCACTGTCGCGCAACCGTGGGTCACCTTCCTGGTGACGAGTCGGGTCCACCACGCGGGCGGCGAGTCAGACCCCTGTCGCGAAAACAGAGGTGACCACCCGGCGTACGTGCCGTTCACTCACATCTCGTTCTCGCGCTCCATCCGAAGGACGATGTGTGAGCGCAACCCTCGCCAAGGTCGCCGCGTTGACGGCGGTCGCGGCCGCTGTGCTGGTCGTGGTGCCCGCCGATGCGGAGGCTGCCGACCGACCCGCGGCGCGATCCAACTCCCAGTGGCTCGCCCGCCAGCTCGCTCCCGACGGCACGCTGCAGAACCCCAACGGCGGCGTCCTGCCCGACTACGGGCTGATGATCGACAATCTGTTCGCGATGTACGCGTCCGGCGACGGCGCGCTCGCCGCGCCCATCGTGCGCAACCTCGACGACGACGGCCACGCGAGCGACTACTTCACCTGGGACGGCCTGGTGCCGGGCGCCGGGTTCGACGCCATCATCACGGGTGGCGCCGCGGCGAAGGTGCTGGTGGCCGCCGAGGTCGCCGGCCGCGACCCGCGCAACTTCGACGGCTACGACATGGTCGCCGAGACCAAGGCCGCCATCAGGCGGTCCGGCCTGGACACCGGCCGGGTCAGTGACTACTCGAAGAACCCCGAGTACGCCGACTATGTCAGCAACAACTCGAACATGTTCGGGCAGTCGTTGGCCATCATCGGCCTGGCGGCCGTCGGCGAGAACGACCAGCTCGCCATCGACACGCTGGTGACCCAACAGTGCGCCGAGGGCTATTTCCGGATCTTCTTCTACTACGACCCGGCGATCACCCGGCTGGCGAGCTGCGACGAGGGCAAACCATTCGACCAGTCGGCGCCCGACGGTGACGCCACCGGGATGGCGCTGTCGGCCCTGCTGGCCGCGCGGGAGGCCGGTGCCGCCGGGCTGGACGAGCCGATCGACCGGGCGGTGAGCTGGCTGCTCGCCAACCAGGACGCCGGCGGCGGTTGGGGCGGCGGCGTCACCACCCAGGCACCCAACACGAACAGCACCGGGCTGATCGTCCAGGCGCTCGCCCAGGCCGGCGTTGCCGTCGACTCCGGCGCCGCCTACCTGGCGAGCGCGCAGGTCACCGCGGCCGACACCGGCAACGCGCTCGGCAACGACATCGGCGCGATCGCCTACACGCCGAGCGACTACATCGCCGCCCGGGACAGCGGCATCGTCGGGCTGGACACCTGGATCCGGGCCGGCGCCCAGGCGTCGCTCGGGCTCTCCCAGGTCAGCTTCTACGACCTCGCTCAGGGCCGGGTCCCCACCGATCCCGACCCGACCGAAACCCCGACGCCGACCCCGACGGCCACACCCACACCGACCGCGACGCCGGACCCGACCCAGTCCGCCACCCCGACGCCGACCAGCCCGAGCGCGTCGCCCACGCCGACACCGAGCCGGACGGCCACCGCTCGGCCTACCCCACGCCGCACCACCACGCCGCCACGACCACGACAGACCCGCCACACGGTGCCGGCGGCAGGGGTGGCGCCGCAGGCGGCGACCGGCAGCCCCGCCGGCCGGCTGGCCCACTACCTGGCCGGCCGGCTGACCGGCGGCGACCACGTCGAGGTCACCGAGAACGGCAAGACCTTCGTCGACTACGACGCCACCGCCGACCTCGTGCTCGGCCTGCGCGCCCTCGGCGAGCAGCCGGCGGCGGTCACCCGGGCCACCCGCTTCCTGCTGCGGCCCGACTCGATCCAGGCGTACGCGCACGGCGCACCGTACGAAAAGGGCCCGGCCGCCTACGCGGAGCCGCTGGCCAAGCTGGTCATCATCGCCCGCTTCGGCCAGACCGACGCGGCCGTGCCGGCGACGACCGTGGCCACCCTGGACGCCGACCTCGCCAAGCTGCGCGGCGACGACGGCCGGTTCACCGACACCGGCGCCTTCGCCGACACCGCGCAGACGGTGCGCCGGCACGCCTGGGCCACGCTTGCCACGATCGCCGGCGCACCCGCCGACAGCGGCCCCGCCGTCGAGCGGCTGATCGCAGGCCAGTGCACCGACGGCACCTTCCCGGCCGTGCTCGGCACCAGCGGGTGCGCCGCCGGTCAGCGGCCCGCGACCGCGGCCGCCCTCGTCGCCCTCAACGCCGCACCCGCGACCACCAGCGGTGCGGCACCCACCGCCACGCCCACCGCGGTCGTCGCCGGCACACCGGCCGGCTGGCCACCGGCGCGCACCAGGGCGCTCGAACGTGCCGCGGCCGCGCTCACCTCCGGCGCGACCGACGTCGTGCGCAACGAGTCGGGCACGGTCGACGCCGTCCACACCGCGGTCGTCGCGACCGGCCGCCAGGCCGTCGGCCTCGACAGCGGCGGCGCCGCCCGCACGCTGGCCACCCTGGCTCGCCCTGACGGCGGCCTGCCGAAGCTCGGCGGCACGGCCAGCGACGTCGCCGCCAGCATCGCCGCGGCGCCGGGCGTCGCCGGCCGCTCGTGGCCGGCGGCCACCGGGTCGCCGGTCGTGATGGCGGTGCGCCTACCGCTGCCCGCCGCCGACTCCCAAGCCGCGGTCGCGGCCGCGGCCGGCGACACCGGCGTGCCGCTCTGGTTCGCCCTGACCCTGTTCGCGCTGGGCTTCCTGCTCGCGGCCGGCATCCTGCTCGTCCGTCGCTATCTCGTCCGTCGGCACTCAACCCACAAGGTGGTCGCGCCATGAAACGAGTCCTGTCCCTGCTGAGCGGCACCGCGCTGGTGCTCGGCCTGATCGCCGTCGCGCCCGCGCCGGCCGGCGCCGTCGACCCGACCAAGGGCTACAACGGCATCTGCACCGGCGCCGACGCCCTGACCGGCGTCACGGTCGTCATCGACTTCCAGGAGCTCAACGGCAACGGCGGCGTCGCCGCGCCCACGATCACCCGCTGCTCCCCCAATGCCAGTCCGGGCACCGCGCGGACGGGTATCAAGGCGCTGCAGGACGCGGGCATCGGGGTGACCGGCGTGGCGCAGTGGGGGCTCGGCTTCGTGTGCCGGCTGGAGAACCGGCCCTCGGCGATCGAGTCGATCCCGCGGGCGGGCAACCCGACCTACAAGGAGGCGTGCGTCGTCACGCCGCCCGCCAACGCCTACTGGTCCTACTGGCACGCGACCGGCGCCGGCACCACCTGGACCTACAGCAGCTTCGGGGCGCTGAACCGCACCGTCGTACCCGGTGGCTTCGAAGGCTGGTCGTTCTCGTTGAACCGCACGGCGTCGACCAACCCGGTGCCCCGGGTGACGCCGCGCAACCCAGCCGTCAGCGCGCAGGGGACGGTGTACGCGACCGCACAGTTCACCGTCCAATGAGGTCTCGCCTGATCGCCGCGGCGGCCGCCGTCCTGGTGACGCTGGTCGCCGCGCCGGCCTACGCGATCGACCACAGCAAGGGCCGGCCGGGCTTCTGCCCCACCGCGACCGGCGTCACCGTCGTCGTCGACTTCCAGGAGCTCGGCGGCACCACCATCGTGCGCTGCTTCCCGAGCGCCGCGCGCGGCACCGGCCTCGACGCCCTCAAGGGCGCCGGTTTCCAGATCGCCGGCGTGCAGCGGTGGGGCGAGGGCTTCATCTGCCGGGTCGAGAACCGTCCCTCCGCGGTCGAGATCATCCCGGCGCAGGGCAAGAAGAACTACCGGGAGCTGTGCATCGACACCCCACCCGGCAGCGCCTACTGGTCCTACTGGCACGCCGGCAACAACTGCCCCTGGGTCTACAGCCAGTGGGGGGTCAAGAACCGCGACTTCATCCCGGGTGGCTTCGAGGGCTGGTCGTTCTCGCTGAACCGGACCGCCGACACCAACCCGTGGCCCCGGATCGCCGCGGTCCGGCCGGGCTCCACCACCGGACACTGCGACGCGCCGGTCGAGCCGAAGCCGACCTCGAGCAACCCGAACGAGCAGGCGCCGCCCCGGCCGAATCCGCCGCCCCGCGCGGGCGGCGACGACGACCCGGAGCAACCACCGGCCGCCGACGACGATCCCACGGCACCCGCCGCCACCAGCACCACGCTGCCGCCGCCCCGGCCCCGGGCCAGCGCGAGCCCGACGGCCGGCAACCCGGCGCTCAACGCCGCCTACACCGGCGGCGAGGGCGCCCCGGACGTCAACGACGTGCTCCGCGAGCAGTCCGGCGCGAGCCTGCTCGCCGCCTGGGTGGCCGGTGCCGCGGTGCTGCTCCTCGCGGCCGCCGCCGGATGGATCGCGTGGCGCCGGAACCGGGCCCGCCAGGCCTGATGTTCGGCACCTACTTCCTGCCCCGCGACCTGCACCCCGCCGCCTGGTGGGTGTGGGCGCTGGGCCTGGCCACCGCCGCCAGCCGCACCACCAACCCGTGGCTGCTCGGCCTCATCATCGCCGTGGCGTGCCTCGTCGTGGTCGCCCGCCGCGGCGAAGCACCGTGGGCGCTGGCGTTCCGGCTCTACCTCGTCCTGGCCGGGTTCATCGTCACGATGCGGGTCGTGTTCCGCGTCATCTTCGGCGGCGCCGAGGGCTCGACGATCATCCTGCGGCTGCCCGAGATCCCCCTGCCCGCCTGGGCCGCCGGCATCCGGCTGTTCGGCGCGGTCTCCGCCGAGTCGGTGCTGGGCGGGTTCTACGACGGGTTGCGGCTGGCCACCATGGTCGTCTGCCTCGGCGCCGCCAACGCCCTCGCCAATCCCAAACGGCTGCTCAAGGCGATGCCCGCGGCGTTGTACGAGGTGGGCACCGCCGTCACTGTCGCCCTGTCGGTGTTCCCACAGCTCGCCGAGAGCGTGCAGCGGGTCCGGCAGGCCCGCAAACTGCGCGGCGGCACGGGCAAGGGCGTCCGCGCCCTGCGCGGGATCGTCATCCCGGTGCTCGCCGACGCCCTGGACCGCTCGCTGCTGCTGGCGGCCTCGATGGACTCCCGCGGCTACGGGCGGGCCGGCGTCGCGACCACCCGCGCCCGTGCGGCCACCGGAGCCCTGATGGTCGTCGGTCTGCTCGGCGTCTGCGTCGGCGTCTACGCCACATTGGATGGTTCCACACCTCGCTACCTGGCCACCCCGGTGCTGGTCGCCGGCCTGGCGGTGGCGGTCGCCGGCTTCCGCGCCGCGGGCCGGCGGGTGCACCGCAGCCGCTACCGGCCCGACCGGTGGCAGCTCGCCGAGGTCGTCGTCGCCGCCAGCGGCGTCGCCGTCGCCGTCGTCATGTTCGGCACCTCACGGGTCGACCCCACCAACCTCAACCCGTCCCTGATCACCCTGTCCTGGCCGCTGCTGTCCTGGCCGCCGCTGCTCGGCGTGCTCGCCGGTGTCGTACCCGCCCTGCTCGCTCCGCCGCCGGTCCTGGCGACGCCCGAAGAGGTACCCGCATGATCACCCTCGACCACGTCAGCTTCTGGTACCGCGGAGCGGGCGAACCGGTCCTCGCCGACGTCACGCTGACCATCGGCGAGGGTGAGCTCGTCGTCCTGGCCGGACGCACCGGCGTGGGCAAGTCGACCCTGCTCGGCACCGTGAACGGCCTGGTCCCGCACTTCACCGGCGGCCACCTGGCCGGCACCGTGACGGTCGACGGCGTCAGCACCCGGTCCCGGCCACCCCGCGAGTTCGCCCACCTCGTCGGCATGGTCGGCCAGGATCCCCTCGCGGGCTTCGTCACCGACACCGTCGAGGACGAGCTCGCCTACGGCATGGAACAGCTCGGCGTCGCACCGCAGGTGATGCGTCGCCGGGTCGAGGAGACGCTCGACCTGCTCGGCATCGCCGAGCTGCGCCGGCGACCGCTGCGCACCCTCTCCGGCGGCCAGCAGCAGCGGGTCGCCGTCGGTGCCGTGCTCACCATGCACCCCCGGGTGCTCGTCCTGGACGAGCCCACCTCGGCCCTCGACCCGACCGCCGCCGAGGACGTGCTGGCCACCCTCGCGCGGCTCGTCCACGACCTCGGCACCACCGTCGTGATGGCCGAGCACCGGCTGGAACGGGTGGTCCCGTTCGCCGACCGGTTCATCTACCTGCCCGGCGACGGGTCCGTGCGCGACGGCGAGCCGGCCGCCGTGCTGGCGGGCATGCCGATCGCCCCGCCGATCGTCGAGCTGGGCCGACTGGCCGGCTGGTCTCCGCTGCCGCTGTCGGTGCGCGACGCCCGCCGCCGCGCCGAGGCGATCCGCGCCGACCTCGCCGCCGCGCCGGCACCGGCCCGGCCCGCCCCGACCAGCCCGGAGCCCCCGCTGCTGACCGCCGAGCGCGTGGTCGTCCGGTACGGGACGACGGTCGCGGTGCGCGGCGTCGACCTCGACCTGCACGCGGGCAAGGTGGTCGCGATCATGGGCCGCAACGGCTCCGGCAAGTCGTCGCTGCTCTGGGCCGTGCAGGGCTCCGGCCCCCGGCAGGGCGGGACGGTCGACGTCGCGGGCGACGACCCGGGCGCGCTGCCCAGCGCCCGCGCCCGCAAGCTCGTCGGCATGGTCCCGCAGACGGCCGGCGACCTGCTCTACCTCGAATCCGTCGAAGGAGAGTGCGCCGCCGCCGACCGCGAGTCCGACGCCACCCCCGGCACCTGCCGCTTCCTGCTCGACTCGCTGGCGCCCGGGGTCGACCCCGACCAACACCCACGGGACCTGTCCGAGGGCCAGCGGCTCGCGCTGGTGCTCGCCGTCCAGCTCACCGCCGCGCCGCCCGTACTGCTGCTCGACGAGCCCACCCGCGGCCTCGACTACACCGCCAAGGCGGCGCTCGCCCGCCAGGTCGGCCACCTCGCGAAGCGGGGCCGGGCCGTCGTGGTCGCCACCCACGACGTGGAGTTCGTGGCCAGCGTCGCCGACCGGGTGGTGGTGCTCGCGGAGGGCGAGATCGTGTCCGACGGCCCCACCGCGGAGGTGCTGGGTGGGTCGCCGGCATTCGCCACCCAGGTCGCGAAGATCATCGGCCCGGACTGGCTCACCGTGTCCGAAGTGGACGACGCACTGAAGGCGGCCCGGTGATCCGGCTGCGGCCGCGCTCGGCGGTCGTGCTGACGCTGGCCTCGCTGGCCGGCCTGATGATGTTCGTCTGGCCGCTGCTGGTGCGGGTCGAGCCGCAGAGCATGCAACACGGGCCCGACGCCCCGTTCGTGTTCATCGGCATCCTGCCGATCCTCATCGTCGTCGTCCTCGCCGAGCTCAGCGAGGGCGGCATGGACTCCAAGGCGCTGGCCATGCTCGGCGTGCTCTCGGCGGTCAACGCGGCTTTGCGACCGCTGGGCGCCGGCACCGCCGGCATCGAAACCGTCTTCTTCATGCTGGTGCTGGCCGGCCGGGTCTTCGGCCCCGGGTTCGGCTTCGTGCTCGGGTGCACCTCACTGTTCGCGTCGGCGTTGCTGACCGCCGGCGTCGGCCCGTGGCTCCCGTTCCAGATGCTCGCCTCGGCCTGGATCGGGATGGGCGCCGGCCTGCTCCCCCGCCGGGTCACCGGCAAGGCCGAGATCGCGATGCTGGTCGGGTACGGCATCGTCGTCGCGTACCTCTTCGGGTTCATCATGAACCTCTGGTTCTGGCCCTTCATCACCGGCGCCGAGGTCGACTACTACAGCGGCAGCATCTCCTACGTCCCGGGCGCGCCCGTGCTCGAGAACCTGCACCGCTTCGTGGTCTTCACCGTGCTCACCTCCACCGCCGGCTGGGACACCGGCCGCGCGATCACCAACACGGTCGCGATCCTCGTCGTCGGCCCCGCCGTGCTCGCGGTGCTGCGCCGGGCCGCGCGCAAGGCGTCCTACGGCGAGAGCGGCACCTTCGCACCGGCCGGCGAACCTTTCTCGAACCCGGTCCGCGCCCGACCGCCGCGGCCTCCGAGCTAGCCGCCGCACGCGGGCCGACCGCGACGGCTCGCACCGGTAAATCGCACCTGCCCACATTCGACCAGGCCGTCTGGGAGGCCGGGCTTCGGGCCCACCTGGGCCGGCACCTGATCACGATGGGCGGCCGGGAGGAGATCGACGCGATCGACCTGCCCCGGGGCCCGTTGAGCGCCGGGCTACCATCAACGACAGTGCTGGTTCGCCTCCGGTCCGCCGGAGGCGTCGTAAGAGGGAACCCGGTGGGAATCCGGGACTGCCCCGCAGCGGTGAGTGGGAACGACCGCCGTCGAGAACACTGGGCCATCGGCCTGGGAAGTGACGGCCAGTAGGAGCGAGCGACGACGCCCACGAGTCCGAAGACCTGCCCGCATCGCGTACGCGACCGCGTGCGCCGCCGACGGCCTCTCGGGCGGGCCAGGGCGCGGCGGGACGTCGCGCGTCTCCCCGCCCCCGGGTGGCTGTCGGCCACTTCGAGGGAAGGGACGACCCACCCATGACCGCACCGTTCGGTCAGAGCACCGTGCTCGGCTATCCACGCATCGGGCCCGACCGCGAGCTCAAGCGCGCCGTCGAGGCCTACTGGGCCGGCGACCTGGACGCCGACGCGCTCCGGGAGACGGCGGCCGGGCTGCGTGCCGAGGTCTGGCGCACGCTGCGCGACGCCGGCCTGGACGCGATCCCGTCCAACACGTTCTCGCTCTACGACCACGTCCTCGACGCCGCCGTCACGGTCGACGCGATCCCGGACCGGTTCCGGGCCCTGCGCCTCGACGACCTGGGCACCTACTTCGCGATGGCCCGAGGCACCGCCGAGCAGCCGGCGCTGGAGCTCACCAAATGGTTCAACACCAATTACCACTACCTGGTCCCCGAGATCGGTCCAGACACGGTCTTCGCCGCCCGGCCTGACAAGCCCCTCACCGAGTACGCCGAGTCGCGGCGGCTGGGTCTGGACACCCGGCCCGTGCTGGTCGGACCGGCCACCTTCCTGCTGCTGGCGAAGGCCGCGGACGGCGCACCGGCCGGGTTCCGGCCCTTCGACCGCCTCGACGAGCTGGTCGCCGTCTACGCCGACCTGCTCGGCGCGCTCGCCGACGCCGGCGTGACCTGGGCGCAGCTCGACGAGCCGGCGTACGTCGCCGACCGCACGCCCGCGGAGATCGATGCCTTACGCGCCGCGTACACCCGGCTCGGTGCCCTGACCCGGCGGCCGAAGATCTTCGTCGCGAGCTACTTCGGTGACCTCGGCGACGCCCTGCCGGCGCTGCTGCGCACCCCGGTCGAGGCGGTCGGGCTCGATCTGGTTGCCGGCCCGGGCAACCTCGCGCGGCTGGCGTCCAGCGGGCCGATCCCTGGCAAGACGATCGTGGCGGGGCTCGTCGACGGGCACAACGTGTGGCGCACCGACCTGCGCGCGGCCGCGGCGCGGGGCGCGGTGCTGACCGGGCTGGCCGACCACGTCGCGGTGTCGACCTCGTGCTCGCTGCTGCACGTCCCGGTCGACCTGGCCGCGGAGACCGGGCTCGACCCGGACCTGCGGGGCCGGCTGGCCTTCGCCCGCCAGAAGGTCGACGAGGTGGTGCTGCTCGGCCGGGCGCTGCGCGACGGTGTCGCCAAGCTTCCGCCGTCCGCACCGTCCACACCGGACGGTTGGCGGGACGATCCAGTGCGCGGAAGGCTGACGGCGCTCCGGCCGGAGCACAGCCGCCGGGGCGCCTACGCCGGACGGGCCGCCGCCCAGCGGGAACGGCTCGCCCTTCCGCCGTTGCCGACGACCACCATCGGCTCGTTCCCGCAGACCGCCGCTCTCCGCTCGGCGCGGGCCGACCTGCGCGCGGGCCGGATCTCCGCGCGGGAGTACGACGTCCGCATGCGCGCCGAGATCGCCGAGGTCATCGCCGAACAGGAGCGCCTCGGCCTGGACGTGCTCGTGCACGGCGAGCCGGAGCGCAACGACATGGTGCAGTACTTCGGTGAGCGGCTCGGCGGCTTCGCCGCGACGGTCAACGGCTGGGTCCAGTCGTACGGGTCGCGCTGCGTCCGCCCGCCGATCATCTACGGCGACGTGACCCGGCCGGCGCCCATGACCGTCGAGTGGTCGACCTACGCCCAGTCGTTGACCCGCAAGCCGGTCAAGGGCATGCTCACCGGCCCGGTCACGATCCTCGCCTGGTCGTTCGTCCGCACCGACCAGCCGCTGGCCGACACCGCCGACCAGGTCGCCCTGGCGCTCCGCGACGAGGCCCGCGACCTCGAGGCCGCCGGCATCCGGGTCATCCAGGTCGACGAGCCCGCCCTGCGCGAGTTGCTGCCGTTGCGGGCCGCCGACCAGAAGGCCTACCTCGACTGGGCGGTCGGCGCGTTCCGGCTGGCGACCGGCGGCGTCGCCGACAGCACCCAGGTGCACACCCACCTGTGCTACTCGGAGTTCGGCGAGGTGCTGCCGGCGATCGACGCGCTCGACGCCGACGTGACCAGCATCGAGGCGTCGCGGTCCCGGATGGAGATCCTCGACGACCTGCGCACCGCCGGCTACAAGCGCGGAGTCGGGCCCGGCGTCTATGACATCCACTCGCCGCGGGTGCCCAGCAAGGCCGAGATCGCGGCCGCGTTGCGGCGCGCGGTCGCCGCTGTCCCGGCGGACCGGCTCTGGGTCAACCCCGACTGCGGCCTCAAGACACGGGGGTACGCCGAGGTCCGGCAGTCCCTGGTCAACCTGGTCGCGGCAGCCGCCGAGATCCGCGCCTCGCTCGACTGAACCAGCGTGCCCGGGGACGTTCGCGTCCCCGGGCGCGCCCCGCACGCTAGGAGAACCACTGATGACCGATCTGTTGCTCGGCAAGCCCACCGACGTGTCCCGGCTGACCATCTCGCGGATCATGAGTCCGCACGACACCAACCTGATGGGCACCGTCCATGGTGGAGTGATTCTGCACCTCGTCGACGACGTCGCGGGTGTCGTCGCCGCCCGGCACTCCGGCGGGCCGGCCGTCACCGCGTTCATGGACGAGATGGCCTTCCTGACCGCCGTGCACGTCGGCGACGTCGTGCACGCCCACGCCCAGGTCAACTGGGTCGGCAGCAGCTCGATGGAGGTCGGCGTGCGGGTGATGGCGGACCGCTGGAACGAGTCGGTGCCCGCCACCCACGTCGCCACGGCGTACCTCGTGATGGTCGCCATCGGCGCCGACGGGCGGCCGAGGCGCGTGCCACCGGTGCTGCCGGAGACGGCCGACGACCACCGCCGCTTCCGCGAGGCCCAGATCCGCCGCGACCACCGGCTGTCCCGGCGAGCCGCTATCACGGCGTCGCGAGACAGACCCTAGCTAGCGGAGGACGGCCGCGGCTACGGCGAAGAATGCCAGCAACAGCCCGATGCGCAGCACGACCACCACCGACGCGGCGACGGCATCGGGCCGGCGGGCACCGTGCGCCCGGCTGCGGCGCAGGATCTCGCGGCGGCTCAACCTGGCTTCCACGAACTCCACGCTCCGCCGGGAACGCGGCGCCGGCCAGGGGCTTGACACGTTCTTGACCACGCCGAGGCGAACCCTGACGCCGCCTTGGCAGGGCGCGCCGTCGGTCCGTACGCCGGGGGCGGTGATCGGGCGCACCCGGCGGCAGCGTCCGCCAGTACCTCCAGAAGCGCCCACCGATCAGCGCCACGATGACGACATACGTGAACGGGGGGCGGCCCGCGCCTGACAGATTGGCCCGCTTATTGCCAAGAGTTTGCAATAACCGTCACTTGCTATTGCCCATCTCGTGCAACACAACCTACCGTCTGGCCCGTGATCGCTTGGTGGGGTGCGCAACGGTGATGAAGATGAATGTTCGCGGTATCGCGGCGGCAGTCGTTTCGGTGGTGGCGCTGGGCCTCGCGGCCTGCAGCGGTGGGGGTGACGAGGCCGGAAAGGACCGGGCCGCGCCGACCGAGCTGCGGCTGGCCATCGGCGGCGAGTCGGAGGACGGCTACGACCCGACCCTGGGCTGGGGGCGCTACGGTTCGCCGCTGTTCCAGTCCACTCTGCTCAGGCTCGACACCGACCTGAAGCTCGCCAACGACCTGGCCACCGACTACAAGGTGAGCGCGGACGGTCTGACCTGGACCGTGACGGTGCGCCGCGACGCGGTGTTCTCCGACGGCAAGCCCGTGACGGCCCGCGACGTGGCCTACACGTTCCTGACCGCCAAGAAGCAGCCGGGCCTCACCGACGTGAGCGCGCTCGCGAACGCGACGGCGGTCGACGACACGACCGTCGAGTTCACCCTCGAGCGGCCGCAGAGCACGTTCGCCTACCGGCTCGCGACGCTGGGCATCGTGCCGCAGCACGCGCACGGCGCCGACTACGCCCAGCGTCCGGTCGGCTCGGGTCCCTTCACCATGGTGCAGTGGGACAAGGGCCAGCAGCTCATCGTCGCGCGCAACGAGAAATACTACGGCCAGAAGCCGGCGTTCGCCCGGGTCGTGTTCGTCTTCACCGACGAGGACGGCACCCTCGCCGCGGCCCGCGCCGGCCAGGTCGACATCGCCGCCGTCCCCTCGACGCTGGCCGGCACCGACGTCCCCGGCATGAAGCTAACCCCCGTCGACTCGATCGACAACCGCGGCATGAGCTTCCCCTACGTGCCGGACCAGGGCCGCAGGACCGACAAGGGAAACCCGATCGGCAACAACGTCACCTCGGACAAGGCGATCCGGCAGGCGATCAACCTGGCCGCCAACCGCACGGCGATGGTCGACGGCGTGCTGCGCGGGCACGGCTCCCCCGCCACCGGGCCGGTCGACGGCGCACCCTGGTACGAGCCCAGGTCGGCGATCACCGACAACAAGCCCGACGAGGCCAAGGCGGTGCTCGAGGCGGCCGGCTGGACCGACGCCGACGGCGACGGCGTGCGGGAGAAGGGCGGCACCAAGGCCACCTTCACGGTGCTCTACCCGGCCGAGGACACGCTGCGGCAAGGGCTCGCGGTCGCCCTGGCCGACCAGGTCGCGCCGATCGGCGTGCGGATCGAGGCGAAGGGCGCCACCTGGGAGCAGATCGAGCAGCGCATGCACGCCGACTCGGTGCTGTTCGGCTGGGGCTCGCACGACCCGAGCGAGATGTACAACCTGTACAACTCGCGGCAGGCGGGCGTGGGCTATTTCAACGCCGGCTTCTACGCCAACCCCGCGGTCGACCAGCACCTCGACGCGGCCATGTCCAGCACCGACCAGGACGCGGCGAACGCCGCCTGGCGCGCGGCACAGCTCGACGCCCAGGGCAACGGGTTCACCGCTGCCGCGGACGCCGCCTGGGCGTGGCTCGTCAACCTCGACCACACCTACTACGTCGACACCTGCCTGAACGTGGGCAAGCCGCAGACCGAGCCGCACGGCCACGGCTGGCCGATCACCGCGGGCATCACCGCGTGGACCTGGGCCTGCTGACCGATGGCAGCCGACACCACCACCGCGGTGCCGGCCGAAACCTCCCCCGGCCGTTTCGGTTGGGGGAGGTTCGCGGCGAAGCGGGCCCTACGACTCGTCGTCCTGCTCTGCGGCGTCGCGGTCGCCGCGTTCAGCCTGATGACCGCCTCACCGGTCGACCCGGTGCGGGCCTACGTCGGGGCGGAGGTCGCCCGGATCGGTCCCGAGCAGCAGGCACTCATCGAGGATGCCTGGGGTTTCGACGACCCGCCGGTCGAACGCTTCCTGGCCTGGGCCGGTGAGCTCGTCCAGGGCAACCTCGGCGACTCGATCGTGTTCAACCAGCCGGTCGCCGACGTCATCGCCGAGCGGTTCGTGACCAGCCTGGCCCTGATGGCCGCCGCGTGGACACTGTCGGCGGTCCTCGGCTTCGGGATGGGCCTGCTGGCCGGATGGTACCGGGGCCGGTGGGTCGACCGGGTGCTGACCTGGTGGGCGTACACCCTGGCGTCCGCGCCCACGTTCTGGGTCGCGCTGCTGCTCCTCTACGTCTTCGCCGTCTCGCTGCGGATCGCGCCCGTCTGCTGCGCGGCGCCGATCGGGGTGCTCGCCGACGACGTCACCGTCTGGGACCGGCTGCACCACCTGATCCTGCCGGCCGTGACGTTGAGCATCGTCGGCGTCGCACCGATCGTCCTGCACACCCGGCAGGCCGTCGTGGAGGTGCTGGCCAGCGACCACGTCGCGTTCGCCCGGGCCCAGGGCGAGCGGGGCTGGGGCCTGGTCCGGCACCGCATCATGCGCAACGCGGCCGCGCCGGCGCTGATGCTCTCGTTCGCCTCGTTCGGTGAGCTCTTCGGCGGCTCCATCCTCGCCGAGCAGGTCTTCGCCTACCCCGGCCTGGGTGCGGCGACCACCACCGCCGCGCTGCGGCAGGACGTACCGCTGCTGTTGGGAATCGCCTTGTTCACCACCGTGTTCGTCTTCTGCGGCAACCTGCTCGGCGACGTCATCCACCGGTTCGTGGACCCACGGGTCACAGTGGACGGTGCGCGATGAGCGCGCCGGCCGTCGCGCGCCGGTCGCTGGCGCTGCCCGACCGCCGTACCCGCATCGTGGCGTTCCTGGTCCTCGCCGTGCTCCTCCTGATCGGTGTGGTCGTCGCCGGCACGGTCGCCCAGGACGCGGCCCGCACGACCCACCTCGACGCGGTCAGCCAGGGCCCGTCAGCGGCCCACTGGTTCGGCACGGACCGGCTCGGTCGTGACATGCTGGCCCGGACCCTGGTCGGCCTGCGGCTGAGCCTCGTCGTCGGCACGACCGCCGCGCTGGCCTCCGCCGTGATCGCGGTGGTGCTCGCCACCGTGTCGGTCACGGTCGGGCGGTGGGCCGAGACCGCCGTCAACTGGCTGGTCGACTTCTTCCTGGCCCTGCCGCACCTCGTGCTGCTCATCCTGCTGGCGTTCGCACTGGGCGGCGGCACCCAGGCGGTGATCATCGCCGTCGCGATCACCCACTGGCCGACCCTGACCCGGGTGCTGCAGGCACAGGCGCGCCAGGTCGTGGCCTCCGAGTACGTCGCCAGCTCGCGGGCGCTCGGCACCAGCGGCTTCGCGCTTGCCCGCGGGCACCTGCTGCCGCATCTGCTGCCGCACTTCGTCGTCGGCACGGCGCTCATGTTCCCGCACGCGATCCTGCACGAGGCCGCGCTGTCGTTCCTCGGCCTGGGCATCGACCCGTCACAGCCGGCCATCGGGATCCTGCTGTCGGACTCCATGAAGGTCCTGTCGGCGGGCATGTGGTGGCTGGCCGTGCTGCCCGGCGTGTGCCTGCTCGTCATGGTCAAGCTGGTGGACTCGATCGGCGAGAACCTCCGGTCCGTCATCGACCCTCGGAGCTATCACCTGTGACCGCGGCCGTCTTGAGCATCGCCAATCTGGCGATCAGTTTCCACCAGTACGAGCGGGGGCTGCGCCGGCGCACGGTCACTCCCGTGGTCGACATGTCGTTGACCGCGTACGCCGGGGAGGTCCTGGCCGTCGTCGGTGCCAGCGGGGCCGGGAAGAGCCTCGTCGGCCTGGCCACGATGGGGCTGCTGCCGCCGAACGCGACGGAGTCCGGCAGCATCCGGTTCCGTGGGACGCTCGTCACGACCGCCGATCGGCGCCGGCTGGCCGGGCGGGAGATGACGCTGCTGCCGCAGTCGGGCAGCTTCCTCGATCCCCTGGCGCGTGTGGACAGTCAGTTGCGGCGGGCGGCGCGGCTCGCGGGGCTGGCCGACCCCGCCGCGACCGCCCGCGCGGTCCTCGAACGTCGCGGGCTGCCGGCACGGACCGGGCGGCTCTACCCGCACCAGCTTTCCGGCGGGATGACCCGGCGGGTCCTGTTCGGAATGGCCACGCTCGCCCGGCCGGCCCTGGTGTTCGCCGACGAGCCCACCCCGGGCCTGCATCCGGCCAGCGTCGCCGAGGTCCTCGCCGACATCCGCGGGCTCGCCGACGACGGCGCGGCGGTCGTGCTCGTCACGCACGGGATCGACCAGGCACTGACCATCGCCGACCGGGTCGTCGTCTGCCGGGCCGGTCGGACCATCGAGGAGGCGACGCCGGCGCGGTTCCACGATTCCGCGCTCCGAGAGCCGTACAGCCGGGCCCTGTGGCAGGCCCTGCCGAGCCATGGGTTCCGCCTTCCCGACGAGCTGGACGCTTCCGAGGTGACGCGATGACCGACACGCTGCGCGGGGCCGGGCTCTGGTTCGCCTACCACCGTGACTGGGTGCTGCGCGACGTCAGCATCCAGGTCTCGCCCGGAGAGATCGTCGGGCTGTGGGGTCCGAGCGGCTGCGGCAAGAGCACGCTCGCCCGCCTGCTGACGGGGCGCCTCAGGCCGGCCCGCGGGACCGTCTCCATGCCTGCGGGCCGGGGCCGCGCCCGGTCGGCGCAGCTGGTCCTGCAGCAGGCCGACCAGTCCGTCAACCCGCGCTGGAAGATCGGACGGATCCTGGCGGAGGCCGCGCCCGATCCGGCCCCCGTACTCGACTCCGGTCTGGTGTTTCCGGACTGGCTCGGGTCGTTCCCGCACGAGCTCAGCGGCGGTGAGCTGCAACGGGTCAACCTCGCCCGCGCTCTGTTGTGCCGGCCTTTGTTCGTCGTCGCCGACGAGATCACCGCGAGCCTCGACGCGATCACGCAGGTCCAGATCTGGCGCATCATCCTCGACGGCGCCGCCCGCGGCGACTACGGCGTCCTGGCGGTCTCGCACGACATGCCGCTGCTCGATGCGGTCGCCTCCCGCATCCTGGCGATGGAGGACCTCACCGCGCGTCGCGGCGTGTTGCCCGGCCCCGATGTGCGGCACGATGAGGCATGACGACTTCAGCGGCAGGTTCGAAGAAGGCACCCGCGACGGCGCCCACGGACGCCAGCGTCGAGGCGTTCCTCGCGGCGGTCGCCGACGAACGGCGACGGGACGACGCGCGGTCGCTGGCCGCGCTGATGACCGAGATCACCGGCGAGACGCCGCGGATGTGGGGCCCGAGCATCGTGGGTTTCGGCAGCTACCACTACAGGTACGAGAGCGGCCGCGAGGGCGACGCCCCGCTGACCGGTTTCTCGCCGCGCAAGACGAGCCTGGTGGTCTATCTCGTCGGAGGCTACGAGGAACGTTACCCGGGGGTTCTGGCGAAGCTCGGAAAACACAAGACGGGCAAGGGCTGCCTCTACCTGAACCGCCTCGCCGACGCCGACGAGGCCACGCTACGTGAGCTGATCGACCGCTCCGTGCGGGTGCACCGGGGCGCGAACACCTGAGCCCGAGACCGGGGTTGAAGGCCTGAGGCCAGGCGCCCGGGGGTTGGACGGCTGAGCCCGAGACCCGGCGGCGAACGCCTAAGGCCGGGGCCCGGCGGGTGAACGGCCGAGGCGGAAGCCGGGGCGAACGCCTGAGCCCGGGACCCGAGGGCCAACGCCTGAGCCCGAGACCCGAGGGCCAACGCCTGAGCCCGAGACCCGAGGGCCAACGCCTAAGGCCGCGGGCCCGGGGGCAAACGCCTGAGCCCGGGGCCCGGGCGCGAACTCCTAAGGCCGGGACCCGGGGGTGAACGGCTGAGGCCGGGCACCCCTGGGGTGCCCGGCCCCGTTTGATCAGGCCGTGCGGCGGTGGCGGCCGGCAGCCGGCCGGCGGCGGGCGAACGCGACCAGCAGCAGGCCGGTCAGGGCCAGCGCGCCGCCGATCCCGGTCGTCTCCCGCAGCGACAGCCCGCCGCCCGTGACCGGCAGCCCGGCCGGGCAGGTCTGGGCCAGGTCGAAGGTGCCGTCCGTGCCCGTCACCACCGCGGACGCGTTGATGATCGAGAAGGGGTTGACCAGCTCGCCGGACGGTGCGAGGCCCGCCGACGTGCGGATCCAGGCGCGGTCGCCGACGATCGCCCGGTCGCGGGCCGGGGCCGTCGTGATCGTCTCGGTGACCGGGCCGCCTTCGGTGGCGAACTGGATCGTCACGGAGCGGAACTCGCCCTGCTCCTGCGGGCGCGGCAGGGCGAAGACCCAGACGTCCTCGCCCGCGAACGGGCCGCCGCCCAGGGCCGGGTCGCAGCGCTGCACGGGGAACGCGGCCGCCGTCTTGCCGACGTCTGCCTGGTCGATGTGGATCGTGGTGTCGGCCCAGGCCGGTGTGGCCAGGCCGAGGCCCAGAACGGCCGCGGTGGCGGCTGCCCCGCCGAGGCGGGCGAGCACGGATAACGTCACAAGATCACCCCAACTGGTTTGTGTGTGGGTAAAGCTCATGAACAGGACGCGACCCGGTGTCAGGTAACCACGTTGGACGGATCTTCACGGTCGTTATGGGCCGGATCTGGCCGCTCGGGCAGGCTGCCCGTACCGTCCAATTTGGGGCCTAAGATGGTGGTACGTGATGTGATGAGATGTGCGCATCGGCGGGGAGGACCGGCGAAGCACCGCGGGCGTGACGCGGGCCCTCTACGTGACCGCGGCACTGGTCGTGGTGACCGCCGGGATGCGCGCCGCCGGCGGCCTGCTCGGCCCGATCTTCCTGGCCCTGATCCTCGTCGTCACGCTCAGCCCGATCCGCTCGTGGCTGTCGCGGTGGGTGCCCGGCTGGCTCGCCACCACGGTGCTCGTCCTGGCCCTCTACGGCATCCTCGCCGGCGGCGTCGCGTCACTGGTCGCGGCGGGGGTCCAACTGGCGTCGATCGCGCCACGGTACGCGGACAGGGTCAGCGACATCGTCGACTCCGTACAACGTTGGTTGCAGGATCTGGGTGTCGAGTCGGACAGCGCCCAGCAGTTGGTCACGCGGCTCGACCCCGGGACGCTGGCCAACATCGCCCAGACGGCCGCCGGGGCGGTCCTCGCCCTGCTGACCAACACGGTCTTCCTGATCACGCTGCTGCTGTTCATGGCGGTGGAGACGGGCGGGTACCCGGCGCGGATGGCCCGCGTCGGCCTGGCCCGCCCGGCGCTGACCCGGGCGCTGCGGCAGTTCGTCTCCGGCACCCGCCGCTACCTGGTCGTCTCGACGATCTTCGGTCTCGTCGTCGCGATCTTCGACGGCATCGCATTGTGGATCCTCGACATCCCGCTGGCGACGCTCTGGGCGGTGCTCGCGTTCGTCACGAATTACATCCCGAACATCGGCTTCGTGATCGGCCTGGCCCCACCGGCTGTCCTGGCGCTCCTGGAGGGCGGCGTCGGCCTGATGATCGTGGTGATCGTCGTCTACAGCGTGATCAACTTCGTCCTGCAGTCGATCATCCAGCCCAAGATCGTGGGCGACAGCGTCAACCTGTCGGTCACGGTAACCTTCCTGTCCCTGATCTTCTGGACCTTCATCCTCGGCGGCGTCGGCGCGGTCCTGGCGGTGCCGCTCACCCTGCTGGCCCGGGCGCTGCTGGTCGACGCGTCACCGGGCACGAGATGGGTCGACCTGTTCCTGTCAGGCGGCGGCAGCATCCGCGCTGAGGAACGCTGGCGCCCGGGCCACCAGCCCCGCCGCCCGTACCGGCGCTGGATGCCCCACTTCCGCCGCCGCCCCCCGGAGAGCCCATGGCGCGAGTAACCGCTCTTCCGCAGACGCTGGCGCCGGACCGCGACCGTCCGCCCTTGGGTCGAGGACCT
>NZ_BONE01000082.1 GCF_016862555.1 Asanoa siamensis | reverse complement strand
GCGCCGCGCTTCCCGCGCGCCCGCGCCGCGCTTCCCGCGCGCCCGCGCCGCGCTTCCCGCGCGCCCGCGCCGCGCTTCCCGCGCGCCGTGCTCACGTGGGGTGCCGCGCTTCGCGCGTGCCGCGCTTCCCGCGCGCCGCCGGGCGTCCGCGCCGCGCCGTGCCGCGTGTCGTGCCGCGCTTCCCGCGCGCCGCGGCGGGCTTCCGCGCCGCGCCGCCCCCGCGCCTTCCCGTCTGCTTCCGCTTTCGTGCATTTGCGGTCCGTGCATTCGCACACCGCCGCGCCCAAAACGAGATCTTGGTAGAAGATGTCGCCGGGGGCGGCAGTTGGTTACCTAGATCGCGCGGCGGGCCTCAGGTGCTAGGGAGCGCAGCGTCCGCGATGTAGATTTTGGCCCGATATGGATGAGAAGCAGCGGCTGATTGTCGACCAGGCGATCGCGCTCGCCGATGAGAGTGGGGTCGAGGCCGTTTCGATGCGGGCCGTGGGGCAGCGGCTGGGGCTTTCGCCAATGGCGCTCTATCCGTATCTGCGTAGCAAGGATGCTCTGCTCGACGCCATCGTGGAGCGGCTGCTCGGTGAGCTGCTGACCATGGCCGACGGCGACGGTGGCTGGCAGGACCGGCTGCGGGCCGTGTCCAAGGCCGTGCGGGCGCTTGCCCGGCGGCATCCCGGCGCGTACCCCCTGATCATGTCGCGGCCCGGTGCCACCGCCGAGTCGCGGCGTCTCGACGATCTGATCGAGGAGATTCTGCGTGCCGCCGGTGTGCCGGCCGACGAGGTGCCCAGGCTCGAGCGGCTGATCTCGACCTTGATGCTCGGCTTCGCCAACTCCGAGGTCAACGGGCGCTTCGGGGCCGGACCGGCGGGCGGCGACTGGGACAGTGAGTTCGCGGCGGATCTCGATGACGAGATCCGCCTCATCGAAGCGGTGATCGCCCGCTCGGGCTAGCGGGTGCGGTGCCGGATGATCAGCGCGACGCCCGCCACCAGGAAGGCCAGGACCAGGACCACGCCGCCGTTGAGCAGGACGAGTTGGCGTAGCTCGGCCAGCAGCGTGTCGAGGTCGCGGCCCGTGGGCAGGGAGTCTTCGGGGATCACGCGGGCGCCGCCGCCGATGCCGCCGCTGATCACGTCGGGCTTCTCGGGGATCGGGGCGCCGGCGATGCGGAGGGCCTCGGACATCGTCATGCGGCCCAGGAACCAGGCCGGGCTGGCCTTCTTCTTGTCGGGCTGCGCCGCCGGGCGGAAGGCCTTGGGGCCGCCGCTGGCCATGGGATAGAGGTCGTACGCGAACCGCGGCTTGTTGTCGTAGTGCACGACCACACTGAACTTCCGGCCCAGGCTCGCGGTCTTCGGCGCGCTGATCTGGCTGCCCGTGCCGCCGAGGAAGCTGACCTCTTTGAGCAGGTCGTTGAAGAGCTGCGGCTTCTCCTGCGCGGTGACGCTGATGTCGGCCATGCCCTCACCGGTGATGGTCACCGCGGTGGGCTTGGGTGCCTTGGGCGCCTGACCGGCCACAGTGGCCGGACGCGGCCCGGCGAGCGCCGGAGCCGCCGCGGTCGCGGCGAGCACGAAACCCGCTGCCACCACCAATAACAATCGCCTGCTGACCGATCGCCCCACCACCGTCCTCCTCGCCCCGTTCCGATGGCTGGCTGGTGCTTAATGCATAGACTCCGCGACCGGCCGGCAGGTTGCACCTGACCGTCGGGTTATTTGCAGCTTCTGCCATCTCGGTGACACTCGTCGGAGGGACACCGCCGTGATCATCGGCTGGCCGGCATCGTAACCGGCGGGCGCCACCCGATGGGGACCGGGGATCAGAGCTTGGCGCGGGCCGCGCGGATCCGCGCGAGGGTGCGCTCGCGACCGAGCACGGCGAGCGACTCGAAGAGCGGCAGGCCGACGGAACGCCCGGTGACGGCGACGCGTACCGGTGCCTGCGCCTTGCCCAGCTTCAGCCCCCGCTCCGCGCCCACCTGCTCGAGCGTGTCCTTCAACGCCCCAGCCTCCCACTCGGACAAAGCCTCGTAGGCCGACGCCGCGGCGTCGAGCAGGTCGGCCGCACCGTCCTTCATGGCCTTAGCCCACGCCGCCTCGTCGACGGCGGGCTCGGCCAGGAACAGGAAGTCGACGTTGGCCACGATCTCGCCGAGCACCGCCACCCGGGTCTGCGCGAGCGGCGCCACCTGCGCGAACGCCGCCGCGTCGAACTCGGCGGGCGACCACGGCGGCGCCGGGATCGTCGCGGTGCCGGTCAGCCACGGCTGGCAGGCCGCGATGAACCCGTCGACGGTCAGGGCGCGGATGTATTCGCCGTTGAACGCGCGCAACTTCTTCTCGTCGAAGAACGCGGGGGACGGGTTGACGTCCTCGAGGCGGAACTCCTCCTCGATCACCGACCACGGCACGATCTCGCGGTCGTTGCTCGGCGCCCAGCCCAGCAGCATCAGGTAGTTGCGCATCGCGTCGGCGAGGTAGCCCTCGTCGCGGTAGGCCTCCAGGGCGACCTTGTCGCGCCGCTTCGACAGCTTCTGCCGCTTCTCGTTGACCACCACCGGCACGTGCGCCCAGATCGGCGGCTTGACGCCGAGCGCGTCCCAGAGCAACTGCTGCTTGGGCGTGTTGGGCAGGTGTTCCTCGGCCCGGATCACGTGTGTGATGCCCTGGGTGATGTCGTCGACGACGTTGGCCAGCAGGAACACCGGCGAGCCGTCGGCACGGGCGATCACGAAGTCTTCGATCTTCGCGTTCTCGAAGGTCGGCTCGCCGCGGATCAGGTCGACGACCCTGGTCTCGCCCTCGTCGGGGGTGCGGAAGCGCAGGGCGCGGCCCTCGCCCGGTCCGAGGTTGCGGTCACGGCAAAAACCGTCATATCCGGCGTACGAGTTGCCGGTGCGGGCCTGCACCATCTCGCGGGTGCAGTCGCAGTAGTAGGCCCGCCCGGCGCTGTAGAGCCGGCCGGCGGCGGCCCGCTGCTCGTCGGCGTTGGCGGACTGGAAATAGGGGCCCTCGTAGGAGCCCCGCGCGATGCCGATCCAGTCGAGCGCGGAGAGGATGCCCTCGGTCCATTCGGGCCGGTTGCGCGCGGCGTCGGTGTCCTCGACCCGCAGCACGAAGGCGCCACCGTGCTGCTTGGCGTAGATCCAGTTCTGCAGCGCCGACCGGGCGCCGCCGACATGGAACATTCCCGTCGGGGATGGGGCGAACCGCACGCGTACCGTCACGCCGTCAAGCGTACGGGCGCGCCCGGGGCGCTCCGCCACCAGGTTTCCCGCTGCCATTTGTCCGGTTCGGGCGCCTACGGCACCGAGCGGATCTTGCCCACCAGGACGCTGCCGAGCAGCGTGACGGCGGCGGTCACCGCGTACAACGTGGGATATCCGCCCAGGTAGACCACGATCCACGCGGCCCCGAACGGGCCCAGCGCCTGGGGCGCCGAGTTGGCGATGTTGATCACGCCGAGGTCCTTGCCCCGGCTGGTCGCCGCCGGCAGCACCTGGGTGATCAGCGCGGCGTCGACCGCCAAATAGGCCCCGTAGCCGGCGCCGAGCAGCACCGCCGCCACCGCCGCGGCCGCGAAGATCGGCCAGATCGCCAGGATCAGCGCCGCCACGGCCATGATCACGCCGGACCAGACCACGAAGATCTTGCGGCGCCCCGAGCGGTCCGACAGCCGCCCGGCCACCACGGCCGTCGCCATCATGCCCGCCGTGTAGAGCAGGATCAGGATCAGCAGCCCGCCCTCGGGATCGGCGTGGTGCACCCCGTCCTCGAGGAAGTAGAGGAGATAGAGCGTGCCCAGCGCGTTGCCGACCTGCACCAGGAACCGGGTGCCCCAGGCCCAGGCGAAGTCCGGGTAGCGGCGCGGGCTGATCCACATGCCGCGGATCAGCTCACGCCCGGACAGCGGCGGCCGGTGCTCCCGGGGCAGCGGGTCGTCGCCGGTGAGCAACGCGAACGGCAGCCCGAGCAGCAGCACCCCGACCGCCACCGCGACATAGCCCGACATGTTGCCGGTGAACACCGTGGTGACCAGCACCGCGCCGACCACCAGGCCGAGCGCCTGCGGGATGCCGGCCCAGCCGGACACGCCGCCGCGCTGGTCGACCGGAACCCGGTCGGGCAGCGCCGAGGTCAGCGCGGCCAGCATCGCGTTGAAGCAGGCCTGCGCGGCGACCCAGGCCAGCGTGACGCCGAGGATCGTCCTCTGCTGGGAGAGCGCCACCAGCGACAGCGCGCCGAGCACCGCGCCGCCGACCGTCCAGACGTGCCGGCGGCCGAACGCGCGCCCGCCGATCGTCAGCGTCGTGCGGTCCGAGAACGCGCCGGCCAGCGGGTTGGCGACGATCGCGGCGATCGCGCCGAGGCCCATCGCCCAGGCGAGCATCGTCTCCTTGTCGTCCGGCGCGATCGCGGCGACCTGGTTGGGCAGCAGGATCTGGATCGGCGTGAAGAACGCCATCCAGAGGCCGAGGTTGGCGGAGAAGAGCAGCGCGATCCAACCCCGGCGGACCCGGACGGCCGGCTCGGCGAGCGCCGCCGGCAGGGCGGACGCCTCCGGGTCAACCGTGGTCACGGATGCGCTCCCGCAACCAGGCGAAGGAGCTCTTGGGGGTACGCGCCTGCGTCGCGAAGTCGACGTGCACCAGCCCGAACCGCTTGGTGAACCCCTCGGCCCACTCCCAGTTGTCCAGCAGCGACCAGACGAAGTAGCCGCGGACGTCGACCCCGTCCGCCCGCGCGGCGTGCAGGGCGGCCAGGTGGGCGTCGAGGTAGGCGATCCGCTCCGGGTCGTCGCACGTGCCGTCGGGGGCCACCACGTCGTCGTACGCGCAGCCGCTCTCGGTGACGTAGATCGGCGGCAGCGCCGCGCCGTACCGGCCGTGCAGCCCGACGAGCAACTCGTGCAAACCGTCGGGGGCCACCGGCCAGCCGAAGGCCGTGGTCGGGTAGCCGTCCAGCGGGACCATCTCGAACGGCAGCGGGCTGCCGTCCTCCGGGCCGCGTACACCCGTGGGGTTGTAGTAGTTGACCCCCAACGCGTCCAGCGGCGCCGCGATCACGTCGAGGTCACCGTCGCGGACGACGGACAGGTCGGCGGCGCCCTCCGGGTAGCCGAGGCCGAGCAGCGGATCGGTGAAGACCCGGTTGTGCAGGGCGTCGTAGGCCGCCGCCGCGGCCAGGTCGGCGGGCGCCTGGCTGACCGGCCGGGCGGGGGAGTAGTTGTTGGCGATCGCCACCGGGCCGGCCGAGTGGTCGCGCAGCGCGGCGGTGGCGAGCCCGTGCCCGAGCAGCTGGTGGTGCGCCACCGGGAACGCGCCGAAGAGCAGTTGCTCGCCGGGTGCGTGGGTGCCCAGGGCATAACCGAGCGACATGTGTACGAAGGGCTCGTTCAGCGTGATCCACATGCTGATCCGGTCGCCGAGGCGCTCGGCCACCAGCGCCGCGTAGTCGCCGAACCGGTGTGCCGTCTCGCGGTCGAGCCAGCCGCCCTTGTCCTGCAGGTGCTGCGGCAGGTCCCAGTGGAACAGGGTGGCGACGGGCGCGATGCCCGCCTCGAGCAGGGCATCGGTGAACCGCTCGTAGTGGTCGAGGCCCCGCTGGTTGGCGGGGCCGGTGCCGTCGGGCTGGATCCGGGGCCAGGCGACCGAGAAGCGGTAGGCACCGACGCCGAGGTCGCGCAGCAGCGCGACGTCCTCCGGGTAGCGGTGGTAGGAATCGGTGGCGACCGCGCCGGAGGTCCCGTCGACGATACGGCCGGGCGCCGCGCTGAAGGTGTCCCAGATGGACGCGCCGCGCCCGTCGGCGGCGACGGCACCCTCGATCTGGTAGGCGGAGGTGGACACTCCCCAGAGGAACCCGCCTGGCAGCTCCGGCATCCAGCCTCCTCGAGTCGTTACCGGCCGGTAAGCCGAAACTGGCTCGGACTGTAGCCCCGGATCAGCCGCCAGTCGAGAGTTTGGTCACTGCCTTCCGTACCGTCGCCGGGAGTGTCCCGAAGGTGGTGATCTTCGGCTTTCCGTCGTCTCCGGGCTCCCAGACACCGCGCACCCAGCCGTCGACGACGAGGGTGGGGGAGATCCAGCCCTGCGGCCGCGAAACCGCGCTCCTGTGGCCCGCGGCGCCGATCTTCTCGAGCTGGCGGGTGCTGCCGGTGATGTAGGGGTCGAAGGCGGGCAGCAGCGCGACCGCCGACGTTGATCTGGTGGCGAGGCCGGCCAGGTCGGCCAGGTGTTCCGGTGGGAGGAACGTGGTCTCGCCGTCGAGGTCGACCTCGGCCAGGTCGAGCCGCTTGAACGCCTTCTTCGCCCGGGCCGGGGTGAGGTCGAACCAGCGGGCGAACTCCTCGGGCGCGGCGGGTCCGTAGGCGCCGAGATAGTCGCTGACGAGATGGTCGATCGCGGCGTCGGTGTCGGCCTGCTCGGTGCCGCCCAGCCACGCGCGCGGCGCGACGAACGTGACGTTGCGGCCGCGCGGTGGGCCGGAGCAGAGCAGACCACGGAAGGCGGCCGGCTTGAGCAGCGTGCCGAAGCCCTGGGTCAGCCGGTCGCGCAGGTCCTGGTGGCCGGTCGCCGTGATGATCGCGTCGGCGAGCTCCTCGCGGGTCAGCGGCTCGGCGCCCAGCACGTCGGGGAGGGCGGCCAGGATGTCCTGCAACTGCTCGGCGGTCACGTTGTTGTAGCGGAGCCACGAGTTGGTCGTCTCGCGCGTGCGGGTGGACATCGCCGCGACCCAGACCGGGTAGTCGTCGGCCGGGATCAGGTGCAGCGTGCCCCGGGCGGCCCAGGTACGCACGAGCGTGCGCTGCTCGTACAGCAGGCTGTCGAGGGTGGTGGCGCTCCTGGTGCGCAGCCCGGTCGCCGTGACGGCGGACGCGGCGACCTGGGCGTGCACACCGACGACGCGGCGCGCGACGGCCACGGGGTCGGTCGCCTTGTCGCCGGCGAGATGGTGCCGGCGCATCCGCCAGCGGAGCACCTGATCCCATGTGACCGCATGCATGTAACCACTTTGTACGGTTACTGCCCCATCAGCATCTCGATGTCCGCGACGCTCGGGGTGTCGCCGTCGAGCGCGCCGTAGGTGCCGGTCGTGAGCAGTTCGCGGGCGGCTCGACGGGTCGCGGCGTACGCGGCGAGGGTGATCGCCGGCCCGACGCTGACCCGGGCGACGCCGAGGGCGACCAGGTCCGCGACGGCGGGTGAGCCGGGGCCGGCCATGACGTTCAGCGGCACGGGCAGGGCCTTCGCGAGGGCGGCGATGGTGTCGGCGTCGGTCACGCCCGGGACGAAGATGCCGTCCGCGCCGGCCTCGACGTAGGCCGCGGCCCGGTCGAGGGTCTCGTCGAGGCGCCTCTCCGGAGCGCCGATCCCCAGCAGGTACGTGTCGACGCGGGCGTTGAGGAACAGGTCGGTGCCGGCGGTCCGGCGGGCGGTCGCGATCCGGTCGGGCTCGGCGTGGATGCCGTCCTCGATGTTGACGCCGACGGCTCCGGCATCGACGACGCCCTTGACGGTGCCGGCGACGTCGCCGTAGCCGTCCTCGACGTCGGCGGTGACCGGCACGGACGTGGCGGCCACGATCCGGGCCACCATCTCGAGCGCCGCCGCCCGGCCGATCGCGCCACCGTCGCGGTGGCCCAGCCCCCAGGCGACGCCGGCGCTGGTCGTGGCGATCGCGACCGCGCCGGCCCGCTCGATCAGCTTGGCGCTGGCCACGTCCCAGGCGTTCGGCAGCACCAGCGGACGGCCGGACCGGAAGAGTTCGTGTGTCATGCGACCCAGCCAACCGTTTCCGGCCGGCCGGGTCCGGCGGCTATCGGACCTGAACGTCGGGACGCCAGACCCACTCGGGGCGGTCGTAGAGCGGGGTCAGCCCGGCGCGGGCCATGTTGTTGAGCGACGGGTTGCCGCCCTCGGTCCGCGGTTTCCCGGTCTCGGAGACGACCCAGCGGCAGCCGGCCCCGGCGGCGTGCGCGGTGCGGGCGGCGATCAGTGCGGCCTGGACGCCGCGGCGGCGGTGCGTCTCCCGCGTGGCGGCCGAGTTGAGCTGGCCTGCCTCGCCGTTGACGTAGAGGGCGGCCACGGCGACCATCTCGGCGCCGTCCCAGGCGGCGAACGCCTGATAGTTCCGGGTACGGGCGGCCGCCGCGGTGACGGCCGGGAAGTCGGGTCCTGGCACCCCGAACAGCTCCCAGACGAGCGCCGACCAGGTGTCGATCTCGTCGTCACCGACCGGCCCGACGCGCAGGTCGGTGCTGGCCGGCTTCACGGCGTCGACCTCGCCGGCGAACTTCACGGTCGTGCTGCCCGGGATGAGTCCGTGCGCGGCGACGATGTCGTCCCAGTCGGCCGGCAGCAGGTGCGGCGGGATCTGGAAGGTGCATGCCGGGCTGCCCTGCCGCCGGTGGAAGTCGAGCACGCCGGCGACCACGCGTGCCGTGACCGGCTCGGTGATCCCGAGCCCGAGGACGCGGTTGAAGTGCCCGCCGGTCGGGTCGTCGCGCAGCGAGATCACCACGCCGCCGCCGATGTGCTCGACGGCCATGCCGAGCGCCGCCCGCGCCTGGTCGGGCGTGACCGCGCCCAGCAGTTCGGTGACCTCGGCCTCGACACGTTCGGCGATCGTCGTCAGATCCATGCCGCGAATCAAAGCCGCCGCGTGTTACGCCTGGTGAACCGCTCCCACGAATGTGATCGAGATCGCCGCGTCTCCGATCCGTAACGATCGCCGCCGGCAGGCCCGGTTTCCCGCATCGGCCCCGCGGCCGCGGCCGGCCGCTCCTAGCGTGCCGCGGATGAGTCTCCCGAACCGTCGTTGCCGGGCCATCACCCGCAAGGGTTTCCGCTGCCCGATCGGCCCACGCCCGTCCGGCCTCTGCCACGTCCACGACCCCGCGGTGCAGTGCGGCGCCCCGAGGCGGGCGGGCGGCCGCTGCGGCACAGCCACAGGCGGCGGCCGCTGCCGCGCCCACCGCCACACTCCAGCCGAAAACCACCCCATGCTCCCGATAGACCCCTGAGGACGGTGGACGCGTCAGGTGACAGCCGACGCGACGTCCTGCCCTCGCGCATACCGCGCACGGCGCCCACCCACCGTGGGGCCTCCGGGGGTCGCCCCCGGAATCGGAATCACGAATGGCTTCCTAAATCGTGGCCGCGCCAGCGGACATGATTTAGCAAGCCATTCGGTGGGCGCGGCAGGTTTCGAACCTGCGACTTCTCGCTTGTAAGGCGAGTGCTCTACCGCTGAGCTACGCGCCCCCACCGGCCCACCGTAACGGTCGTCGTCAATGGTGGCTGGGGCTCTCGATGCCGCGTTCGGCGAAGGAGGCGGCGACCCGGTCGAACGTCTCGACCGCGAGATCGTGCCGCGCGGCGGCCTCCGTCAGCGGCAGCTCGAGCTGCGGGTCGAAGCCCCGCAGCCCCGTCAACCGCTCGACCGCCGCGCCGAGCCGGTAGATCGAGTCGACGACGGCCCGGGCCCGCTCGGCGCGGTGCCAGTAGGGAACCGAGATCGCCGCCTCGCCGGCGTAGTAGCTGAGCTGGATGCCGGACGGCTCGTGGTCCAGCTCGTACGAGTCCTCGCTCTCGAAGACCTCCACCTCGCCGAGCTCCTGCCGGGCGGCCGCGAGCAGCTCCGCCCACACCTGCGCACTCGGCGCGTCGCCGTCCTCGGCCTCTTCGGCGGCCGCCATCGCCTCTTCCCAGGACTGGTCGTCGGTCTTGGGCAGGAACGTCAGGTCGTAGCTCATGGCGCCGGAGAATACTGTGTGGCGCTCAGATCAGCGCGCGCAGCAGCTCCTCCTCGGCGGCGACCGTCCAGTGTCCACGCTCCAACCGGGCCGCGACCCCGGGCAGCACGCCCGCCAGCTCGGCCAGCGGGGTCAGCGGCAGCGGCCGGCTCAGGTTGGGGAAGATCAGCACCTTGCCGCCGAAGCGGTTCTCGGCCACGGCACGCAGCGCTTCCGGCGCACCGTCCAGCCCGGCGACCGCGGCGACCGACCGGTTCGGCTGGAGCACGCCAGCCTCGATGCGGTCGCGGGCCCGGCGCAGGTCGGCGACCGACGAGCCGCTGGTGCCGACGGCACGCACGCCGCGGTGCGCGACCGCGGTGACGTCCCACGCGCACAGCGTTCCCGGCGGCAGCCCGGCGAACAGGTTGATCACTCCACCGTCGGCCAGGTGCTCGAACGCCGCCTCGACGGCCCGCGCGCTCGGCGCCGCCACCACGACGTCGTCGAAGCCGAGCCCACCGGTCGCCTCGTTCAGCCGCTTCGCCAGCGTCTCCGCGTCGCCGCACTCCCGCTCCGAGAGGAACGTGACCGTCGGCGGGGTGAAACCGCCGAAGGTGTTCGCCGAGCGTCCGCTGCGGTCGCTCGCGATGATGCTCGCCGGCGCCCCGTCGCGCTGGAGTGCGCGCCGCAGGTGCATCCGGCCCATCGGCCCGCCGGCACCCAGCAGCCAGAGGCGTCCGCCGGGGGCGAGCTCGGTGCGGATCGGCGTGTACGCGGCCGAAAGGTCCTGGTGCGCCGTGCCCATCAGGGCCAGCCCGTCGTAGTGGAGCCGTCCGACGTCGACCCGCACGGGCCGCGGCAACGGCGCGACCGTGACCAGGGCGCAGGTGCCGTGTGGTGCCAGCGCGGCCAGGGCGCGTTCGACGCGGTCGGGATCGGGCCCGAGCACCACGGCGTCGTCCACGGCGGCCTGCGGTGGGCCGGCGACCACTTCCACGCCGGACGCGTGCGCCCACGCGCGTACCCGTTCGGCGAAAATGTCGTCGCGGACGTCGAGGTGCACCCGGTCGGGGCGCCAGCCGGCCGCGGCGCCCAGGTCGGCCCCGGCGCCGTCGCCGGTCAGCCACACCGTGCCGCCGGCCTGCCAGGTGCTGCGGTAGGAAGCGGCGTAGGCGGCCTCGACGCAGGCCCAGGGCTCGGCGAGCGCCGCCTCGGCATAACCGGTGCCGGACCGCACGGGTACGAGGTAGGCCAACGCCTCCGCGCCGAGCACGGCGTACTGGGCGAGACCGCCGGGCAGGTCGTACCCGTACGCCCGGGCGACCCCGCCGACGGTCATGTCGGCCTGGACGACGAAGCGGTCGCCGGGCGCGTACGCGTCGCGCAGTCGTGGACCCACGGCCGCCACCGTGAGCGACACCTCGTGCCCGGGGACGACTGGAAACCGCCGGACGCGCGGATGGTCGAGGCCGAGTCGCGCGATCTTCGCGTCGGAGGCGCACAGGCTGACGGCGTCGTGCCGCACGAGCAACTCGTCGGCGCCCGGCACCGGCAACGGCTCGGCCGCCGGCGGTTCCAGGTCGGACAGTCCCGGGCCGGTCAGTCGCCACAGGCTGTGCTGCTGGGGGAGCGGCCCGGCCGCTTTGCGGTAGTCGTCCAGAAGGTCACCCACGGCCGAAACGTAATCCATCTGCGGCGGCGCCGACCCGAAGCGCCGAAAATTGCGCCGTTCGTGACCGGCATCGGCCCGTTCTACGGACGGACGGGTCGGAAGAACGCGCGCAGTTCCTCGGCGTACACCTGCGGCTCTTCGAACGGGGCGAAATGGCCGCCGCGCGCGGGCTCGGTGACGCGCACGGTGTTGGCGACCCGGTCGAGCCAGGCCCGCGGCGGCCGCACGAGGTCGGCGGGAAACAGCGAGAAGCCGGACGGCACCTCGACGCGGCGGGCGTGCTGGGCGGCGGGGATGGCGCCGTTCGCGCGGTACATCCGCATGGCTGAGCCGATCGTCCCGGTGAGCCAGTAGATGGTGACGTTGGTGAGGATCTCGTCGCGGGAGAAGGCGCGTTCGACGTCGCCGCCGCAGTCGCTCCAGGCACGCAGCTTCTCCACGATCCAGGCGGCGAGCCCGGCCGGCGAGTCGGTGAGCCCGACCGCGGCGGTCTGCGGCCTGGTCCGGTGCATGGCGGCGTACGCGCCCTCCGTCATGCCCCAGGCCATGGCACCGTCGAGGAAGTCGCGCTCCTCGGGAGCGAGATCGGCGCGGTCGCCGACGTAGACGGGCAGGCCGGCGTCCATGCGGTGCACGGCGACGACCCGGTCGGGGTGGTCGAGGGCCAGGTAGCGGCTGACCCCGCTGCCGATGTCACCGCCGGCCGCACCGAACCGGTCGTAGCCGAGATCGCTCATGAGCCGCGCCCACAGCCCGGCGACCGCGACGGTGTCGGGGGCGGTCCCGGTGGGCCGGGCGGAGTAGCCGTACCCGGGCATGTCCGGCACCACGACGTCGAACGCATCGGCGGGATCGCCGCCGTGCGCACCCGGATCGGTCAGCAGCGGAATGACCTTGGTGTAACGCCAGAACGAGTCGGGCCAGCCATGACTGAGCACGATCGGCAACGCGGGGGTGTCGGCGCGGGCATGGACGAAGTGGACGTGGTGCCCGGCGATATCGGTCGTGTAGCGGGGCAGCCGGTTCAGCGCGGCTTCCTGAGCGGGCCAGTCGAAGCCATCGGCCCAGTAGGCGACAAGATCGCGCAGGTACGCGACATCGGTGCCCTCCGACCACCCGGCGTCCTCGGGCGCGTCGGGCCAGCGGGTCGCCCGCAACCGCCGGCGAAGGTCGTCGAGAACATCGGCCCCGGTACGCGCCACGAACGGTTCAGGCATGCCCGGAACGCTACGGGAAAGGCGGGACCGCGCGGCCGTGGCTCAACGGAAGGATCTTGGCCTCCGCGACCGGTGGGGACTGCCTACACTCCATCACCGCCAGGCCGTGGCGCATTGCTCTATCCAGCCCGTCAGGTCGGGCACGTGGTCGAGCGTGAGCAGTGAGTAGGGCGGGCAGCCCGCCAGTGGCGTGACGTGTGCGAACGCGTGGTCCGGTGCGAAGAGCAGCAACCGCCCGTCGGTGCGGTGCGCCAGCGTCAGGTTCCCGTTCGCCTCCACCGCGACCGCGTAGTAGTCCTCCGGGCGCACGGGCAGGGTGAGGCCGTTGTCCTCCCAGAGCCACGCGTAATCCGCGAGAACCTCGGCGACCCCTACGCGGGTGGCCTCGACCGTGAGCACCTCGTTCTGGTTGGTCCACCAGGTGTCGGGTTCGCCGAACCGCTCGACGATCCCGCCGCACACCTTCCAGAAGCTCTCGTGCGCACCGGAAACAGCGCCCACGTCCCCGTCCTGAGGCGGGCGGCACAGCCACCCCCGCCGCTCGTCCGCCGCCCCCCACGCCAGCAACTCGTAAGGCTCACCACCCACGGACACCGGCGTCACGGTCGTGGCGGCGAGCAACGAGGAGAGTGCCGGCAACCCGTCGACCGCCCCGCGCGTCCACGCCCGCGAAGCACCCACCTCGACGGCCTCACCAGGCCGGAGAAACCAGGAAACCTCCCGCAGGAACCGGCCCCAGTCGCTCACCGCACAGATCATGCCAGCCGGCGCCCGCGCGAGGGCAGGCCCGACGCTGACGTCGGGTCTGATCTCGCCGCAGAACCGCGGACCGCACCCACCAGACCGTGGGGCCTCCGGGGGTCGCCCCCGGAATCGGAATGCCGAATCGCTTCCTAGTCCGTGGCCGCGCAGCGGACACGGACTAGCAAGCGATTCGGGTGGGCGCGGCAGGGTTCGAACCTGCGACCCCTCGCTTGTAAGGCGAGTGCTCTTCCGCTGAGCTACGCGCCCCGGACCGGGCGAAGCTTACCCGACCAGGTTTCTGTCAGCCGTCGTCCAGGGAGGCCACCGCGGACAGCCACACGGCCGTGTCGCGCGCCGCGCCCGGTCCCTGGTGCTCCGACCATCTGATCACGCCGGCCCGGTCGATCAGGAACGTGCCGCGGTCCGCGAAGCCCGCCGTCGTGTTGAAGACCCCGTACGACGATGCCACCGCGCCGTGGGGCCAGAAGTCCGACAGCATGCGCAGCGACCACGACTCGCGGTCGAGCCAGACCTTGTGGGCGTAGACCGAGTCGACACTGATCGTCAACACCTCGACGCCGGCCGACGTGAACGATGGCAGCGCCTTCTCCAGCGCCGCCATCTCGCCGCCGCACGTCCCGGAGAAGGCGAGCGGATAGAACACCAACAGGACCGCGCGGGACCCGGCGTACGACGAGAGTCGTACCTCCTGGTTGTTCTGGTCCTTGAGCGTGAAGTCCGGAGCCGGCGTGCCGACCAGCGGCATCACTTCTTGCGGGACCCGCGGGGCACCACGAGCCTCGCCGCGGTCCAGTCCTTGCCGGCGTTGACCGTCGACGTCTGCTGCAGGCCCGCCGTCGGCGCGAGTTCGGTGACCTCGCTCGGCTCGACGTGGCCGTCGCGACCGGCCTTGGGCGTCAGTAGCCAGACGACGCCGTTGCCGGCCAGTGGTCCGAGAGTCTCGACGAGCATCTCGAAGAGGTCGCCGTCGCCGTCGCGGTACCAGAGGAGCACCGCGTCGACCACCTCGTCGGTGTCTTCGTCGACCAACTCACCGGCGCGGTCGGTCAGGGCATCGCGGAGATCCTGGTCGACGTCGTCGTCGTACCCCATCTCCATGACGACCATCCCCGGCTCGATGCCGAACCGGTCCGCCAGGCTCTTTACGCCGTCGGCGGCCTGACCTGCGGTGGCGCTCACTGTTGCGTGCCTCCCTCATTCGGTGTAGTTCCCGCAAAGTCCACACAGTCGGCGGCTCGCGCGCAAGTGGCGCACCGACCGATCCGGGCTCGATTTTCCGGCGAGCCGGATTCGTTACTCGGACTTTCGGGTCCCCCGGGGAAATTTACCGTGCCAGGAGGGCTCGGGCACCCTGAGTGATCGCATCCTCTGCCACCAGGACTTCTCTGGCCGCGGGACCGAGCGGGACGAAGGAGTCGACGGACGCGATCCGGCTAACAGATCCGACATATCCGGCGTCGACCAGGGCCGCGAGAACGCCCTCTCCGACCCCGCCTGAGCGTCGTGTCTCGTCCACGACAAGAACGCGGCCGGTGGCCGATGACTCGCGGATCACATCGGCCACGGGGAGCGGGGCGAGCCAGCGCAGGTCGACCACGCGCGCGCCGATGCCCTCCTCCACGAGCCGGGCAGCGACCCGCAGCGACATCCGTACGCCGTTGCCGAAGGTGATGATCGTCAGGTCCTCGGCCGAGCCGACGTGGTAGACCCGGGCGCGGCCGATCGGCACGTGGGCGTCGGCCCAGGACGACGGCGCAAGGTACGGCGCGAGCCACTCGTTGTCGCCGTCCTCGTAGAGGTCACGCGTGTGGTAGAGCGCGATCGGCTCCAGGAACACGCAGACGCTGCCGTCGACCGCGGCGGAGGCCAGGCAGGTGCGCAGCAGCGGCGCGGCGTCGTCGGCGCGGGCCGGCACCGCCACCACCAGGCCCGGGATGTCGCGCAGCACGGCGACCGAGTTGTCGTTGTGGAAGTGCCCGCCGAAACCCTCCTGGTACGCGAGCCCGGCGATCCGCACGACCATCGGGTTGCGGTAGGCGCCGCCGGAGAAGAACTGCATCGTGGCGGCCTCACCGCGCAACTGGTCCTCGGCGTTGTGCAGGTAGGCCAGGTATTGGATCTCCGGGACGGGCAGCATCCCGGCCAGCCCGGCGCCGAGGCCCAGCCCCAGGATCGAGGTCTCGTCGAGCAGCGTGTCGAAGACCCGGGTCGCGCCGAACCGCTCGCGCAGGCCCTTGGTCACGCCGTACACGCCGCCCTTGGCCGCCACGTCCTCGCCGAAGACGGCCATCTTGGGGTTGGCGGCCAGGCCGTCCGCGAGCGCGGCGTTGATCGTCTGGGCCAGGGTGAGCGGGCCGGCGTCCTCGGGGAGCCGCCCACCGAAGGCGGCCGCGCGGTCCGTGGTCGCCAGACCGGACAGGTCCGACACGGTACGGGCGACCCGCACCGGCCGCCTCGGCGCCAGCGTGGCCACGACCTCGCCGGGACTGGTCAGCTTCGGCTCGCCGAGCACCTCCTCGGCGACCTTGCGCACCTGCCAGCCGACCTCGTCGTAGCGGGCGAGCACCTCTTCCGGGCTGGCCAGCCCGGCCTCGACCAGCAGCCGGGCGGTCGCGACCACCGGGTCGCGGGCCAGGTCGCGGTCGAGGTCGGCGGCCGGGCGGTAGGCCACCTCGGCGTCCGCGCCGGCGTGCCCCATGAACCGGACGGTCCGCAGGTGCAGCACGGCCGGCTTGCGGGTGCGGCGCACGTACGCGGCGGCCTCGGCGGCGGTCGCGTACGCGCCGACCGGGTCGGCGCCGTCCGCGGCGAAGTAGCGCAGGCCCGGCTTCGCCCGCAGCGTCTTCTCGACCCAGCCGTCGGGCGACTTCACGCTGATCCCGATGCCGTTGTCCTCGCAGACGAACAGCACCGGCAGCCGCAGCCCGGTGTGGTCGATCCAGCCGGCCGTGTTGAAGGCCGCCGTCGCCGTCGCGTGGTTGGTCGAGGCGTCGCCGAACGAGCAGACGACGATCGCGTCCGCCGCCCACGGCGTACCCGGATCGCCGTTGCCGTTGACCTTGCGGAGGCGCTCGATCGCGAACGCCGCGCCCACCGCGCGGGGCAGGTGCGAGGCGATCGTCGAGGTGGTCGGCACGACGTGGTGCGCGGCGTTGCCGAAGACCTTGTGCCGGCCGCCGGCGATCGGCTCGCTGGCCGACGCCACCACGCCGCGCAGCACGTCACGGGCGGTGTCGGCGACCGGGTCGGCGGTGCCGCCCTGTGCGACGCGCGCGGCGTAGAAGGCGCCGGACCGGTAGTGCAGGAAGGCCGGGTCGGTGTGCCGGACGGCCGCGGCGACCACCGCGTCGCTCTCGTGCCCGGCGGACCCGATCGTGTAGAAACCCTCGCCGAAGCTGCGCAACCAGCGCGCGGCCAGGTCGAGGTGGCGGCTGGTGAGCTGGGCGTCGAACACGGCGCGGGCCAGCTCGGCGGGCATCCCGTCGGGGAGGCCGGCCGAGCCGGGAGCGAGCTCGCCGACCGCCGACCGGAACCGTTCGTCGAGATCTTGCGGCGTCGTCACGACGAAAAGCATTACCGACCGACACCACTCACGGCCAGTCACCTGCCCCATCGGCCCCCTGGGAAGCACTAGTGATCACTAGACTTGCCGGATGCGGAGTGAGGTGATCACGGTCCAGACGGGCCGCCGTCCGGCGGTGCGCGACGTGACCGCGGAAGCCCAGCAGTTCGTCTCCGGCGAGGACGACGGCCTGCTGCACGTCTTCGTCCCGCACGCCACCGCCGGCATCGCGATCATCGAGAGCGGCTCCGGCTCCGACGACCCCGACCTGATGACCGCGATCGACGGTTTCCTGCCGGCCGACGACCGGTGGCGCCACCGGCACGGCTCGCCGGGCCACGGTCGTGACCACGTGCTGCCGGCGTTCGTCGCGCCGTACGCCTCGATCCCCGTGCTGCGTGGCCGGCTCGCCCTGGGCACCTGGCAGTCCATCTGCCTGGTCGACACGAACGGCGACAACGCTGTCCGACAGGTCCGGTTTTCGTTCCTTCCAGGATGAGTTACCCGCGCGTACGTGTGTCGAGAGTCGCGTCTGGCAGTGGGCGACGTGACGCGGGGGAGAGAAACGGGGCAGGATGGCGTTGGAGACGTATCCCACACCCGGGACACTTGGCTCCGAAATGTCAGTCGTCCCCACAATCTGAGGAATGCCTGTGGCTACGGAACGCAAGCGCCCGGTAATCAGTGACGGCCTGCCGAGCCAGCTTCCGGACGTCGACCCCGAGGAAACCGCCGAATGGGTCGAGTCGCTCGACGGAGTTATCGACGCGGGTGGCGCCAAGCGCGCCCGTTATGTGATGTTGCGGTTGCTGGAGCGGGCGCGCGAGCGCAACGTCGGCGTCCCCCCGCTGACCACCACCGACTACATCAACACGATTCCGCCGGAGCGTGAGCCCTGGTTCCCCGGTGACGAGTTCGTCGAGCGGCGGATCCGCGCCTACATCCGGTGGAACGCCGCGATGCTGGTGCACCGGGCCCAGCGCCCCGAGATCGGGGTCGGCGGGCACATCTCGACCTACGCGAGCGCCGCGGCGCTCTACGAGGTCGGGTTCAACCACTTCTTCCGGGGCAAGAGCCACCCCGGCGGCGGCGACCACATCTTCTACCAGGGCCACGCGTCCCCCGGCATGTACGCGCGCGCGTTCATGGAGGGTCGCCTCTCCGAGGAGCGGCTCGACGGCTTCCGCCAGGAGCTGTCCCACGCCGGGCTGGGCGGCGGCCTGCCGTCGTACCCGCACCCGCGCCTGATGCCCGACTTCTGGGAGTTCCCGACGGTCTCCATGGGCCTCGGCGGGATGAACGCGATCTACCAGGCCCGGTTCAACCGCTACCTGCAGCACCGGGGCATCAAGGACACGTCCGACCAGCACGTATGGGCGTTCCTCGGTGACGGCGAGATGGACGAGCCCGAGTCGCTCGGCGCGATCGGCGTCGCGGCCCGCGAGGAGCTCGACAACCTGACCTTCGTGATCAACTGCAACCTGCAGCGGCTCGACGGCCCGGTCCGCGGCAACGGCAAGGTCATGCAGGAGCTCGAGGCGTTCTTCCGCGGCGCCGGCTGGAACGTGATCAAGGTCGTCTGGGGCCGCGAGTGGGACCCGCTGCTCGCCGCCGACTCCGACGGCGCGCTGGTCAACCTGATGAACACCACGCCGGACGGCGACTACCAGACCTACAAGGCGGAGTCCGGCGCGTACGTCCGGGAGCACTTCTTCGGCCGGGACCCCCGTACCCGCAAGATGGTCGAGGGCATGTCCGACGACGAGATCTGGAACCTCAAGCGCGGCGGGCACGACTACCGCAAGATCTACGCGGCTTACAAGGCGGCCACGGAGCACACCGGGCAGCCGACGGTGATCCTGGCGAAGACGATCAAGGGCTGGACGCTCGGGTCGTCGTTCGAGGGGCGCAACGCGACGCACCAGATGAAGAAGCTGACGCTGGACGACCTGAAGACGTTCCGCGATCGGCTCTATCTGAACATTTCGGACAAGGCGCTCGAGGAGAACCCGTACCTGCCGCCGTACATCCGGCCTGACACCAAGTCGCCGGAGATCGAATACCTGCACGAGCGCCGGCGGGCGCTGGGCGGCTACCTGCCGTCGCGGAACACCACGGTGATCCCGCTGCAGATCCCCGGCAGCGAGCGGTTCGCCGACGTCAAGCGCGGGTCGGGCAAGCAGAAGGTCGCCACCACGATGGCCTTCGTACGCCTGCTCAAGGACATCATGAAGGACCGTGAGTTCGGCAAGCGCTGGGTGCCGATCATCCCGGACGAGGCGCGTACGTTCGGCATGGACTCGCTGTTCCCGACGCAGAAGATCTACTCGCCGCACGGGCAGAACTACACCCCGGTCGACCGGGAGCTGTTCCTGTCCTACAAGGAGTCGACCGGCGGCCAGATCCTGCACGAGGGCATCAACGAGGCGGGTTCGGTGGCCTCGTTCACCGCCGCGGGCTCGTCGTACGCCACGCACGGCGAGCCGATGATCCCCCTCTACATCTTCTACTCGATGTTCGGCTTCCAGCGCACGGGCGACGGCTTCTGGGCCGCGGCCGACCAGATGTCGCGGGGCTTCGTCCTCGGCGCCACCGCCGGCCGGACGACGCTGAACGGTGAGGGCCTGCAGCACGAGGACGGCCACTCGCACCTGATCGCGGCGACCAACCCGGCGGTCGTGGCGTGGGACCCGGCGTTCGCGTTCGAGATCGCGCACATCGTGGAGCGCGGCCTGCACCGGATGTACGGCGAGGAGGCGGAGAACGTCTTCTACTACCTCACCGTTTACAACGAGCCGATCCTGCAGCCGGCGGAGCCGGTCGACCTCGACGTCGAGGGCGTGCTGCGCGGCATCTACCGCTACTCGCCCGCGCCCGCGCTGGAGGGTGGCGGCATCAAGGCCAACATCCTGGCCTCGGGTACGGGCATGCAGTGGGCACTCAAGGCCCAGCAGCTGCTGGCGCAGGACTGGGGTGTGGCTGCCGACGTCTGGTCGGTGACGTCGTGGACCGAGTTGCGGCGCGACGCGGTGCAGGCCGAGGAATACAACCTGCTGCACCCGGGCTCGGAGCCGCGGGTCCCCTACATCCGCCGCAAGCTGGCGGGCGCCGAGGGCCCGGTGGTCGCGGTCAGCGACTTCATGCGCGCGGTCCCGGACCTGATCGCCCGCTGGGTGCCGGGCGACTACACGTCGCTGGGCACGGATGGCTTCGGCATGTCGGACACGCGGCACGCGCTACGCCGCCACTTCCACGTCGACGCGGAATCGGTGGCGGTGGCGACGCTTCGGCAGCTAGCGGTCCGCGGCGAGATCGCCCCGGCGATCCCGGTGGAAGCGGCCCGCAAGTACGCGATCGACGACGTCAACGCGGCCCCGGTCGGCGAAACCGGCGGGGACTCGTAGGTCTGCGGTTTTGTGAGAAGGGCGCCCCCGTCGTGGGGCGCCCTCTTCATCGGTCGTGCGGTCGTCCCGTCCGTGGCCAGGGAGGCGATACGATGCAGGGCGATCCGATCGTGTGGTACGAGATTCTCGAGCCGTTCGTCGTCCGCACCCGGGACGGAGGGCCCATCCGCGACGACTACAGCAACGTCTCCATCGAGGGCACCGGCCGCATGCGCGCGCATGCCGGGAACACGGACAGGCGACCGCCCTGCATACCGGTCGAGAACAGGGCTTTGCCGTCGCACGACCCGTGGGATCGCCAACTGCCGCCCGCCATCGCTCGCTGCGTGACCTGCGCCGCCACGCACCTGCTGGACGGCACCTGACCGGGTCCTGCGGGGCCGGACGGACCCGATGGATCGCGCCGTCGACGGCAAGGAGCGCCGTGGCGCCGAAGGGCGCGAGGGATTGACGAGGGCGCCGTCGCCTCGGCGATGTTCGGCGCCTAACTGGTGTGACCGAGCTGTTTGTGGGGCCGCACGATCACCGCGGTGGTCGCCGACGCTAGGTCGTCGACGCCGAGCGGGTCATGCGGCGCGGCTGGCCGGCGGTCCGAGCTGATCGGCGTTCCGTTGCCATTCTCGGCTGAGAAACTCGGTTGTCTTACGCCGGGTGCGTTTCATCAGCCACAGTCCCAGCTGAGCGCTCGACGGACCACGGCCGTCTTCGACCTCGGTCCGTAGCGTTCGGAAGACATCTTGGACCATGGCCTCTGCCGCGAGACGCCGCGTTGCCCGCCACGAGTCGCCCCGCGGTTGGGTAGGCCATGCGCACAACTCATTGGTCACTGCGGTGATCATCCTCGCGTAGTGGATCCGGTATGCCCATTTGACGAGCGGCGGCACCTGCGCTGTGGCGGTGTTCGCCATGCAGGTAAAAAGCGCTGCGACCGAGGCGAGGGCTCGGACCGCCGTAGCGGCCAACTCCAACATGTGACTGCCTTCGTTCGAACGTGGCCGGCATGGCCTTGGATTCGCCCTCCGCTCGACTGGCGTACTCGTCGTATGTACGTGGAGCGCCGCCGCAGACCGGTCAGCTTCGACCCTCCGTCACTCACAGGTGTGACGTGGGCCACGAAGGCTGACCGCTCGGTCAGGATCTGACCGAGCGGTCAGGAATAATGTGTCCGTGGTTCGTATCCGGACGCGTGACGAGATTCTGCGGGTCGCCGCGGAGCTCTTTACCCGCTACGGCTTCAAGGGCACCTCGCTGCACGACATCGCCGCCGAGGTGGGGTGTTCCAAGGCCACCCTCCTCTACCACTTCGCCCACAAGGACGCGATCCTGCTCGCGCTCATCGAGCCCGCGCGGCAGTCGTTGATCGATCTTGTGGCGCGGTTGGCCGGTGTCGACGACAAGGGTGTGCGGGACGCCGCCATCGAAGGGTTTGTCGATCTCGTTCTGCGGTATCGACGTGAGGTCGCGCTCATCTACGATGTCACGCCGCAGTTTCTGCAGGAGCCCGCCTTCGACCGTGTGCGTGAGCTGACCGATGCGCTCGTGGCCGGGTTCGCCGGGCGTTCCGCCGATCTCGCCGACCAGACCGCCGCCAAGGTCCTCTTGGCCGGCATCGCCGCTGTGGTTATCGACGACAAGCGCGACGAGGGGGAACTGCGGCCTGCCCTGGTCGTCGTCGCCCGGCGCGCTCTCATCCCCGGGAAGGACTGACATGGCTACCCTGCTCTACCGGCTCGGTCGCGCCTCGTACCGTCGCCGAAGGCTGGTTGTCGTTCTCTGGCTGGTGCTTCTCGCCGGGCTGGGTGGCGCCGCCGTCGCGTTCAAGGGGCCTACCTCCAGCAACTTCACCATGCCGGGCACCGAGTCGCAGCGGGCCATCGACGCGCTCAAGCACGAGTTTCCCGAGGGGAGCGGGGCCGTCGGGCTGATCGTCGTCGCCGCGCCCGAGGGCGGCACGCTGACCGATCCGCCGCTCACCAACGCGGTCAAGCAGCTCGTCGCGGAGGCGAACGGCCTTCCCGGCGTCGTCGGCGCCGTCGACCCGTTCGAGGCGAAGGCCCTTTCGCAGGACACGCGGTACGCGCTCGTCCAGGTCCAGTTCGCCGGCCGCGCCGACGAGCTGACCGAGGAGCAGCGCACCGCGTACGAGCGGACGGGCGCGCGGGCGCAGGAGGCCGGGCTGCGGGTCGGGCACGGCGGCGAGGTGATGAACTCGCCGCCCGAGGTCGGTGGCACCGAGGCCATCGGTGTCGCGATCGCGCTGGTCGTCCTGCTGATCACGTTCGGGTCGCTGGTCGCCGCCGGCATGACGATGCTCAACGCGCTGATCGGCGTCGGTGCCGGCATGGCCGGCCTGTTCGCGCTGTCCAGTGTGGTCTCGCTGACCGACGTGACGCCCGTGCTCGCGCTGATGCTGGGCCTCGCGGTCGGCATCGACTACTCGCTGTTCATCACCTCGCGCTACCGACAGAACCTCGGTGACGGCATCGAGCCCGAGGACGCGGCGGCCCGGGCCGTCGGCACCGCCGGGTCCGCGGTCGTGTTCGCCGGCGTCACGGTGGTCATCGCGCTGGCCGGCCTCGCGATCGTCGGCATCCCGTTCCTGAGCGCGATGGGTCTGGCCGCCGCCGGCACCGTCGCGGTCGCCGTGCTCGTCGCCATCACGCTGCTGCCGGCGCTGCTCGGCTTCGCGGGCCGCAGGATCCTGCCGCGCCGGTTGCGGGGCGCCGCGCCCCAGCAGCACAAGGAGGGCTTCGGCTTCCGCTGGGCCCGGCTGGTGCGGCGCGGGCGCGTACCCGTGATCCTCGTCGGGATCGTCGGTCTCGGCGCCCTGGCGCTGCCCGCCGCCGACATGCGGCTCGCGCTGCCGGACGCCGGATCGGGACCCGAGGGTACGCCCGCGCGGGTCGCCGCCGACCTCGTCGCCGAGGGCTTCGGGCCGGGCTTCAACGGCCGGCTGACGCTCGTGGTCTCCAGCGACTCGCCGGAGACGACGGCCGCCGCGGTGCAGCAGGTCGGCCCGGTCCTGCAGGGCACGCCCAACCTGCTCACCGTCACCCCGCCCACGCTCAGCGGCGACCAGCGCACCGCGCTGCTCGGCATCATCCCGAAGGAGGGCCCGACCGCCGCGAGCACCGAGACGCTGGTGCACGACGTCCGGGCCAAGACCCACGGCCTCGGCGGGGCCGACGTCGCCGTGACCGGGCAGACCGCGGTCGGGGTCGACGTGTCCGAGAAGCTTGCCGACGCCCTGCCGATCTACCTGCTGATCGTCGTCGGGCTCTCGGTGCTGCTGCTGATGCTGGTCTTCCGGTCGATCCTGGTGCCGATCAAGGCCGCGCTGGGCTTCCTGCTCACGGTCGGCGCCACGTTCGGCATCACCGTCTGGATCTTCCAGGACGGGCACCTGGCCGACCTGGTCGGTCTCAGCACGCCCGGGCCGCTGATCAGCTTCCTGCCGATCCTGCTGGTCGGCATCCTGTTCGGTCTCGCGATGGACTACGAGGTGTTCCTCGTGTCCCGGATGCGTGAGGACCACGTGCACGGCGCCGACGCGCAGGAGGCGACGATCGCCGGCATGGGGCACGGCGCCCGGGTGGTCACCGCGGCCGCGCTGATCATGATCAGTGTGTTCGCCGGCTTCGTGCTGATCGACGACCCGATCATCAAGTCGATCGGGTTCGCGCTGGCGCTCGGCGTCGCGATCGACGCGTTCGTCGTACGCATGACCATCGTGCCGGCGGTGATGTCACTGCTCGGCCGGGGCGCGTGGTGGCTGCCGCGCTGGCTCGACCGGGCACTGCCCAACGTGGACATCGAGGGCGAGAAGCTCCGCGCGGAGCTCGTCGAACCCCCGGCCCGCGTCCCGGTCGGCGTCTGATCCGCACGAGGGGGCCCTGTCGACGGTTGCCGCGGGGACGGGCCCCCTCCGCACACGCCCGCGAGGGGCGGGCGTCGGCACGGACCCCCTCCCGCGCGACAACCGTCGACGGGGGTCCCGTGCCTCAGGCGTTGCGGAACGTGCGCCGGTACGCGTCCGGGGGCACGCCGACCGCGCGGTGGAAGTGGCGGCGCAGCGTCGTCCCGGTGCCCAGGCCGGCCGCCGACGCGATCGTGTCGATGCCGTCGTCCGTGTTCTCCAGGAGTTCCTGGGCCCGGCGGATCCGCTGCGTCGCCAGCCACTGCAACGGCGTCGTGCCCGTCACCGCGCGGAACACGCGGGCCAGGTGGCGGGAGCTCATGTTGGCCTGGCGGGCCAGATCCTCCACCGTCAGCGGGCGGTCGAGCCGGGCCAGCGCCCACGGGAACAGTGCCCCCAGCGGGTGGTCCTCGCGGGCCGGCACCGGTGTCGTGACGAACTGCGCCTGGCCGCCGGCGCGGTGGGGCGGCACGACGAGGCGGCGGGCCACGGCGTTGGCGACCGTCGAGCCGTGGTCGCGGCGGATCAGGTGCAGGCACAGGTCGATCGCCGCCGCCTTGCCGGCCGAGGCGAGCACGGTGCCGTTGTCGACGTAGAGCACGTCCGGGTCGACCGTCACCGCCGGATAGCGGGCGGCCAACGCGTCGGTGTGCGCCCAGTGGGTGGTCGCCCGCAGCCCGTCCAGCACCCCTGCCGCCGCCAGCACGAACGCGCCCGTGCAGAACGAGACGAGCCGGGCACCGGCGGCGTGGGCCGCGCGGACCGCCTCGACCAGGTCGGCCGGCACCGGTGCGTCGACGTCCTCGATCGACGGGACGATCACCGTGTCGGCGCGGGCGAGGCGATCCAGATCATCGTCCGGCTCCACCACGAACCGGCCTACCCGCACCGTCCCGGGCGCGCAGACCACCAGCGAGTACCACGGTGCGGCCAGGCCGGACGGGTCGCGCACGAAGATCTCGAGCGCCATCGCCAGCTCGAAGTGCAGCATCCCGTCGGTGGCGGCGAGCGCGATCGTGGTCATGTCCGAAACTGTACGGGCATTGGCGTTCCCGACACTGTCGAAGGTCCGCCGCACGCTGCGAGGCTTTCCCCATGACCACGATCGCAGTGTTCGGTGCCTACGGGCACACCGGCCGTTTCGTCACCGCGGAGCTCGCCGACCGGGGACTCGTCCCGCTCGCCCTCGGCCGCGACGAGAGCAGGCTCCGGGCGCTCGGGCTCGACCACCGGGTGGCCGGCGTCGGCGACCTCGACCGGGCCCTGGTGGGGACGGCCGCGGTGATCAACTGTGCGGGCCCGTTCGCCGACACCGCGGCACCGCTGGTCGAGGCCGCCCTGCGCGCCGGCATCCCGTACGTCGACGTGGCCGCCGAGATCGAGGCCAACGTCGACACCTTCGCGCACTTCGCGGACCGCGCCCGCACCGCGGTCGTGCCCGCGATGGCCTTCTTCGGCGGCCTCGGCGACCTGCTGGTCACCGCGGCGATGAGCGACTGGACGGCGGCGGACGAGGCGCACGTCGCGTACGGCCTGAGCAGTTGGCACCCCACGGCCGGCACCCTCGCCTCCGGCACCGTCTCCCACGACCGGCGCGGCGGCAGGCGGGTCCGCTACACCCGGGGCCGGCTGGACTACTACACCGCCGCCGCGCTGCCCGCGCTCACCTGGGACTTTCCCGACGGCAGCCGGGCCGTCCTCGGCGACTTCTCCATGGCAGACATCGTCACGGTGCCGAGCCACCTGCCGATCCCCGAGGTGCGCACCTACATGAGCACCAACGCCGCCGGCGACCTGGCCGCGGCGGACCCGGCCGGGCCCAGCCCGACACAGACGTTCACCGTCGACGTCCGCGTGCGCCGGGCCGGCACGGAGCGCCGGATCTCCGCGACCGGCCAGGACATCTACGCCGTCAGCGCCCCGCTCGCGGTGGAGGCGGTCGAACGGATCCTCGACGGCCGCACGAAGGCCATCGGCGTCGCGTCGGCGGGCCGGATGTTCGACGCCGCCGACTTCCTCCGCGCCCTCGAGAAGCGCGGGCACATCTCGCTCGACGCGCATTGATTCTCGTCCACCCGTTGACGCTTTCCGTAGCACGTCGGTAACCTGGCGCACAACTTGCCGCAAGATTGCGACAAGGACCTGAAATTTTCGCGCAGCACCACCACGAGCCGTTCCACCGGCGATGTGCCGACTTCCGCCCCTCCCCGACGGCCCACGGCCCCGGGGAGAAGTCCCCACTGCGAAAAGGACAGCGATGAGACGCTCCAGGATCGTGGCCGTCGCCCTCACGGCGGCCCTGGTAACCATGGGTTGGCAGGTGTCGGCGCGGGCCGCCGGCGGCCCCAACCTCGCCCTCGGCAAGACCGCCTCGGCCAGCTCGACCAACGGCGGCTTCGGCGCCGGCAACCTCAACGACGGCAACGCCGGCAGCTACTGGGAGAGCTCCGGCGCGCTGCCCCAGTGGGGGCAGGTCGACCTCGGTGCCGCCACCGCGGTCGACCAGGTCGTGCTGAAGCTGCCCGGCGGCTGGGGCGCCCGCAACCAGACCGTCACCCTGCAGGGCAGCACCAACGGCACGTCGTTCAGCACGCTCAGCGCCTCCGCGTCATACGCCTTCAACCCCAGCAGCGGCAACGCGGTGACCATCAACTTCACCGCGGCGACCACCCGGTACGTGCGGGCCAGCATCTCGGCCAACAGCGGCTGGGGCGCGGCGCAGCTGTCGGAACTCGAGGTCTACGGGGTCAGCGGAACGGGCACGGGCAACCTCGCCCAGGGCAAGGCGACGGCCGAGAGCGGCCACGCCGACGTCTACGGCTCGGGCAACGTCGTCGACGGCAACCAGGGCACCTACTGGGAGAGCACCAACAACTCGTTCCCGGAGTGGGTGCAGGTCGACCTCGGGTCGGCGCAGGCCGTCAACCGGGTCGTGCTGAAGCTCCCGACGAGCGGCTGGGGCACCCGCACCCAGACGCTGAGCGTCCAGGGCAGCACCAACGGCACGTCGTTCACCGACCTGGCCGGCTCGCAGGCCTACACGTTCAACCCCGCCGTGGCCGGCAACGCGGTCACCATCAGCTTCAACCAGGCCACCACGCGATACGTGCGGATCAACGTCACCGCCAACAGCGCCTGGCCGGCCGGCCAGCTCTCGGAGCTCGAGGTGTACGGCCCCGGCGGCAGCACCCCGGACACCACCGCGCCGAGCGTGCCGGGCACCCTGTCCTACACGGTCAGCGCCACGACGATCACCCTGAACTGGGGTGCGTCCACCGACACGGGCGGCAGTGGGCTGGCGGGCTACAACGTCTACCGCAACGGCACCCAGATCGCGACGGCCGGCACGGGCACGTCCTATCAGGACAGCCAGCCGGCGACGGCCACGGTCTCCTACTACGTGCGGGCGCGGGACAACGCCGGCAACCTGTCGGGCAACAGCAACACCGTGACCCGCACCGGCACCCAGCCGCCGGGCTGCACCAACGTCGCGGCCGGCAAGACGATGAGCGCGACCGGCTCGACCTTCACCTTCACCCCGGAGAAGGCCAACGACGGGCAGCTCGGCACCTACTGGGAGGGCTCGGCGAGCTATCCGCAGGACCTGACCGTGGCGCTCGGCGCGAACCACGGCATCACGGGTGTCAACGTGAAGCTCAACCCGGACGCGTCCTGGGGCACCCGTACCCAGAACATCCAGGTCCTGGGTCGTGACCAGGCGGGCTCGACGTTCACCAGCCTGGTGCCGGCGGCCAACTACCAGTTCGTGCAGGGCAACAACGTCGTCGCGATCCCGGTCTCGGCGACCGTCGCCGACGTGCGGCTGCGGTTCACCTCCAACACGGGCGCCCCGAGCGGCCAGGTCGCGGAGTTCGAGGTCTGCGGCACCCCGGCGCCCAACCCCGACCTGGTGGTCAGCTCGGTGAGCTGGAGCCCGGCGTCACCCAACGAGAGCAGCACGATCACGCTTTCGGCCACCGTGCAGAACGCCGGCTCGGCGGCGGCGGGCGCGACCACCGTCAACTTCAGCCTCGGCGGCCTGGTCGTCGGCTCGGCCAACGTCGGCGCGCTGGCGGCCGGCGCGGCGCAGACCGTCACGTTCAACGCGGGCAACCGGGCCCAGGGCAGCTACGCGGTGACCGCGGTGGTCGACCCGACCAACACGATCATCGAGCAGAACAACGCCAACAACAGCACGACGGCGCCGTCGCAACTGGTCGTCGCGCAGGCGCCGGGGCCCGACCTGCAGATCACCGGCATCACCACCAACCCGGCGAACCCGGCGGTCGGGGCGGCGGTGTCCTTCACCGTCAGCGTCAACAACCGGGGCACCAGTGCGGCGGCCGCGTCGGTCACCCGGCTGGCGGTGGGCTCGACCACGCTGAACACCAACACGGGCACGATCGCGGCCGGCGCCACCGCCACGGTGGCCGTCAGCGGCACGTGGACGGCGACCAGCGGCGGCGCGACCATCACGGCCACCGCGGACGCGACCAACGTGGTGGCGGAGACCAACGAGACCAACAACACGCGTACGCAGTCCATCGTGGTCGGTCGCGGCGCGGCCCTGCCGTACACCTCCTACGAGGCCGAGAACGGCACCTACACCGGCACGCTGGTCGAGGCCGACGCGCTGCGGACGTTCGGGCACACCAACTTCGGCACCGAGTCGTCGGGCCGCAGGTCCGTGCGGCTGTCCAGCCAGGGCCAGTACGTGCAGTTCACCTCGACCGTCCCGACCAACTCGATCGTGGTGCGCAACTCGATCCCGGACGCGCCGGGCGGCGGCGGCACCACCGCGACGATCAGCCTCTACGCCAACGACCAGTTCGTGCAGAAGCTGACGCTCTCCTCGCGCAACAGCTGGCTCTACGGGTTGACCGACGACACCGAGGGCCTGTCGAACACGCCGCAGGCCAACGCCCGCCGGCTCTTCGACGAGTCGCAGGCGCTGCTGCCGTCCTCGTACCCGGCCGGCACGCGGTTCAAGCTGCAGCGCGACGCCGGTGACGACGCCGCCTTCTACTACCTGGACCTCATCGACCTGGAGCAGGTCGCGCCGCCGCTGAGCCAGCCGGCGGGGTGCACTTCGATCACCTCGTACGGCGCGGTGCCGAACGACAACGTCGACGACTCGGGTGCGATCCAGCGCGCGGTCACCGACGACGAGAACGGCGTCATCTCCTGCGTCTGGATCCCGGCCGGCCAGTGGCGGCAGGAGCAGAAGATCCTCTCGCCGGACCCGACGCGGACGGGCTTCAACCAGAAGGGCATCCGCAACGCCGTCATCCGCGGCGCGGGCATGTGGCACACCAAGCTCTACACCAACACCGAGCCGCAGAACGTGCAGGGCAACATCAACCACCCGCACGAGGGCAACGTCGGCTTCGACGTCGACGACAACACGCAGATCTCCGACCTGGCCATCTTCGGAATGACGACCAACCGCAACACCCGCGGCCACGGCATCAACGGGCGGCTGGGCAAGAACACGAGGATCAGCAACGTGTGGATCGAGCACGTCAACGTCGGCGCCTGGGTCGGCCGCGACTACTCGGACACGCCGGCGTACTGGAACCCCGGCGACGGGATCCAGTTCTCCGGGATGCGCATCCGCGACACGTACGCGGACGGGATCAACTTCGCCAACAGCACCCGCAACTCGACGGTGTTCAACTCGTCGTTCCGCACGACCGGCGACGACTCGCTGGCGGTCTGGTCGAGCACCTACGTCAAGGACCAGTCGGTCGACATCGGGCACGACAACCACTTCACCAACAACACGATCCAGCTCCCGTGGCGGGCCAACGGCATCGCGGTCTACGGCGGCTACGGCAACACCATCGAGAACAACCTGGTGTACGACACGATGAACTACCCCGGCATCATGCTGGCGACCGACCACTCGCCGATACCGTTCAGCGGCACGACGACGATCGCCAACAACGGCCTCTACCGCACCGGCGGCGCGTTCTGGGGCGAGGCCCAGAAGTTCGGCGCGATCACCCTGTTCGCCCCGAGCACCGGCATCCCCGGCGTGGTCATCCGGGACACGGAGATCGTCGACTCGACCTACGACGGCATCCAGTTCAAGACCGGTGGTGGCCGGATCACGGCCACGATCACCAACGTCCGCATCGACAGGTCCAACAACGGTGCGGGCATCCTCGCGATGAGCGGCGCACAGGGCACCGCCACGCTGTCGAACGTCACCATCACCAACTCGGCGACGGGTGACATCGTCCGCGAGCCCGGCACCCAGTTCGTCATCAACTGACCCCTCGACCCGTCGCGCCCCGGTGGCCCACCCACCGGGGCGCGACGCCGTCCGCGGACGGTAGGTGTCCCGGCGCGTACGTGTTCTGGCACGTACGCACATGCCAGAACATGTACGCGCCCGGACCGACCTGCCCGCCGCCAACGCCCGTCCGCGTGCGAGGCCGAGGTTGGTCGTCGACTAGCGGCGGCGGGCGCGGCGGTGCTGGTGGAAGGCGTGGTCGCGGCGGACCAGATCGGCCACCTCAGGGGCCGCCGACAGCGGAGTGGCGTAGCGGGCCAGCGCGTCGAGCAGGTGGGTCGGGTGCGTGCCGACCAGCGTCACCGTCGGGTCCTGGCAGCGGCCCAACTGCGCCTGTTCGTGCATCAGCACCACGGCCGTGCGGACCGGGACCGGCTGGCGGTTGCGGCGCAGCCAGGCCGCAAGGTCGTCGGCCACGTCGTTGACCTGGCGGGCCCAGGTGCGGCCGCCGCCGTCGACCGCCTGGCCGGTTTCGACGCTGCGGCCGCGGGCGTCCAGCTTCTCCCACCACCAGTGGTCGCCGACCGCGTGCAGGCGGATGCGCCGGCGCTTGACCTCGACGACCCAGATGCCGTGCGGGCCGACCAGCACGTGGTCGGTCTCGCCGCGGCGGTTGCGGTAGCCGCGGAGCATCACCCAGTCGTCGGGGAGCACGCCGAGCGCCGCGGTCAGGGTGTCCTCGCCGAGCACGCCGGCCGCGCGCTGGCGCAGGCGGTGGCTGGCGCGGCCCGGTTCCTGCGACGCCAGCAGGACCTCCTGCCAGCTCGCCCGCGTCTGGGCGGCCACCGCGCGCGGGTCGGCCGGCGGGACGCCGAACAGGCGGCGCCACCAGGGGCCGGCCGTCGCGCGTAGCTGGGCCCACGCGGTGCGGTAGTCGGCCTGCCGCGCCGTGAGCGCGGCGCCGGCCCCGCGCAGCCCGGCCCGGGACTGCAGCAGCAGGGCGCCGGCGTGGTCGGACAGCACTTCGACACGCATCGCCCGCCGCCCTCCGCATCGACGAATCTACACACTCCTATCACCTTGGGTGGCGAGATCGCTACCCAAAGCGACGAAGCGATGCGGAGCCGTCGCTAGCGGGTCGCCAGCATGTCCCGCATGCGGCGGACCTCGATGGACTGGTCGGCGTTGACCTCGCGGGCCACCCGGTCGGCGGCCGACTCGACGCCGCCGCCGTCGCGGTAGAGCTGCTGGACCATGGTGATCGCGCCCTCGTGGTGGCGGATCATCAGCTCCAGGAACAGCTTGTCGAAGGCGGCGCCCTTGGCGGCCGCCAGCGCGGTCAGGTCGGTGGCGTCGAGCATGCCGGGCATCAGGTCGCCGTGGCCGACATGGTTCGCGTGCGGCTCGGGCAGGGGCTCGCCGCGGTCGACCAGCCACTGCCGGAGCTGCGCGATCTCTTCGTTCTGCGACACCTCGATGCGCTTGGCCAGCTGCGGGACGTCCGCGCTCGTGGAGCGCCCGCCGACCAGCGCGGTCAGTTCCAGCGCCTGCAGGTGGTGCGTCACCATCCTGCGCATGAACTCGGCGTCGGCCGCGGAGTGCGGCGGCGCCGAGAGCCGGGAGAGCTCGTCGGGGGACAGGGTGCGGGAGTCCTGGCCCGGTGCGCCCGGCTGGACCACCCGACCCGGCGGCGAGGCCGCGGTCGTCGGGGCCGAATCGTCGCGGCCGGCCGCGACCGAGATGCCCACGGCGGCCGCGATCAGGGCGGCGGCCAACGCTGAAACGCCGATGGCGCGGCGGCTGAGCTGCATGATCCTCGTATCTCCGAGCTGTCAAACAGGGCGCCCGCCCCTGCGGGGGGAGCAGGGGCGAGCGCCCTGGGTCGGGACGCGCCGCCGCGACGGCGGCGCGCCACCGGCGTGGCGCCCGGTCAGCGGGGGGAGCTGGAGCCGGGCGCCACGTGTGGCGTCAGTCCAGTGCGGCGCACTGGCCGACGGCCAGTCCGCGCACCTTGTTCTTGGCACCGACGTTGATCGGGGCCGGGGTGTTGCCGGTGCAGGAGAGCACACCGCTGATCTCGTTGCCGGCGACGACCGAGGCGAAGCCCGGCGTACGGGCACCGCTCAGCGAGAACGCGCCCCGCAGCTGCGAGTCGACGACCGCCAGGCTGCCGGTCGTGCCGCTGACCGCGACCGCACCGTTGACGGTGGTGTCGTAGAGGTGCAGCGCCGCGGCCGACGACGACGCGACCGCGCCGTTGATCGTCGAGTCGATCGCGAGGAGCGTCCCGCCCCGCCGCACGGTGATCGCACCGCGGACGGTGGCACCGTCGAGGCAGGTCACCCCGTCGACCACCAGGACACCGTTGCGGTTGCCGGTGATCGTCGAGGTGCAGGTGCGGGCCAGCTGGTCGAACGTGGCGCGGGAGGTCGCCCGGCTCTGCGTCCAGCTGATCTTCTGCTGGTGCTGCGGGTTGGTCTCCGCCACCACGACCTCGCGGGCCGCCTGGATCTCGGCCGCGGACAGGTCCGCGCTCGGCTTGAGGCCGAACGTGTCGAAGCCGCGGGCGATCTCACTGCCGTAGACCTGGCCGTTGTGCCAGTAGGTCGACCAGAAACCACCGAGCGAGAGCGCCGCCGGGTTCAACGGGCCCCGGTCGAAGAAGGCGATCTCCTTCGGGTGCGCCGAGTCGGTGAAGTCCAACACCGACAGACCGCCCTGGTACCAGGCCTGGACGAAGATGTCGCGGCCGGGCACCGGGACGAGCGAGCCGTTGTGGGCGACGCAGTTCTCCTGGATCGTCTGCGGCACCGGCAGCTTGTAGTAGCTGCGGAACTCCATCTTGCGGTCGACGATGTCGAAGATGGCGTTGGCACCCCACTCGGGCTGGTCGGTGTCGCGGCACCGGGCACCGGTGCCACCGCCCCACTCGTCCGTGAAGATGACCTTGGTGCCGTCGTTGTTGAACGTCGCCGAGTGCCAGTACGCGAAGTTGGGGTCGGAGACCTCGTCGATCCGCTTCGGGTTGGCCGGGTCGGAGATGTCGATCAGGATGCCGTTGCCCTGGCAGGCGCCGGCGGCCAGACCGAGCGCCGGGTACGACGTGATGTCGTGGCAGGCGCTGGTGATGGGTGACGGGCCCCAGTTGCTGCCCGACGGGTGCTGCGGCGTCGGCGGGGTGTTCTGCAGGCCGTCGATCTTGCCCGTCTCGTCGGCGAACAGGCGCGGGTTGCTGACCACGGCCGCGGCGGCCGGGTCGGCGACCGGCACCTTGATGACGTCGATCCGCCAGCGTGACGGGTCCACACCGGAGGCCGGGTTGTTGTTGCAACCGGCCAGGCCGTCACCGCGGACGCCGGCCGTGCCGGAGACGTACACGTAGACGTTCTCGGTGTCGCCGGGCTTGGTGACCAGCGAGTGGGTGTGCGAGCCGCGGCAGAGTTGCACGGCGGCCACCTGCTGCGGGTTGGTCACGTTGCTGATGTCGAAGACGCGGACGCCCTGGAAGCGCTGCCCGACCGCGGGGTTGGTGCCGCAGTCGACGCGGCCGCGGGTCTCCTCGACCGACATGAAGAGCAGGTTGCCGTAGACGGAGACGTCACCCTGGCCGCCGGGGCAGACCACGGTGGTCAGCAGCGACGGCGCTGACGGGTTCGACACGTCGAAGACGGTGAAACCGTTGTAGCCGCCCATGAACGCCGTGTTGCCCTTGAACGCGAGGTCCGAGGCGACGTACGAGAAGTTCGAGGGGTTGGCCGGGTCGAACGAGCCGGCCGGCTTGTCGACGTGCGCGAGGCGCTCGATGTTGCTGGCGGCTTCCTCGGCATCGAGCCAACCGCCGCCGAGCCCGATCCGGGGATCCGGATCGGCGGCGGCGACACCGGGGGTGAACGCCAGGACGAGGAGGGCGGCCGCGGTCGCGACGATGCCCTTTCTAGCGGAAAGTGCCATGTGGAGCCTCTCGGGGCAGGGGACCCAACAGGTGCGGCCGGGTAACGACCGCATGACACCGCACACGTTATATCGAACAGTGGACATCAGATAATGCCTTACGGGCAACTTTTCGTCAGCCGGTTGTCGCGAACAGTTGTCAAGCCCGCAACGCTTCCTGGCACACGCGGGCGGATCGACAACATATTTCGGTCATGCCGGGAATGACCGCGATCCCTTACGGTGTGTATGGCCGGATCGCCCGCACCGTTATAGTTCCCGCGTGACGGAAGACGCGCCGAGAAAAACGAGCCCGCTGGCGGCGATCGCGGAAGTGGTGAGCAGTCCCGCGGCACCGGCGACGCTGGACGCGATCGACCTCCGCCTGCTCGAGTTGCTGGTCCAGGACGCCCGCACGAGCCAGCGCGGGCTCGCCCGGGAGCTGCAGATGTCGCCGCCCGCGGTGGGTGACCGGATCGCCCGGCTGGAACGGCTCGGCGTCATCCGCGGCTACCGCGCCGACATCGACTGGGCGGCCCTCGGCTTCCCGATGCAGGTCTTCCTCTCCGTCATCGCGGCCACCGACCAGGCCGCCATCATCCGGGCGCTGCACGCGATCCCCGAGGTCGAGGAGATCAGCGTGGTCACCGGGTCGATCGACCTGCTCGCCCGCCTGCGGGTCCGCGACCAGGCGCACCTGCGCACGATCCTGCTCGAGGGCATCTGGCAGATCCCCGGCGTCTCGCGCACGGAGACGCTGCTCAGCCTCGCCGAGACGCCGCGCAAGGACTTCGTCAACGGCCTGATCGAGCAGCTACGGGCGGAGAAGGGCTAGACCC
>NZ_BONE01000081.1 GCF_016862555.1 Asanoa siamensis | reverse complement strand
AACCCTTCGCCCGACGCCTCGCGTCGTCTTGACCTACACGCGTTGGCGGGCATGCGTCCGTAGCCGGACGGGGTCCGACGCGAGCCGTGACAACGCGGATGGGGGCCAGACCAATGAGCCCTCCGGGCCGCCCGCCGCAATCACGCGTTGCGCCAACCCAGCTGGTCTGCTGGGCTAAAGGGCCATCGCGGCCGAGCGGTTGATACGCCGTCGGCGGATAGCGCGGTAGCGTCGCGGCAGATGGTAAAGGGTGCTTAGTGCTCGATTTCGGCGCCGCTCGATATGAGGCCACATGAGACGAACCGCCGCCCAGTTCGGCCTGACCGATCAGCAATGGCAAGTTGCCAAGCATCAACTCCAGGATGCGATCATGGAGGCTGCATACGAACGCCGAATGACCTGGTACTCCGAGGTAGCCGCCAAGGTGTCCGTCATCAGCGTCGACCCTTACTCAGCGCTGATGAATCACCTGCTCGGCGCGGTGTTCGAGGACGAGCACGCGGCTGGGCGTCCCGCGTTGACATCAATCGTCACCCACAAAGATGGTGACAAGGAACCGGGGCCCGGTTTCTACAACGAAGCACGGAGTCTCGGCTACCGGTTTACGGAGCCTTATGTGTTCTGGGCCGAGCAGGTGCAGAACGTTTTCACCCACTATGGACGAAGTCAACCAGCGGTCCGCCGACGGCAGCGCGGCTGACTCGATGTTGACCGTCGTAGACGTTGGTGACGGCGTGTGCACCGTCGTCCGGCCCGCGTTGAATCGCGGCCCCGCGATGATCATCGACTGCGGCAGCACCGACCTGACCGCAGAGGTCGCCGGCCGTCGCCTGCGGGCCACCCTCGCGGACCGGATTGAGGACGTACGCACCATTGTCGTGACACATTTCGATGCCGATCACTACATGGGCCTTGTCCGGATGGCGGAGTCGATGCTCGCGATGGGCGAGCGCTTCCAATCAATGGAACTGGTGTATCCCACCATCCCGTCGCTTACTCCGCGCTACGCGTTGATGTTTGAGACTTTGTCGATGACGCGGACGGGCTTCCGCAGCCTAGATCTGGTGGAGGCACTCCAGCAGGTCACGGACGGACCACTCGCATTCCGTGCGGTTTCCCGAGGCGATATCTTCCAGGGCGCCGGCCATACGTGGCGCGTGCACTGGCCTCCGCGCGTGCTCGGCTCTGGCGTGACGCGACAGGTCCAGAAGGCCATTGCCCAGTTCGAGGATCTGGCGACAACGCTCCACGAGCGCGGCGACGACACGCTCTCGAAGAACCTCGAACGGGCTCGTCACGGTCTGTGGACACGGTTACCTGTCGACCTCGCTGACGACCTTCCGGCGCACCGGTGGCCGGCCAGAGAAACGGATGACCCGAGTTTCGCGGATGAAGAGGACTGGTCGGCGGCTCCCGACGAGGACGACTGGCGGATCGACGTTCCAGACGACCTTAGGTCCGACTTCCGCTCTGCGTGGCAGTCCTTCCGGCGGGCGAATAACAACATGTCCGTCGTGTGCGACGAAATAGTCCATCGCCATCTGGTCGCGTTCGGCGACGCCGAATCCCCTGTAATGAACGCGATCGTGGGGGACGACGCTTTGGCGGGGCTCTACACCGTCATGCTCGCCCCACACCATGGCACGCACGCGCTGCCGCGGTCGATCGGAGTCCAGGCCGTCTACTGCATTTCGCAGAACGGGTCGAGGCTCGGCCGTCATTGGCCCAAGCACCAGACCACGCATCGGAACGGACGCCCATGCCACTCTACGGCGGCCGGGAACGTCGCGGTCGGCACCAACGCACCGTGGTGCCGGTCATAAGCAATCGGATGCCGGTCAGGACTCGGCGCGGCCGTTTCGCCAGTAGCCCATGAAAGCCACCGACTTCCGGTCCCAGCCCAACTCCTTCACCAGATGCCGCCGCAGGGTGGTGATGGCCGCCGACTCCCCCGCCAGCCACGCGTAGCGGTCCCCGACCGCGCCCTCCTCCGGCACCTCCCAGATGTCGCCGTCCGGCTCCAGTTCGTCGATCTCCCCGCGGATGCCCGCCGGCACCGGTGTGCGGTGGCCCGCCACCACGTGCCGGACCGCCGCCACCAGCGGTGCGCCGTAATCATGCCCGCCGTCCCGGGAGACCCAGGTGATCCGGATGCCCGACGGCGCCGCCAACGGCTGGGCGTCCGCGGCCGACGGCACCTCCAGCACCACCTCGCCCCGCGCGTCACCGGGCAGGCGCGACAGGATCGCCGCCACCGCCGGCACCGCCGTCTCGTCGCCCGCGATGAGCAGGCGGCGGCACTCCGCCGGCGGCTGGAACTCCAGGCCGCCGTGGTCGCCGTCGTGTTCACCGTTCGGACCGATCAGGACGAGCGAGTCGCCGGGCGACGCCACGACCGCCCAGCGGGAGGCCGGGCCGCCGTCGCCGTGCAGGACCATGTCCACGTCGACCTCGCCCAGGTCCGCGCGGACCGCCGCCGCCGTGTAGGTCCGGATCGGGTTGCGGTGCGTGTCCGGCAGGGCGCGCCAGCGCGACCACCAGTCCTCGTCCGTCGGCAGGTGGTCGAAACCGAAGACCGGCACCGGCAGGCACAGCTTGATCCGCTGGTCGTAACCGTTGTCGGCGAACGACTTCAGGCAGTCCGCCACGAACGTCACCCGGACGAACGACGGCGACAGGCGACGCACCGCACCGACCGTCACCGGGAAGAACCGCCACGCGGGGGTGGTCATCAAGCGCCTCCAGACGCAGACACGGACATGGACGCGGACCCGGTGCGGGACCGCCACAACAACCAGACGAAGTACGGGGTGCCGATCAGGGCCGTGACGAGCCCCGCCGGGATCTGGGCCGGTGCGATGACCGTCCGGCCCAGGGTGTCGGCGGCGCTGACCATCACTGCCCCGAGGAGGGCGGCGACCGGGAGGGCGCGGGCGTGCCGCGCGCCGACCAGGGCCCGCGCGGCGTGGGGGGCCACCAGGCCGACGAAGCCGACCACGCCGATCGCCGACACCGCGGTCGACGTGAGCAGCGCGGCGGAGACGAGCGCGACGAGCCGGGTGCGCTCCAGCCGCACGCCGAGCACCCGCGGCGTGTCCTCGTCCAGCGCGAGCATGTCCAGGTCCCGCCGCGCGTAGGCCAGCAGCGGCAACGCCACCAGCAGGGCGACGAGCACGGGCACGACCTGACCGGCGGTACGGCCGTACGTCGACCCCGACAGCCACGTCAGCGCCTTGCCCGTGTTCCACGGGTCCGTGGCGATGATGACGGTCGTGATGACGGCGAACAGCCCGGTCTGCATGCCGATGCCGACCAGCACCAGCCGGTCGGAGCTGAGCCCGCCGCGCCACGACAGTCCATAGACGACGGCGAACGCGATCAGCGCGCCCGCACCGGCCACACCGGACATCGACCACACGGAGGCCAGCGGCACGAACGAGATCAGCGCCACCGCGCCGACGCCGGCACCGGCGGAGATGCCGAGCAGGCCCGGTTCGGCCAGCGGGTTGCGGCACACCGCCTGCACGACCGTGCCCGCCACCGCCAGCGCGGCCCCGGCGAGCAGGGCCGCGAACACCCGCGGATACCGCTGGTCGAGCACGAACGTGTAGGCCGGACCGGTCTTGCCCGACAGCCAGTTGGTGACGTCGCCGAGCAGCACCCAGGTGTCGCCGAACAGCATGCCGAGGACCAGCGCGGCCACGGCCAGCACGGCGGAGACGGACAGCACCACGACGAAGGCGCGCCGCGAGCGCAGCCGCCCCGACGTCGAGTGCGACGTGTTCCCCGCGTCCCGGTGCCGGCGCGCCAGCCAGACCAGCACCGCCGCGCCGAACAGCGACGTCACCACGCCGGTCGGCACCTCGACGCCGGCCTGCGCGCCGATCAGGCCCCGCAGCAGCACGTCCGAGCCGACGACGACGAGCACGCCGACGATGCCCGAGAGCGGCAGCAGCACCTTGTGCCGCTGCACGCCGGGCACCACCCGGGCCAGCAGCCGCACGATCACCGGCGCGCACAGCCCGACGAACCCGACCGGCCCGCACAGCGTCACGGCCGCCGCCGAGAGCAGCACGGTCAGGACCACCACGACGATCCGGGTCCGCCGCACGTGCACACCGAGCACAGTGGCCGGATCGTCGCCCAGCGCCAGGACGTCCAACCGCCGGGCGGCCAGCAGCAACAGCACCACGCCGAGCACGACCACCGGAGCCAGGCGGGTCACGGCGTCGAGGTCGCTCTGCACCAGCGAGCCGTTGCCCCACGCGTACAACCCGATGGTGTTCTGCTCGAACAGCAGGAGCAGCACCACCGTCAGCGATCCCAGTGCCAGCGCCACCGCGGTCCCGGCCAGGATCAGCCGCGTCGGCCCGGCCCGCCCGCCGGCCGACAACGCCATCACGAGGCCAGCGGCCAGCAGGCCGCCGGCGAAGGCGACCCCGCCGGCGGGGAGGACGCCCAGGGTGACCCCGAAGGCCGATACGGCCACGACCGCGAGGTAGGCCCCGGCGTTGACCGCCAGGGTGTCCGGCGACGCGAGCGCGTTGCGGGCCAACGACTGCAGCGCGGCCCCGGCCAGGCCGAGCGCCACCCCGATCACGACGGCGGCGAGCAGCCGCGGCAACCGCGAGGCGACCAGGACGTCGGCGACGCCCGCGTCACCGAAGCCAAACGCCAGTCGCAGGAGATCGTTCGCGCCGACCGACGAGGTGCCCTGGGTCAGGTGCGCCGCGGCCAGCAGGCAGGCGAGCACGAGGGCGACGACGAACGCCGCCGCCACCCGTACCCGCCTCGGCGCCGGTAGATCGGCGACGGGGGACGCCGCCGGCGCCGTTGGCTCCTTTGTGGAGAGGCTCATCAGGCCTTGTACGCCGCGGTGACCGCGTCGATCCACTGGATGCACGACTTCGGGCCGCCGAACGTCCAGATGCCGTTCGGCAGCTTGCTCACCTTGCCGTCCTTGACGAACCCGAGCGCGTCCCAGATGGCGTTGCCCGCGAGGCCCTCGGCGAACACGTCGGTGCCGTCGGAAGCGTTGTAGAAGAACCGCACGTCCTTGCCGTCGAGCGCCTTGACGCCCTCGACGTCGGTCTGGCCGAGGCCCCACTGCGGGTCGCCGGCCGCCGTCCACGCGTTCTGCAGGCCGATCGCGGTGCCGAGGTCGGAGACGAGCGCGCCCTTGCCGAACATCCGGATCGAGACGGTGCTGCCTTCCTTCCACCCGTCGGCCATGGCGAACTGCTTGCCCGCGGCGCCGGCGGAGGCGAGCTCCGTCTTGGCGGACGCGATCCGGGAGTCCAGCGACGCCAGCAGAGCCGTGCCCTCGGACTGCCTGCCGACCGCCGTCGCGACCATCGTCACGTCCTCGCGCAGCCGGTCGAGGTTGCGCGTCGCGTCGCTGCCGACGGTGACCAGCACGGGCACGTACTTCTCGAGCTGCGCCACGATCGGCGCTCCCCGCTCGGCCTCCATGACCACCAGGTCCGGCTGCAGGGCGACGACCGAGTCGACGCTCGGCTCGCCGCGGGTGCCGACGTCCTTCACCGACGCGTCCAGGGGCGCCGAGGTGTTCCAGGTCGCGTACCCCTTGTTGTCGGCGCTCCCGACCGGCATCACGCCGAGGCTGACCAGGATCTCGGTCTCGCCCCACTCCAGGCTGACGACCCGGGTGGCCGGCTTCGGGAGGGTGATCTCCTTGCCCCGGCCGTCCTTGACGGTGACCGGCCCGGTCGCGGCCGCCGACGAGCCCGCCGGCGACGGCGCGCCGGCGTCCTCGGTGGTGCCGCAGGCGCCGAGCGTCAGGGCCGCGACCGCGGCGAGGGCGAGCAAGGGGAATCGCTTCATACAACTTCTCTTTCGGTACGCGCCCGGCTGTGGTGCCGGCCGACGGGTCGGGTGGAGAGGTGGCCCGTCTCGGGGTCCACGAGGACCGAGACGGGGATGCCGTAGGTGTCGGTGAGGGCGGCCTCGGTGAACACGTCCCGCGGGTCGCCGGCGCCGACGACGCGCCCGGCGGAGAGGAGCACGACCTGGTCGGCGACGGCGGCCGCCTGGTCGAGGTCGTGCAGCACCACACCGACCGCGACCCCGTGCTCGTCGGCCAGGTCGCGGGTCAGGTCGAGGATCTCCACCTGGTAGCGCAGGTCGAGGAACGTGGTCGGCTCGTCGAGCAGCAGCACGCCGGTGTCCTGGGCGAGGCAGGTGGCCAGCCAGACGCGCTGCCGCTCGCCGCCGGACAGCTCGTCGACGGCGCGGTCGGCCATGCCGGTGACCCCGGTGACCTCCATGGCCCAGGCGATCGCCCGCGGCCCGTCGGGGTCGTCGGCCCGCCAGCGCCCGCGGTACGGGTGCCGCCCGTAACCGACCACGTCGTGCACGCTGACCCCGGCCGGCGTCGGCCGGCTCTGGGCGAGCAGCGTGACCCGCCGGGCGAAGTCGCGCGCGGACAGGGCCAGCGCCGACGCGTCAGCGAGCAGCACGTCGCCCGCGACCGGCTTGTGCAGCCGGGCGAGCGCCCGCAGCAGCGTCGACTTGCCGCTGCCGTTGGGCCCGACGAGAGCGGTGACCTGACCAGGACGCAGCGTGATGGACGCGGCGTGGACGACCGGAGTGCCGTGGTAGGCGAGGTCCAGCGTGACGCCGCGCAGGCCGGTGCGAAGTTCCCCCTGCGACACGCGGATTAGGTTAGCCTAACTTTGGAAAAGGTCAACCTAAGCTCCGGCGTGGACACTCCCCGTGACGACACGACCGCGAACGCGGCGAAACGCGTGACCACGTTGTGTAGCGTCACCCGGTGATGCACAGGCGACTCGTCACCGCGGCGGTAGTGCTCCTCGCCCTGCCCGTGACCGTCCTGCTCGCCTTCCACCGCTCGGTGCCCAACGTGGCCGGCTTCGGCAGCGTGCTCGACACCGCCGCGCCGTTGCTGCTGCTGGCCGTGCCCGTGCTGATCCTCGGCGCCGTCGTCGCCCGCACCCCGACGGCCGTCGTCGCGGCGCTGGTGCCGCTGCTGGTCTGGGGCATGCTGTTCGGCCGGGCCTGGCTGCCCAAGGGCGACCCCGGCGCCACGCAACTGCGGGTGGCCAGCCAGAACGTCAACGCCGCCAACCCCGACCCGGCCGCGACCGCGGACGCGGTGGCCGCCACCGACGCCGACGTCGTGGCCCTGGTCGAGGTGGCCGAAGGCCTGCGCGAGCCGACGGCCGGGACGATGGCGGCGCACTACGCGCACCACGTGCGGGTGTCCACGGTGGAGCTGTGGAGCCGCTACCCGATCGTCGACTACGCGCCGGTCGACACCGCGCTGGGTTGGGAGCGGGCCCTGCGCGCGGTCGTCGACACCCCCGAGGGCGAGGTCGCCGTGTACGCCGTGCACCTGGGCTCGGCCCGCCCGGGTGTCACCGCGACCCGGGACCGCTCCCTGCGGGCGCTGGCCGACGCCGTCGCCGCCGACCGGGCGGAGCGGCTGGTGGTGCTCGGCGACCTGAACACGGCCGTCACCGACCGGGTGATCGCTCCGCTGCGCGACCTCGTACGGGACGCGCAGGCCGACGCCGGCCGCGGTCCCGGTGCGACCTGGCCGGCGACGCTGCCCGTGATCCGGCCCGACCAGATCTTCTACCGCGGCCTGGTCGCGACGGCGTCGACCGTGGTGCGCACGCCGGAGACCGACCACCGCGCGGTGGTGGCCGGCTTCCGGTTCGGCTGAGACCGCGGGTCAGGACCCGCCGGGGTACGGGTTGGCGGCCCGCGCCGCCCGCAGGGCCGTCGCCCACCACGAGAGTTGCTCGAGCAGGGTCTTGGCGTAGCCCGCCGCGGCGGCGTCGAGCGGTTCGCCGTCCTGCCACCCGGTGAAGAAGTTCGGGAAGGCCAGCCCGTCCCGGATGGTCACCGCGTGCAGTTCGGTCAGCACGTTCTCGAGATGCAGCACCGCGTGCCGTCCGCCGGCCGGGCCGCCGTAGCTCACGAACGCCACGGGCTTGGCGGTCCACTGGGTGTAGTGCCAGTCGATGACCGCCTTCACCGAGGCCGGATAGCTGTGGTTGTACTCGGGCGTGACGATGATGAAGGCGTCCGCCTCCGCGAGCTTGCGGGTTGTCTCGGCCAGGCCCGCGGGCCGGGGATAGTCGGGCCCCGCGAACTTGGGCGGCGCGGCCGGCAGCGAGAGCGGGATGTCCGCCTCGGCCAGGTCGACGACCTCCACCTCGAAACCGCCGTGCGTCCGGGCCTGCGCGGCCACCCAGCTGGCGGCGGCCGGGCCGAACCGGCCCTCGCGGACGCTGCCAATGATGATCACAAGTTTGTTCCTGTCACTCACGGCGTCGACGATCCGCCGCCCGCGGCCGGTGGAACAGGCCGGTTCCAGGGTGGCCCCGACAGGGCCACCGTGCGCGTCGGGGAAGCCGCTGACCTGGTCATAAGCTCGGGGGCATGGGTACGCCGTTAGGAGACTTCGTCCGGGCCAAGCGCGACAGCATCCGGCCGGCGGACCTCGGCCTGCCGGCCTACCAGCGGCGGCGGGCGCCCGGGCTACGGCGGTCCGAACTGGCGGGGCGGGCCGGCATCAGCGTGGAATACCTGACACGGATCGAGCAGGGCCGCGATCGCAACCCGTCCGACCCCGTCCTCAAGGCGCTCGCCGACGCGCTCGACCTCGACGCGACCGAACGCGACCACCTGCGCTACCTCGCCAAGATCACGGGCAGCCCGTGCGCCGGCCACGCGCGGCCCACCCGACCCGGGACGACCGTGCGTCCCGCCGTCCGGCGGGTCCTCGGGCTCCTCGAGCCCAGCGTCGCCTTCGTGACCAACCGGCAGGGCGACGTGCTCGCGTACACCGACGGTTTCGCCGCGGTCGTGCGGGACACCGGGTTGCTCGACGCCGCGGAGCCCAGCATCACCCGCTGGGTGTTCACGGACCCGCGCGCCCGGACCGTCCTGCCCGAGTGGGACCAGGTGGCCGACGAGCAGGTCTTCAACCTGTGGCTCGGGCCCTCCGTCGAGAGCTTCGACTGGTTCACGGCGCGGTTCGCGCCGGTCGCCGGCGCCGAGTTCACCCGCCGGCTGCACCGTCACCTGCCGCCGGCCCGGGTGCCGCTGACCATCGATCATCCCCGCGCCGGCCGGTTGCGCTGGGACCGCGAGACGCTGGACCTGCCCACGCCGGACGCCCAGCAGGTGGTGGTGTGGCTGCCCGCCGACGAGGCGACCGCCGGGGCCGCGGATCGGCTGCGGTTCGGCCGGGAACGCACCGGTTTGCGTGCGGTCTGATTTGCGTACCGCCGCGGCTTTAAAGCGTTTTGTCGCTACGCGCGAATGGCGAAGATCAAGTTTCCGGCGCGTGAAGGGCGGGTAGCTTCGGCCGCGTGGCGGCGATGAAAGCGCTTTCAAAGTCGAAGGCGGCGACGATCTACGAGGTGGCGAAGCACGCCGGCGTGTCGATAGCAACCGTCTCCCGTGCACTGCGCGACTCCGATCTCGTCACCGAGGCGACCCGCGCCCGGGTCCGGGCCGCCGTGGAGGCGCTCAACTACACCCCCAACCAGTCCGGGCGCGCGCTGGCCGAGGGCCGGCACGCCGCCAACGGGATCGTCTTCCCCGACCTGACCGGCCCTTACTACGCGGAGGTCGTCCTCGGCTACGAGGAGATCGCCGCCGAGCTGGGCCGCAGCGTGCTGATCCTGACCACGCACGGGCGCCGCGACGCCGAGGCGGCGGTGCACGACCTCGCCGGCCGGGTCGACGGCCTCGCCGTCATGGGCAACACCGTCGGCGACGACACCGTGCGGGCGATCGCCGCCACCGGCGTACCCCTGGTGCTCCTCGCCCGCCCGCCCGTCGACGGCATCGACACCATCCGCACCCGCAACGAGCGCACAGCCGCCGAGCTCGCCGAGCACCTCGTCGCCCACGGCCACCGCCGCTTCGTCTTCGCCGGCGACCCGCAGGCCGCGCCGGACATGGCCGGCCGGTACGCGGGCCTGGTCAAGGTGCTCCGCGCGCACGGGCTGCCCCGGCCCGACCTGCGGCCGTGCGCCTACGACGTCGAGGCCGGTGAGCGGGTCGGCGCGCAGCTCATGGCCGACCCGCCGGACGCGGTCGTCTGTGCCAACGACGAGGTCGCCCTCGGCGTGCACATCGCCGCCGAGGCCGCCGGCCGCTCCGTGCCCCATGACCTGGCCGTGACCGGATGGGACGACGTCCTCGCCGCCCGGTTCGCCGGCCTGACCACCGTGACGCAGCCGATGCGCGAGCTGGGCGCCACCGCGGCGCGCTGGCTCGACGAGCGCATCGGCGAACGAAGCACGGGCCCGGACCGCGCCAACCCGCGGCGCCGGGTCCTCCCCACGCGGCTCGTCACGCGACGCAGCTGCGGGTCACACCCCGTGGAAACACCCGATCCCCTCGGAGGTACGGCATGAGAAGGAGCAGGCTCGCGACCGTGGCGGCGGCCGCGTTAGCCCTGTCCGTGGCGCTGACCGGTTGCGGTCGCGACTCGGGCGGCGGCCAGGACGACGCGAAGGCCGTCGCGGAAGGCAAGGCCAGCGGCGAGATCACGGTCTGGGCGATGGGCACCGAGGGCGAGAAGCTCGGTGAGTTCGCCAAGGCGTTCATGACGGAGAACCCCGACGCCAAGGTCAACGTGACGCCGGTGCCCTGGGACGCGGCGCACCAGAAGATCGCCAGCGCGATCGCGGCCAAGCAGACCCCCGACGTGTCGATGATCGGCACCACCTGGCAGGGCGAGTTCGCCAAGACCGGCGCGCTCGACCCGACGCCGCCGGACCTGATCAAGAAGGAGGAGTTCTTCCCCGGCGCCTGGGACACGACGGTCGTCGACGGCTCCTCCTACGGCGTGCCCTGGTACGTCGAGACCCGCGGCATCTTCTACCGCAAGGACCTGGCCACCGCGGTTGGCTTCCCCGAGGGCCCCAAGACCTGGGACGACCTGACGGCGATGGCCACCAAGATGAAGGCCAACGGCGTACGCGAGGGCTTCCACCTGCAGCCCGGCAAGACCGGTAGCTGGCAGTCCGTGATGCCGTTCGCCTGGTCCAACGGCGCCGAGGGCGTGTCCGCCGACAAGGTCAGCTTCGACTCGCCGGAGATGACCGAGGCCCTGGGCTACTACCAGTCGTTCTTCAAGCAGGGCCTGTCCGGCACCGACCTGCCCGAGGGCGCGCTCGAGCCCGACTTCGTCAGCGGCAAGATCGGCGCGTTCATCTCCGGGCCGTGGCACATCGGCCTGCTCCAGGAGAAGGGCGGCGCCGCGTTCGCCGACAAGTGGGCGATCGCCCAGATGCCGATGAAGAAGTCGGCGACCTCGTTCATCGGCGGCAGCAACCTGGCCGTCTTCAAGGACGCGAAGAACCGCGACGCCGGCTGGAAGTTCGTGCAGTGGCTGAGCAAGCCCGACGTGCAGGTGAAGTGGTACCAGGAGGTCAAGGACCTGCCGTCCGTGCAGTCCGCCTGGGACGACAGCACCCTCTCCGGAGACCCGTACCTCGCGGTGTTCGGCAAGCAGCTCGAGGACGCCAAGGCTCCGCCCGCGATCCCGACCTGGGAGCAGATGGCGGCGTCGTTCGACCTCGAGGTCGAGAAGCTGTGCAAGTCCGACGTGGACCCGGCCGCGGTGGCGAAGGCCATCCAGGAGAAGGCGTCCGGCATCGGAACCGGGAGCTGAGATGGCCGGCGCCCCCGTGGCGACGGCTCCGGCGCGGTCGGTCGAAGGGAAGACCTCCGACCGGCCCGCCGGGTCGGTCCAGCGGCGGCAGCGTCTGCGCCGGGCGCTGACCGGCTGGGCCTTCTCCGCGCCCTTCACCGTGCTCTTCCTGGTGTTCATGGCCGTCCCGGTCGTGGTCTCGCTGGTGATGAGCTTCACCGACCTGCGCTCGACCGACCTGCGCAACCCGTTCGCGGTCAACTTCGTGGGCCTGGACAACTACACCCGGCTCTTCTCCGACGACCTGTTCCTGCGCTCGTCGGTCAACACGCTGGTGTTCGTGGTCGTCGGCGTGCCGCTGACCATCGTGGTCGCGCTGGCCGCCGCGACGGCGCTCAACTCGGGCCTCCTGCGCTTCCGGGCGCTGTTCCGGGTCGGCTTCTACCTGCCCGTGGTGACGAGCATCGTGGCCGTCGCGGTCGTCTGGCGGTTCCTGCTCGACCCCGAGGTGGGCCTGGTCAACGGCCTGCTGGGCGTGGTCGGGATCGACGGGCCGAGCTGGCTGTTCGACACGAAGCTCGCCCTGCCCTCGCTGATCGTCATGGCGACCTGGCGCAACTTCGGCTTCCTCATGGTGATCTTCCTGGCCGGCCTGCAGGCCATCCCGGGTGACCTCTACGAGGCGGCCACGCTCGACGGCGCCAGCCGCTGGCAGCAGTTCCGGCACGTGACGCTGCCCATGCTGCGCCCGACGCTGCTCTTCGGTGGCGTGGTCACCGGCATCGGCTACCTGCAGTTCTTCGAGGAGCCGTTCGTGATGACCCAGGGCGGCCCGCTCTCCTCGACGCTGTCGGTGAGCTACCACATCTACAACCAGTTCGGGTTCGGCAACTACGGCTACGCGGCCGCGGCCAGCTACGTGCTCTTCGTCGCGATCGTGGCGCTGTCGGTCATCCAGTTCCGCTTCCTCGGAGAACGCAAATGACCACAATGGATCGAGGCGTACGCGGCCGCGACCGCGTCGCGAAGGCGGTGCTCTACACGATCCTGAGCATCAGCCTGCTGGCGGTCGTGGGGCCGTTCGTCTGGATGGCGCTCTCGTCGTTCAAGCCCGAGGGCGAGATCCGCAGCGTGCCGCCGACCTGGTGGCCCGAGACGTTCACGCTGGAGAACTTCCGCGACCTGTTCTCCCGCCTGGACTTCCCGCTGTTCTTCTTCAACTCGGCCCTGGTGGCCCTCGCGGTGACGGTCGGCAACCTGCTGTTCTGCTCGCTGGTGGGCTACGCGCTCGCGAAGCTGCGCTACCCCGGCAAGCGGGTGCTGTTCCTGGCCGTGCTCGGCATGCTCATGGTGCCCGGCATGGTCACCTTCGTCCCGCAGTTCGTGCTGGTCAGCAACATGGGCCTGACCAACACGTACGCGGGGCTGATCCTGCCGTTCCTCGTCGGCCCGTTCGGCGTGTTCCTGATGCGCCAGTTCCTCCAGTCGATCCCCGACGACCTGATCGAGGCCGCCCGGGTCGACGGTGCCGGCGAGTTCCGGATCTTCTGGCGCGTCGTCCTGCCGCTGTGCCGGCCGGCGCTGGCCACACTCGGGATCCTCACGTTCCTCGCGTCCTGGAACAACTTCCTCTGGCCCCTCGTCGTCGCCACCACGGAGGACAAGTACACGCTGCCGGTCGCGCTGGCGCTCTACAGCATCGGGCAGAACCGCACCGACTTCGGCCTGCTGCTGGCCGGCGCCGTCGTGGTGGTGCTGCCGGTGCTGATCGTGTTCCTGCTCCTCCAGCGGCACTTCATGCGTGGCATCGCGACAACCGGACTCAAGTAAGGAGACTCATGCGACGCATCCTCGCTCCCGTCGTCGCGCTCGGGCTGGTGCTGGCGGGCGGCGGATCAGCCGCCGCGGCCGCGCCGGACACCAAGGGCGCCGACCGCACGCTGACCGCCTACGCCAAGGACACCTGGCGGTCGATGGTCGCCATGACCGACCCCCGGACCGGCCTGGTCGCCGACAACGTCAGCGGTGACCTGAAAACCGACTCGACCTACACCTCCCCGACCAACATCGGCGGCTACATGTGGTCGGCGGTGGTCGCCCGGGAGCTGGGCTTCATCTCCCGCAAGGAGGCCCGGGACCGGATCTCCCAGACGCTGGACACCCTGGCCCGGATGGACCACCACGAGCAGTCCGGCATGTACTTCAACTGGTACGACCCGCGGGACGCCTCCGTCGTCCGGGTCTGGCCCGAGGACGGCAGCACGATCTACCCGTTCCTGTCGAGTGTGGACAACGGCTGGCTCGCCGCGGCGCTGCGGGTCGTCAAGGGTGCCGTGCCGGAGCTGCGCGGCAAGGCCGACCGGATCCTGTCCAAGATGAACTTCGGCTTCTACTACAACCCCGCCGCGACCACGCCCTTCGGCGCCAGCGGCCTGATCGCCGGTGGTTTCTGGGACGCCGAGCCGCCACCGCCGCCGCAGTGCTCCGTGCAGCGCGACGGCACCTGGTTCACCTGCAACCACTACGACATCACCGTGACCGAGCCGCGGATCGCGACCTACCTCGGCATCGGCGCCGGGCAGATCCCGGCCGAGGCCTACTACAACACCATGCGCACGCTGCCGGCCACCTGCGACTGGAACTGGCACGAGATGCAGCCCGTCGGCTTCGACACGACCTACGAGGGCGTGCCGGTCTACGAGGGCGCGTACGAGTACCGCGGGATCCGGTTCGTGCCGAGCTGGGGCGGCGACATGTTCGAGGCGCTGATGCCGGACCTGTTCGTGCCTGAGGAGCGGTGGGCGCCCAACAGCTGGGGCCGCAACCACAAGGCGACCGTGGCCGGGCAGATCGAGCACGGCCTGCACGACGCCGGCTACGGCTACTGGGGCTTCTCCCCCGCCAGCAACCCGAGCGGCGGCTACGCGGTGTGGGGCGTCGACGCGATGGGCATGGACACCAACGGCTATCCCTCCGACGTGGAGCAGTCGCGGTACGACGCGGGCTTCGGTGACTGCCGCCCGGCCGGCGCCGAGCCGGACTACGGCGACGGCGTGGTGACACCGCACGCGGCGTTCCTCGCGCTGCCGTACGCCAAGGGCCCGGTCGTCGACAACCTGCGGGGCCTCAAGGCCAACTTCGACGCGTACGGCCCCGGCGGGTTCTACGACGCCGTGGCGGTCGGCAGCGGCACCGTGGCCAAGCGGTACCTCTCGCTCGACCAGGCAATGATCATGGGTGCGCTCGGCAACGAGCTCGCCAACGACCTGATAAGGAAGTCATTCGTGGACAAGCGCTTCGAGCAGCGGATCCGCCCGCTGATCGGGCAGGAGACGTTCAACATCCCGGCCGACCAGCACCTCCCCCAGCTTGGTGGAGCGGGCGCATGACGGTCGGCGACATCGCCGCGCAGGCGCGGGCACAGTGGGTCGCGATGATGGGCAGCGGCGGGGCGCAGGATCGCGCACCCGGCGAGCCCGACGCGGCCGACCTGCCCGCGCCGGCGGGGCTCGTCGCGGTCCCCGGCCGCGGCCAGGTCACTCTCCGCTGGGAACCGGTCGAGGGGGCCATCGGGTACGCCGTGCACCGCGCCACCAGCGCCACGGGCCCGTTCACCGTCGTGGACCACGGCGGGGGCGACGTCCTCGCCGTGCCGCACGGACCCTACGCGGACACCACCGTCGAACCGGAACGCGAATACTGGTACGCCGTCGCGCCCCTGGCCACCGTGACCGCGATGGGTCCACTGTGCACGCCCGTGCGGGGCGCGGCGCTCGGCGGCCCCGAGGCGGTGGCACCGCTGCTGCTCGAGGTCGACGCCGCCGGTGACGCCGGCCCGCTGCACCGGCCGTGGCGCTTCATGGTGGGCTCCGAGCACCTGTCCCACCTGCTGGAGACCGACCACACCGGCGGCCGCGAGATCGGGCCGGAGCTGCGCGACGCCCTGGCCCGCACCCACGAGCAGCTCGGGGTGGAGACCGTGCGGGCGCACGGGATCCTCTGCGACGACCTCGGCGTCTACCGCGAGGTCGATGGCCGGCCGGTCCACGACTGGACGGGCATCGACCGGGTCTACGACACCGTGCTGGCGCTGGGCATGCGGCCGATCGTCGAGCTGGGCTTCATGCCCCGCGACCTGGCGAGCGACCCGTCCCGCACCGTGTTCACGTACCGCGGCATCATCTCGCCGCCGAAGGACTGGGACCGCTGGGGCGACCTGGTCCGCGCGCTCGTCGCCCACCTCGTCGACCGCTACGGCCTCGACGAGGTGCGGGACAACTGGGCGTTCGAGGTGTGGAACGAGGCCAACCTGTCGGTGTTCTGGTCGGGCACGCCGGGTGAATACTGGCGGCTCTACGAGATCAGCGCGCGGGCGGTCAAGGACGTCGACCCGGGCCTGCGGGTCGGCGGGCCGGCCACGGCCGCGGTCGGCTGGGTCGACCGGCAGCTCGACGTCGACGCCCCGGTCGACTTCGTCTCGACCCACATCTACGGCAGCCCGCCGCTGGATCTGCGGGGCATCACCGCCGCGCGCGGCCGGGCGGATCTGCCGCAGTGGTGGACCGAATGGGGCGTCACCGCGACCCACGGCAACGAGATCAACGACACCGTCTTCGCCGCCACGTTCCTGCTCCGCGGGATGCGTTCGGCGGCCGGCCGGATCGAGTCGCTGGCGCCGTGGGTGGCCTCCGACCACTTCGAGGAGCTGGGCCGCCCGCCGCGCTTCCTGCACGGCGGCTTCGGCCTGCTCACGGTCGGCAACCTGGCCAAGCCGAAGTTCTGGGCGCTCTGGCTGGCCCAGCGCCTCGGCGACACGGCGCTGCCGGCCCGGCTCTCCGGCGACGGCGCCGACAGCCTGGTCGAGTCGTGGACGGCCCGGGGCGCCGACGGCACGGTCGGCGCGCTGGTCTGGAACGGCACGCTCGACCACGCCAAGCGGGACGGCGACAAGGTGCTCGACCGGTCGGTGACGGTCCGCGTCGCGGGCCTGCCCGGCCGCCGCTACGAGGTCCGCCGGTGGCGGGTCGACGCCGACCACGGCAACGTGGCCGGCCGGTGGCAGGCGATGGGCGGCGGCGCGTGGCCGACGGACGCCCAGTGGGCGGACCTGGCCGCGGCGGACCACCTGCCCGAGGCCGAGCCGGTGACCACGGTCGAGCCCGCTGACGGCGTGGTCGATGTGACGGTCGACCTGCCCAACCCGGCCATCGCCTACATCGAGCTGACGCCGGTCGGCTAAGGAACGGTCCGTTCTTAACGGTTTCCGCAGAGGAACGGTCCGTTGTTAACGCATCGCGTTAACAACGGACCGTTCCTTACACCGCCGGCGGTGGGACCGTCGTCACCGGGGACGACGCCAGGACGGCGCCGGCCCGGTCGAGCCCGTCGACGGTGACGAAGACCGCCGGGCCGGGGATCGGCACGGCGGTCTCGAAGCCGGTGCGGTCGGCGGTCGCCGCGGCCGTGAGCCGGCCGGGTCGCATCCCTGAACGGACCCGCCAGCGGGTCACCGCGGTCGCGCCGTTCCAGCTCGCGTACACGGTCACCGCCTCCCCCGCGCCCCGGACCGCGGCCACCGCCGGCAGGTCGCCCGGGGTGCCGGACCAGTCGAACTTGTAGGCCCGGTACGAGCCGTTGTCGGCCGGCAGCGCGCCGGCGGCGACCAGGGTGCCGTCCGCCGCGTACTCCGTGAACCAGGGTTGCTGTCCCCAGCCCACCAGCGATCCCCCGCCCGGCAGCTCCTGCATCGAGCCCTGGCTCGGCGCGAGCAGCGCGTCCGGATGCGCGAGCGAGCGGACCATCCCCGCGGTGCGGGCCGCCTCGTCGACGTCGAGGACCAGGCCGCGCGACGCGTTCGCGTGCGTGGTGATGCCCGCCTGGTTGTCGAACAGGCCGAGCGTGCCGTCGGATCGGCGGCGCGCGTCGTGCTGCCACGCGAACGCCGCGTCCGGGCCGAGCGTGAAGTCGCTCCGCTTCCCGCCGAGCCGCCAGCGGACCGCCCCCGAGCCACGGTCGATCTTGTAGATCGTCCAGGTGTGCCGGGCCGAGACCAGCAGGGTGCCGTCGCGGTCCACCTCGACCGAGTTCGCGTGCAGGTAGTCGTACGGGATCCGGCCGCTCGGCGCCGCATACGACTCCTCGAGATCGACGTGGTCGCGGGCCCGCCAGCGGAAGACGACCGCGCCGGTGGCCACGTCGATCTCGTAGAGGACGTTGTCGACCAGCGCCCCGTCGCGCGGGCCGCCGGCGGCGGACAGGTCGGCGGCGACCGGCTCGTACGCGAAGAAGATCGCCGTACCGTGCGGGGTGAGGACCAGGTCGTGCTGGTCCGCGGGCACCGGGCCGGGGGCCCGGAGCCGGCGGATCTCCCGGTACGCGCGGTCGACGATCACGAACTCGCCGGCGCCGATCCCGTACTTCGGGTCGATCGTCCCCTCCCACCAGGTGATCACCGGCTCGCCGGCCAGCCGCTGCACCCGCGCGTCGACGGCGACCACGCCCGGCCCGGTGACCTGGCGGAACCAGACCGGCTGGCCGGCGCCGTCGACCAACAGCGGCCCGCGCCCGCCCGCCCCGGCCGCCGGGGTGAGGAAGACGAGGCCGGCCGCGGTCGGGCCGGTGGTGCGCACGTCGACGACGGGGACCGCGAGGTCGGGGCGGGTCACGAACCGGGGCGGGGCGGGGGCGTCTGCGGCCGGTGCGGGTGCGGTCGCGGTGCCGCGGCCGAGGGCGAACCCGCCGCCGCCGGCCGCGGCCGCCACGGCCAGCCCGGCACCGCCCGCGAGCAGCCGCCGCCGGGTCAGCCGGCCGCGTGGGTTGTCGCTCATCGGCAATCAGCCTGCCGGTCCGACCTGACAGCGACCCGGGCAGAACCTGGCCGTTGGCTGAACGGGGCGTGGCAGCGGGAGCGTCCGTGGCTTAGCGTTACCGCCGTGCCCCCGACCGCTGTGCCCCCGACCGCGCTGCGCGAGCGGCTGCGCCGCACCCTCCGCGACGCCCTGCGCGCCCGCGACGCCGTCGCGGCCGGCGCGCTGCGCGCCGCGATCGCGGCGATCGACAACGCGGAGGCGGTGCCCGCGGCGCATCCGGACGGGTTCGGCTCCGCGCCGATGGGCGCGGTGGGCGTCGGCGCCGCCGAGGTGCCCCGGCGCACGCTGGACGGCGACGAGATCCTGCGGATCGTCCGCGCCGAGGCGGCCGACCGGATGGCCGCCGCCGCCCAGTTCGAACGCCTCGGCCAGGTCGACGCGGCGGCCCGGATGCGGGCGGGCGCCGAACTGCTGACCGCGATCACCGACGCCGGCTAGCCCCAGGTGACCTCGCGGGCGTAGGCGGAGAAGTCGCGCGGGTCCCGGCCCAGCGCCGCGCGGACGCCGGAGGTCGGCGCGACGTTGCGGCCGTCGAGCACCTCGCCGAAGAGGTAGGTGATCAGGGCGATCTCGTCGTCGCCGAGGCCGAGGCCGCGCAGGGTGGCCGCGTACTCGTCCAGCGGCACCGCCACGAACGTCACCTCGCGGCCGGCGGCCTTGGCGATCTCCTGGACCGCCTCGGCGAACGTCAGCGCGCGCGGCCCCGTCACCTCGTAGACCCGCCCGGCGGGCGCGGCGCCGGTCAGCGCCGCCACGGCCACGTCGGCGACGTCGTCACAGTGGACGAACGGCTCGGGCACGTCGCCGGCCGGCAGTACCAGGGTGCCCTCCCGCACGCCGTCGGCCATGAAGGCCTCGCTGAAGTTGTGCATGAACCAACTCGCCCGGACCACCGTCCAGGCGGTGCCGGTGCCGGCCACCGCGTCGGCGAGGGCGCGCTCGCTGGCCTGCGCCTCCTCCTCGCCTCGGCCGGAGAGCAGCACGAGGTGGGCGACGCCGGCCGCGACGGCCGCGCGGGCCAGGTCGCCGATCAGCGCCGGGCTGCCGGGCACGGCGAGGTCCGGATAGAAGGTGACGTACGCGGCCCGGACGCCGTCGAACGCGGGCGCCCAGGTGGAACGGTCGTGCCAGTCGAACCGCGGGCTGCCGGTGCGCGAGCCGACCCGCACCGGGATGCCGCGCTCCCGCAGCGCCGAGGCGACCCGCCGCCCGGTCTTGCCGGTGCCGCCGATGACGAGGATGGTCTGGTCGATGTCTGTCATGCGTCCAGTACAGCCGCGATCGGCGCGCGCCTGAATGGCTCAGGCGCTCGGCGGCATAAGCGGGCGTCTCAGGGTCGGAACGAGTAGCCGTGCTCCACGATGCGGGCGGCCGACTCGGTGTGGGCGTCCGCGTCGGGCGCCCAGGTGCCCAGGCCGTCGACGTAGCGGTTGAACATGCAGAACGCGGCGGCGATCAGCACCGCGTCGTGGATCTCGACGTCGGTCGCGCCCGCCGCCCGGGCCGCCTCGATCAGGGCAGGGGTCACCGCGCTGCCGGAGCGCTGCACCGCGTCGGCGATCCCCAGCAGCGCGCGGAGCTTGGCGGAGACGGGCGCGGTCGTGGGGTCGGCCCGCACCTGGTGGACCAGCGCCATCCCGGAGTCGAGCTGCGCGGCGGCGAAGGCGGAGTGCGAGTCGCGGCAGAACGTGCACTCGTTGAGCGTCGACACCCGCGCCGCGATGAGCTCGCGCTCGCCCCGGGTCAGCGAGTTGGGCGCCGTCAGCAGCGCGTCGGCGAGGGCCAGCAGCGGCCCGGCGGTCTCCGGCCGGTACCGCAGCAGCCCGGAGATCCCTGGCAACGTCTTCTCGTCGAGACCGAGGTCGATATGCGCCATGCCGATCACCCTGCCATCCCGGCGGGTGCCCGTCACCTCCGTCCGTGCGCGATCCTCCCGCGAGCGATTGACGTGGAGCACCCGGCAGGAACAGGGTGGGTCGATGCGGGTACTGGGCCTGAGCTCCGGAACATCGCACGACGGCATCGACGCGGCGCTGGTCGAGTTCAGCGTGACGCCCGGCGGCGCCGACCTGCGCGGGCGGCTGCTGCACCATGCGACCACGGCATACGAACCCGCGTTGCGCGCGGCGATCCGGGCGGCGCTGCCGCCCGGCAAGGTGCGGCTCGGCGACGTCTGCGGGCTGGACACCCGGCTCGGCCAGGCGTTCGCGGGCGCGGCGACGGCGGTGCTCGACGCGGCCGGCCCGGCCGACCTGGTCTGCTCGCACGGGCAGACGCTGTTCCACGCCGCCACCGGCGGCACGCTCCAACTCGGCCAGCCGGCCTGGATCGCCGAACGGACGGGGTTGCCGGTGGTCGCCGACGTCCGGGTGCGCGACGTCGCCGCCGGCGGGCAGGGCGCTCCGCTCGCGCCCGTCCTCGACCTGATGCTGCTCGCCGGCAAGAAAGGGCGCTGGGGCGCGGTCAACCTGGGCGGCATCGCGAACCTGACGGTGGCGGTGCCCGGTGAGGCCACGGCCTACGACACCGGGCCCGGCAACGCGCTCATCGACGCGGCCGCGCTGGCGGTAACCGGCGAGCCCTACGACCGCGGCGGCGCGCTCGCGGCCACCGGCACCGTGCGCACCGAGTTGCTGGACCGGCTGCTGGTCGACCCCTACTACGCGCGTACGCCGCCCAAGTCGACCGGCAAGGAGCTCTTCTCACCGGCCTATCTCGACGGCGCGGGCAGCTATCCGCCGGCCGACCTGCTGGCCACGCTGACCGAGCTCACCGCGGTCACGGTCGCCGCCGAGATCCGACGACACCGGCTCGACCACGTGGTGATCTCCGGCGGCGGCGTGCACAACCCGACCCTGCTCGACCGGCTCACGAGAATGGCCCAGGGCGCGACGCTGGTCCGCTCCGAGGACCTGGGGCTCCCGGCCGACGCGAAGGAGGCCGTGCTGTTCGCGCTGGTCGGCTGGCTCACCTGGCACGGCCTGCCGGGCGCGGTGCCGGCCGCGACGGGCGCGCGCGGGCCCCGGGTGGTCGGCGCGATCACCCCGGGCGCCGAGCCGCTGCGGCTCCCGGCGCCTCTGACGAAGGTCCCGCACAAGCTGACAATGGAATAGCCGGGTACGGGCGAGGCCCGTACCCGGCTATCAAGGGGTTGGATCAGTTGTAGCTGCGGACCCGCACGTTCCGGATCTCGATCACGTCGCTGTTGCCGTGGTTCTGCAACCCGACGAAACCGCTGAGGAACTGCCGCATGTCGGTCGGCGGGTCACCGGCGCGCGACGAGTTCTTGCCCGGCGTGTTGTCGAACTCGTTGATCACCACGCCGTTGCGGATCATCGTGTAGTGCTGGCCGACGACGCGGATCTCGTAGTCGTTCCAGACACCCTTGTCGGTCGCGCCGGCCTGGGCCAGCGTGTTCGGGTCGAAGTTGTAGACGGAGCCGGTCTTCTGCGGCTCGCCCGTGGCACCGTCGTAGATCTGGATCTCGTGACCGCAGAAGATCGCGACCCAGGCCTGCGACGAGCGTGCCGATCCGACCGTCCCGCAGGAACCCGCCGGGCGCTGCTCCAGCGGGGTGCGCGGGTCCGGGAACCGGACGAACACACCGCTGTTTGCCCGGACGGCGTCCGGCGAGATGTCCTTGAACTGCAACTTGATCGAGTAGTCCGCGAACGCCTGGTCCGCGTACCACAGCATCCCCAGGCCGCCGCTGCTGCGGATCGACCCGTCCGGCCGGAGGCCGAAGTTGCCGCTGGGCGCCTGCCGCCAGCCCGCCAACGAGTACGCGGAACCGTCGAAGATGGTCTGGTAGCCGTTGGTGGCGCCGATCGGCGACTGGGTGCCGGTCCGCCGCAGCGTGTTGGCCTCCTGGTTGTCGATGACGTGGGCCGTGGTGAGCTCCGTGATCACCGTTTCCAGGTGGTCGGCGAAGGCACCGCGGTTGGGCCACGTCGTCTCGTCGTCGATCAGGTCGTTGATCGAGCAGCCGCCGCCGACCTGCCGGTTGGCCACGCCGCTGTCGGTCTCCAGGAAGTAGACCGTCGGTCGGGCGTCGGCCGCGACACACCCGGCGGTGACCGGGATGCTCGACTCGACGACCTCACCGTCGGCGTACGTCGTCTTCAGCTTGGCGGTGAAGGTGCCGTACCGCTTGTATGTGTGCTTGGGGTGCGGCGCCGTGGAGCCCTTGGTGTTGTCGCCGAAGTCCCACTCCCAGGCGACACCGCCGACCCGGTTGCTGTTGAACTCGATGGTGCGCGGCGTGGTCGGGGTCGCCGACTTCGCCGTGGCCAGGCTCGGGTTCGGGGTCGCCTGACCGCCGGTGTACGTGATCCGGATCAGCTTCTGGTTGTTGTGCAGGCTGAAGAAGCCGCCGGCGTAGTCCAGCATGTACAGCGCGCCGTCCGGGCCGAACTTGGCATCCATCCAGGACTGCAGCTGGGTCTGTGCGTTGGTGCCCGGCGGGATGATCCGCCGCAGGTCCTCGGCGAACGCCGGGGGGCCGGCCTGGCGGGCCGTCTCCGGGTTCACCGTCACGGCGATCCGGTTGTTGCCGTTGGACTGGTCACCGATGAACCACTTGTTGTCCCAGTACGCCGGCCACGCCACACCGCTGTTGACGTCGACGTTCTCGCGCTGGTAGGTCGGACCGTCCATGATGGCCTGTCCACCGCCCGAGAGGTAGGGCTGGGTGTAGGTGGACTCGGACTGCACGTAGGTGGGCAGCCCGCTGCCGTCGGTGCGCTTCGGGAAGACCGGGCCACCGCCCTGCGGCGAGTACCAGATCATGTTGTCGCGGATCGGCGGCAGGTTGACCAGACCGGTGTTGCGCGGCGACTCGTTCTTCGGGTTGTCGCAGTCGTACCAGCCGGTCAGCTGGGTCGCGTCGGTGTTGCTCCGGTCGCGGTACGGCTGCCGGTTGCCCATGCAATAGGGCCACCCGTGGTTGCCGGCCTGCGTGATGATGGTCGCCGTCTCGTACTTGGCCGGGCCGAGCTCCGGGCTGGGAGCGCCGGCGTCGGGGCCGACCCAACCGGCGGTGAGCCAGTCGTTGACCGGGTCCCAGGCGATCCGGGCGATGTTGCGCACGCCCATCACGTAGATCTCCGGGCGGGCCTTGCCGCCACCGCCCTCGTGGCCGGTGAACAGGTTGCCGTCGGGGATCGTGTAGGTGCCGTCGTCCTCGGGGTGGATCCGGATGATCTTGCCGTTCAGGTCGTTCGTGTTGCCCGAGGTACGGCGCGCGTCCTGGAAGGACACACCCGCGAACTCCTGGGTCCAGTTGTTGCCGGAGTAGCCGTCGGAGCCGCCGGACGAGTTGCTGTCACCGGAACCGATGTAGAGGTTGCCGGACTCGTCGAACGTCATGCCGCCACCGGCGTGGCAGCAGCTGTGGATCTGCGTGTCCCAGTGCAGCAGGTCCTTGCGGGTCGCCTGGTCGATCGTCTGCGCGGCCTTGTCGTAGGTGAACCGCGAGACGGTCCGCTGGCCGATCCGCTTCTCGCGGTCGATCGACTCGTGCGGCATCCAGTAGACGTAGACCCAGCCGTTCTCGGCGAACTTCGGGTCGAGCGTGATGCCGACCAGGCCTTCCTCGTTCTTGACGAGCTCGCTGCCGCTGCCCCGGTTGCCCATCACCTTCAGCGTGGTGAGGAGCTTGACCGCCTTGGTACGCGGGTCCCAGGAGTGGATCGTGCCGCAGCCGAGGCCGACGTTGGGGTTGGCCCAGTCGACGACCGGGCCGCTCGGGCAGGCCGCCTTGCCGATGTAGAACACCGTGCCGTCGGGCCCGATGGTCAGGCCGTGCGGCTCGCCGATCTGGTCGAGCTGGCCGGGCTGGTTGACCGCGGTCAGCCGCTCGACCTTGTAGTTCGACGCGATGGTCGCCTGGCAGTCACCGCGCACGAGGCCGGTGGTCCACTGGATCGCGCCCAGCAGGTGGCCCAGGAACTTGGTGTCGGTCGTGTAGCTCGCGTCGGTGCGCCCCATGCCCGTGTAGAAGGACCGGCCGCCGTCGTAGTCGCGGCACCAGGAGATCGGGTGGAACGCGCCGTTGCCGGACAGGCCGGCGTTGTAGGTGTGCTCCTGCACCTGGGCGATCGTGTGCACGTTGCCGGTCGGGTTCGGGTCCCAGTTGATCCACTGGTCCGACCGGGTCCAGGTGAGCGGCAGGCCCTTGTTGGCCGGGTGCTGGCGGTCGGTGACGCTGACCGTCGCCTGCTGCACGTTGGCTTCCGGCGGCGGGCCGGCGTCCGGGCCGATCAGGAAGATCTCGGCGAGCTGGGTGGCCGACTCGCCGCTGTTGGCCGTGATGTCCAGCCGATACCACTGGTAGGCGGTCGTGTTGGTGAAGGAGAACTGCCGGGTCTGGAACCGCTGGTCGAACACCTCATTGGTACGGGTGTCGAGGTCGGTCCAGCTCTGGCCGTCGTTGGAGCCCTGCAGCTTCCAGCTCCGCGGGTCCCGGCCGGCGAAGTCGTTGGCCGAGGTCAGCGCGTACCGGTTGATCACCGTCGGCGCGCCGAGCTTGCCCTGCACCCAGGCGGTGCGGGCGAAGGCAAGCCACTTGGTGCCCGTGCGGCCGTCGAAGAGCTGGGCCACGCCCTCGTTCGGCGTGTTCTGGGCGCTGGCCGCGAGCTCCACGACCTTCTCGGCGTTGGGCAGGCTGGGCGCCGGCCGGCTGCCGATCAGGCCGGTGAACCACTCCGAGCCGGGCTGCGCCCGGGCCGCGTCGTGGACGCCGACGAAGCCGCCGCCACCCTTGACGTACGCCTGGAAGGCCGCCTCCTGGCTGTCGTTGAGCGTGACGCCGTTGGCGGACAGGAACACCACGCCGCGGTACTTCGCGAGGTTGTCCTTGTTGAAGTCGGCCGGGTTGGACGACACCCGGACGGTGAAGCCGTTCTCGGTGCCGAGCTTGCGCACGGCGGCGACGGCGCGGTTGACCGGGTCGTCCTGCTGGTCCACGGGGCCGTGGAAGACCAGCACGTTGACCGCGCCGGCGCCCCAGGTCGGTGCCGCGGCGGCAGCCGGCGGGGATCCCGGGCCGGTCATGATGCCGAGCGTCAAGACGGCCGCCGACGCCAGCGCTATCGCGCGGCGCAGCCTCGGCCGCTTTCGATGGGCCATTCCTGCTCCTTCATGAGGGTCACGGAATCCTGTGGTCACTGGTGGCCTCCGTGCGCCGCCGGCGCACCCGCGGCCGCGGCCGGCGCGTGGTCCGCGCTGTGCGGCGCGAGGGTGCCGTCGGGGTTGAGGACGTGCATCATCGTGGCCATGCCCTGGTCGGAGTGGAACTGCATGTGGCAGTGCAGCATCCAGTTGCCCGAGCCGACCGAGTCACCGGCGACGATCTGCACCCCGAACGTGTCGCCCGGGCCGAGCGTCTTGTTGTCGATGACCGGCACCGAGTCGACCAGCGCCTTGTTGGTGCCGTCGAGCGCGCCTGTGCGGGTGTCCGCCCAGGAGTGCCCGTGCAGGTGGAAGGTGTGCATGTCGTTGCCCATGCCGATGACCAGGAACTCGACCCGCTCGCCCTTCTTGGCGACGATGCATGTCGGCCCCGGCACCGGGTTGACCGGGTCGCAGGTGTCGGTCGCGGCGCCGCGCCGCAGGTTGATCGACTGCAGGTCACCGAACGCGGTCACGTAGGTCCGGTTCGGCCGGACGTCACCCTGCCGGCGCACGATCAGCCCGCCGAACAGGCCGGAGCTCAGGCCCCGCGTGCCGTGCGAGGTGCCGACCATGTGGTCGTGGTACCACCAGTAGCCGGCGCTGCCCTGCGAGCCGGCCGTCGCGTTGCGCGGCTTGGCGTACCAGATGTAGGTGTACTGGCCGCCCGGCGGCACCCACGAGTCGGTGTGGATGGTGCCGTCGGAGGTCGGCGTGTACTTGACGCCGTGGGTGTGCAGCGAGACGCCGAGCGGCAGGCTCGGGTCCTGGCGCAGCGCGGCCAGGGTCGCCTCCGGCACCTGGTTGTGCAGGGTGATCGCGAGGCACTCCCCCTCGATCATCTCGATCAGCGGCCCCGGGTACGACGCCGTCTCCGGGGTCAGGCCGTAGCCGAGCCGGATCTGGGTGCCGTCCTTGGGCAGCTCGACCGCGTAGAGCTGGATGCGCCGGTCCGGCTGGATGCAGCCGTCCGGGCGGTCGCCCGGTGCGAGGGCCGCCAGGGCCGCCCGCTCGGCGCTGACCGCCGCCGGAGCCGCGGCGGGCGCCCCCGGCGCGGCGGCCTGCTGGCCGCCGAACCGGAGGGCTCCCGCGCCGACCAGGGTCACGGCGAGGATCGCGACGGCCCACAGCCGTGGCGCTCCCACCCACCCCGGGCGTGAGGATTCCTTGTCCACTGGTCCTGTCCTTCGCTTACGGGGTCAGCGGGGCGATGCGGATGTTGCGGAAGCTGACCGTGTCCGTGGCGCCGTGGTTCTGGAGGCCGATGTAGCCCTCCGCGTGCTGGCGCCCGTCGGTGCCCGGGTCGTCGGCCCGCGGCGGGTCGAAGACCTGGCCGGGCCCGTTGGTGAACTGGTTGATCAGCTTGCCGTTGCGGAAGATCGAGTAGTGCTGGCCGACCACGCGGATCTCGTAGTCGTTCCAGACGCCCTTGTCCCGCACGCCCGCGTCGGCCAGGTCGACCCGGTCGAAGCCGTACACCGAGCCGCTCTTGTACGCGTCACCGGTCGGGCTGTCGAAGATCTGCAGCTCGTGGCCGTACTTGATGGCCACCCACTCCGGCCGGGGCTCCTGCGGGTGCTGGTGCACCTGCGGGAAGCGGACGAACACGCCGCTGTTGGCGCGCCCGGTGCCGGGGGCGTCGTCCCGCCACTGGAGCTTCAGCGAGAAGTCGCCGTAGGTGCGGACCGGGAACCAGAGCATGCCCAGGCCGCCCTCCTGCTTGCTGGTGATCGAGCCGTCGGCGTTGCGGCGGAAGCCACCACCGCCGACCTGCTCCCAGAGCCGGAACGAGGTGGCCTTGTTGTCGAGCAGCGGCGCGTAGCCCTGCACCGACTCGGCCTTGCCGACGTTGCTCTCGCGGGCGCCGCGGACGAGGCCGTTGCGGTCCTTGAGGGGGATCAGCGAGCGCTGGTGCCAGCGGTCGGCCAGGGTCGTGACGTGGGCGACGAACTCGGCGGTGCCGGCCCACGGGGACTCGTCGAGGACCAGGTCGTTGATCGAGCAGCCGCCCTCGACGACCCGGTTGGCCACGCCCGTGTCGAGCGTGCCCATCCAGACCGTGGTCCGGTTGTCGGCGACCCGGCAGGACGGCGCCGGCGGACCGCTCTCCACCACGGTGAACGTGGCCGAGGCGGTGCTGGAGACGTTGCCGGCCCGGTCGGTGGCCCGGTAGGTGAAGGTGTGCGTGCCCGGGGTGTTGACCGTGACGGGCGCGCCGTAGACCAGGTAGCCGCTGCCGTTCAGCGCGTACTCGACGCGCATCAGGCCCGAGCCGCTGTCGCCGGCCGTGAGCGTCACCGTCGCGCTGCCCACGTACGCCCAGCCGCTGTTGAGCTGGCCGCTGATGGCGGCGTTGACGGTCGGCGGGGTGGTGTCGTTGGACGCCGCCACCACGCTGAACGAGACCGACGCCGGGGTCGACGTGTTGCCGGCCCGGTCGGTCGCCCGGTAGCTCACGGTGTGCGCGCCCGGCTGGTTGACGGAGACCGGCGCGGTGTAGGCCGCGTACGGGGCGCCGTCCAGCGAGTACTCCACGGTGGCCACGCCCGAGTCGGCGTCGGAGGCGGTCACGGTGACCGTCGCCGCGCCGATGTAGGCACCGGTGTTGTCCTTGTTGCCCGCCACGGTCGCGTTGGCCGTGGGCGCGGTGTTGTCGGGGTTCGGCGCGTCCACGACAGTGAACTGCACGCTGCCCGGCGTCGAGGTGTTGCCGGCCTCGTCGGTCGCCCGGAAGGTGACCGTGTGCGCGCCGGTCGCGGTGACGGTGACGGGTGCGGTGTACGGGGCCCAGGCCCCGCCGTCGACCGCGTACTCCACGGTGTCCACACCGGACTCCGTGTCGTCGGCGGTGACGGTGACCGTGGCGCTGCCGAGGTAGGCACCCTGCTCGTTCTGGTCACCGGCGACGGCCGCCGTCACGGTCGGCGCGGTGGTGTCGGGGCCCTGCGCGTCGACGACGGTGAACTCGACCGTCCTCGGCGCCGAGGTGTTGCCCGCCTCGTCGGTGGCGCGGGCGGCCAGGGTGTGCGCCCCCGGCTGGTTGACGGCGACGGGCGCGGTGTAGGCGGCGTACGGCGCGCCGTCGAGCGAGTATTCCACCGTCGCGACGCCGGAGCCCGCGTCGGTGGCGGCGACCGTGACGGTGGCGGCGCCAACGTAGGCACCGTCGCCGTTGCGCTCGCCGGCGACCGTGGCGGTCACCTCGGGCGCGGTGTTGTCCGGGTCCGGGGTGTCGACGACGGTGAAGGCGACCGACTGCGGGCTGGAGGTGTTGCCCGCCTCGTCGGTGGCCCGGAACTGCACGGTGTGGCTGCCGGTGGTGTTGACGGTGACCGGCGCGGTGTAGGCCGCGAAGGCGCCGCCGTCCAGCGAGTACTCGACGCTCTCGACGCCCGACTCGGTGTCGGTGGCGGTGACCGTGACGGTCGCGGAGCCCACGTAGGCGCCGTTCTCGTCCTGGTCGCCGGAGACGGCCGCGGTCACGGTCGGCGCGGTGGTGTCCGGGTTCTGCGGCTCGACCACGGTGAACTGGGTCGAGCCGATCTCGGAGGTGTTGCCCGCGACGTCGGTCGCCCGGTAGCGCACGGTGTGCGCGCCGGGGCTGTTGACCGTGACCGGGGCCGAGTAGGTGCCGAACGGACCCTCGTCGAGCGCGTACTCGACCCGGGCCACGCCGGAGTCGGCGTCGGTGGCGTTGACCGTCACGGTCGCGGCGCCGATGTAGTTGCCGTCGCCGTCCCGCTCGCCCGCGACCTGCGCGTTGACGGTGGGGGCCGTGGTGTCGCCGCCGCCACCCGTGACCACCAGCAGGCCGGTCATCTGGCCGTGGCCGGGGATCGCGCAGAAGTAGCGGTAGGTGCCCGCGGTCAGCGTGACGTCCGCGGTCCAGCGGCCGCCGTTGGCGTCGGACGGGTCCGCGATCAGGTTGAGGTTGACGTCCCGGTTGTAGCGCGGGTCGCCCGTGTCGAACGTCAGCGTGTGCTGCATCCCGGTGGTGTTGCCGGTCGCCGCGCTGTTCTCGAAGACGATGGTGGTCGGGCCGGCGACGGCGCTGCTCGGCACCGACGCGTACGCCTGGAAGCTGTCCCCGGCCGTCCAGGTGAGCACCTGGGCCTGGAGTTGCTGCGCCCCGCCGGGTGGCTCGGCCGCGGCCGGGCGCGTGCCCGACAGGACCCCGGCCAGCAGGACGCTGGCCAACATGACGGTTACGGCGGCGAACGCCGCGGACGGCCGGGCGAACCGGCCGTGTCCGAGCCTGCTGAGCAGGCGCCTTCGCGTGCCTCGTGGCACGACAGAATTGGGCATGTCCGGCATACCTTCCGCAGTTCGACCGACGGATGACATGGCAAGGCAGACCTCGCCGGCCCGCTGGGACGGGTTGGCGATGCCTGGGGAGTCGGGGACGTGGGCGTGGAACGGCGAGCGAGGTGCACTGCTCACGCGCCGTTTACATCGATGAAACAACGTGGTGTGTGGGTGACCCTAATCGCTGATCATCGAACTGTCCACATCTTTCGATGATGTTGACAAGACTTTTATCCAAGCAAGCAAAAGTACGGACGATCCTGATCGTTAGGATCCGTCCGAATGCGACACGTAAGATCCCGTGGCCGCGCGAGATCCTTACTGGAGGGTAGGTTCTCAGGCGCTCTCGGCAGCCAGCCGGGCGCCGAAGGCGGCCAGGGCGGCGCCGGTCACGGCGTCCAGGGCGCGGCGGACCCGGCGGCGGCGCAGCACCCGGCGCACCCGGTGCATGGCGGCGACGACGAGCAGCGACCAGAGCAGCCCGAGCGCGGCGTGGGTCAGCGCGAACACGAGCAGCACCGCGACCGGGGTGCCGGGCCCGAGGAACTGCGGCAGCACCGCGAGGTAGAAGACCAGCACCTTCGGGTTGGTGATGTTGGACAGGAAACCTTGCCGCCAGCCGGCCCAGGCGGTGGCGGCGCGGCTGCCCTGCGCGTCGTCCAGCGCGGCGTAGTCGCCGCGCCAGGCGGAGCGGAACGACTGCGCCGCGAGGTAGAGCAGGTAGCCGATGCCGGCCCACTTGATGGCCTGGAACAGCGGCTCGACGTGCACGACGATCGCGCCGAGACCGGCCACGGCGAGCAGGCCCTGCACCACATTGGACGACGCGATGCCGACCGAGCTCCACCGGCCCTGCCGGCGGCCACCGACGAGGGTGCTGCGCACGGTGACGGCGAAGTCGGCGCCGGGGATGGCGATCAGGACGAGGGCGAAGACCACGAAGGACGCGTACGAACTCCAGCTCACCTCCTCGACCCTACTGCGCTTCGCGCCAGGCGTTCACCGCCAGCCGGCCGGTGGTGCCGAGGTCGATGCCGCCGTCGGGCACGACCTGTTGCTCGGGGGCGCCCGGCGCGGGGCGGACGGCGAGCCGGGCGGCGGTCACGGCGTCGCCGTCGGTGACAGTGTTGCGCCACAGGATCCGGGCCCGGGCCGTGCCTCCGGGCGGCACCGTCAGCGCCTTCGCCGGCGCGTCCCAGGCGTCCGGGGCGCTGACCGGCGCGGAGCCGTTGCCGACCGTGACGGCCGGCGCGGCGCCGGCCTCGTCCAGGACCCGGACGACCGGGAAACCGTTCAGCGCGTACGGGCGGCTGCCGCAGTTGCGCAGCACGATGCCCATGGCCCGCAGGCCGGACGCCCCGTCGACCGGTCCGGCAGGATTGCGCGCCAACCCGCGCAGTTGGCTGTTCGACGCATTGATCATCGAACGCCACTTTAGGCGCGCAGCGCCTCCACCGCGGTCCGCGCGGCTTCGCCGATGGCGAGGTCGACGTCGATGCGGCGGAACTCGAGCGAGCGGGTGCGGGCGAAGACGGCCAGGGCGTAGCGGCCGCCGTCCGGGTACTCGACGACGCCCGCCTCCATGTGCAGGCCCGGGAGGGTGCCGGTCTTGGCCGAGACCGTGACGCCGGGCGGGAAGCCCGAGGCGATCCGGGTCCAGAAGATCTGGCGGCTCATCAGCGCGCGGACCATCGCGGTCGCGGCGGGCGGGCCGGCCTCGTCACGCCAGACCAGCTCCAGCAGGCGGGTGACCTCGCGGGGCGTGCTCGACGTGGTGCGGGCCGGGTCGAAGACCCGCATCGCGCGTACGCGTTCGGCGGGCAGGGTCGGGAAGATCGTCACGAACTCCGCGTCGCTCGTCGCGCCGACGTCCGCGTACATCGACTCCAGCAGCTCCCGCGGCCCGCCCGTGACCCGGGTCCGGGTGAGCCCCAGCTCGGCGGCGAGCAGCGGCAGGACGTCGGGACCGACCCGGCGCAGCAGCAGGTCGGCGGCGGTGTTGTCGGTGACCGACATGGCGAAGTAGGCGAGGTCGCGCAGCGACACCTCGGCGTCGTCGGCGAGGCCCGCGGTGCCCCAGCCGCCGAGCCGGTCCGCGGCCCGCACCAGGACCCGCTCGGTCGGGTCGAGCTGCCCGGCCGCCGCCTGCCGGGCGAACTCCAGGACCAGCAGGATCTTGAAGATCGAGGCCAGCACCACCGGATCGTCAGCGCCCACGGCGATCTCGCCGCCGCGGTCGACGTCGACCGCGTGGAGCTGGGCGTCGACGCCGACGGCGTCGAAGATCTTCGTGATCCGCTCGGCTGGCACGGCACCCGAGGTTACCGCCCGGGCGCGACCGATATCCGTTCGCATATCCTCGGGCGAATGGACCTGGCCCGGCACCTGAGGCAGTTCCTCGTCGTCGCCGACGAGCTGCACTTCGGGCGGGCCGCCGAGCGCCTGGGCATCGCGCAGCCGCCGCTCAGCCAGGCGATCCAACGCCTCGAGCGGGAACTGGGAGTGGAGCTGTTCGACCGCTCCCGGCGGCAGGTCACGCTGACGGTCGCGGGCCGGTTGCTGACCGCGGAGGCACCGACGCTGCTGGCCGCCGAGGACCGGATCCGCCTGGTGCTGCGCAAGGTCGCGGACGGCGAGATCGGCACGCTGCGGGCGGGCGTACCCCCGGAGCTTCCCGCCGCGACCCTGCAGGCGCTGCTGGCGGGGATGGCGGCCCGGACGCCGGGCCTCGACGTGGACCTGCACGAGCTGACCAGCGCCGAGCAGCTCCGGATGCTGGCGGAGGCCCGGCTCGACATCGGTCTGGTGCACCACCCGGTCGACCTGTCGGAGGGCCTGCGGGCCGGGCCGGTGGTCGGGGTCCGCCTGGGCGTGGTGCTGCCCCGGACGTCGTCCCTGGCCCGGCTGCGCGAGCTGGCCCTCGCGGACCTGACGGGCCACGACCTGGCGCTGTTCCCGCGGGCGACGGCACCGGCCTGGTACGACGAGATCCTCGACACCTGCCGCGCGCACGGCTTCACGCCCGCGGCGGTCCGGCACGCCCGCAACCCGGACTTCCTGCTGGGCCTGGTGCTCGCCCGCGGCTGCGTCGCCTTCGAACCGGAGACCACGGCCCGCCGCGAGACCCGGGTGGCCTGGCGGCCGCTGGCCGGGGCGGTGCTGGAACGCCGTACGTCCGCGGTCTGGCCGACCCGCTCGCCGCACCCCGCGGCCGCCACCTTCGGCACGACCGCCGCCGCGGTCCTGGACGGCCCGGCACCGCTCCCCCGCCCGGCGGACCCGGTGCAGCCGTGGAACGTGGTCTATTCCCGGTCACCTGCTGTCGGTCAGCAGGCGGGCGGCCAGGCCGGCGAAGACCGCGGCTGACAGGCGTTCCATGGCGCGGCGGAACCCGGGGCGGGCGGCGATCTTCTCGGACAGGGTGCCGGCGAGCAGGCCGGCGGTGCCGTCGACGGCCAGGCCGATCACGATGAGGACGAGGCCCAGGACGAGCAGTTGCGCGGTGGCCGGCCAGGCCGTCGTACCCGTGCCGATGAACTGCGGCAGGAACGCCAGGTAGAAGAGGATCACCTTGGGGTTGGCCAGGTTGGTCAGGGTGGCCATCAGGAAGGTGCGGCGCAGGGAGCGGCGGGGCGCGGCGGTGGCTTCCAATGCCGCCGTCCGGCTGCCGCGCCAGGTCGCGACCGCGAGGTAGAGCAGGAACAGCGCGCCCGCGAGCCGGATCGCGGTCAGGGCCTGCGGCGCGGCCTGGATCAACGCCCCGAGGCCGAACGCGGCGGCGACCGTGTGCACGGCCAGTCCCGTCGACATGCCGAGGGCGGCGAGCACACCGGCCCGGCGGCCGCCCGCCACCCCGTTGGCCACGATGAACAACAGGTCGGGCCCGGGCGCGAGGGAGATCAGCGCGCAGGCGGCGACGAAGGCGAGCACGAGATGGGCGTCCATCATGGACCTCCTGAGAACGGTGCGGTGAAGCCGTGGCCGAAACAGTTGAACCCGGCGGCCGCCACGCGGGTCGCCGGGTCGGCGTCCCGCAGGGCATGCTGGGTCGCGGCCAGGGCGACGGCCGGCGGCGCCCCCGCCGCGAGCCGCTCGTGATAGGCGACCATCACGGCCGTGGTGGCCAGATCCGGGATCGGCAGCACCGGCGCGACGAGTTGCACCGTGCCGCGGGCGGCCAGGGTGGCGCTGAGGCCGAGCAGTTCGTCACCCGCGTAGACGGCGGCCCGCCCACTGTCACAGGCGGCCAGGCTGACGGTGTGCGGCGTACGCTCCAGGCGCTCGAGGTCGTGCACGAGCAACGGCCCGTCGGCGAGCAGGAGGTCGGAGAAGAGGGGGTTGTCGGTCGACAACCGCCCGTGCGCGGCGAGGTGCAACACGTCGACGGCCCCGAACACGGCCAGCACCCGCTCGACGGTGGCGTCGCCCATCGCCGCGACACCGTGGATGGCCGCGACCCGCTCGGCCTCGACCCGGGCCCCGGGCAACCGCGGTCCGGCCACGACCGCGACCCGCGCCGCCGACTCCCCACGCGTCTGCCGCGGCACAGGATCCGGCCTGACCGGCGGACGCCCGACGACGGGCGGGGGCGCCGCGGCTGCCGTGCACCACAGGGTCGCGGACGGGGACACCGTGACCGGGCGGCCGGCGCAGGACGGGAGGATCGACAACGGCAGGCTGTGGAGGGCGCCCGTCGGCGAGATCACCAGCGGCTCGTCGCCGAGGCCGGCGAGCAGCGCCGCGTCGAGCCGGGCGGCGGCCGCCGTCAGGAGCGCCGTCGCCGCCGCGCGGCGGTCGTCGCCCGGCCGGGCCAGGCGGTGCAGCGCGAACGGTAGGCGGCGCACCAGGTCCGCGATCGGTGCCGCCCGGCCGATCGCGTGGACCCGCAACCGGCCGCGCGCCAGGACCAGCCGGTGCAGCACCCCGTCGGACTCGACGAACGCGACGAACGTCCGCGACCCCAGCGCCGCGCGCAGAGCGTCGAACGGGACCGGCGTCCACCGTGGAGTGCCGCCGCGCGGGGCGTGCGTGCGGACATGGTCGCGGATCCGCCGTTCCAGCGCCACCTGCCGCGGCACCAGCCGCGCGGTCTCGGCCGCGCCCGCGTCGGCGAGCTCGAACGCCACGCCGCGGAGCTGGGCGAGCAGGTCGGCCAGCAGCGGGTCCGCGGGCGGCCGGGCCGGGCGGTGCCCGAGCCGGGTCGCCCGGCCGCGCTCCGCCCACTCCAGCACCCGGTGCGGGCGGCCGTCACGCAACGCGAGGCGGATGCCCAGTGCCGTCAGGTCGCGGCGGTGGGCGGCCGAGTGCACCCGCAGGTCGGTGGCGCCCAGCGAGGCCGCGTGCTCGTCCAGGATGCGCAGGCCCGCCCGGATGGCGCCGACCGCCCTGGCCGGGTCGGTGCGGCGCAGGGCCTCCGCGTACCAGCCGCGGGCCCGGATCGCCGCCGGCACCCGCCGCCGCGCCCACCGGGCCGCCGCG
>NZ_BONE01000080.1 GCF_016862555.1 Asanoa siamensis | reverse complement strand
GGGAGGGTGCTCCCGCCGTACCCGATGCCTGTTGTTCTAGGGCAGGACCCAGCGCTGGTTCGCGCCCGCGAAGCAGTCCCAGATCTGCAGCCGTGCACCGTCGGCGCTGCTGTTGTCGCGCACGTCGAGGCACTTGTTGGACTGCGGGTTACGCAGCGTCTGGTTGGACTGGGCCTGCCAGACCTGCGCGCCGGAGCCGTTGCAGTCCCAGAGCTGCACGTTGGCGCCGTTCGCGGTCGAGCCGCTGGCGACGTCCATGCACTTGCCCAGCGCCCGCACGGTGCCGTCGGTGGCCACCGTCCAGGTCTGCGCGTTGGTGCCGTTGCAGGTGTAGAGCTGCACCGCGGCGCCGTTGGCGGTGCTGGCCGCCGCGACGTCGACGCACTTGCCGGCCAGGCCCGTGATCCGCCCGGTGCGGCCGGTCGGCGGGTTGGTCGGGCCGCCACCGCCGGTCGCGACCGTGTAGATCGCACTGACGAGCGAGTTGGCGTTGTTCGGGTCCTGCGACAGCTCCCAGTTCATGATCCCGCCCGCGTTGGCCATCGCCCACTGGGTCTTGGCGCGCACGGTCGGCAGGCCGTTGTAGCACTGCTGCACGCCGTTGATGGTCGCGCAGTCCTGGTTGGCCCAGGCCGGGTTCTGGGCGATGATCTGGTTGTACGGGATGCCGCCGGGGCGGCTGTAGAACGGCACACCGACGACCGCCTTGCTGGCCGGCAGCCCGCGTGACTTCCACTCGTTGATGCTCGACAGCGTCCAGTTGTAGTTGGCATGGGGCGACCCGCCGTCGTACGTCATGATGTTGAGGAAGTCGACCATGCCGAAGACGGCCGGCTGCACGCCCTGCGCGGTGCCGCCGCCGGAGACGACCGCGGCGGTGAGCAGCTTGCCGCGGCTGTGCATGGCGGAGCTGAGCTGTGACATCAGCGCGGTGAAGTTGTTGCCGGAGGTGCCCGGGTCAGGATATTCCCAGTCGATGTCGACACCGTCCAGGTTGTACTGGTTGACCAGGTTGACGACGTTGTTGACGAAGGTGGTGCGGGCGCCGGCGTTCGCGGCCATCTGCTCGAAGGCGGAGTCGTTGCCGTCGTTCCAGCCGCCGATGGCGATCAGCACCTTGGTGTTGGCGGCGTGCCCGAGGCTGACGATCTGCTGGAGCTTGCCCGGGTTGTCGACGGCGGTCAGCCCACCGCTGCCCGTCGGCAGCACGAAGGCGTAGTTGACGTGGGTGAGCTTGTTGTACTGGATCGCGGTGGCGCTGCCGGCCCACGAGGGCATGTAGCCGACGCTCTTGAAGCCGTTGGGCAGCACGGCGGCCTGGGCGGGGCTCGGTGCGGCCAGCACGGCCAGCGTGCCGGCGGCGAGCGCGGTCGCGGTGGCGAGCGCGGCCGCGGCGAATCTCCTGGTCATGGGGCGACCTTTCGAGGCTCTGTGCGTGGAGTCGGGCGGAGGTGCGCGCATGTGCTCGGCGGGTGGGGTTGGTCCCGCCGATGGGCCTCGAGGTGGCAAAAGCTTAGGAAACTTTACTATTCAAGTCAATGGATGTCTGCGGCCTCTCGCTAAGCTGTCGACCATGCGTGCCGCCGTTTACCGCGAACCGGGTCCCGCCACCGACGTGCTCCGGCTGGAGGAGATCGACACGCCGAGCCCCGGGCCGGGTGAGGTGCGGGTGCGGATCGCCTACTCGGGCGTCAACCCGACCGACTGGAAGGCGCGCTCCGGCATGGTGCCGCAGCCGCGGACGAGCCACTTCCAGGTGCCCAACCAGGACGGCGCCGGCGTGGTCGACGAGGTCGGCCCGGGTGTGGACCCGGCCCGCATCGGCGAGCGGGTCTGGCTCTACATGGCCGCCTACCGCCGGCCGTGGGGCTCCGCCGCGCAGTACACGGTGATCCCGTCGGACCAGGCGGTCCCGCTGCCCGAGAACGCGTCGATGCAACTGGGCGCGACGCTCGGCGTACCGGCGGTCACCGCGCACCGCTGCCTCTTCGCCGACGGTCCGCTCGACGGCCGCACGGTGCTGGTCGCGGGTGGAGCCGGCGCGGTCGGCCGGTACGCGATCCAGCAGGCACTGGCCGCGGGCGCGACCGTGATCAGCACGGTGTCCAGCGCGGCCAAGGCGGATCTCGCCCGCGAGGCGGGCGCGCGGCACGTGGTCAACTACCGGGGTCCGAGCGCGGCCGAGGAGATCCGGGCGCTGGCGCCCGAGGGCATCGACCGGATCATCGAGGTAGCGCTGGCCAGCAACCTGGTGCTCGACCTCGCGGTGGCCGCGCCGCACTCGACGATCGCCTGCTACGCCGCCGAGCCGCAGCCGGCCGAGCTGGCCGTCCGCGAGCTGATGAACCGCAACCTGCTGCTGCGCTTCGTGCTGCTCTACACGATGCCGGAGGAGGCGTTCCTGCAGGCGGCCGCCGACATCACCACGGCGCTCGCGGCGGGCCTGCTCACTCCCCCGCCGGTCACCGTCTTCCCGTTCGAGGACACGGCCGCGGCCCACGACGCGGTCCAGGACGGCACGGTCGGCAAGGTCCTGATCGCCGTCGACCCCGACGTCACCTGATTAAGGTGGTCGTGTGGCGTCTGAAGTGCTGGAGGTCGCCGGGCGCGAGGTGACGATCACCAACCCTGACCGGGTGGTGTTCCCCGAGGCCGGCCACACCAAGCTCGACCTGGTCCGCTACTACCTCACCGTGGCCGAGGGCGCGCTGCGCGGTGTCGGCGGGCGGCCGATGGTGCTCAAGCGGTTCGTCAAGGGCCTGGGCGAGGAGGCCATCTGGCAGAAGCGGGCGCCGGCCAAGCGGCCCGACTGGATCGAGGTCGCCGAGTTGCACTACCGCTCCGGCACCTCGGCCGCGGAGACCGTCGTCCGCGACGCCGCCGGGCTCGCCTGGGTGGTCAACCTCGGCTGCATCGACCTCAACCCGCATCCGGTACGCGCGGAGGACCTCGACCATCCCGACGAGCTGCGCGTCGACCTCGACCCGATGCCCGGCGTCGAGTGGGGCCAGATCGTCGACGTCGCGCTGGTCGCCCGCGAGGTGCTCGAGGAGCACGGGCTGACCGCCTGGCCGAAGACGTCAGGGTCGCGCGGCTTCCACATCTACGCGCGGATCGACCCGCACTGGAGCTACCGCGACGTGCGGCTCGCCGCGGAGACCGTGGCGCGCGAGGTGGAGATCCGGGTGCCGGACCTGGCCACGGCGCGGTGGTGGAAGGAGGAGCGGGAAGGGGTGTTCGTCGACTTCAACCAGAACGCCAAGGACCGCACCGTCGCGTCCGCCTACTCGGTGCGCCCGCTGCCGGACGCCCGCGTCTCGACTCCCCTGACGTGGGACGAGGTGCCGTCCTGCCGGCCCGCCGACTTCACCGTGCGCACCGTGCGCGACCGCTGGGCCGAGCAGGGCGACCCGTGGACGGGCATCGAGTCGGCCCGTGGCTCGCTGGAGCCGCTGCTCGACCTGGCCCGCCGGCTCGGGCCCGCGGAGAAGCCCCCGAAGGGTGAGGGGCGCCGGCAGCAGACGAAGCCGCTCGTCGAGATCGCCCGGTCGAAGACCAAGGACGAGTCGCTGGCCGCGCTCGACCGGTGGAAGGCCCGTCACGCCGCGATCGTCGGCTACCTGCAGCCGGCCGACGTGCTGGTCGACGGCATGCGGGGGCGCAGTTCGATCTGGTACCGGATCCGGGTGAACCTGCAGCACGTCCCCGAGGCGGAGCGGCCGGAGCAGGAGCCGCTGGAGGTCGACTACAACCCGTGGGCGCCGGGTGCGGGCTCCTAGGCCCGCTTGAGGTTGCTCAGGTAGGTCTCGATCGCCGCGCGTACCGGCGGGCTCGTCCAGGCTTCGATGATCTCGTCGACGTCGCCGTCGCCCATCAGCCGCTTCGCGTCGGCCCGCAGCGCGACCTTGGTCATCGTGAAGCTGGCGGCCGGGATCGCCGCGAACGCCTCGGCCCGGGCCAGGGCGGCGGCGAGGAGCGCGTCGGGCTCGACCACCTCGTCGACGAGCCCGACCGCCTGGGCCTCGGCGGGCTTCAGGGTCCGCCCGGTGAGCACGAGCGAGGCGGTGCGCGCGCCGGCGACGAACCGGATCGCCTCCAGTGCCACGCCCGGGAACGGCACGCCGACCAGCAACTCGGTCACGCCGATCGTGCCGGCCGACATGAACCGGTAGTCGCAGCCCGCCGCGATCACGCACCCGCCGGCGATCGCGTGCCCGTTGACGGCGGCCACGATCGGGCGGGGATGGTCGAACACCGCCTGGAACACGCCGCCGAGGGCCAGGAGGAACTCCCGGGTGTACGCCTCGCCGCCCTCGACCAGGCGCTTGAGGTCGACGCCGGCGGAGAACGCCCGGCCCTCGCCGGTGAGCACCAGCGCGGGCGCCCCGGAGAGCCCGGCGAGGGTCGACGTCAGCTCCCGCAGCGTCTCCAGGTCGAGCACGTTGACCGGGCCGTTGGCGATCCGGACGACCGACACGGCACCGCGTTCTTCGACGCTGATCATCGGGCGATCATCGCACCGCCGGCGGGCTGGGGTCCAGTGTGGTCGGTGTGCAGGTCGGTGCCGTCGCGTCGACGGTGGCGGTGGTCCGGGCAAGACACGGTCGCGGGTCGTCGCCCGGCCGCAGGAGGAACCAGCCGACGAGGACGACCACGACGGCGGCCGTCAGGGCCGCGATGCCGGTCCGCAGGCCGGGTCGCTCGGGTGCCGGCGACACCGTGCCCCCGCCCGGCCAGTCGGTCGGGACGGCCCGCGACGGGAGCGCCGCGAAGGCCTCCTCCCCCGCCAGGAACCGCTCGTACGCGGCGATCGCGGGATCCCAGGCGCGGTCCAGGTCGGCGTCCGACGGTGGCGAGGTGGTGGTGCCGGTGCGCGCGAGGCCGTACATCATCAGCAGGGGGCGGCCCTGCTGGTCGCGGACCGCGGTCAGCGCGTGGGTGCGGTAGGCGACCGTGAGCCGCACGCCGCTGGCCGTGGTCACCGCCCGCACCCGGGGGGCGCCGCCGACGGGGCCCGGGCTCAGCGACTCGGCCAGCACGCCGTACTCCGTGCTGATGATCTCGGGGGTGAGCACCGTGCTGTAGTCGCGGCGCCGGCCCGCCGCGACCGCGATCGGCCACGCCCGCGTCACGGCGTGCCGCCCAGGCGGGAGCTGGACAGCCGGCCCTCCAGCACGTCGACCCGGCTGCGGAACTCGCGGATCACCTTGCGCTGGGCGAGTTGGAAGTCCTCGAGGTGCGCCTCGGCCTCGTCGAGCAGCCGCGTCACGTACGCGTCGTGCGTGGCCGCGTTCTCCTCCTGGCGCCGGACCAGGTCGGCGGCGGCGAGCCCCACGAGTGAGGCGTAGAGCGGGTTGAGCGCGCCGATCACCCGGTTGGTCGACCGGATCAACGTCGCACCGAGGTCGGCGAACGCCTCGCCGGGCGAACGCCGCGTCTGCCGGCGCAGCCGGTCGAACTCGGCCGCCAGCTTGGCCTGGTCGAGCCGGAGCATGATCTGCTCGAAGACGTCGGGCACGACGGCGGCCAGGGGCACGTCCACATTGGTGGGTTCGAGCAGGCCGTCGGGCAGCTTCGTCATCGCGCCGGACTCGTCGAGCTCCGCGAACGCCGGGCCGACCGCCGAGACCGGCACGAGCCGCACGACGCGGCGCCCGGCGTGCTCGTTGACGAGGTCGCGGAAGCCCTGGTTGGTCATCAGCAGCTTGCGCACGGTACGCAGCCGCCCGTCCTCGTCGGCGTCGATGTCGCGCAGCAGGTCGTACTTGGTGATGCAGAACGTGATCGGCTTCTCCACCACCAACATCCGGCTGATCATCGCGGTCAGCGCGTGCTGGAGACCCATCTGCCCCTCGCGGCGCCCGTCCAGCCACTGCCGCACGCGATGCCCGTCGATGACGGCGATCAGCGCGTCGGCCTGCTCGATCCGGTCGTCGAGGTCCTTCCACAGCGTCGAGCCGGGCTCGGGCGGCTGGGTGAGCAGCGCGCCGGCGTAGTCGAGGTAGCTGAGCCGGAACACCGTGTGCAGCGCGCCCGAGCGGCCGCGGGTGCGCACGTCGAAGGTGAACTCGCGGGTGTCGGCGGTGACGGTCCCGGCCGGCCAGTCCCGGCCCGGGTCCTCGACCTCGGTGAACCAGTGGTTGAGCAGGGCGACCTGCTCCCGCGGCGCGGCGAGGAAGAAGCCCCGGCCACCCCAGGTCTGCATCTGGTGGTACATGCTGGCGAGCAGGAGCGTCTTGCCCGAGCCGCGGGGGCCGAGGGTGACGACGCGGAACGTGGGGACGGCCGCGTCGCCGCCGGGCGTCGGCGTCTCGGGGCTCGGCCGCCTGCGCTTATGGCGCCGGGTCAACAGCACGACCGCCAGCACGACGGCGGCGACCAGGGCGAGGGTGATGAGGTCCATGCCCTGCGGAGGCGCCCGCCCCGGCGGTGATACGTCCGTCCTACGTCGTCCCGCGGGGCACCGACTGGCGGGCGGCGAGGGCGGCGCCGCGGGCACCGGCCATGTCGAGATCGGGTACGAGGGCGAACGTCGCCACCTGCCGCTGCTCGTCGCGCAGTCGGGTGTTCCGCTCGACCTGCTCCAGGAACCACTGGCCGAACGCCGCGGAGGCCTGGACGACGCCACCGCCGACGAAGTACGCGTCGGGGTCGGTGAAGTTGGCGGCGATCGTGAACAGGCGGCCGATCGCGGCGGCCTGCTGGGCGAAGATCTTCCGCGCGAGCGGGTCGCCGGCCTCGCCGAGCCCGCGGACGAGCTTGGCCGCCGTGGCCGGGTCGGTCTCCCGGTGCAGCGGGTGGTCGGGATTCTTGGCGAGCCAGTACGGCAGGAGGTTGCGCTCGATGCCGGTCAGCGAGGCGACGCTCTCGGCGTCACCGTCGAAGCCGCAGTTGCAGTCGGGGATCGGCTGGTCGTCGTCGAGCAGGCCGCGCATCGGGATGTGCACGTGGCCCAGCTCACCGGCCATGCCGGCGGCGCCGGAGACGATCCGCCCGGACTCGATCACCCCGCCGCCGAGCCCGGTGCCGACGATGGCCGACACCGACGAGCGGCTGGGCCCCATGAGTCCGAAGTGGACGTGGTGCGCGTACAGGGCGGCGGCGTTGCCGTCGTTGTTGTAGACGACCGGGAAGCCGATCCGCTCCTCCAGCGCGGTGCGGACGTCGAAGCCGCGCCACGCCGGGTCGACGAAGTTGGTCGAGCCCTTCGCCGAGATGACGCCGGTGGCGCTGGCCGGGCCCGGGGTGTCCAGCCCCACGGAGCGTACGGCCGCGCGCGGCACCCCGGTCTGGACCAGCACGTTGTCGAACGCCTCGCTGAGCGCCTCGACCGCGACGGCCGGCCCTTCCTTGACCCGGCTGGGGCTCTCCAGCAGGCCCTCGACCAGGAACGTGCCGGCCGAGTCGAGCACGGTCGCGTTGTTGGCGTTGCCGCCGTTGTCGAGGCCGACGACCACCCAGCGGTCACCCTCGACCGCGCGCACGCTCTCGTTCATCCGCCGATCGTGCCACGGGTTCGCGTCAGTCGCGCCCGTCCGGTCGCCGGAGGCGCTTGACCTCGCCGCGCCGCTTCTTCTCGGCGATCCGGCGTTCCTTGGCGCCGCGTGACGGCTTGGTCGCGCGCCGTGGTGGCGGCGGTGGCTCGATGGCCTCGCGGACGAACGCCGCCAGTCGCGCCAGCGCTGCCTCCCTATTGCGCAACTGGGCCCGGTGCTCCGAGGCGGCGATGGTGAGGACGCCGCCGACCAGCCGGTTCGCCAGTCGCACCCGGGCCCGGTCCTTGAGGTGCGGCCCGAGCGCGGTGGTCTGCTCGAGATCCCAGCTCAGCTCGACGCGGGAGTCGGCGGTGTTGACGCCCTGGCCGCCGGGGCCCGACGAGCGGGAGAACCGCCAGCGGAGCTCGGCCTCGGGAATCTCGACTCCCGGACGGATGATCAACGGCGCCATGCCGCCAGAATACGTTTGACAGTGCTTATATAAGTGCTGTTACATCGTACGCGTGGCAGATCTCCTCGACAGCAGTCACTGGGGTCCGGTCTGGGCCCTGCTGCACGGCATGGACCGCGACATCGCCGGCCTCTACGCGGAGGCGGGCATCGACGACGTGCGGACCCGGTACGTGGGGCCGATCATCCAGCTCTCCCGGCACGAGCCGCTGACGATCCAGCAGCTCGCCGACCGGATCGCGGTCACGCACTCGGCGATGAGCCAGACGGTCTCGGCGATGCGGCGGGCGGGGCTGGTCGTCGACGCCGACAACGTGGACGGCCGGACGCGGCGGATCCGGCTGTCCCCGCGAGGGCTCGAGGTGGTGCCGTTCCTGGTCGCGGAGTGGCGCGCGACCGAGACGTCGCTGCGGGAGTTGGAGGCGGAGCTGCCGTACGCGCTGACGACGGTGGTCGCGGACATCCGCCGGGCGCTCGAACGGCGGTCGTTCGCGGAGCGGCTGCGCGCCAACTTCTCCCTATGAGGGGCGCGCTCCTCGACCTGCGCCCGCTGCGCGACCATCGCGCGTTCCGCCGGCTCTGGATCGGCACGACGCTGTCGGGTTTCGGTGGGCAGTTCGGCGGGTTCGCCGTCGTCTTCTTCGTCTGGGACCGCACCCACGACCCGGCGCTGGTCGGCCTGCTGGGCCTGGTCACCGCGGTGCCGCTGATCACGGTCGCGCTGGTGGGCAGCGCGTTCGTGGACCACGTCGACCGCCGCCGGCTGGCCGCGGGCGCGACCTGGGGCCTGCTGGCGACAAGCCTGCTGATGGCGGTGACGGCGGTGACCGCGAGCCCGGTCGGGGTGATGCTGGCGCTGGCCGCGGCCCACTCGGGGTTGTCGGCGCTGGCCTACCCGGCGCTGCGGGCGTTCGTACCGGTGCTGCTCCCCGCACCGCGGCTGGCGGCGGGCCTCGCGCTGAACCACCTGTCGTTCCAGCTCGCCATGCTGCTGGGTCCCGCGGCGGCGGGTGTGGTGGTGGCGCTGGCGGGCACGCCGGTCTGCTTCGTGGTCGACGCGGCGTCGTTCGGGGCGGCGCTGATCGGCATCGCGGGCCTGCCGCGGGTGACGGGTTCGTCGGGAGGCGGGGCGGGCCTACGCGCGGTGGGCGCCGGCCTGCTCTTCGCGGTCCGCACCCGCCCGGTGGCGGGCGCCCTGCTGGCAGACCTCTGCGCCACCCTGCTGGCGATGCCGGTGGCCCTGTTCCCGGTGGTGAACTCGGAGAAGTTCGGCGGCTCGCCGGCGACCCTGGGTTTGTTCTTGACGGCCCTGGGCGTGGGCGGCGCGGTGGCGTCGGTCCTTTCCGGACTCTCGACGCGCGCGGGCCGCCCGGGCCTGGTCCTGCTTGCCTGCGGGGCGGTCTGGGGCGCGGCCCTCGCGTTCACGGGCCTGGCCCCGACTCTGCCGGCGGCGCTGGCCTGCCTGGCGGTGGCGGGGGCGGCCGACACGTGGGCGGTGGTGGCCAGGGGGACGGTGGTGCAGTCGTCCACACCGGACGCTTTTCAAGGCAGGGTGGCGGCGTTGGAACACGTGGTGGGGGTGGCGGGCCCGGAACTGGGCAACCTCCGCGCGGGCCTGCTGGCGTCGGCGACCTCGGGCGCCACGGCCCTGGTCATCGGCGGGCTGACCTGCCTGGTCGGCACGGCGTTGCTGGCGACGCTCGGCTCGCCGCTGCGCAGGGCGACGATCCAGCCCCCGACGCCCGCGGCGGTCGAAGCCGGACAGGCGGTTGACCTATGATCAACTACACCCCACAATTCGCCGGTGACCGATACCTGTCCGAGTTGCGCGGTGCCGTTGGCGGTCGAGGAGGACCAGCCCTCGTGGTGCCCACGCTGTGAGTGGAACCTCGACACGCTCGCGCCGATCGAGCGGTCGACCTGGTTCTGGCGGCAGATCCGGACACGAGACCACCGCGCCGGCTTCCGGGCCGACAAGCTGTTGGCCGCCGGCGCACCCGTGCGTACCCGCGTCCTCGTGCTGTTGGTGGCGATCTCCGTCGTGCTGGTCGCGGTGCCGGCGACCGCGCTCGTGGCGGCGGTCTGGTTGCTGTTCGCAGGTCCCGTCGCGCTCGGGCTGCCGCTCCTTCTGGTCGCGTACCTCGTGCGCCCTCGGCTCGGGCGGGTCAAGAAGATCCTCGGTGGCCGCTACCCGCTCGGCGCGGATCGCGCGCCCGCGCTGCACGCGCTGATCGACCGCGTCGCGGTCGCGACCGGCAGCCCGCGCCCCGACATCGTCGCGGTCGACCCCCACCTGTGGGGAGCGTGGACGACGGTCGCGGGCCTTCGGCAGCGCCGCATCCTGACGCTCGGGATCCCGTTGGTGGCCAGTGTCGAGTCCGGCGAACTGGTCGCGCTGCTCGGTCACGAGCTGGGCCACTTCAAGAACCGGGACTCCCGCCGCCGGATGCTGACCCGGCCGGCCCGCGTCACCTTCGGTCACATCGCCGGCGGCCTGCGGCCCAGCCGGGTATCCGGTGCGGAACGTGACCTGCTCGGGCTCTACCTGATCGTCTACGAGCTGTGGCGGCTGATCACCGGCCTGCTCTCGTGGCTGTCGTTCGCCGTACACGCGGCGATCCACGTCGCGGCCGCCCGCGACGATCGGCGCGCCGAGCAACAGGCCGACCTGCTCGCCGTGAAAGTCGCCGGGCGCGAGGCGACACTGAGCCTGTTCGACGCGACCGCCGCCCTGCCGCTGTTCCACGGCGCGATCAGCGGCGTGGCCCGCAAGGGCTTCGCGATGGCCGAGTGGCGCGCCCGTGTCGCCCAGAACCGGGCCCGCAACGACCTGCGCGTCGATGTGCTGCGCCAGCTCACCATCCGTACCGAGGCATCGCTGTTCAGCAGCCACCCGTCGACGGGCCGCCGGCACGAGTTCGTCTCTACGCTGCCGGACACGCCCCCGGCCGTGACGGTCGGTGACGCGGAGTGGGCCACGATCGTGCGCGAGCTCGCGCCGTACGCGGAGACGTTGCGGAACGAACTGGCCGAGCAGTACGAGATGTGAGTCAGCCGGCCGCGGCGCAGAGCAGTCGACCCAGGACCAGGGGTGGCTTCCCGGACAGCACGGTGAACCCGGGCAGGGTTTTCCTGGTCGCGCGGGTGAGCGCCGGGTCGTCGAACACGTCGCCGGCCAGCGCGACCACGTCGAGCCCGGTGTCGTCGGCGCAGCGCCGCACCTGCTCGGCCGTGAGCGCGACGACCGTCGCCCGGACCCGCGCCGCGATCTCGTCCGTCGGCGTCCCCCGCCGCAGGTCGGCGACGACGGCGCGGACCAGCGTCCCCGGATCCAGACCCATGGCCGGGTACGGCGTGCCGACGCCCCGCCCTTCGAGGCCCAGCGCGGCGAGGGCGTCGAGCAGGTGGCCGAGGCTCGCCGTCGCGCCGCAGCCGTAGCCCGTTTCCAACTGGTGTGCCAGGGTGCGGCGTTCGCGGGTCGAGCACGCCCGGACCGGGGGGAGGTCCAGGTCCCAGGGGATGCCCGCGTGGCGGAGGTGGGCCAGCGCCAGGCGGTGGGGGCGGGCGGCGGTCGCGCCGGCTACGCGGACGTAGTCCAGGTGGGACATGCGGCGGGCGTCCTTGTAGCCCGCGATCAGGACCTCGCTGCCCCAGGTGGCGCCGTCGGGGCCGTAGCCGCCGTGGTCCAGCGCGAGTCCGATCACCTGCTCGTCGGGGCCGACGGCGTGCGTCGCCAGGACCGCCGCGACCAGCGCGTGGTGGCGTGGCACCGCGCGGATCGGGAGGCCGGCCTGGGCCGCCCAACGGCGGGCCGGGTCGCCGGGGTGCAGGTCCACCGCGACCACCTCCGGCGCGACGCCGGCCGCCGCGGACAGCGACGCGTGGGCCGTCGCCGGGTCCGGGAACTCCCCCAGCCAGGCCCGCCGGCCGACGCCGAGTGCGGCGCACCCCGGGCCGACCGCGAGGGTGGGTGTGACCTCCCACGGCAGCGTGATCACCACACGCAAGATCCTAGGAAAGGGACGTGACCGGGTTGGTGGGTTTTCGGTGTATGACAACCGCGGACGCGGCAGCGTAGCGGTGTCTGGCGGGAGCGACGGTCGTGCCCACCGCGGACCCGAGCAGGGAATCGCGCCTAAATGGGTTCGGCGACGACGTCGCCGGCGGGTGCGGTGAGGCGCGTGCCGTCGGTGAGGATCACGTCGACCAGGCCCGCCTCGTCGGCGGCGCTGACGCCGAAGACCGGTGCGCCGGACAGGCGTGACTCGGGTGAGCGGCGGTTGCGCGGCGGCCGGTAGACCCAGCGGACCTCGCTCGGCGCGGTGTTCGCGTGCATGGTGCATCGCCCCCGTTCGGTGCCCCGGCGCTGGCGGGTGCCGGACCATCATTTGACCGGATTTCGCCGCCCGCCACGAAGCGGCACGCCGGGTCGCGCGCGGGCCTTCCGCAGGGTGGGACGAAGGTCAGGAAACGGTGCCGCGTACGGTCCAGGCGCGCGCGGTCAGCCGGATCGAACCGTCCGGTGCCGCCGGTAGTCGCGCGCGCAGCAGGTCGCGCAGGCGGTTGCGGTCGACGGGCTCGAGGCGGGCGACGAAGCCCGGCGCCGGACCCTGGCCGCCCAGGAACGGCGTCCAGAAGTCGTCGAACCCGGTGAAGGTCGTCGGGACCGAGACCGCGTCGACGGTGACGCTCGTGAGACCGGCCCCGGACCAGAGCGTACGGAGGGGATCGGGCCGGCAGATGGCCGCGAACCGCCCCAACTCGTCGGGCGCGGTCGGGTCGATCGTCGTGGCGGCCGTCCAGAAGTGACGGAGCATCTCCATGCCCTCGCCGTAGTCCCAGACGTAGGCGGCGACCGTGCCGCCGGGCACCGTCACGCGGGCCATCTCCGCGACGGCGCGTTTCGGGTCGGGCACGAAGTTGAGCGCCAGCCCACTCACGGCGACGTCGACCCCGGCGTCGGCCAGCGGCAGCGCGCCCGCGTCACCGACCCGGAACCGGGCCCGCGGGTCGCCGACCCGGCCGGCCGCAGCGGTCACGAAGGCCGCGGAACTGTCGACGCCGGTCACCTCGACAGGCGCCGCCGCCTCGAGCACCGCGCCGCTCAACGCACCGGTGCCGCACCCGACGTCGACCCACCGCCGCCCGGCGGGGGCGGTCAGCCAACGCAGGAACAGCGGCGCCACGCGCCGGCTCCACCGGCCCATGTAGGCGTCGTAGGCGTCGCGTTCCGACCATCGCTCCGGCAACACGCGGGCAACAGTATCCGCTGACCGCCATCGATTGACCCCGTTCGAGTGAACGGATTTCGCATCCGTCACCCACCCGACTCTCACAGGCCCGGACGGGTGTCCCGCGTGTGAGTGTCGCCCAGGGCGACGACCGCGAGCCGCAGGGCCCGGCCCAGTCGCAGCCGCCGGCCGCCGGTGGCCTCGACGAGCGCGACCAGGGCGGGGCGCTCGTGCGGGGGTACGCAGGTGATGATGATGACGACGGGCAGTACGGCCGAGGCGAGCTCGACCAGCACGACGAGCCCGACGAACACGGCTACGGCGGCGATGACCGCGACGTCTCCCATTGCCGACCCCCTTCAGCTTCCACTCACGACGACGGCGACCACGACGACGTACCGATGGTCGGTGAAGGAAGACCACAGATTCGCAGGACTCACGATGATCACCCCACATCGTTGGGCCGAGCGATATTGGATTCACTATCCATGATCGACATTCAAGGTCACATGACTGAATTCATCTGGTGCGAATTCAGCTGTCCACGAGACACCTGGAGTGCCATATGGCTGAGTGATATGGTGCCTACCAGCCCGATCGCAGAGTGCGCACTTCCTGCCAACGTGTTGCCACAGAAACTCTTTCGGTGAAGCCGGCCTGCGTGGTCCGTTGACTACCAGGAAATCTTGAATCAGGATGCTTCCCCGTGAATATGCCTACAAACCAGACAGCGGGCCTGAACCTTCGGACGCTCTCGGCCACCTCCTGCGGCGGCGGTTCGTGCCCGACCATCTACGACAGCGGTCGCGGCACGATCATCGTCCAGGGCTACCTCGTGCCGGCCGACGGGTCGGGGGTCGACCTTCCCGACGGTGAGCAGCTCGTGGAGATTCCCGTCGATCTCCTGGCCGCCGCGGCCCGCTCCATCTCCTGAGAACGCGCCTCTGTCCACCGACGAAGGGAGCGTCCCGTGACGTCCACGCCCGACGCTCCCTTCGACCCCGAGGACTCGCTCGGCACGACACTCGCCCGCCTGCGCCGGGCCAAGAGTTTGACCGGACGGGAGCTCGCCAGGCAGGTCGGCATGAGCCAACCGAAGATCTCCCGGCTGGAGAACGGGGTCGGCCTGCCCGACCCCGCGGACGTGGCCCGGGTCGCCCGCGCGCTCGGCGCCCCCGACGACGTCGTCCGCCACCTCGTGGATCTCGCGGAGCACGGGCAGAACCGGATGACCGACTGGCGCGCCTTCACGACCTCACTGCCCGGCCGGCAGGGCAGCGTCCGCGAGCTCGAGTCCGACGCCCGATCCCTGCGCGTCTTCCAGCCCCTGGTGATCCCCGGCCTGCTGCAGACCAGCGAGTACGCGCGGGCCGTCCTGGCGAGCTTTCAGCACGTGATCTCGCCGGCGAGTGACGCCGCCGGCAGCGTGGCCGTCGCCGAGGCCGTCGCGACTCGGGTGGCCCGTCAGGCGATCCTCGCCGACCCGGACCGGACCTTCCACTTCGTCATGCTGGAAGCCGTGTTCGAGAGCCGGTTCTATCCACCCGAGATCATGCCGGCCCAGATCACGCGGATCCGCGAGATCGCCGCCCAGGGAAACGTCACCATCTCGGTCATCCCCGACGACGCCCGCCTGCGAACCCTCCCGATGAACGGCTTCGAGCTGGTCGACGACGAGCTCGCCGTCATCGACCTCCTGAACACCTCGATCTCGACGCGGGGCACGCACGACATCGCCATGTACCGCCAGGTCTTCGACGAGTACGCCGCCACCGCGACCGACGACCTCGCCGGGCTGCTCGATCGCCACTTCCAGGAGTACGTGTCGGCGCTGCAGCGGGCCCGGTGAGGTGACGGTCGGGCGCCGGTCGGAGCGGCCGGCGCCCGAACTACTGGTTGCTATGCCGGTTCGATCCAGATGTTGCGGTAGCGGACCGGGTTCGTGTGGTCCTGTAGGCGGATCGGGCCCGGGGTGTTGGCTTCCGCCGCTCCCCCGCCCGTCGGGCCGTTGACCGCCACGTTGTTGTGCACCACCACCCCGTTCCAGACCACCGTCATCCGGGCGTCCTCGGTCTTCGTCGTGCCGTTGAAGCGGGCCGCGCGGAACGTGATGTCGTAGGTCTGCCACGTCTGCGGCGCCGTCGCCGCGTTCACGTCCGCCGCCTTCTTCTGGTAGATCGATGCCGCCTCGTCGTTGCCCAGCGACGTGTCGCCGAAGGAGTCCAACACCTGCAGCTCGTACCGGTCCTGTTGGTAGACTCCGCTGTTCGCGCGGGCCTGACCCGTCACCTCCGGGCCGTACTGCGGCAACCAGAACTCCACGTGCAGCTTGTAGTCGCCGAACGACGCCCGGGTGCGGATGTCGCCGCCGTTGACCTGCATGCCGCCGCCCGTGATGGTCCATGTCGGGTTGGCGCCGTTGGTGTGCTGCCAGTTCGCCGTCATCGACGCGGCCGTGCCGTCGAAGAGCACCGTGCGGTTGGTGCCGCCCGTGCCGTACGCCTCCAGCTCGTAGATCCGGGCCGCGGCGTTGCCGTCACTCGTCGCCGTCTGCACGTTGAGCCGGACATAGCGCGCCGACACCGCCGTGAAGTTGTGGGTCGTGGTCGACGCGGTGTTCGCGGTGACGGTGGCCGCTGTGGACCACGACGTCCCGTTGGACGACACCTGGACGGTGAAGTCCCGCGTGTTCCACGCCGCGTTCTCGCCACCGGCGCCCGCGTGCTTGACGACCACCCGGCTGACCGAGGCGGCCGCGCCCAGGTCGACCTGCATCCACTTGGACGCGCCGAGCGAGCACCACTTGTCGGTGTTGCCGCCGGAGACGCTGCCGTTGACGGCCTTCGCCGGACCCTCGTTGGCGTTGCACGAGCTGTCGGCCGTCGCCGTCTTGTTGAGGGCCAGGTTCACGGACGGCTGCGGCCCGCCGGAGACCGAGATGTTGTCCATGTTGACGTTGCCGATGTCACCGGCGTCGTAGCGGTACATGATGGTGTTCGTGCCCGCGTTCAGGGTCACCGCGTCGGTCTTCACCGCCCAGTTGTCCCAGGTGTTGGTGAACGGCAACGACACCTGCCGAATCTTGGTGCCGTTGACGTACAACGACACGGTCTTCGCGCCCGTGCCGCCGTTCGGGCCGTTGGCGTAGCGCAGGTTCACGTCATGGGACCCGGCGGCCGCGGCCGACACGGTCCACGTCGTGGACGCGCCCTGGTTCCAGTAGCCCTCCACGAAACCGGACCCAGTGTAGCCGGCGTGCTGGGTCGAGACGGCCGCGCCGCCGGCCAGCGCCGCCGACTCGGCCTCCAGCACGCCACCCGGCTGCTGCGGGCCGCCGACGAGGGAGTTGAGCGTGTACCAGGCCTCGGTGCTCCACAGCTCCTGGCCGTTGGTCGCGCTGAACGGCCGCGGTGAACGGAGATAGACGACCCGGCCCGCCTGCAGCCCGTTGATCTTCAGGGTCACCTTGCGGCCGTCGGCCGACGCCACCGCCGACGTCACGGTCAGCGTCTGCTCGTCGACCTTGGGTCCGCCGTACGCCGCCGTCGGCACGTACCGCCACTGCTTGACGTTGTACTTGGTGGGCAGCGACGCGATCGTCGCGGCGGACAGCGGCTGCGTGTACTCCACCTCGAACCCGCCGTTGATCGCCCGCATCGCCAGGATGTCGAACGCGTTGCCACCGTTGGCCGTCAGCTTCTGCAGGCCGTACTTCAGCTTGCCCGCCTGGCCCCAGTTGCCGTCGGCGCCGAGGCCACCGACGTAGATCGCGCCGTTCGGGCCGATCGACGTGCGCAGCACGCCCATCTCCAGGCCCTGCGTGTGCCGGAACAGCGCGCCCTGGTACTCACCGTTGATCTTCTCGAGGTAGGCCCGCTGCAGGCCGCCGTAGGTCACGTCGCCGATGAGCATCTGGCCCGCGAACGGCCCGGACGACAGCATGACCGGCGTGCTCGGCGAGTTGGCGATCTCGTTCTGCGGCATCCACAGCACCGGCTGCGTCACCGGCTGGTTCTGGAACGGCCCCGGCGGGTTCATGTTGAGGTTGAAGAACCGGTCCTGCTTGATGTGCACCAGCTTCGACGACGGCAGCCAGTCACCCTGGTTGTCGGTGACGAAGATGCCACCCTCCGGACCCCAACCGATGCCATCGGGCGTACGCAGGCCGCCCGCCACGTAGTGCACCGCGCCCGTGTTCTTGTCGACCCGGATCGTCGTGCCGCGGTTGGCCGCCGGCTGCGGGTTCGTGGTCGCGCCGCCGTAGTTGATGGAGATCGACAGGTTCAGGTAGAAGTACGGTGCCTGGTAGAGCAGGCCGAACGCGAACTCGTGGAAGTTGCCGCCCCACGGCCACGTCGCCACCTGCCGGTAGTTGTCGGTCACCCAGTCGCCGTTGGTGTCGTTGAGCTCCACGAGCCGATGCTTCTCGGAGACGTACAGCTTCCCGTCCACGTACTTGATGCCCATCGGCTCCCGCAACCCCTGCGCGATGCGCTGATAGGTCACCTGGGACGGCGCCGTCGCGGTCTGCACGTTGGACACCAGGTAGACCTCGCCGGCCACCAGGTCGCTGCCGCCCCACGTGGTGATGGCCATCCGGCCGTCGGGCAACCAGTCCATTGCGGACACCTGCGGCTGGAAGCCGGTCGGGCGCAGGTTGGTCAGCGTGTAGTTCGGGTGCACGGAGGTCAGCGGCAGCCCGTCGCCGGGCGAGTCCGTGATGCCCTCGCACTCCTTGCGGCCCGGGGCGGTCACCCGCACCACGCCGGCGTCCGTCGACAGGACGCTGTTGGGGACGAGGACGAAGGCCGACGAGCCGGGCGTACGCCAGTCCAATGTGATCTGCTGGTCGACGCTGCGCTCGAAGTGGTCGATCCGCAGCGAGTGGTAGCCCGTGCTGAGGGTGACCGTCCCCTCCTTGGGCGGCTGCGCGCTGTGCAAGCCGTCGTGGTCGATGACGACAGCGTTGTCGATCAGCAGCCGGGAGCCGTCGTCGCTGGTCAACCGGAACGTGTACGACCCGGCGGTGGCGATGTTGATGTTGCCGGTCACCTGGGTGACGAAGTTGTCGCTGAACCCGCCGAAGTCGGCGGTCGTCGTCCAGTTGATCGTGGGCATCAGCTTGTCGACGTTGGGCGTCTGGGCGGGCTTGAGGTCGCAGATCTCGTTGAGCGGCACCTGCACGTCGAAGACCCGCAGGGTGACACCGGGCTCCTGCGGCGGCGGGGCGGCGGCGGCCGCTTTCGCGGCCGTGGCGGCGCCCGGCGCGACGAGCAGGCCACCGACCAGCAGGCCGGCGGCCGCGAACCAGGACAGTGGACGTAACCGTGTGCTCATTGTTCCTCCGGGACGGGAGAGGGACGGAGCGAGCGAAGGGGGGATCGACGCGGGTCACCGCGTTGCGCACACGGTAGGGGTCTTCGAGGCTCCGTGTCCATATCTAAACTTCGATGCGACAGAACTTCCGTCGAACCGAGCAGAAGTACCACCGATACCACCGAAAGGGTTGCCGACGGTCATCCCATTCAGGGATAGTCGTCGATATCTATCCGAGCGGAGGCCGCCATGCGCACAGCCCGGGTCCTCGCCGCCACCGTCGCGGCGCTCGCCGTCCTGCTCCCGGCCACCGCCGCCGCGGCGACGCCGAGCCTCGACACCTTCCGGAGCCTGCCCGGCACGGCCTGGTGGACCGACGCGGGCGGACGCATCGTGGTGTCGGCCGACGCGACCGTCGGCGAGCGCGCCCGGGACGGACTGCGGGCGGCACTGCGCGACCGCGGCCGGCTCCTGCGCGACGACGGCACCCTGCGCCGGCACATCGCGGGCGGCGACCCGTTCCACCGGGCGGGCGGCCGCTGCCTGATCGGGTTCAACGCCCGCGCCGGCAGCACCTACTACTTCCTGACGTCGCGGCACTGCGTCGGCGCCGTCGGCGGCACCGTCTACGCCGACGCCGCCGCGACCGTCACCCTCGGGGTGGTCAGCGCGGTCACCCCGAACCGGGACACGGCCCTGGTCCGCTACACCGACACGACGCTCGCGAAGCCCAGCGCCGTCAACACGTACCCGGGCCTGCAACCGATCCGCGCGTTCGGGGCCACCGCGGTCGGCTCGCGGGTCTACCGCAGCGGCCCCGGCGGGCTGCGCGCCGGCACCGTTACGGCGCTGAACGTGACCGTCAACTACGCCGACGGGACGGTGACCGGGCTGATCCGCGCCACCATCTGCTCGCAGCCCGGCGACAGCGGCGGCCCGCTCTTCGCCGGCACGACCGGCATCGGCATCACCTCGGGCGGCAGCGGCTCCTGCACCACGGGCGGCGTGAGCTACTACGCCTCGGCGGCGGCGGCCGGCGCGAGCTACGGCGTGGGGCCCTACTGAGAGCTACCGTTGCGGAAAGGAACGACGTCGTACGGGGGAAGGTCATGATCGTCGTTACCGGAGCGACGGGTGTGCTGGGCCGGATGGTCGTCGAGAACCTGGTGCGGCGCGCGCCGGACGAGCGGGTGGTGGCCCTGGCCCGCGACCCGCAGCGGGCCGCCGACCTGGCCGATCGAGGCGTCCAGGTGCGCCCGGCCGACTACGACCAGCCCGACACGCTGCGGGCCGCCTTCGACGGTGCCGACAAGGTGCTGTTGATCTCGGTTCCGGTGCCGGGCGTACGCCTGCGCCAGCATCGCGCCGTGGTCGACGCCGCCCGGGCCATGGGCGCGAGCTTCCTCGCCTACACCAGCGTCGCGCACGCCGACGACACCCCGATGCCGGTGCCCGACCACGAGCGGACCGAGCGCTACATCGCCGAGAGCGGCTTGCCCTACAGCTTCCTGCGCAACAACTGGTACAGCGAGGTCTACCTCCCGGTGGCCGGGCAGGCCGCCGCGACCGGCGAGGTGATCGGCGCGTCGGGCACCGGCCGCATCGCCTCGGCGCCGCGTGCCGACTACGCCGCAGCGGCCGCCGCGGTGCTGGCCGGCGACGGCCACGAGAACAGCGTGTACGAGCTGTCCGGCGACAGCGCGTTCACCAAGGCGGAGCTCGCCGACCTGGTCAGTGACCTGTCCGGCGAGCCGGTCACCTACCGCGACCTGCCCGCCGACGGCTACCGGGACGCCCTGGTCGCGCAGGACGTGCCGGCGCCGGAGGCCGCGTTCCTCGCCCGCGTCGACGAGGGCATCGCGGCCGGCGGGCTGGCCGACACGCCGGGCACGCTCGCCCGCCTGATCGGCCACCCCACCACCCCGTTGGCCGTCACCCTCGCGCCGGCCGTCCGCGCCTAGGCCCTACGCCGCGCTGTCCAGAAGGGACCGTTGCGCGGCCGTCAACGACAGCGACATCGCCTCGATCGCCTCGTCGAGCTGGGCCACCGTGCTCGGGCCCACGATCGGCGCCACCGCGGGCCGGGCGCCGGTCAGCCAGGCCAGCACGACCTGGTTGCGGGTCGCGCCGGTCTCCGCCGCCACCGCATCCAGGGCCGCCAGCCGGCGCGTGGTGCCCGGGTGCGCGTACTCCGGCGCCAGCGGCTTGTCGGCCCGCGTGTAGGCGCCGGACAGCAACGGCGTGTAGGACCAGATCGCGACATCGTCGTGGCTCTCCACATAGGAGACCAGCTCGTCGTTCAGGAAACCGAAGCGGTGCACCACCGTCGGCCGGGTGTCCGGTCGCGGGTGCAGGTAGGTGTGGTGCTGCTGCACCGCCGTGAAGCCGGGCACCCCGGCGTCCGCGGCGGCCCGGCGGAACCGCTCCAGCCGCCAGGCCGCGAAGTTGGAGCAGCCCAGCCGGTCCACCAGGCCCGCCGCCACGAGCTCACCGAACGCGGCCACGGTCTCGTCGACGTCCGTACGCCGGAAGTCCTTGTGCGCCCAGTACATCTCGACCCGGTCGGTGCCGAGCCGGCGCAGGCTGCCCTCGATCCCGTTCTTGATCGTCTGCGGCGCGAGCCCCTCCGCGGTCTCCGGGAAGCGACCCGCCTCCAGCGGCTCGCAGCCGACCTTCGTGCTGATCGCGACCCGATCGCGGACGCCCGGCCGGCTCGCCAGCCAGCGGCCGAGCAGGGCCTCGCTCTGGCCGCCGAAGCCGCTCGGGTCGGCCCAGAACGCGTAGCAGTTGGCGGTGTCGATCCAGCGGCCGCCGGCATCGACGAAGCGGTCGAGGATCGCGAACGCGCGCTCCTCGTCGGTGGTCGTGCCGAACATCATCGCGCCGAGTACGAGGTGATCCATCATGGGATCGACGCTAGTGACGATCGGTCAGGCCGTACGCTCCAATCTCGTGGTGGATTTCCAGACCAATCTGGCGTGGGCGACGCTGCTCGACCTGGCCCCCGGCGCGGGCCCCGCGCACCAGCGCCTGGCCCGGGCCCTGCGCGCCGCGATCCGGGACGGCCGCCTGCCGACCGGCGCCGCGGTGCCGCCCAGCCGGGCCCTGGCGGAGGAGCTGGGCTGCTCGCGCTGGGTGGTCACGGAGGCGTACGGCCAGCTCGTCACCGAGGGCTACCTGGCCGCCCGCGTCGGCTCGGCCACCCGGGTGGCCTGGACGCCGGACGACCCGCCCCGCGGCACCCGCCCACCGCGACCGCGCGCACCGGCCGCCCGGTACGACCTCGCACCCGGCCTGCCCGACGTGCGGGCCTTCCCGCGCCGCCGCTGGGCGGACGCGGTCGGCGCCGTCACCCGCACCGTCTCGGTCGCCGACCTGGGCCTGCCCGACCCGCGCGGCCACCCCGCCGCACGCCGGACGATCGCCGAATATCTGCGGCGCTCCCGCGGCGCCGTCGCCACGCCGGACACGGTGACGATCTGCGCCGGGATCACCGACGGCGTGGCCCGGATCGCACGGGCGCTGCGCCGGCTCGGGGTCGACGCGGTCGCCGTCGAGGAGCCCGGCTGGCCCCGCCTGCGCGCGGCGGTCGAGGGCGCGGGCGTCGCGGTGCGCCCGGTCCCGGTCGACGCCGAGGGCCTGCGGGTGGACGGGCTGGACGGGGTCCGCGCGGTGGTGGTCGGGGCGGCACACCAGTTCCCCAGCGGCACCGTGCTCTCCCCGGCGCGGCGGGCCGCCCTGCTGCGCTGGGCCCGGGCGGTCGACGGTTTCGTGGTGGAGGACGACTACGACGCCGAGTTCCGCTACGACCGCCGCCCGATCGCGGCGATGCAGGGCCTGGACCCCGGCCGGGTGGCGCTGCTCGGGTCGGTCAGCAAGACGCTCTCCCCCGCGCTGGGCCTCGGCTGGCTGGTCGCCCCCGGGGTGCTGGCCGCGGCCGCCGACCCGGTCACAGCGGCCCCGCCGGTGCTCGACCAGCTCGCGCTGGCCACCTTCGTCGACCGCGGCTGGTACGACGCCCACCTGCGGGCGGCCCGCCGCCGCTTCCGTACCCGCCGGGACCTGCTCCTCGCCGCCCTGGCCCGGGCCGTCCCCGAGGGCGCGGTCGACGGCACCGCGGCCGGCCTGCACGTGCTGCTCCGCCTCCCGTCCGGGGTCGACGCGCCGGCGGTGGTCCGCGCCGCGGCCCGGGCCGGGCTGAGCCTGATGGCGCTCGACGACTACCGGGCCGTGCCGCCGGTCACACCCACCCCTGTGCTGGTGCTGGGCTACGGCAACCTCGCCGACAGCGAGATCGAACCGGCCGTGGCTGTGCTCCGGGCCACCCTCGATCGGGTGTCCTAGAAACCGGTTCTGGCATGCTTGAGGCGAGAACGCGACTGGCGGCAACGAGGATGGCAACGACCATCGGGGAGCCCGCTCCGTGGGCATCGACCGCCTGGGTGCCACGGGTCGAGGGGGGATTTTCATGTCCGCACGTCTGCTGCCCGGCGGCCCGGTCGCCGAGAGCATCCTGGCCGACGTCTCCGACCGCGTACGCGTCCTGAAGGACAAGGGCGTCACACCCGCGCTCGCGACCATCCTGGTGGGTGACGACGACGCGAGCGCCGGCTACATCCGCATCAAGCAGCGGCAGGCGGCCGACCTGGGCTTCGTGTCGCCGCACGCGCACCTGGGCGCCGACACCACGCAGGAGGAGCTCGAGCGGGTGGTCGCGGAGTTCAGCGCCGACCCGGCCGTGCACGGCCTGCTGGTGCAGCACCCGGTGCCGCGCCATCTCGACTACGACAAGGCGCTGGCCGTGATGGACCCCGACAAGGACGTCGACGGCATGCACCCGGTCAACATGGGCCGGCTCGCGCTGGGCCTGCCGGGCCCGCTGCCGTGCACGCCCGCCGGCATCGAGGCGCTGCTCGCGTTCTACGACATCCCGGTCGCGGGCCGCGAGGTGGTCATCCTGGGCCGCGGCGCGACGCTGGGCCGCCCGCTGGCGATGCTGCTGGCCCAGAAACGCCCGACGGCGAACGCGGCGGTGACGGTGGTCCACACGGGCGTCCAGGACTGGCCGCGCTACACGAAGCGCGCCGAGATCCTGGTCGCGGCGGCGGGCGTGCCGGGCATCATCCAGCCGGAACACGTCCGTCCAGGCTCGACGGTCATCGGCGGCGGCGTCCGCTACGAGGGCCGGCGCCTGCTGCCCGACGTCGACGAATCCTGCGAGGCGGTCGCCGGCGCGATCACGCCACGGCTGGGCGGGGTGGGGCCGACCACCGTGGCGATGCTGTTCCGCAACGCCGTCACCGCGGCGGAGCGCGCGACCGCATAGGACGATCACGGCATAGGGCGGATCCTGGCTCGGGTCCACGACGGTTGCGACCGTCGCTCCCGCCAGACACCGCTCCGCTTCGCTGCGCTGCCAGGTCCGCGCCCGGTCACCGCACACCCCGCGCGCCAAAGTGGATCTAGGCACGCTGTTGTCGCGCTAGGCGCATCCGACTGCCAAGATCCCGCCCGTAGAGAGCGGCTGGCCCCGGCACGCGGAGCGGGTGACCCGGGCCGCAGAACCGCGCCTGTGTTGCGGTCGCTTTGCTCTGCACCCAAATACGCACCACCCCCTCTGAGCTGCGGTGCGTATATGGGTGCAGAGCAAAGCCTGGCGACATGGTCGCCCTCGAGCCGCGGGGCGCCGACCGCGCGACGGGCCGGTTGGGCTAGACCGGGACCCGGTCGGAGGCGGGCAGGGTGCCGGGTTCGAAGGTCCCGGGTTGGTCCGGATCGTTCGGTTCGGGGCGGGGTTCGAGGGCGGCCGCGTCCGGCTGCGCAGCGCCACCCGTGGTCGCGGCCGGGCGTGCGGCCAGGCGGACCGTCGCCGCGGTCGTTGCCGCGAACGCCGCCACGACGGTGGCCAGGAGGAGGATCAGCACCACGGGTGGCAGGGCGTACCAGGAGGCGATGGCGCCGGGCACCGCCGTGCGGTCGCCGTCCGCCGGGGTCCAGAACAGGTCCACCGTGTAGGCCACGTAGACCAACTGGATCACCGCGGCGAAGAGCAGGAGTGCGAGCGGGATCGCGCGGCGCCAGGCGGCCGGGAGGCGGGACGCCGCCGCCAGGGCCACGACCGCCAGGCCGATCAGGCCGCCGTACAGGTAGCGGCCCTGCATCGCCGCGTAGGTGTGGCTTGCCGCGAACTGTTCGTAGGAGCCCTTCGCCACGATGGCCAGCAGGCCGGCCGCGGGCAGCAGCAGCACCAGCGTCGTGGTCCGGGGCAGGGAGCGCAGCGCCAGCGTCAGCACGATCCCGACGACCAGCAGCAGGCCGGCCAGCAGCGCCACCTTCCACGGCCAGTGGTGCGTGCGCGCGCCCGTCTGGTCGTGCACGAAGAACAGCGTGTTCATCCGCTCCAGCAGCCGCGCCAGCCAGCCGAGGCCGCCCTCGGCGAACGAGAAGCGGGCGTCCAGCGCCGGCATCTCCGTGTACCGGCCGTGCGGCTGCAGCGTCCCGTACACGATGCGGTTGTGGATCCACCAGGCCAGCCCGGGCAGCATGGCCAGCCAGGCGACGCCGAGACCCACCGCGGCAGCACGCCGGCGATCCCGTCGCCGCAGCGCCACCACCGCGTACGCGAGAGCCACCCAGAAGGGCACCAGCAGCGCGAAACCCTTGGTGAGCAGCGCGAGCGAGCCGACCCCGCCGATCAGCACCGCCGTGCGCCGCGACGTGTCCCCCGTCAGCACCCGCACCACGAGCAGGGTCAGCACCGCGAACAGCAGCACCAGCAGGTTGTCGTTGTTGACCGCCGACTCGGTGTGGGTGAGCTCCGGGATCGCGACCGGCACCAGCGCCGCGGCCACCGGCAACGGCTCCGGCACCCGCAGCCGCCGCGCCACCGCCCACAGCAGCAGCGGCAGCGCGGCCGCGAAGAGCACGTTCCACCAGCGCAGCGCCAGGTAGGTGAGGTCGAACGGGATCCGCTCCCAGCCCGGCACCAGCGCGAGCGCGGCGGCGCCGAGCGCGTAGTACAGCGGCGGGTGCTGGATGAGCTGGTTGGCCGGCACCTTCTCGGCGGGCGCCACGCCACCGGCCGCGTCGAACGAGGGGCGATCCGCGCGCGCCGGCACGTCCTGGTCGGCCAGGTGCAACGGCCCGTTGATCCGCTGCGACCGGGTGAAGCCGCCCGCGCCGCTCCCGGCGGAGGTCGCGAGGGTGCCGGGATCCGGCCACGGCCAGGCGCGGCCCTGCTCGACCGCGACGATCAGGTCGACGTGCTGCCGCTCGTCCGGCGAGCGGAAGTTCGGGAAGATCGCGGTCTGACCGAGCGCGACCGCCACGTGCAGCACAAGGATCAACCACACCAATCCGGGTACTGCTCGTGTTACTCGCAAAAGCGGACGTATCGCTCGAATCACTGGGGCAGGCTAGCCGACGCCGCGCACCGGAGCGGGCGCCGACAGCGCGGGTCCTAGGCTTGCACCCGACCGAGTTATGTGAGGGGAACATGAGCCAAGATCCGGAATTCGAGGTCCTCGAGGACGACGGGGTGCTCGACGCCTCCGACACGCTGGACGACGACCTGGTGTCCGACCCGCTGGACGTGGGCATCGCGCCGGCCGACCGGTGGAGCGGCGCCAACCGCTTCGGCACCACGGCGGCCGAGGAGCGTCAGGGCGAGTCGTTGGATCAGCTGCTGGCCCAGGAAGAGCCCGATGCCGACCCGTACGCCCAGGTCACGGACGACGAGGACGAGATCAGCCGCCGCGGCTACGAGCAGGACCCCCGCGCGGGCCGGCTGGTCGAGGACGACCAGGGATTCGGCGAGGACGTCGAGGCCGACTCGGTAGCGTGGGATGCCGGGATCGATGCCGGTGGTGCCAGCGCGGAGGAAGCCGCGATCCACGTGGTCGACGGTCCGGACGACGAAGGTGACGGTCCTCTCCGTTAAGCTCCCCGGGCGGAATAGTTGCGGCGTCAAATAAGTTGACGGTGGCGACCGCGAAGTGAGGTGTTCGATATGCAGTTCGGGATCTTCACCGTCGGCGACGTGACGCCGGACCCGACCAACGGCACGACCCCCAGTGAGAACGACCGCATCAAGGCGATGGTGACCATCGCGCAGAAGGCGGAGGAGGTCGGCCTGGACGTCTTCGCGACGGGTGAGCACCACAACCCGCCGTTCGTCCCGTCGTCCCCGACCACGATGCTCGGCTACATCGCCGCGAAGACGGAGAGGCTCCTGCTCTCCACCGCCACCACGCTGATCACCACCAACGACCCGGTGAAGATCGCCGAGGACTACGCGATGCTGCAGCACCTGGCCGACGGCCGGGTCGACCTGATGATGGGTCGCGGCAACACCGGGCCGGTCTACCCCTGGTTCGGGCAGGACATCCGTAACGGCATCCCGCTGGCCATCGAGAACTACGCGCTGCTGCACCAGCTCTGGCGCGAGGACGTGGTCGACTGGAAGGGCCGGTTCCGCACCCCGCTGCAGTCGTTCACCGCGACGCCGCGACCGCTGGACGGCGTGCCCCCGTTCGTCTGGCACGGCTCCATCCGCAGCCCGGAGATCGCCGAGCAGGCCGCCTACTACGGTGACGGCTTCTTCGCGAACCACATCTTCTGGCCCAAGGAGCACACCCAGCGGATGATCGGGCTCTACCGCGAGCGTTACGCGCACTACGGCCACGGCACGCCGGAGCAGGCCATCGTCGGCCTCGGCGGTCAGGTGTTCATGCGGAAGAACAGCCAGGACGCGGTACGGGAGTTCCGGCCCTACTTCGACAACGCGCCCGTGTACGGGCACGGCCCGTCGATGGAGGACTTCACCCGCGAGACACCGCTGACCGTCGGCAGCCCGCAGCAGGTCATCGACCGTACGCTCGGCTTCCGCGACTACGTCGGCGACTACCAGCGCCAGCTGTTCCTGATGGACCACGCGGGCCTGCCGCTCAAGGTGGTGCTGGAGCAGCTCGACATCCTCGGCGAGGAGGTCGTGCCGGTGCTGCGCGAGGAGTTCGCGAAGAACCGCCCCGCGGACGTGCCGGACGCGCCGACCCACGCGTCGCTGGTCGCGGCCGCGGCCGCCGCGGAGGCCGAGGTCGTCGCATGAGTGAGCGGACCATCGCGGTGGTCTCCGGCGGGTTGCGCCAACCCTCGTCGTCGCGGCTGCTGGCTGACAAGCTGGCGGCCGCGACCGGCGAGGAGCTGACGCGGCTCGGCGTCACCCCGAAGATCGAGGTGATCGAGCTCCGGCACCACGCCCACGACATCGTCGACAACCTGCTGACGGGCTTCCCGTCGACGGCGTTCGGCAAGGTGGTCGAGACCGTCACGGCGGCCGACGGGCTGGTCGCGGTCTCGCCGATCTTCACCGCGTCGTACAGCGGCCTGTTCAAGTCGTTCGTCGACCTGCTGCCGGACGGCTCGCTGGCCGGCAAGCCGGTGCTGATCGGCGCGACCGGCGGCACCGCGCGGCACTCGCTCGCGCTGGACCACGCGCTGCGGCCGCTGTTCGCGTACACCCGCTCGGTCGTCATCCCGACCGGTGTGTTCGCGGCGTCCGAGGACTGGGGCGGCGACGAGGCGGTGGAGCGTCTCGACCGGCGCGTCCGGCGCGCGGCGGCGGAACTGGCCGCGGAGGTCGCCCGCCGTGACCCCGCCGTACCGCTGGACCCGTTCGCCCTGCGCACCTCGTTCGAGGACCTGCTGGCCGGCGACTGATGCGCGAGGATGGGGTCATGTACCTCATTCGCGAGAAGTTCCTCGACATCGGCGACGACTTCGACATCACCGACGACGCCGGCAACAAGGTGTTCCACGTCGACGGCAAGGTGCTGTCGCTGCGCGACAAGCTGGTCATCGAGGACCCGTCGGGCCGCGAGGTGGCGGCGGTCCACCGCAAGCTGATCGCGCTGCGGCCGACCTATGCGATCAGCATCGGCGGTGAAGAGGCGGCCGAGATGCGCAAGAAGCTGTTCACGCCGTTCCGCGACAAGTACACGATCGACGTGCCGGGGCCCGACGACCTCGAGATGAAGGGCGACCTGCTCGATCACGAGTACGAGGTCGAGCTGGGCGGCCAACGGGTCGCGACCGTGTCGAAGAAGTGGTTCACGATCCGCGACACGTACGCGGTCGACGTCGTCCCTGGCCAGAACGACCTGCTGATCCTGGCGGGCGTGTTGGCGCTGGACCTGGCCGAGTCCCGCGCGGAGCGCAAGCGCGCCGAGGAAGCCGGTCGCGACTGACCTGGGGGTGTGAGCGCGGTCACATGTGGGCATGAGTGCACACATGTCGATCGCCTCAACGCCCGAGCGCCCCCGGCGGGACCGGACCTCGTACCTCTATCTGGCCGTGATCGTGGCCGTCCTGGCCGGCATCCTCGTCGGGCTGGTCGCGCCGGGGGTCGGCGAGTCGCTCAAGCCGCTGGGCGAGGGCTTCGTCAACCTGATCAAGATGATGATCAGCCCGATCATCTTCTGCACGATCGTGCTCGGCATCGGCTCGGTGCGGCAGGCCGCCAAGGTGGGCAAGGTCGGCGGCCTGGCACTGGGCTACTTCCTGGCGATGTCCACCGTGGCGCTGGCGATCGGCCTGGTGGTCGGCAACATCCTGCACCCCGGCAGCGGCCTCGACCTGGCCGGCGGCGAGGCGCCCGACACGTCCGAGTCCGAGGGCACCGTCGACTTCCTGCTCGGGATCATTCCCACGACGCTGTTCTCGGCGCTGACGAGCTCGCAGGTGCTGCAGACGCTGCTGGTGGCGCTGCTGGTCGGCTTCGCGATCCAGGCGATGGGCGCGACGGGCCAGCCGATCCTGCGGGCGGTCGGCTACCTGCAGAAGCTCGTCTTCCGGGTCCTCGCGATGATCATGTGGGTGGCCCCGATCGGCGCGTTCGGCGCCATCGCCGCGGTGGTCGGCGAGACGGGCTGGAAGGCGCTGGCCGGGCTGCTGCAGATCATGCTGGGCTTCTACCTGACGTGCGCGATCTTCGTGTTCGTCGTGCTGGGCCTGCTGTTGAAGCTGGTGACCGGTCTCAACATCTTCACGGTGCTGCGGTACCTCGGACGGGAATTCCTGCTGATCCTGTCGACCTCGTCGTCGGAATCGGCGCTGCCGCGGCTGATCGCGAAGATGGAGCATGTCGGGGTGTCGCGCCCGGTTGTCGGCATCACGGTGCCGACGGGCTACTCGTTCAATCTGGACGGTACGGCCATCTACCTGACGATGGCCTCCATCTTCATCGCGGACGCCCTCAACAAGCCGCTGGCGGTGGGCGAGCAGATCGGCCTGCTGCTCTTCATGATCATTGCCTCCAAGGGCGCGGCGGGGGTGACGGGCGCGGGCCTGGCGACGCTGGCCGGCGGCCTCCAGTCGCACCGCCCGGACCTGGTGGAGGGCGTGGGGTTGATCGTGGGCATCGACCGCTTCATGTCGGAGGCCCGCGCGCTGACCAACTTCGCGGGCAACGCGGTCGCGACGTTCCTGGTCGGCCAGTGGGCGGGCGAGTTGGACAAGGACCGCGCCCACCGCGTGCTGCGCGGCGAGGACCCCTTCGACGAGACGACGATGCTCGACGACGAGGAGCCCGACGCGCCGGAGCAGGACCGCGAGCCGGTCGTCACGGCCCAACGCGGGGCGCCCGACAGCACGCCGGAGTCCCGCCCACTCTGAACCGATCCAGACCAGCGCGATGCCGCCGGCGGGGGCGGCGCGCCCGCACCACCCGAAATCGGGGAGTGCGGGCGCGGTCGCTCGGGAGGGGCGGTCAGGCCGCCGCTGTTGTGCACGGCCGGGGGCGGCTCGGCTCGACCCGGTTCGCCAGGCGGCGCAGCAGCAGGGCCGTGGCGCGGCGGAGAGGGTCGCCCCGGCCCTGGACGCGTTCGCGGTGCGGGACGACCGGTGCGTTCGGGCGGGCTGAGTTGACGTGGGCTTCGGTGCTGGTCAAGGCCGTGACGAAGGCCGTCGGGTCGAGCATGGTGACCATCCCTTCAGGACTGTGCCGGGCCCGTCGTCGCGCGGACGACGAGGTGGGTGGGGAGCACGACCGTGCGGTCGGCCGGGTCGGTGGGTGGGTTCAGCAGGAGTTCGCCGGAGCGGCGGCCGCGGTCCGCGGCCGGTTGGTGGACCGTCGTCAGGCCCTCGGCCTCCGCCTCCGGGATGTCGTCGAAGCCGACGACGGAGACGTCGCGGCCGGGCCGCAGGCCCCGGGCCCGCAGCGCGTCCAGCACGCCGAGCGCCACGATGTCGCTGAGCGCCGCGATCGCCGTGGGCCGCGGTGCGCGGTCGAGCAGGTGCGCCGCGGCCGCCGCCCCGTCGCGGCGGCAGTTGCCCGGCACGTTGACCGTCGTGACGGTCGACCAGTCGACGCCGCCCGCGGCGAACGCCTCCTGGTAGCCGCGCAGGCGCTCGCGGCTGCCGTAGTAGGCCACGTCCGCCGGCGAGGCCAGCGTCGTCGGGCCGATCATCGGTGCCACGCTCAGGTAGTCGCCGATCACCGCCACCCGCCGGTGGCCCAGCGCCATCAGGTGGGCGCCGGCCGCGCGGGTGGCGGCCGCCTCGTCGATGCCGACGAACGCCGACAGTGGGCCGTCGCCCGCCCGGCGCTGCCCGCTGACCACCGGCAGGCCGCGCGCGGCGATGGCGTCGAGGGCCGGGTGCCAGTCGGGCATGCAGTAGACGCAGAAGCCGTCGACCACCGCGTCGTTGACCGCCGCCACCGCCGCCGACTCGTCCTCGTCGGACAAGGGCAGCAGCAGCAGGCCCGTGCGCGCCTGCTCGGCCGCCTCGGCGAGGCCGCGCAGATATTGCACCGCGTAGGGATCGGTGAACGCGAACGACAGGCTGGCGGTGAACAGCATGCCGATCGCGCCGGCCCGGCGCTTGCGCAGCGACCGGGCCGTCGGGTCGGGGCCCGCGTAGCCGAGGTCGGCCGCCGCGGACAGGATCCGGTCGCGGAGGTCGCCGGACAGCTGGTCAGGCCGGCTGTAGGCGTTGGACACCGTGCTGCGGGACACCCCGACGGCGTCGGCGACGGTCTGCAGTGTGGGCCGCACCGCGTCCACCTCCCGTACTGTATCGATCCAGAACTTCTCTAAATCGATACAGTACGCCTCGCGCGAGGAAACGCAAGTGGTAAATGTGGCGTCAGGCAGGAGCGGTAAAGGTGTACGACCCGGCGGCCAGGTGGAACACGGCGGCGCCGGCCGCGTACCCCATGGCAACCGCCTGCGCCGGCGCACCCACCGCGACCGATGCGGACGCCACCGGCACCCGTACGGTCGCGGTCGTGTTCGCCGGCACCTCGACCCGCAGCGTCAGCACCCCGCCCGCCACGGACCAGTCCGACAGCGCCCGCCCGTACGGCGTCGCGAGGTCCGACCGCCCCGAGGTGAGCCCGCCACCGGGCCGCGGCGCGATCACCAGGCGGTGGTAGCCCGGATCCCGCGGGTCCGGCCCGACCCCACCGACGGTGCGGTAGAGGAAGTCACCGACCGACCCCAGTCCATAGTGGTTGAACGAGTTCATCCCCGGGTCCTGGAATGACCCGTCGGTCCGGATCCCGTCCCAGCGCTCCCAGATCGTCGTGCCGCCGCGCGCGCCCATGTAGCCCCAGCCGGGATAGTCCGGCTGCAGCAGCACCTGGTACGCCGTCGCCAGGTGCCCGTTCTCCGCGAGCACCGGCAGCAGGTTCTCGACGCCCAGGAACCCGACCGACAGGTGCCCGGACCGCGACGCCACCTTGGCCGCCAGCTTGTCCGCCACCGCCTGCACCCGGCTCGCCGGCACGAGCCCGAACGAGAGCGCCAGCACGTACCCGGTCTGGGTGTTGCCGGAGACCGTCCCGTCCGCCGCGACGAAGCGACTCGTGAACGCCGCCGCGACCTGGTCGGCCAGCGCGCCGTAGGAGGCCGCCTCGGCGGTCCGCCCGGTCGCCGCGGCCATCCGCGACACCAGCCGCGCCGTGTAGCCGAAGTAGGCGGTCGAGATCAGGTCCTGCGCCGTGTTGTCGTTGACGTTGAGCCAGTCCCCGTACGTCCACTGGTTCCGGATCAGGTCCGCGCCCGACGTGGCCCGGGAGAAGTCGACCCACCGCCGCATCGCCGTGAAGTTCTCGTCGACGATCCGCAGGTCGCCGTAGCGCTGCCAGAGCGTGTACGGCACGATCACGCCCGCGTCGCCCCACCCGGCCGTCCCCGCACCGCAGCACACGGCCGGCGCCACGTCGGTGAACGCGCCGTCGGCGCGCTGGGCGTCGGTCAGGTCGTCGGTGAACTTGTCGAGCAGCCCGTGCACGTCCATGTTGAACGTCGACGTGCCGACGAACGCGGCGATGTCGCCGGTCCAACCGAGCCGCTCGTCGCGCTGCGGGCAGTCGGTGGGGATCGTCAGCATGTTGGACCGCTGGCCCCACAGGATGTTGCGCTGCAGTTGGTTGACCAGCGCGTGGGAGGTGCTGAACGTGCCGGTCGCGGCACCGTTGGTCCACGCCGCCAGCCCGGTCACGGTCGACAGCGTGGGCGTGCCGGGGAAGCCGGTCAACTCCACGTAGCGGTAGCCGTGCACCGTGAACCGCGGCTCGAACACCTCGTCGGCCCCGGTCCCGGCGAGCGTGAACCGGTCGGTCGCCCGGGCGGCCCGCAGGTTCGCGAAGTACGGCGTGCCGTCCGGGTTGAGCACCTCGGCGTGCCGCATCGTCACCGTCGTGCCGGCCGGCCCGCGCACCCGCAGCCGGTTCCAGCCCGCGAAGTTCTGCCCGAGGTCGACGACGAACACGCCCGGCCGAGGCTGCGTCACCGCGACCGCCGGCACCGTCGCCTGCACGGCCACCCCGGGATCCACCGCGGAGACCAGGTTGGGCTTGGCCCCGCCCCGCACCGAGACGGCGGCCCAGCCGGAGTCGTCGTAGCCCGGCTGGTCCCAACCGGCCCGCACGCCCCGGGCGTCGTACTCCTCGCCGTGGAAGATGTCGTCGAACCGGATCGGGCTCGGCGCGGTCTTCCAGGAGGCGTCGGTGCGCACCACGGTGGTCGTGCCGTCGGTGTGCCGCACCACCAGATCGGCCGAGTACCACGGCTGCGTCCCGTAGCGCTGGTTGCCGCCCATGCCGAGCGACCCCGAGTACCAACCGTTGCCGAGATAGGCCCCGATCGCGTTGTCACCCTGCCGCACCGCCGAGGTGACGTCGAGAATCCGGTACTGCACCCGCCGGTTGTAGTCCGTCCATCCTGGAGCCAGCGCCTCCACACCGACCTTCGCGCCGTTGATCCGGGTCTCGTGCAGGCCGAGCGCCGTGACCATCAGCCGGGCAGAGGCGACGGGCTTGGAGACCGTGAAACCCTTCCGCAGGTACGGCGCGCCGCGCACCACGGACACCTGGCTCCCCCACGGTCCGGCACCGTAGGCCGCGATGCCCCGCGCCGCCGGCCAGGCCGAGTCGTTGAACCCGGCGTTCTGCCACCCCGAAGGCCCGCTCTGGCCGGCCTTCCACGAGGCGTCGGTGACGAGCCGCGTGGTGGCGCCCGCCGTCACGTCCAGCGCCGCGATCAGTCCGGCCGGCGAGACCGTGGTGTTCTCCGTCGCGATCGCGATCGTGTTGCTGCCCGCGACCAGCCGCGCGGTCACGTCGACGACCGCAGCGCTCTTCCACGACTCGTACGCCCGCGGCGACGTGCTCACCTGGGTGCCGTTGACCCACACGTCGGCGGTGTCGTCGCCGGTGACGGTCAGCGTCGCCCGGGTGACGCCGGCGGGCACGGTGAACACGCGGCGCAGGTAGCGAGTGCCGATCGGTGCGCTGGCCCCCGGATCGCCCTCCGGATACCAGATCCAGGAGGCGCCGGTGAGCGCCGGCACCGCCGCGCTGGACCCGACGAACGCCGCCTGCCAGCCGTTGGCCGGGTCGTACTGGCCGGTCTCGAACCAGCTCGTCGGACCCCACGCGCCGAGCCGGCCCTGGGTGTCCCAGACCCGCGCCCGCCACCAGTAGCGGGTGCGTGAGGCCAGCGCCGGCCCGCCGTAGACGGCGTCGACCGAGCGGCCCGACACGACCCGGCCGCTGTCCCAGACGTCGCCGGTGCCGGCCTCGGTGCTCGACACGACCACCTGGTACGCGCCCTGGAGCAGTTCGCTGCCCGCGGGCGCGGTGGCCTTCCAGCCGAACCGGGGCCGCGCGGCGTCGATGCCCAGTGGCGTGACCCGGCGCTCGGTGGTCGGCGCGGTGACGGCCAGCGGCGAGCCCGCGGCCACGTCCGGTCCGGTGACGCCGCTCCCCCACGGCCCGGTGCCGTAGCCCGCGGTGACCCGGGCGGCGGGCCAGGCCGCGTCGCTGGTCGCCGGGTCCGTCCACTCCGGACCGACGCTGGTGGCCGCCTTCCAGGCGGAGTCGGTGACAAGCTCGACGGTGCCGCCCGCGGCGACGACGCGCAGCCGGCCGAGCACGCCGGCCGGGCCGGCGGCGGTGTTGCGGGCGGCGATCGCGAGCGTGTTGGCACCGGGCCGCACGGCCGAGGCCAGGTCGACGTGGAGCGCCTGCCGCCAGGAGTCGACGACCTGGGCGGAGCTGGCCAGCGGCACGCCGTTGAGCCACACGTCGACGCTGTCGTCGCCGGTCACCACGAGCTGGGCCTCACTGACCACACCGGACGGTGCGGTGAACGTCCGGCGCAGGTAGCGGGTCGCGGCGGGCACGCTGGTGGCGGCATCGCCGTCGGGATACCAGATCCAGTTGGCGCCGGCCAGGTTGACCGGCGCGGCGTGCGCGGGCGTGGCGCCGGCGACCAGCAGGGCCGCGACGCACGCGAGGGTGGTGGCCGCGCCGGCGAGGCGGCGCGGGGTCGTGGCTGACATGACGGTTCCTCCTGACGATCCGGGGACGGGCGGATCGGGGCGCGGCCCTCGTGAAACGTTTCATCGACGACCGTAAGCGTCATGCTACGGACGACCGGCGACACACGCAACGATGCTCATCCATGTCCACGCGAGGTTGTCCGGAGTCGGAATCCGGTCAACGCCCTGTCACCCTGCGCGCGAACTGCGCTACGGTCCGCCATCGCAGCCCGGCCGTCCGGGCCGGGATCACACGGGGGAAGGACACACAATGAGGGCTAA
>NZ_BONE01000079.1 GCF_016862555.1 Asanoa siamensis | reverse complement strand
AGGGCGTGTCACAGGACACCAAGGACATCACCACGCTGGGCCGCGGCGGCTCCGACACGACCGCCGTCGCGCTGGCGGCCGCCCTGTCGGCGGACGTGTGCGAGATCTACACCGACGTTGACGGTGTTTTCACGGCCGACCCGCGTATCGTGCCCAACGCCCGGCACATCAAGGAAATCACCTACGAGGAGATGCTGGAGCTCGCGGCCTGCGGCGCCAAGGTGCTGATGCTGCGGTGCGTCGAATACGCGCGGCGCTTCAAGGTGCCGATCCACGTCCGCTCGTCCTACACGCAGAACCCCGGCACCATCGTCACCGGATCAATGGAGGATCTTCCCGTGGAGCAGGCACTGATCACCGGCGTCGCTCACGACCGGAGCGAAGGGAAGATCACGATCGTCGCGGTCCCGGACGAGCCGGGCGCGGCGGCCAAGATCTTCGAGACGGTGGCCGGTGCCGAGATCAACATCGACATGATCGTGCAGAACATCTCGACGGGCCAGCCGGGCGCGCACCAGAGCGGCCGCACCGACATCTCGTTCACGCTGCCCCGCTCCGACGGCCCGGTGGCCATGGCGGCCCTCAACCGGGTGCAGTCCGAGATCGGCTTCGAGACGCTGCTCTTCGACGACCACGTCGGCAAGGTCTCCCTGATCGGCGCGGGCATGCGCTCCCACCCGGGCGTCGCGGCCAAGTTCTTCGCCTCCCTGGCCGAGGCCGGCGTCAACATCGAGATGATCTCCACCTCGGAGATCCGGGTCTCGGTCGTCTGCCGCGACACCGACCTCGACGAGGCGGTCCGGGCCGTACACGATGCTTTCGATCTCGGTGGTTCCGAGGAAGCGGTGGTCTACGCGGGGACCGGGCGGTGAGTCCCGTGTCCGGTCTGCCTTCCCTAGCGGTTGTCGGCGCGACCGGAGCCGTCGGCACGGTGATGTGCGAGTTGCTGTCCTCCCGCAAGAACGTCTGGGGCGAGATCCGCCTGCTGGCGTCCGCGCGGTCGGCGGGCCGCAAGGTCTACTGCCGGGGCGAGGAACTCACGGTCCAGGAGCTGTCGTCGTCCTCTTTGGAGGGCGTCGACGTCGCGATGTTCGACGTGCCCGACGAGGTGTCGGCGGAGTGGGCGCCGCGGGCGGTGGCCCTGGGCGCGGTCGCGGTCGACAACTCGGCCGCGTTCCGGATGGACCGCGACGTGCCGCTGGTCGTGCCGGAGATCAACCCGGAGCAGGTCCGCAACCGGCCGAAAGGCATCATCGCCAACGCCAACTGCACGACGCTGACGATGATCGTGGCGATCGGGCCGCTGCACCGCGAATACGGGCTGCGCGAGCTGGTGCTCTCGTCCTACCAGGCGGTGTCGGGGGCCGGGCAGGTCGGCGTGGACACGCTGCACGACCAGCTCAGCAAGATCGCGGGTGACCGGGTGCTGGGCTCGCGCTCCGGCAACGTCCGCCAGGCGGTCGGCGACGACCTCGGGCCGTTCCCGGCCCCGATGGCGCTCAACGTCGTGCCGTGGGCGGGCTCGCTGCGCGACGCGGGTTGGTCGTCCGAGGAGCTGAAGCTCCGCAACGAGTCCCGCAAGATCCTGGGCTTGCCCGACCTGAAGGTCTCGGCGACCTGCGTCCGGGTGCCGGTGGTCACGGGCCACTCGGTCGCGGTGCACGCGGTCTTCGGCGCCGAGGTGACGGCGGAGGGGGCGCGCGAGGCGCTCCGCAACGCACCGAGCGTGATCCTGGTCGACGACCCGGCCGCGGGCGAGTTCCCGATGCCGATCGACGCGGTAGGCACCGACCCGTCCTGGGTGGGCCGCATCCGCCGCGCGATGGACGACCCCCGGGCGCTGGACCTGTTCGTGACGGGCGACAACCTCCGCAAGGGCGCGGCACTCAACACGGCCCAGATCGCGGAGCTGGTGGCAGCGGAGCTGACCGCGAAGTAGGTCCGGGACTTTGCCTCCCGCGGCGGTATCGGCTATGCCTCAAGTTCTGCGAATTGCGTAGAGGTCATGGAGGGCGGTGCGCACGAGCGCAAGCGAGAACGGCAGTCTGATGTGAGGGCGTCACTGACTTGTAGGTGCGTCGTTGCAGCGAAGCGACGGATTGAGTGGATCTCGGCAAGTCCGTACTATCGTGCGGTGTGGTGGACTCGTCGACGATTGCATTAGCGGCCGTAATCACCACAGGCTCTGTGGGCCTGATTACTCCGATAATCTCTGCAGTCGTTACGCTCGAAGGTAAGCGTCACGACCGGCGCATAGCCAATGACGGTCGCGTTTGGGCCGAGAGGTCTCGGCTCTACAAAGACATCTCCGTATGGGCGAGAAGCCTGCGTGTGCTGCTTCAGTCTACTGAAACTGCGCCGATTAGTCCGCCTGCCACGCTTGACGAGAGTGTGAAAGCCGAATTACATCTTTACGGTTCGCTTCGCGTCAACGCGATGATTCTTGGTCTCGAAGGGTCGTTGCCTCGCGCATGCAAGATCCAGCTTACGAAGCAAGAGCGTCAGTCGATGATCAAAGGCACCGGGTTTCTTGATACCCTCGGTAGGGTCTTCACTGATGGCGATTCGTATCGACGAGACGCCAGAGCCGCCGTAGAAGCTCTTCTTCTCGCGCTCCATGACGAGATAAACGAGCCCGAGTTAAGACTCTCGCTGCGAGAGCGGATCGTTAAAAGCGTTATCGGAGACTAGCCAACCGGCGCCGTGCCACCAGAGACTTCGCCGAGCAAGCCCAACCGACCCGAATGCGAGGCGGCACCGGTTGGCGCGGGTTCGATGCAGCCGATCCGTGTCTCGATCATGACGACGGTCTGGTTGCGGCCTCGCAGCGGTTGGTCAGTCCGGGCCGGTGGTGTCGATGTGAGCGGCCTTCGCGCGTGCCCCGGAGTCCCAGTTGAGTTCGCCGGGCTCCATCCGCCCAGGATGCCGGCGTGTTCGAAGTCCAGGCGCAGCGTGTCGTGCACGATTTTCTGATGACGACGTCGTGTGACACCAGGAGCCAGGGAATTCCGTCGTAGTGCCATAACCACTAGTTCAAGCCGGGATTAAACCGTCCAGGGTGGCGGCGAACGCGGTCTCCGCTGTGGTTGGCGGTCGTCCGCCACCAGCCCATTCGAAGCCGGGTCGCTGGTTCATCGGTGCAGTCTCTCCACGTCGTCAAGCGCGGCGCGACGGATGGCCTTGCTTTCGTGACACGGCCGAGCGCGACCGCCTGCCTGGACCCACGACCGAGTATCACCCGGTGGTCCGTCGATACCGCGGCGTCGAGCGGCCCGCCGACCCCGTCCTCGCCGAGATTGAGTTGCGCCACCATTGCCGACATTCGTGATTCCTGAGTGCTCGGCTGCTAGAAGCCCGCGACCCGCGGATGTGCGCGGCCGGTAGCGACCTGTTCGGGCTCGAGCGTCGCTCTCCCCAGAGGGACCGCCCTTGCGTCCTTTCAGTGGCGCTCGCCGCCAACCAATCCAAAGGAGAAGGGCGTTGATGCGCCCAGGTGCGATCTTGAGGTGGTGGACATCGCGGGCGCGGGCTGATCAGGTGGCAACGGACGCTATCGTCGGCGCCGCGGACGGCCTGATTCTGCTGGGGTTCGCTCGCCTTCCTGATCGGCCGTTGACACTCCGTGGCGCGGCTCAAGCCGCCGTTATCGCCGTTGTGGGCTCGCTGTGCCTTTTCTTGATCGTCTCGCCGATCGGTCAGGGCTCGTCCCTGCCCTCAGTGGTTGGTATCGGTTCCCTTGCTCCTAGTCGTGTTCGACTGGGGTGGCCGGTGGTCGCTCGCGCGTAGGACCGTCGCGAAGATCAACGAGCCGCTGGCTGGCGTGGCCCGGCCTCCGGCGAGCGTCACGAGCCCTTCGCCCGGTCCGGCTCAGCGGATGCGCAGCTCATGCCACCAGGCGAAGGCTCGCAGCAACGGGCCGACAGCCGGGGTAGCCGGTTCCTGAGTTGTCCTGTCGAGGACGGCAGCCCGCCTCGTAGCAGCCCGAAGGTTGGATGTCGCGTCGGGTGTAGCCGACCGGGTATTCGGGCAGTGACGAGCGGTGTCGCCATAATGGGCGTGTGTCCCTCGAATCGACTCGTGATGAAGTCGCTCGACTTCTCATCACGGCCGTCCGGGAGCCGGGAAGGTCGTATCCGGATGGCGCTGACGACGCGGAGATAGCTGACCTGCGCCGGATAGTCGGACGCCCGTTGCCTACCGAGCTGGTGGAGTGGCTGCGGTTGTGCAAGGGCGACGCGATCGGGCCGGGCGGTCTGTACGGGGTGCCGCACGACGGCCACGCCGACGACATCGCGTCTGTGCTCGCATCCTTTCCTGGCTGGCGGGATCGTGGGTGGCTGCCGGTGGCCGGGGACGGGAGCGGCGACTACTACGTGCTCATCACCGACGGGAAGCTGGCCGGACACGTAGCCTTCATCGATCAGAGCGACTTCGACGCGCTCGGCTACATCGTGGCCACCACCATCTGGACCTTCGTGCGGTCTCTCCTCCTTGCCGACGCAGGCGACCGGCGCTGGCCGTTCGACCGCGGCCACGTCCTCGGGCTCGATCCGGCGATGGCCCACGTCCCGGCTGCCCTGCTGCCGTGGGGCGACGGCCGGTGAGCGGTCCGTACACGGAGATTTGTGGGCTCGGGATCGTCGTCGAAGACGAGATCGACTGCCTCCGCAGCGGGGCAGCTTCAGTGTCGGTCCTTCGTGGCGCCACCTGTCGGTTCGTCGTGGAGGGTTATGCGGACGACGACGCGAAGGGTGACTTCCACGCGGCTGTGCGACCTTCCTCGCGGTCGACGAATCGGCCCTGATGGCGGCCGGGCCGGACATATTCGCCTGCTACCAGGACGTTGCGGCGGAAGGTGGCGACGAGGGTGGCTTCCCGTCGATCGCCGGACCTGACGAGGTGTGGGACTACGTTGACCTGGCCGGCGAGGTGACGGTTCGGCGTGACACCGATGCGGCGGGACCGGTGTGCCTGTCGCTGGAGTGCGAGTGTGACTGGGAGCCCGAGCACGGTCTGCAGATCGTCTTTCGAGAGGGTCGCACCGTGATCAAGGTTGGCGCCTCCGACGGGCACCTCACCAATGCGAGCGCCTACGGCCGCGACGATCTCCGGGACCTCGTCTACCACCCGGTCGGCTAGTCCAGGCAGCGGACGTGTACGGCGATTTGTTCGAGGTGCTGACCGCTCGTGGAGCAGTGCAGCACGTCAAGCTCGACGCGGCGAGGACTGTCCGAGGTCAGTCAGGTTGGGGTAGGTCGAACCGCCGTGGAACCGATCTCCCTGCTCTCCTGGTTCGACCAAGTCACCGTCCCAACGAGCGAGCAGGCGGCCACCGCCACGATTCGCCATCGGCGCGGCGATCGCGGTGGCATTAGGCGCGTCGCCGATCGTCGTGAGCAGGTGAGCAGGCTAGGCAAGCGACCTGCGCGGGGCCGCCGGGTGGAGGGAGGCCTGCAGGGCCTTGGCGCGGGCGCGTTCGCTTGTCTGCTCCGTCGAGAAGGAGAGATCCACCGCGCGTTCCGCCGCTGCCATCGCTTCCGTGTGGCGGCCCGCCGCGTCCAGGGTGCGGGCCAGGACCTCCGCGCCGATCACCCGGCTGCGGACGTCTTCCGCCGGGACCGCGGCCGCGCGTTGGGCCCAGTCCAAGGCCTGCTCGCAGCGGCCCGCAGCCAGCAGCGCCGCGGCATAGGTGGCCATCGCCTGTTGGCGGGAGAACAGCAGCGACGGCGCGCCGCTCGCCGAGGCGATCGGGGCCAGCAGGCCGATCGCCGTGGTCGTGTCGCCGGCCCGGGTGCGGGCCGCCGACAGCAGGACCCGTGGGCCCACCTGGGCCGGCGCCAGGGGGTTGTGTGGCTCGACCGCGGTCATCACCGACCGCGCGTCGGCCTCGGCCGCGTCGACGTCGCCGCGGTCCAGGGCCACGAAACCGCGAAGCGTGCCCGCCATGCCCATCAGCAGCGGGTGGTTGATGCGGTGGGCGTAGGACACCGCGTCGGTCAGGAGGTCGCTGGCGTGCTGCGGCTCGCCGAGGCCGCGGGCCACCACGCCCCGGACGACCAGGGAGAAGCCGCGGCCCCAGTCGTCGGAGGCGGCGGCGAAGTCGCGGTAGGCGCGGCGCGCCTCGCGGTCTGCCTCGGCCAGGTCGCCGAGTTCGGCGGCCGCGAACGCCTCCACCGCGCGGAGCGTGCCGACCGCCCACGCCTCGCCGACGCGTTCGCCGAACGGCAGGAAGATCCGGGCGAGCCGGCGGGCCTCCGACAGGCGGCCGGCGAGCAGCCGCGCATAAGCGGTGGTGCCGCGCAGCCAGGCCCGCCCGACCGGGTCGCCCAGTTGCGCGAAGAGCCGGGCCGCGCGCGCCAGCACCGCGTCGGCGCCGGCGAAGTCGCCGCGGGTCGTCGTGACCCAGGCCAGGTTCTGCAGGGACCAGGCCTGGCCGCGCTCGTCACCGGCCGCGACGTTGACCTGGTAGGCCGCCGCGAAGCGGCTGCTCGCCTGCGCCAGCTTGCCCTGCAGGAAATCGGCCATGCCGAGGCGGCGCATCGCCTCGGCGCGCGGCCCGGGCAGGTTGGCGTCGGTCGCCACCTGGAGCGCGTCGCGCCACATCACCTGCGCCCGGGCGAAGTCGCCGAGCGAACGGTGGGCCCGGCCGGCCAGCAGCAGCGCACCCGCGCGGGCGGCCGGCTCGGCGGAGTTGGCGGCGATCTTCTCGGCGTACGCCAGCGCGTCGTTGACCCGGCCCGTCTGTTGCAGGGCCCGCGCGTGTACCAACCGGTCGGCCGTCGGCAGGGCGTCCCCGGCGAGCTTCGCCTCGCGTTCGGCGTATTCGACCGCCGTCGTGGGCTCACCGGCGGCAGCCGCGCGCCGCGCGGAACGGCTCAGGGCCGCGATCCCCAGGGGTACGACGGTCCGGGCGGGCGCGTCCGGCCGCAGTCCCACACTGTCGGCGAGGGCGACCGCGCGCTCGGCGTGGTGGGCGATGAACGCGTCGCGGTCGCCGTCGGACCAGTTGCCCGGGTCGGCCGCCGGACTGTCGACGGACACCGCGCGCCGGCCGACGACCACGTCGGACACCGCGTGGGGCTCGGCCCAGCGGGCCAAAAACGCGTGCCGCTCGGCCAGGTCGGCCTTGCCGATGCCCGAATAGGCGGCCTCGTGCATCAGCGGCGTGCTGAACGCGTAACCGGCCCGGGTGCGCTGCAGCATGCGACGCTGCAGCAACTCGTCGACCGCCCGCTCCAGCTCGACGGCGACGACCGCCGCCGGGCGGCCGGCCCGGCCCGCGTAGTGCTCGCGCAGCGCCTCGAGGGTGCCCCGCGGCACCTGGTCGCCGATCACCGCGGCGTCGCGCAGCACGGCCCGGGCGTCGCCGGGCAGCGCGTCGATGCGGGCTGCCAGGACGGCCGCGAGGTCGCGGGAGAGCAAACGGCTGGTCAGCGAGCCGGGCGCGAGCCGCCAGCGCTTCTCGCCCGGCGAGCCGTCGACGCTGACCTTGGTGAGCGCGCCGCGCTCGATCAGCAGCGTGACCAGCTCGGCCAGGTAGAACGGGTTGCCCTGCGCGGTGGCCAGCAGGCCGTCGGTGTCGGGCTGCGGCAGCTTGCCGCCGCTCAGATAGGACGAGAGCAGGCGGGACGCGTCGGCGCCGCGCAGCGGCGGCAGCGTGACCACCTCGGCGTCGGCCAACCGGGTCAGCGCGCCCGCGGTGCGGACCAGCTCGGGGCGGCCGAGCAGCAGGACCAGCACCGGGCCGGCGAGCCGGGACAGCATGACGCCGAGCGCCTCGATGGTCTCCGGGGTGGCGTCGTGCAGGTCGTCGACGACGATCAGCAGCGGAGTCTCGGCCGCCAGGCCGCTCAGCAGCGCGGCCACCGCGCCCGGCACGGCGTCGGCGCTCGGGCCCTCGCCGGTGAACTCGCCCGGCTCGGGCTGGATCGCGGTCGGCAGCTCGCCGTATCCCATCAGCGCGAGCAGCAGGTCGGACGCGACGGCCGGGGCGTCGGGGAGCCGGGCGAGCCGAGTGGTCAGCCGGCGGAGCCGCTCCTCGGCCACCGCGCGGGTGGGCGGCGTGCCGTTGTCGGCGGGAGCGCCGATCGCGGCGCGAACCAGGTCGGCCAGCGGCGCGAGCCGGCGGCGCTCGCCGAACGCGGCACACCGCACCGAGAGCACCCGGGCGCCGGTGCGGGTGGCGAACCGGCCGGCGCCGACGTCGTAGCCCGCGGCCAGCCGCTCGGCCTCGCCGGCGAACCGGGTCTTGCCGACGCCGGCCTCGGCGGTCATCAACATGACGGTGGGCTGGCTCTGGTCGACGACCTCGGCGATCCGGCCGGCGATGCGGCCGAGCTCGGCCTCGCGGCCGACGAACGGCGCCTCGTCGCCGAGGCCGGACCGGGTGCCGGGTGCGTCGTGCAGGCCGAGCAGCTCGTAGGCCTCGACCGGGTCGCGCTTGCCTTTGAGCCGCAGCGGCCGCAGCTGCCGCCACGAGGCGACCCGGCGCGTCGCGGCGAACGTGCTGGCACCCGCGTAGACCGCGCCGACCGCGGCCGCGTCGGAGAACCGGGCGGCGGTGTTGACCGTGTCGCCGATGACCGTGTATTCGATCGCGGCCTGGATGCCGGCGACCACGTCGCCGGTGTTGAGCCCGACCCGCAGGCCGAGCGGGGCGCCGCCGCCACGCTCGTCGTCGAGCACGCGGCGCACCGCGCGCTGCATCGACAGGGCGGCCCGGACGGCGCGCTCGGCGTCGTCCTCGTGCGCGACGGGGGCGCCGAAGACGGCCATGATGCCGTCGCCGGTCAGCTTGTCGACATGCCCGCCGAACGTCTTCACCGCGCCGGCGAGGGCCGCGAGCACGCGGTCGGTGACCGCACCGACCCGCTCGGGGTCGACATTTTCGGACCAGGAGGTGAAATCAGACAGGTCGCCGAAGAGGACGGTAACCACCCGGCGCTCGGCGGCGGGCAGGCTCGCCGCCGCTGGCAGGGCGGCTCCGCAGTTGTGGCAGAAACGGGCGCCTGGGATGGCGACCGTGCCGCACACAGGACATGTCACGGTCCATCCAACCCCTGTGACCCCCGTCGCGATTCCCGGGTCGGCACACCGAGATAGGCGAGTTGGGCCTGGACCGACCAGGTCGCGGCCGGCCAGAGCGAGGGGTCGACGTCGGCGTAGACGACGGAAACGACGTCTTCAGCCGTTTTTGCACCATCTGCGACAGCCTGGCGGACCTGGTCGAGCCGGGCCTGGCGATGGGCCAGGTAGAACCGCGCGGCGACCGCGCAGTCGGCCAACGCGGGGCCGTGCCCGGGCAGGGCGAGATGCCCGGCATAGGCGGTCAGCAGCGACAGGCTGGACAGGTAGGCGCCGAGATCTCCGTCGGGGTGCGCCACCACCGTGGTGCCCCGGCCGAGGATGGTGTCGCCGGTGAGGACGGCCTGCTCACCGCCCGCCGAAACCACGAAACAGACCGAGTCGGCGGTGTGCCCCGGCGTGGGCACGGCGTTGACGGCCAGGCCCGCCACCTCGCGCGAGCCGAGGTCGCGCACCACCGGAGCGCCGGTCAGCGCGGCGAACCGGTCGAGACCCTCGACGTGGTCGGGGTGACCGTGGGTGGCCAGAATCGTGCCGATCGGACCGTGTGCGGCGATCGCCCGCAGGTGCCCCTCGTCGAGCGGGCCGGGGTCGACGACCACGGCGGGAGCGCCGGGCGCGGCGCGCAGCACCCAGGTGTTGGTGCCGTCGAGCGTCATCGGACCCGGATTGGGCGCCCGGACGAGGGTGGCCCACTCCGGCAGGCGTTCCGCCAGGGCCGCCGCCGGAGTGGTCACGTGGGCCGTCATGGGTGCGATCGTACGACCGCCGTACGACGGGAAGGTGAACCGCAGGTCAGGCGGTCGCGACCTCGACGATCGCCTCGACCTCGACCGGGGCGTCGAGCGGTAGCTCGGCGACGCCGACCGCACTGCGGGCGTGCCGCCCGGCCTCGCCGAACACCTCGCCGAACAGCTCCGAGGCGCCGTTGACGACGGTCGGCTGGCCGGTGAAGCCCGGCGTCGAGGCGACGAAGCCGACGACCTTGACCACCTTGACGACATATTCGAGGCCGACCAGGGCGTCGATCGCGGCCAGCACGTTGAGACCGCACTGGCGGGCCAGCTCGCGGGCCTTCTCGGCGGTGACCTCGGCGCCGACCTTGCCGGTGGCCAGCAGCTCGCCGCCGGCGACCGGGAGCTGGCCGGAGATGTAGACGTAGTTGCCCGACTGCACGGCCGGCACGTACGCGGCGACCGGAGGCACGACCTCGGGCAGGGTGAGGCCCAGCTCCGCGAGCTTCTCGTGCGGAGAGGTCACGACTTCGGCCGCTTCATGTAGGCGACCAGCTGCTCCGGGTTGGGGCCGGGAATGACGGAGACCAGCTCCCAGCCGTCCTCACCCCAGTTGTCCAGAATCTGCTTGGTCGCGTGGACCAGCAGCGGCACGGTCGCGTACTCCCATTTCTGCATGCGGCCGAGGTTACCGGTGCCGATCAGGGCGGGCCGAGGTCGGCTACCCTGCTCGGCGACGGCTCGACGGAGGACTGGGGAGACCATGACGGTGCCGCCCGAGGGACAGGAGAGCCGACCCGACGAGGGCGCCGAACGCCCCGCCGTGCCGCCGCCTCCGCCGCCGCAGGCGAGCCCCGCGCCGCCGCCACCCACACCCGAGGCAGGCCCGGCCCCTGACCAGCCGCCAGCGCCGCCCTCGGCCGCCCCGCCGGCCCCCGCCCCGGCGCCGCCCGCCGCCCGGGACCACGAGGCCGAGCCGGACCGTACGCAGGAGATCAGAACCGCCCCACCGGCCCCGATCAGCGCACCACCCACACCGGCCCCGCTCTGGACACCCCCGGCCTGGAACCCGAACGAGCCGCAAACGGCGCCGACCCAGCCACCCGCGCCGACCCAGCCAGCCGCGCCGACCCAGCCACCCGCGCCGACCCACCAGACCCCGCCGATGCCCGTCGAGGCGCCACAAGGCAACGCCATTCCCTGGCCCACCGCGCCCGACGTACCCCCGACCGCTTATCCACCACCCCCGAAGCCCCGCCGGCGCGGCCTCCTGATCACGGCGATCGCACTGGCCGCGCTCCTGCTCTGTGGCGGTGGCGGCGTCACCGCCTTCCTCGTGCTCCGCGACGGCGAGACCGGCGAGGGCGCGGCCGAGCCCGTGGCGGCCGTCGAGAGCTTCCTCGACGCCGTCTACGTCGACCAGAACGCGGCCGCCGCCGCCGCGCTCGTCTGCTCCGACGCCCGCGACCAGCGCGTCCTCCAGGACAAGATCGAAGAGGTGCAGCGGTACGCGCGGACCTACCCGAGCCCCAGGTACCGCTGGGACCCGCCCAAGGTGGAGCAGCAGGACGCCACCCGGGCGGTCGTCTCGACCCGGCTGACCGTGCTCACGGCCGACGACCGCAGCGCCGCCCAGCAGCTCCGCTTCACGCTCGTCCAGCAGACCGGCTGGTGGGTCTGCGACGTCGGCTGACCTGTCCGCTTACGCTTGCATCGTGACGAGACCCGCGACCGGCCGGCGTGCCGACCTCTGGCCGGCGCGGTTGCACATCGTGACCGGCAAGGGCGGCACGGGCAAGACCACCGTCGCCGCCGCCCTGGCCCTGGCCCTGGCCGCCGGCGGTCGCCGGACGCTGCTGGTCGAGGTCGAGGGCCGGCAGGGCGTCGCCCAGCTCTTCGGCACGCCGCCCCTGCCCTACGAGGAGCGGCGGATCACCGGTGCGGCCGGCGGCGGCGAGGTCAAGGTGCTGGCCATCGACGCCGAGGAAGCGCTCCTCGAATACCTCGAGATGTTCTACCGGCTGGGTGCCGCGGGCCGGGCCCTGCGCCGGCTGGGCGCCATCGACTTCGCCACGACCATCGCGCCGGGCCTGCGGGACGTGCTGCTCACGGGCAAGGTCAAGGAGTCGACGACCCGGACCCACAACGGCCATCGGGTGTACGACGCGGTCGTGCTCGACGCGCCGCCGACCGGCCGGATCGGCCGCTTCCTCAACGTCACCGCGGAGACCGCCAAGCTCGCCAAGGTCGGGCCGATCAAGACGCAGAGCGACGGCGTCCAGGCCCTGCTCCGGTCGCCGATGACCGCCGTACACGTGGTCACACTGCTCGAGGAGATGCCGGTCCAGGAGACGGTCGACGCGATCGACGAGCTGACCAGGCTGCGGATCCCGGTCGGGCAGGTGATCGTCAACGAGGCGCAGACGCCGCTGGCCGCCGTCGGCAAGGTCACCCAGGCCGAGTTGCGCCGCGGGCTGACCGCCGCCGGCCTGCCCACCGACAAGGCCACGGTGACCGGCCTGTACGCCGAGGTCCGTGATCACCGCACCCGCCAGGAGCTGGAGGACTCCCTCCGCGGCGACCTCGCCGAGCTGGGCCGGCCGGTGCTGGAGCTGCCGTTGTTGAGCGGTGGAGTGGATCGCGCGGGCCTCGACCTGCTCGCCGCCGCGTTGTTAGCTGCTCCGACCCCATAAACTCGGGCATGTGTCTTCGGATCTACACCCCCCGCGGCTGGACGTCGACCGGATCCTGAGTGATCCGGGCGTCCGCATCGTCGTCTGTTGCGGTTCGGGTGGGGTCGGCAAGACCACGACGGCCGCCGCCCTGGCCCTGCGGGCCGCCGAGCAGCACGGCCGGCGCACCGTGGTGTTGACCATCGACCCCGCCCGCCGGCTGGCCCAGTCGCTCGGCCTGACCGAGCTCGACAACACCCCCCGCCCGGTCAAGGGCGTCAGCGAGGGTGGCGACGGCTCGCTGCACGCGATGATGCTCGACATGAAGCGCACCTTCGACGAGGTGGTGCTCGCGCACACCGATCCGGCGAAGGCGGCGGAGATCTTCGCCAACCCCTTCTACCAGGCGATGAGCTCGACCTTCTCCGGTACGCAGGAGTACATGGCCATGGAGAAGCTGGGCCACCTGCACGCCCAGGGCGAGTGGGACCTGATCGTGGTGGACACCCCGCCCTCCCGGTCGGCGCTCGACTTCTTGGACGCACCGGCCCGGCTGGGCCGGTTTCTCGACGGCAAGATGCTGCGCCTGCTGCTGGCACCGGCCCGGGCCGGTGGGCGCAGCGTGTTCGGCCTGGTGACGGCGTCGTTCGGGGTGTTCTCCAGGGTCGTCCAGAAAGTTCTCGGGGCGCAGCTCTTGACTGATTTGTCAGGGTTTGTTGCTGCCCTCGACTCGATGTTTGGCGGCTTCCGTCAGCGCGCCGAGCAGACCTTCCAGATCCTGCAGGCCGACGAGACGGCGTTCCTGGTCGTCGCGACGCCGGAACCGGACGCCGTCCGCGAGGCCTCCTACTTCGCCCGCCGGCTGGGCGAGGAGCGCATGCCGCTGGCCGGCCTGGTCGTCAACCGGGTGCACCGGAGCCAGGTGCCCGGGCTGGGCGCCGACGCCAGCCTGGCCGCCGCGGCCGGGCTCGACGAGTCCGGCGAGCAGGCACCGACGGCGGAGGCGCTGCGCATCCACGCCTCGCTCGCGGCGCTCGCCGACCGGGAGCGCGCGGTCACCGCCGGCTTCTCCGCCGAGTTCCCGCACGTGCCGACGGTGGCGGTGACGGCGCAGCCCGCCGATGTGCACGACATCGACGGGCTGCGGACGATCGGCGCGGCTATCAGCCAGCCATGACTGGCGACTTGTCCTTGTTGCGAAGCGCGGCCTCGAACATCTTGCGCCAACTGGCCACCTGCGGATGGCGCCGCAGCAGGGCCCGCCGTTCGCGCTCGGTCATCCCACCCCAGACGCCGAACTCGATGCGGTTGTCCAGCGCGTCGGCCAGGCACTCGTATCGCACCGGGCAACTCCGGCAGATCCGCTTCGCGACGTTCTGCTCGGCGCCCTGTACGAAAAGCGCGTCCGGGTCTCCGTTCTGGCATGCCGCCAAAGTCGGCCAGTCCGTGATCATGCCCATCAGTCCACGTCCCCCCTTGCAGTCCGCTGCCGAACCCACCCCGACCTCGAGTCGGCAGGTGTTGCCCCCGGTCACCCGCCAATCCGTATCCCCCGGGAAACGGCGGGTGGCGCGCGATACTCGCCGGACCATCATGCTCCGTAGTCGTCTGATTACGCAACGTTGTCAGATAAATACATCACAACTGGGACACTCTTCGCCTACCCGATAACGGGCCGGCCAAGATGTCCCGTACGCGGAAAATCTTGGTTGGATTCGGTCAAAAGCCAACACGAGCCACAGCAGTCCGGCAGAATCCTCAAGGCCGGTTGCGACCGGTCGCCGGAGCGTGCGCATAACACATCAACGAGGGCGCCCCCGGAAGGACGTGCCTGCCGGCGCGTCGTCTTTTGCCGTCTCATGTTGCCTGCGAGGTTGTCGCCCCTAACGCGGGACGCGAGATTGTTGTGCGTTCCCGTACCCTGGCGGGGTGAGTGAGCCGAGTGCGCAGGCTGGGAAGCCCCGCAAAAAAAGCTGGATGCGGCGACGTGATCACAACATTTTCGCCAACGCCGCATCGCTGATCATCTGTGGCGTGCTCGCCGGGGTGGTCGTCGCGGCCGCCGCGTTCCCGGCGGTCGCCATGTCCGGGCTGGCCGCCAAGGCGGGTGTCGAGACCTTCGACAAGCTGCCCACCGAGCTGACTCTCAAGCGCCCGCCGCAGATCAGCTACATCTACGCGCGCAACGGCAAGACGCCGCTCGCGACGATGTATGACGAGAACCGGCGCGACGTGCCGCTCAAGGAAGTCGCCAAGACGATGCAGCAGGCGATGATCGCCGCTGAGGACCACGACTTCTACAAGCACAACGGCGTCGACATCAAGGGCATCGGCCGGGCGTTCGTCGCCAACAACCAGGCCGGCGAGACCACGCAGGGCGCGTCGACCCTGACGATGCAATACGTCCGGCTCGCGATCGCCTACTCGGCGACCGACCCGCAGGACGTGGTCGCCGCCACCGAGGACACCCCGCAGCGCAAGATCCGGGAGATGCGGTACGCGCTCCAGATCGACAAAGAGCTGGGCAAGGACGAGATCCTCGAGCGCTACCTCAACACCGCGCCGTTCGGCAGTGGCGCCTACGGCATCTACGCCGCGGCCCAGGTCTACTTCTCGAAGCTGCCCAAGGACCTCACGGTCGACGAGGCCGCCATGCTCGCCGGCATGGTGAAGGCCCCGACGCTGTACGACCCGACCACCGAGAAGGGCTACCCGTACGCGGTCGACCGGCGCAACTACGTCATCGACAACATGTTCGAGATCGGTGCGATCACCGCCGAGGAGCGCGACAAGGCCAAGGCGGTCAAGCTGACGGTCAAGGGCAAGCGGGCCCCCAACGGCTGCGTGGCGACCACCAAGAACAGCTGGGGCTTCTTCTGCGACTTCTTCTACCGCTGGTGGATGGACCAGGAGGCGTTCGGCGCCACCACCTATGACCGCGAGCGGCGGCTCAAGAGCGGCGGCTACAAGATCGTCACGTCGCTCGACCCGGGTGTGCAGGACGCGGCCAAGGCCAATGTGGAGCAATACTACAAAACGGCCAAGAACCACCCCAACGCACTGATGGTCGCGGCCATCGAGCCCGGCACCGGTTACGTCCGCGCGCTGGCCGTCAACCGCAACTACAAGCTCGACGCGGCCGACAGCGCGCAGAACGGGCTCTCCACCGACCCGGCCAAGAAGAAGCGCAAGGTCCGCGGCACTTACCCCAACACGACCAACCCGCTGTTGTCGGGTGGCGGTGACATCACGGGCTATCAGGCCGGCTCGACCTTCAAGATCTTCACGCTGGTGGCGGCCCTCGAAAAGGGCTATCCGCTGGGCTACACGATCAATGCGAAAGAGCAGTACCAGTCGAAGTACATCGTGGAGTTCAACGGGCCGAGCGCCTGTCGCGGCACCAACAAATACTGTCCACAGAACGCCAGCAAGAGCATGGCCGGCGTGCACAACATGTGGTCCGGCTTCGGTCGCTCCGTGAACACGTTCTTCGTGCCGCTCGAGGAGCAGGCCGGCGCGGCCAACGTGGTCGACGCCGCCAAGCGGATGGGCATCAAGTTCCGTTCCAAGAGCGACGCGCGGTACGCCAACAACAAGGACTACGCCGACCAGTGGGGTGCCTTCACGCTGGGCGTCTCGTCGACGACGCCGCTCGACCTGGCCAACGCGTACGCGACGCTGGCCGCCGACGGCACCTACTGCGAGCCCAACCCGGTCGTGGAGATCGTCGCCCCGGACGGCGCCAAGCTCGACGTGGCCAACTCGCGCTGCCGCAAGGCGCTCGACGTGCAGGTCGCGCGCGCGGCCGTCGACGCGGCCCGGTGCCCGCTGGGCGACCGCTCCTCGACCTCGCGGTGCACGGGCGCGACGGCCGGCAACGTGCGCGACGTCGTGGGCTTCCCGGTGGCCGGCAAGTCCGGCACGACCGACGGTGAGAAGACCGCGTCGCTGGTCACGATGACCAAGCAACTCTCGGTGGCGGGCATCCTGGCCGACCCGGACTACGCGGACACGCCGCACGACATGGAGCACGGCATCGTCAACCCGGCGGTCTACGAGACGCTGCGCGACGGCATGCGGGCGATGAAGGTGCCGAGCAAGAATTTCACGCCACCCGGCACGAGCAAGATGATCAACGGTGACCAGCGCTCGATCCCGAACGTCGAGTGCTCCTCGATCGACTCGGCCCGCTCCCGGATCCGAGCGGCCGGCTTCGAGGTCGACGTCGACAACAGCCCGGTCGACTCGCGCTGCCCGGCGGGCACCGCGGCCGGCACGTCGCCGGACGGCCGCACGATCAAGGGCGGCGTGGTGGTCATCCAGGTCAGCAACGGCAAGGGCGGCGGTCCGGGCGGCAACCCACCGGGCAACGGCCCGGGCCGACCCGGCACGGGCAGACCCGGCGGCTGACGGAGCGCCGGCGCGGCACGGCGCGGGCGCGGCGCCCGTGCCTCCGCGCCGGCCCGCGGGCGTGATGTCCGTGCCTCCGCGCCGGCCCGCGGGCGTGATGCCCGTGCCTCCGCGCCCGCCCGCGCGGGCGCGGGCCGAGAAACCGCAGGCCAGACAGGCTCGTCGGTGTCTGCCGGCGGGCTTGTTCCCGTTCCGCCCGCATCGTGAGACCGCTCACCCAGCATCCGGGATGACCCGGTTTGTCCCTACACTGCGCGCCGCACGCCGCGACCGCCCGGCTACAGTCGGTAGGCTGCGAAGATCCCTCGACTTCGCGGTACGTCACCGACCAGAGAGTTGCCGTGCTGGAGCAAGAACGCATCGTCCGCGACGTGACGGCGCGCCTGACCCGCGCCTCGTCGGCGGAGGACGCCTGCCGGGTGACCGTGACGACACTCAGCGCCCACACCGGCGCGATGTCGGCTGCCCTGCTGCCCGTGCGTGACAACCTGCGCTGCATCGCGGCGTCCGGCGCGTGGCAGGTGTTCACCACCGTGCGGGCGGGCCGCGGCGTCTGCGGCCGCGCCTTCCGCACCGGCCGGACACAGACCGTCACCGCTGTCAGCGCGGATCCGGATTACATCCCGGTCGGCGCCCAGGGCGTACAACTCGAGGTCAGTGCCCCGCTCCTGGACACGACCGACCGGCCGATCGGCGTGCTCAACGTCGAGTGGCGGACCGCCGTGGACGTGGACAACGCCCGCGCGGTGGTCGAAGCGGTGGCCGCCTGCCTCGGCGACCGGATCACTCGGCTCGGGGGCCCGCCCGCCGAGAACAGCAGCGAGAAGCTGCTGCGGCACGCGGGCGCGCTGACGACGGCTGCCACCGAGTGGGAGCTGATGGCGGCCGCGAACGACGCCGCCCGCGACCTGTCGGGCCTCGACGCCGCGGTGCTGGTGATGGGCGACGGCGAGCGGATCCGGGTCGGCATGCCGACCGTGCTCCCCAACGACTTCGAGGCCAGGCTGCGCCAGGTGATGGCGGGGCTGCCCGAGTCGACGCTGCTCGAGATGGTGATGCTGGCGCACAGGCACGGCTCGTCGTACACCCTGGGTGAGAAGGACCATTGCCCGCCGCAGGTCTATCGGCCGCTGCTCGCCGCGGGCGTGGCGACCCTCATCGGGGTGCCGGTCGGGCCCGCGGACGCGGGCGGCGTCATGTTGATCGCCGACGAGCGCACCATGGAACCCGACCCGTCGACGGTCAACCTGATGGAGATGCTCGCGGCGCACGCCTGGGCCAACCTGGACCGCCTGCGTACGCTCGCGCAGTTGCGGGAGTTGGCCATGTCCGACCCGCTGACCGGATTACGGCACCAGGGCCCGTTCAACGAGCGGATCCGCTCGGCCACCCCGGGCCGCACGGCGCTGCTGGCGATCGACATCGACCAGTTCAAGGTCATCAATGACACGTACGGCCATCAGGAGGGCGACGCGGTCCTCGTCGCCCTGTCCCGTGCGCTCAAGCACGCGCTCCGCCACGCGGACGAGCTGTTCCGCCTCGGCGGCGACGAGTTCGTGGCTGTCCTGGAGGTGCGCCACCCGAGCGAGGCGATGACGATCGCGGACCGCCTGACGGCGGCGGCCCGGGCGATCGGCCGTACCGTGAGCATCGGGGTCGCCCTGGTCGACGAGGACGAGCCACCGGAACGCGCCCTCCGCCGCGCGGACGCGGCGATGTACGGCGTCAAGCGCGACGGCCGCAACGGCGCCCGCCTGGCCCCGGGAGCCTCGACGGGCCGCACGGCTTAAGTCGAGCACGGGGCAACGGGGCAGGCCGCCGGCGCATAACCTGCGCCCATGCTGACGACGACCGATGATGCGGCCCCCACTTTGCCGGCGGCGACTCCGCCGCGTGGATGGCGCGTCCTGGCGGTGGTGGGGCTGCTCGGCGCGGGCGCGATCCTCGGCGCCGGCGGCATGTGGTTGGCGGACGACCCGTACCTGGCCCGGACCGAACACCTCGTCGGCACGGTGACCTGGTCGAACCAGGAGACCCGGCTGGTCGCCTTCCGGGCCGACGGAGACGAGCAGCGCCGCTACCCGTCGAAGGGTGACGTCTTCTACTCGATCATCGCGGACAACTGGGAGGACGCCGGCGGCACGGTGCACGGCGACTCGACCTACCCGACGTGCCTCGCCGAAGCCGCGGATGTCCATCGCCGCGTCGAGTTGGACGTGCTGCACCGCGCCACCGCGGGCCAACACGTGGAACACGTCGCCGTACACGTCCGCTGCCTGGACTGACGGCAGCGACCGCGACGCGCCGCCGGACCCTGGCATGATCAGCGCCGTGGCCGAAGCCCTGGAACTCATAGTCGGGCGTCCCCACGGTGACCGCGTGACAGTGCGCGTCCTGGGACGGGTGCACGCCGACGCCGACGACCACTGGGACGGCAACTGGCTCCGGTTCACGATCGACGGCCTCGACCAGACCGACCTCCCGGCAATGGTGTCGGCCCTGGTCGCGATCGAACGGGCCTACCCGCTCCTCGGCGGGCGCTGAGTCACTGCCCCGTGCGGCCGTCGACGCACTCGCGGAGCAGGTCGGCGTGGCCGCAGTGGCGGGCGTACTCCTCGATCATGTGCACGACCACGCCGCGCACCTCGAAGGGCTCGCCCGGGACGAAGGTCTCGTCGAGGTCGGCGAAGCGGGCGTAGACCTCGCGCGCGTAAGCCACTTCGCGCCGCCACGACTCCCACGCGTCCGCGACGCACTCGGCCGTCCCGACGGCCCCGTCGAAGTCGAGGTCGGGCTCGTCCGCGGTGGAGTACAGCGCCGGCAGGTCGCCCTGCCCGCCGAGCGTGCGGCGGAACCAGTGGTGCTCGATCTTGGCGAGGTGCCGGACCAGTCCCAGCAGGCTCATCGTGCTCGGCGGGATCGACCGGGTCGCGAGCTGGTCCGGCGTGAGCCCGTCGCACTTCATCTCGAAGGTCATCCGGTAGTGGTCGAGGTACTGGCGCAGCGTCGTCACCTCGCCCACCGGCGGTTCGTCGGTGTTGCGCGGGTCGTTCGCGGGGTCAACCCAGAAGACGCGGCGGGCGCGTGCCGATGGCGCGGACATGCCGGCAGCCCAACAGACGCGGCCGATCCTGGCAAGGTCGTGGAAACGAGTCAGGACCGGTCTCTCTGGCGAGAGAACCGGTCCTGGGCACATGGTCGGGGTGGCCGGATTCGAACCGACGACCTCTTCGTCCCGAACGAAGCGCGCTACCAAGCTGCGCCACACCCCGATGCGTGCCGGGCAATACTAGCCCACCGCCCACCCGGGTCAAATTCGGTATGGCGGTGTCAGCGGGGGATGAGCGTGAGCAGCGTCGCTTCCGGGCGGCAGGCGAAGCGGATCGGGGCCGTGGGGTGGGTGCCCAGGCCCGCCGAGACGTGCAGCCAGGACGTGCTGCCCGGCCAGTGGTGCAGGCCCCTCGCCATCGAGCGGGGCAGGTCGCAGTTGGTCACCAGGGCGCCTACGAAAGGCACGCGGACCTGGCCGCCGTGGGTGTGGCCCGCCAGCAGCAGGTCGAAGCCGTCGCGGGCCATCTCGTCCAGGACGCGGGGCTCGGGCGTGTGGGTCAGCGCCACGCGCAGGTCCGCCGCCGGTGAGGCCGGGCCCGCCACCGAGGCGTAGTCGTCGCGTTCGACGTGCGGGTCGTCCACCCCGACCAGCTCGACGAGGCGTCCGCCCGCCTTGAGCGTCGTACGCGCGTTGTTCAGGTCCGCCCAGCCCGCACCCGTCAGCACCGCGCGCAGCTCCTCCGACGGCAGTTCCACGCCCTGCACGTACTCGCGGTCCTCGTCGAAGTAGCTCAACGGGTTCTTGAAGACCGGCCCGCGGTAGTCGTTGGAGCCGAAGACGAACGCCCCCGGCACGTCCAGCAGCGGCTGCAAGGCCCGCATCACACCGGGTACGGCGCCCGGGTTGGCCATGTTGTCGCCCGTTACGACCACGAGGTCCGGGTCGGTGCCGGCGAGGCCCGCCACCCAGCGCTGCTTGCGCCGCTGGTCCGGCATCATGTGCAGGTCGGATAGGTGCAGGACGCGCAGCGGCTCGGCGTCGGTCGCCAGCACCGGCACGTCGAACCGCCGGAGGGTGAACAGGTTGCGTTCCACCAGGGACGCGTAGGCGAAGGTGGCCGCTCCGGCCGCCGCCGTGCCGGCCGCCAGCCGGAATACCGTGCGCTTTCGCATGGGTTCCAGGGTAGTTTGTGGCTTCATGAGCACGCTCAAGGACGTCCTCACCACCGACATGCGCGCGGCCCTCAAGGCCCGCGACGAGATGACGACGTCGACCCTGCGGATGGCCCTGGCCGCGATCGGCAACGCCGAGGTGGCCGGCAAGGAGAAGCGCGAGCTCACCGACGACGAGGTGCTCGGCGTCCTCACCAAGGAGGCCAAGAAGCGCCGCGAGGCGGCCACCGCCTTCGCCGAGGCCGGTCGGGCCGAGCAGGCCGCCAAGGAGACCGCCGAGGGTGAGGTGCTCGACCGCTACCTGCCCAAGCAGCTCTCCGACGAGGAGCTCGCCGAGCTGGTCTCCGGTGCGCTGGCGCAGGGGGCGTTCACCGGCAAGGCGCAGATGGGGCCGGCCATGAAGGCCGCCCAGGCCGCCGTGGCCGGGCGGGCCGAGGGCGGCCGGGTGGCGGCCGAGGTGCGGCGCCAGCTCGGCTAGCGGCGAACCTAACGGGACAGCGTCGGCCCGGACAACGCGTCCGGGCCGCGACCCGCCAGGCACCGGTAGGTGCCGTCGGCCGCGGACGGCAGCACGTCCAGCGTCCAGTCCCGCACGTCCATCCGCAGCGTCACCGCCGAGAAGGTGGCGGGGCCGCAGAGCCGGCGCACCGCGGGATCGGTGCGGAGCTGGTCCACAGTGGTCACCGCCGCGGGCATCCGGCCGATCGCGAACGCCTCCCAGGTGTGCGCGCCGGAGCAGGAGACCCGCTCGACCGGCCGGTCGCCGTAGCACTCCAGCTCGTCCGGACAGTCGCCGCCCGGCAGGTCGACCACGCAGCCCGGCATCGGCTGCTGCCCCAACGACGCAGCACCGCTCTGCGTGGCCGTGGCCTGCGGCGTCTGCTGGCCGACCGGGTCGGTGTCGGGCGGCCCGGTCGAGGCGTACCAGGCGGTCAGGCCGCCGATCGCGAGCAGCGCGACCATCCCCAGCCCGCCCCACCACCACCGGCGGCGGCTGCGCCGGCCTTCGCCCGGCACGGTCGGGTGGTCGTCGTGCGCCGGCTGCGGCGGCGTGTAGGACCGCGACACGTAGACCGACGGATTGCTCGACGACACCCCGCCACCCGAGACCGGCGCACCAGAGGTCGGCCGGGCCGGCCCGAAATCGTCCATCGCCAGCCCGGCCAGCCGGTCCCGCAGCTCCTCGGCCGACGGCCGCTGGGCCGGGTCGTTGGCCATGCCCTGCCGCAGCAGCTCCAGATAGGCCGGCGGCACGCCCGGCAGGTCCGGGATCCGCTCGGTGAACATCTCCATCAGCGTGACCAGGCTCGGATCCCGGTCGTCGCGCCACCGCGGCGGCTTGCCCCGCATGATCGCGTAGAGCGTCGCGCAGAGCGCGTAGACGTCACCGGCCGGCGCCGGCTCGCTGTGCCGGAACATCTCGGGCGCCGCGTACGCCGGGGTCAGCACCTCCAGCGTCACCGACGAGTCGCGCACCTCGGCCAGCACGGCCAGGCCGAAGTCGGCCAGCGCCGGCTCGTTGAACCGCGAGTAGAGGATGTTGGCCGGCTTGACGTCGCGGTGCAGCACACCGAGTTGGTGCGCGTCGGCCAGCGCGTCCGCGATCTTGACGCCGACGTCCCGGGACTCGGCCGCCGAGAGCGGCGAGCTCTTCATCCGTTCGAGGTACGAACCGTCGCAGAGCTCCATGATCAGGTAGGGGTGCCGGTCGGCCGTCACGCCCGCGTCGAAGAGGTCCACGACGTGCGGATGCGACGACATCCGGCCGGCAGCGCGCGCCTCGCGGAGGAAGCGCCGTTGATCGCGGTCGGTGTCGAGCGTGCGGTTTTCGACCTTGACGGCCACCTCGCGGCCGACCGAGGCCTGCTCCGCCCGGTAGACGGTCGCGTAGCCGCCGCGGGCGAACACCGACAAACCGGTCAAGCCGGGCACAACTGGCAGCGGGAGCGCGCCAGGTGATGTGCCGTTCACGGGTTAGAAGGTACCGAAGTCCTCCGCTTCCGTTCGAACCACAATGCGACACCCGTGGCCACCGCGCCGAGCCCTTCCCAGAGCGCGACGCCGAAAAAGCGGCCCGGAGCGGCCTCGGTGACCACCAGGATCGTGAAAACCGTGAACGTCACGAGCCGGAAGATCACCGTGAAGAGGTAGAACGGCCGCCACTCGGTCGCGACCGCGACCAGGTAGTAGACGCCCATGTTCAGCGACGCCATCGAGGATGCCGCCATGAACGTCTTCGTGTAGTCGCCCGCCGGCCGGCTGGCGAGCACCTCGAAACCGAGGCTCTTCAACAGGGTGTCCGGACTGACCAGGCCGGTCACGCCCATGATGATCGCGAGCACGCCGAAGACGGCCATCGTCCAGCCGGCCGGAGAGCGAGGAAGCCTCATGTTTGAAGATCCAAGCATCTCCACCCATGATGATCAACGCTCTGTCAGTACGACTTCTCCTGACCGAGTACGTGTTGCGCGACGAAGTTGAGGATCATCTCCCGGCTGACCGGCGCGATGCGGCCGGCGCGCACGGCACCGAGCAAGGTGGCCACGCCGTACTCCGTCGTCATGCCGTTGCCGCCGTGCGCCTGGATGGCCGTGTCGACGGCGAGGGCGGCGGCGTCGGCGGTCGCGTACTTGGCCATGTTGGCCGCCACGCCCGCCTCCAGGTCGCGACCGGCGTCGTAGAGCGCGGCAGCCTTGTAGACCATCAGCCGGGCGAGTTCGACCTGGATCGCCGCGTGCGCCAGCGGGTGGGCGACACCCTGGTGCGTGCCGATCGGCCGGCCCCACACCTGCCGGGTGGCCGTGTATCTCGAGGCCCGGTCCAGGGCATAGCGGCCGGTCCCGGCACTCATCGCGGCCACCGTGATCCGCTCGGGGTTCAACCCGGCGAACAGCGCCGGCAACCCGGCGTCGGTCGACCCACCCACGAGGGCTTCAGCCGGCAGCCGCACGTCGTCGAGGTAGAGCAACCACTGCTTCTCCGGCGAGACGATCTCCATGTCCAGTTGCGACCTCGTCAGGCCGGCGGCGTCGGTGGGCACCAGGAACAGCGCCGGCATCAGCCGACCGGTCGAGGCGTCCTCGGTGCGGGCCACCACCATCACGTAGTCGGCGTGGTCGACGCCGGAGATGAAGCACTTGCGGCCGTTGAGCACCCAGTCGTCGCCGTCGCGGCGGGCCACCGTGCCCAGCCGGTGGAAGTTGGAGCCCGCTTCCGGCTCGGTGATCGCGAACGCGATCAGCAGCGAGCCGTCGGCCAGCCGCGGCAGGAACTCGGCCCGCTGCGCGTCGGTGCCGTGCCGGGCCAGGATCGTCGCCACGATCGCCGGCGAGACCACCAGCAGCAGCAACGGCGAGCCGGTGGCGGAGAGCTCCTCGCAGACGACGGTCAGCTCGGTGATGCCGCCGCCACCGCCGCCATATTCCTCGGGGATGCTCACGCCGAGGTAGCCGAGCTTGCCGGCCTCGGCCCACAGCTCGGTCGTGTGCTCACCGGCCTTGGCCTTGCCGATGAAGTACTCGTGGCCGTAGCGCCGGCCGAGGGCCGACACGGCTTCGCGCAGGTCGTTCTGCTCCTGGGTGAGGTCGAAGTTCATGAGGGGTGGCCTCCGACTCGCTAGACGGTGTTATTCGGGGCGTAGGACCGCCAACACGGCTCCGGTCTCCACCTGCGAGCCGGGGCCGACCGGCAGCGAGGCGACGTACCCGGCGGATGGCGCGTAAACGGGGTGCTCGAGCTTCATCGCCTCGAGCGTCATCAGCAGCTCGCCCGGGCGGACCCGCTGGCCCGGCACCACCATGACCCGGCTGACGTGCCCGGGCAGCGGTGCGACCAGCGAACCCTCGGCCAGCGCGGCGGTCGGCAGCGGGAACCGGGGGAGCTCCTGCAGCGCGACCGAGCCTTCGGGACTGTCGACGTAGGACATCTCGCCGACCCGGCGGACCGTGAACATCAGCCGGATGCCGTTGACGTCGAGGGCGACGGCCTCCGGGGTGGCGGAGACGACCTGGGCCGGCGGGTGGTCGTCGGTGGCCGGCGGCTGGCCGAGCCCGCCCAGATCCGGGTCGTCGGGGTCGACCGCCCGGACCCACCAGTTGACGAGGTCGCCACCCCGGTCCAGGCGGTAGCCGACCTCGACCGGGCCGGCCGGGCCGTCGTACACGGTGGTCTGCGATCGCGACGGCACGTTGCGCCAGCCGGACGGCAGCGTGCCCAGCACGGGTGCGCTCGCCCGCCGGTGCTCGGCGCTGGCCAGGGCCGCGGCGAGGCAGGACACCCGGACCGCGTCGACCGAGCTGAGCAGCGGGGCGAACACCTCGGGGTGCCGGTCCAGGAACGCGGTCTCGGTGTCGCCCGCTCGGAAGGACGGGTGCCGCAGCGTACGCACGAGCAGGTCACGGTTGGTCGTCACGCCATGGATCTCGGCGCGGGCCAGGGCACCGGCGAGCAGCCGGGCGGCGTCGGCCCGGGTGGGCGCCCAGGCGATCAGCTTGGCCAGCATCGAGTCGTAGTGCACGCCCACGACCGAGCCGTCCCGCACGCCCGAGTCGAGCCGCAGGCCCGGCGCCGCCAGCGCCTTGAACTCGCCCATGACCTGCGGGATGTGAAACCGGTGCAGCGTGCCGGTCGACGGCAGCCAGTTGGCGGCCGGATCCTCGGCGCACAGCCGCACCTCGATCGCGTGCCCGCGCATCCCCGGCGGGGCGTTGAGCGGCAACGGGTTGCCCTCGGCGACCAGGAGCTGGAGCTGCACGAGGTCGAAGCCGGTGATCAGCTCGGTCACCGCGTGCTCGACCTGGAGCCGGGTGTTCATCTCCAGGAAGTAGAAGCCGCCACCGACCGCGTCGACGAGGAACTCGACCGTGCCGGCGCCGACGTAGCCGACGGCCCGGGCCGCGGTGGCCGCCGCCGCGCAGAGCTGCTCGCGCAGCTGCGGCGTGACCACCGGCGACGGCGACTCCTCGATGACCTTCTGGTAGCGCCGCTGGATCGAGCACTCCCGCTCGCCGAACGGCACCACGGTGCCCTGGTTGTCGGCGAGGATCTGCACCTCGATGTGCCGGGCGCTCTCGACGTAGCGCTCCAGGAAGATCGTGCCGTCGCCGAAGGCCAGCGCGGCCTCGCGCCGCGCCGAGGCGATCGCCTCGCCCAGCGACTCGCGCTCGTGCACGATCCGCATGCCCCGGCCGCCACCACCGGCGGACGCCTTGACCAGCACCGGGAACTCGGTGACGCGGTCCGGGTCGAACCAGGTGGGCAGCATCGGGATGCCGGCGTCGGCGAGGAGCTGCTTCGCCTCGATCTTCGAGCCCATCGCGGCGATCACCTTCGCCGGCGGCCCGACCCAGGTCAGCCCCGAGTCGATGACGGCGGCGGCGAAGTCGGCGTTCTCCGACAGGAACCCGTATCCCGGGTGGATACCGTCGGCGCCGGTCTTCCGCGCGGCGCCGATCATCAGGTCACCGCGCAGGTAGGTCGCGGTCGGCGCGTTGCCCGGCAGGTGCACGGCGTAGTCGGCCTCGGCCACGTGCGGCGAGTCGGCGTCGGCGTCGGAGTAGACGGCGACCGTCTCGATGCCGACCAGCCGGCACGAGGCGAAGATCCGGCGGGCGATCTCACCCCGGTTGGCCACCAGCAGTCTGCGGATCATTGGCGAAGCCCTCACATCCGGAAGACGCCGAAGCCCTCGGCGCCCTTGAGCGGTGCATTGTGGATAGCCGACAGACACAGCCCGAGGACGGTACGCGTGTCGCGCGGATCGATGATCCCGTCGTCGTAGAGCCGCCCGGAGAGGAACAGCGCCGTCGACTGGGACTCGATCTGCTGCTCCACCATCATCCGCATGGCCTGGTCGGAGTCCTCGTCGTAGCGCTGGCCCTTGGCCTCGGCCGCCTGCCGCGCCACGATCGAGAGCACCCCGGCGAGCTGCGTCGGGCCCATCACCGCGGACTTCGCGTTGGGCCACGTGAACAGGAACCGGGGGTCGTACGCGCGGCCGCACATGCCGTAGTTGCCGGCGCCGTACGAGGCACCCAGGTTGACCGTGATGTGCGGGACCCGCGAGTTGGCCACCGCGTTGATCATCAGGGCGCCGTGCTTGATGATGCCGCGCTGTTCGTACTCCGCGCCGACCATGTAGCCGGTCGTGTTCTGCAGGAAGATCAGCGGGGTGTCGGTCGCGTTGGCGAGTTGGATGAACTGCGCCGCCTTCTGCGACTCCTCGGAGAACAGCACGCCGCGGGCGTTGGCGAGCACGCCGACCGGGTAGCCGTGCAGCTCACCCCAGCCGGTCACGAGCGCGGTGCCGTAGCCGGGCTTGAACTCGTCGAACTCGCTGCCGTCGAGGACGCGGGCGAGCACCTCGCGGGGGTCGAACGGGTTGCGCTGGTCGGCGGACGCGATGGCGAGCAGGTCCTCGACGTCGTATTTCGGGCTTTCCGGGTTGAGCGTGCGCGGCCCGGGGCCTTGCTTGCGCCAGTTGAGCCGCCGGACCACCTGCCGGGCCAGCCGCAGGCCGTCGCGCTCGTCCTCGGCGAGGTAGTCGGCGAGGCCGCTCGTGTTGGCGTGCATCGCGGCGCCGCCGAGCGACTCGTCGTCGGTGATCTCGCCGGTGGCCATCCGGACCAGCGGCGGGCCGGCGAGAAAGACCTTGGCCTGGTGCCGCACCATGATCGTGTAGTCGGACATGCCGGGCACGTAGGCGCCGCCCGCCGTGGCGTTGCCGAACACCACCGAGATCGTCGGGATGCCGGCGGCCGACAGGCGGGTCAGGTCGCGGAAGACGCCGCCGCCCGGGATGAAGATCTCGGCCTGGGTCGGCAGGTCGGCGCCGCCGGACTCGACCAGGTTGACCAGCGGCAGACGGTTGACCAGGGCGATCTCGCCGGCCCGCTGGGTCTTCTTCAACGCGTACGGGTTGATGGCGCCGCCCCGGACCGTCGGGTCGTTGGCGACGATCACGCACTCGACGCCCTCGATGACGCCGATGCCGCTGACCACGCTGGCGCCGACCGGGAAGTCGGTGCCCCACGCCGCCGTGGGTGACAGCTCCAGGAACGGTGCGTCCTGGTCGAGGAGCAACTCGATCCGCTCGCGGGGGAGCAGCTTGCCGCGGGCGTGGTGGCGGGTGACGTACTTGTCCCCACCGCCGGCCCGGGCGTCGTCCAGCGCGTCGTCGTACTCGTGGAGGCGCTCGAGCATCGCCGAGCGGTTCTCCAGGTAGGACGGGTTGCGCGGGTCGACCGCAGTCTCCATGACAGTCACGCGCACCCCTCACAGGCGTTCTTGGCCATTGCCACCTCCGTAACGAGCGTCTCGGTGGGCCAGACACGGATGTCGAATCTCACGCCGGCCCCAGCAGCTTCGCCGGCACCTCCGCGACGCGGGCCCGGAACAGCTCACCGAGCGCCTTGGCCTGCGGATCGAAGCGCGTGCTCGCCGCGACGCCCGCACCGAGCAGGCCGCGGATCACGAAGTTGACCGCGCGCAGGTTGGGCAGCTCGTGCCGATCGACGGTCAACGCGGCCGTCTCGGGCAGGAGCTCGTGGAGCCGCTCTGTGGTCAGCCAGCCCAGCAGCCAGGCGGCCGCCGCGTCGGTGCGGGCCCAGACGCCGAGGTTGGCGTCGCCGCCCTTGTCGCCCGAGCGGGCGCCGAGCAGCGTGCCGAGCGGGACCCGGGTGGTCTTGCCCGGCTGCGTCGCCGGGGACTGCCGCTGGGGAGTCGCCTGGTATTCCGCGGTGCGGGCCGGCGGGCGGATCGTGACGCGCTTGCCGTCGGCCAGCACCGCGGTGTGGTTGACCCCCTCCTGCGGGACCGTGTCGGCGGTGAAGACCCCGAACGGGGCGGCGTCACCCGGCGGGGTGGTCAACGTGCACCCCGGGTAGGACGCCAGCGCCAACTCGACGGCGGCGGCCGAGAACGCGCGCCCGGCCCGCTTCGGGTCCTGGTCCTTCAGGTGTACGTGCAAGAGGGCGCTGGCCGCCTCGGTGTCGACGGCGTCGGGGTGATCGGTGCGGGCCAGGGTGAACTCCAGGCCGTCCTTGCCGACCGCGTCCTCGAGCTGGCTGCGTACGAGCGCGGCCTTGGCCTCGATGTCGAGCCCGCAGAGCACGAACGTCATCGCGTTGCGGAAGCCGCCGAGGTTGGCCACGCCGACCTTGAGGGTGGGCGGAGGCGGGGTGCCGCGGACGCCGGTGATCGCGACCCGGTCGGGGCCCTGCTGGCGCAGGACGGCCGTGTCGAGCCGGGTGACCACGTCGGGGCCGAGGTAGGCGGGGGCGTCGATCTCGTACAGGAGTTGTGCCGTGACCGTCTCGACCGTGACGGCGCCGCCGGTGCCAGGGTGCTTGGTGATCACGCAGCTCCCGTCCTCGGCGACCTCCGCGATGGGGAAACCCGGGCGGTAGGCGCCGTCGGGCAGCTCGGTGAAGAAGCTGAAGTTGCCACCCGTCGCCTGCGCACCGCACTCGATCACGTGGCCGGCGACGGTCGCGCCGGCCAGGGCGTCGAAATCGTCGCGGGACCAGCCGTGGTGCGCGGCGGCCGGGCCGACGACCAGCGCCGCGTCCGTGACGCGACCGGTGACCACGATGTCGGCACCAGCGTCCAGGCAGGCGGCGATGCCGAACGCGCCGAGGTAGGCGTTGGCGGTCAGCGCGTCCGGCAGCGGCAGCGCGTCGCCCTCGACGTACGCGATGCGGGGTCTCAGGCCCTGCTCTTCGGCCAGCGACTCGATCGCCTTCGCGAGCCCGGCCGGATGCAGCCCGCCCGCGTTGGTGACGAGCGTGACGCCCTTGTCGAGCGCGGTGCGCAGGGTGGTGTGGAGCTGGCGCAGGAAGGTGCGGGCGTAACCGAGCGCCGGGTCGCGGGCCCGGTCGCGGCCGAGGATCAGCATGGTCAGCTCGGCCAGGTAGTCACCGGTCAGCACGTCGAGGTCGCCGCCGTCGAGCATCTCCCGCCAGGCGCTCTGGCGGTCGCCGTAGAAGCCCGAGGCGTTGCCGATGCGGATCATCGACTCGCCTCCCGCTTGGCTCCGGGCGGGCCGGCGAAGGCCTGCGCGACCTGGAGCCATTCGGTCGCGATCGGGCCGGTCGTCTCCAGGGCCAGGTCGGCCGGGCTGCGGCGCTGCGTGACCAGCAGGCAGAAGTCCAGTGCGGGCCCGGTCAGCCGGTTGGTCGCTGTCTCCGGGCCGAAGGCCCACTCGCTGCCGTCGGGAGCGACCAGCTCGACCCGCACCGGTTCGTCCGGCGTGCGCCTGCCGTGGGCCAGGAACGAGTGGCCGAGGGTACGGAAGCCGAGGAAGGCGATGTGTCGCAGCCTCTCGGTCGGCTCCTGGGTCGTGCCGAGCGTGTCGGCGATGTCGAGGCCGTGCGCCCAGGTCTCCATCAGGCGGGCGGTGGCCATCGACTGTGGGGTGATCAGGTTGCCGAACCAGGGGATCCGCTTGCCGGGCGGCGCGTCCCGCAACGCTTCGGTGAGCCGCTTGTGGCCGTCGAGCCAGTGCTGCCGCAGCTCGTCGGGCGGCTTCAGGAAGCTTTCAGCTCCCTTGTCGACGATCCGGTCGGGGTCGTCGGCGAGCGGCGCGAGCAGGGCGACGAACTGGGCGTCGTCGGTCGTGGCGAGCAGGGCGGCGTGGTCGGTCCAGGCCAGGTGGGCGATCTGGTGCGCGACGGTCCAGCCGGGGCTGGGAGTCGGGCGCGCCCAGTCCGCCGCCGGTCTGTTGGTGAGCAGGGCGTCGACCGCCGTGGTCTCGGCGTCGAGGTCGGAGAGCAGGGCGGCGAGCTCGACCACGTTGGTCCTCCTTCAGTCCCGGATCACGGCGGCCAGGTGGCGCTTCCACTCGCGGAGCAGGGTCGCGCGGCGGGCGGCGTCGTCGGAGAGCAGGTTGGCCACCCCGAGGCCGCGCATGAGGTCGAGGGTCGCCTGCACGGACTCGCGGACGCCGGGGCGGCGCTCGTCGGCGCCGAGCAGCTCGACGGTGAGGTGGTGCAGCTCGCGGCCGACCCGGGCCTCGACCGGCACGAGGGCCGCCCTGAGCTCGGGATCGGTGCGGGCGGCGACCCAGACCTCGAGGGCGGCGGCGTAGAGCGGGCCCGTGAAGGCGGCGGCCAGCATGTCGATGACCCGGTCGACCCGTCTGGCCCCGGCCGGCAGGGTGGCGGCCTCGGCGCGGATCTCGGCCGCGCGGCGGTCGGCGAGGTGCTCGACGGCGGCCATGACGAGGGCGGCCTTGGTCGGGTAGTGGTGCAGCTGGGCGCCGCGGGAGACGCCGGCCCGCTCGGCGATCACGGTCGTGGTGGTGCCGGCCCAGCCCAGCTCGACCAGGCTGTCGACGGCCGCGTCGAGGAGCCGGGCCTGGGTCACCCGGCTGCGCTCCTGCTGCGGGGTCCGCACATCCCGAGCATGGCGGCGGGGAAACAAACAGTCAAGCCTGCTTGTTTTGCGGGTGCTGTCTTGTGCCGTTAATGGTGCTGCTGGGCTCAGCGGGGGCTGATCCGGCCGGCGTTGTCGAACTCGGGGCCGGTCTTCGGGAAGTCCTTCTGACTCAGGTCGGCGAGCATGTCGAGGCTGTCGCCGTCGGGGTCGGTGACCGGCTTGCCGGCGCTGTTCATCCGCGTCGAGACCACGCTGCCGTCGACCCAGGTGCCGTCCCTGGTCAGCTCCACCTTGAGCACCGCGCCGAGGCCGAGCGGCCCGGAACGGTTGAGAGTGCCGCCGCCACCGGCGAAGTTGCCGAGGCTGTAGGCGATCAACCGGCCCTTGTAGAACTCCATCGCGCGCAGCACGTGCGGCCCGTGGCCGACGATCAGGTCGGCGCCCGCGTCGATCATGGCGTGGGAGAACTTGACGGGGTCGCCGCGGTTCTCGCCGAGGAACATCTCGGTGCCGGGCTTGACCCGCGTCTTGCCGGAGCCCTCGGCGCCCATGTGCACCTGGACCACCACGAGGTCGGCCTCCTTCGCCGCCTTCGCGACGAGTTCCTTGCCGCCGTCGATGTCGATGAGGCTGTTGTTCCAGGCGTACGAGGAGAAGCCGACCACGGCGACCTTGACGCCCTCGACGTCGGCGACCGTGATCTGGTTGGGCGCGCCGGTGTGCTGCAGGCCGTATTTCTCCAGGGCGTCCTGCGTGTTGGTGTAGCCGTCGGGGCCGTAGTCGTTGCCGTGGTTGTTGGCCTGGTTGAGCAGCTCGAAGCCGGCGTCCTTGAGGTGCTTGGCGTAGCCGGGCGGGGCCCGGAACTGGTGGCAGCCGGTCGAGTCGGGCCCGCACTTCGAACGCCCGGTGTCCTCGGTGAGCGGCTCCTCGAGGTTGCCCATCACGAGGTCGGCGGCGAGGTCCTTCTTGACACCGTCGAAGAAGCCCTTGCCGCCGTTGGCGGGCAGGTTGCCGGGGGCGTTGCCCATGATGATGTCGCCGGTGGCCGACATCGAGATGGACTGCTCCTCCTCGGCCGCCTCCTCGATGGGCGTGCCGGTGCTGCCGGGGGGCGACTGGCCGGGCGCCACCCAGACGGCGGGCTGGGCGCCGTTCCCCTTGGCCACCGCGGCCACCGCGACGACGGCGACGCCGAGCAGGGCGGCGACGGCCACACCGGCCACGATGGCCGGGCGCCAGGTGCGCTTCGTCGGCGTGTCGAGGGGATACACGCCGGGCACCATACCGTTCCCGAAGCTTCCTCGGGCACCCCCGAGCGGGGGATGGACTACCGCTCCGACCAGGGGATCTTGGGACGGGAGCCGCCTTCGCGGACGGCGCGGTGGGTGGCCCGGGCCAGGCGGGAACCCCACGTGGAGAGTGGGCCGCCGTACTCGGCCTCGTGCTCCTGGCTCTGTTGGTTCGGGGTGTCCGGGCAGATGATCGTGACCGCGTCGGTGGCCGTGCCGGTCGCCGCCAGACCGAGTTCCCATAGGGCCTGGGCCTTGGCTTCTGTGATCGTCGCGACAGCGTTCACCAGGGCGGCGTCGCTGAGTCTGATGGGGACGAAGGCGATGATGTTGATCGTGCCCGGGCTGTGCTGGCGCGGGATCGCGCGGTCGGCGGCGGCCATGATCGGCCTGCCCAGGCCGACGGTGGCCCACACCTCGGCGGCATCATCCGTCGCGGCAACCCGTTGCGCCACGTCCACACCGGTCAACAAGCCGACACCCGGGCCGGTCAGGCCCACACCGGCAGCCAGTTCGCGGAGGTGCGTCCGTGGGTCTTCCCGGGCGTACGACATGGGCACGGTGGCGTTGAGCACCCATTCGCGGCGACCGATGCCACCGCCCAGCGGGGCCGAACTGACAGCGCGCATCGGGGCAGGTAACCGCCAGATGAGCAGGGGGATGCTTTCGCCGTCCTCCTGGCGCGCGGTAAGAATGGGCTTGAACGGCACGCGCCGACGATAGGGCAGGTGGCAACCGGGCGGTCGGGCCAGCACATGGACTGATCACGATCCGGGGGTTGCCGGGCCTGCTCGCCGTCACGTACGCCTAGACTGACTTGCGCGCGGTTTCCGCGCCATTCGTGGAACTGAGGTGCGCGATGGATGAGGTTCTGGCCCGTAGCGGCATCTTCCAGGGTGTTGACCCGGAGGCGGCCGAGGCGCTCGCCAAGGACATGGAGACCATCGAGGCCCGCAAGGGCGAGATCGTCTTCAACGAGGGCGAACCAGGCGACAGCCTTTACATCGTGCTGAGCGGCAAGATCAAGGTTGGTCGGCGGGCCGCTGACGGCCGCCAGAACCTGATCGCGGTGATGGGCCCGTCCGACATGGTCGGCGAGCTGTCGCTGTTCGACCCGGGCCCGCGCACGGCGACCGCCACGGCGGTCACCGACACCCGCCTGGCGCGCCTCCGCAAGCAGGCGCTGCGGCCGTGGCTCAACAACCGGCCGGAGATCGCCGAGCAGCTGCTGCGGGTGCTGGCGCGCCGGCTACGGCGTACCAACGACGCCCTGGCGGATCTGATCTTCACCGACGTGCCCGGTCGCGTGGCGAAGAACCTGCTCCAGATGGCCGGCCGCTTCGGCACCCGCGACGGCGGCGTGCTGCGGGTCACCCACGACCTGACGCAGGAAGAGATCGCCCAGCTCGTCGGCGCGTCCCGCGAGACCGTCAACAAGGCGCTGGCCGACTTCGCCAGCCGCGGGTGGCTGCGCCTCGACGGCAAGTCCATCATCATCCTCGACCCGGAGCGGTTGGCGCGGCGGGCTCGGGTCTGACGCCCTTTCCCCGCTGTGCCCCGCGGCGGGTTGTCGGGGGTGCGGAATAGTCTTTGGCACGTGACGAAGACAGCCGCGTTCGAGGCGGAGACCGAGCTCGGGCGCAAGCGGCGGGCTCGGCGGATGGGGCGCATCCTGGCGGAGACGCATCCCGACGCGCACTGCGAGCTTGATTTCCGCAACCCGCTGGAGTTGGCGGTGGCCACGATCCTGTCGGCGCAAGCCACCGACAAGAAGGTCAACGAGGTCACCCCCAAGGTGTTCGCGCAATACCCGACGGCGGCGGCCTACGCGGCGGCCGACCGGGCCGAGCTCGAGATCACGCTGAAGCCGACCGGGTTCTTCCGCAACAAGACCGACTCGGTGATGAAGCTGGGCCAGCAACTCGTCGAGCGGTTCGACGGCGAGGTGCCGTCCAACCTGCCCGACCTGGTCAGCCTGCCGGGCATCGGGCGCAAGACCGCCAACGTGATCCTCGGCAACGCCTTCGACGTGCCCGGCATCACGGTCGACACGCACTTCCAGCGGCTGGTCGGGCGGTGGCGGTGGACCGCCGAGACCGACCCGGTCAAGATCGAGCACGCCATCAGCGCGATGTTCGACAAGCGTGACTGGACCATGCTGTCGCACCGCGTGATCTTCCACGGCCGTCGGGTGTGCCACGCGCGCAAGCCGGCCTGCGGTGCCTGCACGCTCGCGAAGCTCTGCCCCTCCTACGGCACGGGGCCTACCGATCCCGTCCAGGCGGCCAAGCTGCTGAAGGGGCCACGCGCGGCCGCGCTGGCCGAGGCCGTCGGCGTCGACCCGTCGGTCGTCCCGCAGCAGGCGTTGACGGCGGACGTCCCGTGAAGCGCTACCTGCCCCTCATCGTGCTCCTCGTGGTCGGCGTGCTGGCCGGCGTCGGGGTGCGGTCCTGCAACGAGCGGTCGTCCTCGTCGTCCTCGTCGGCCACCGACGCGGAGCCCGCGGGCTCGGCGCAGGCACCCGCGGCGTCGTTCGCCGACTGCCGCGAGGTGACCACGCCGCCCAAGGACGCGGCACCCGCCGGCGGCGCGGTCACTACGATCGCGCTGCCCGCGGCCTCGCTGTCGTGTTTCGGTGGGGGCAACCTGCGGCTGGCCGACGTCCGCGGGCCCGCGGTGATCAACCTGTGGGGTTCGTGGTGCACGCCGTGCCGCGAGGAGCTACCGGCGTTCAACGCTGTCGCCTCGCGCACCGCCGGCCTGGTGCACTTCCTCGGCGTCGACACCCGCGACAAGCGGTCCGACGGTGAGGACATGGCCACCGAGTTCGGGTTGACCTACCCGAGCGTCTACGACCAGAGCGAGCAGGTCCGCATCGGCCTCAAGCAGGCCGGCATCCCCGTCACCGTGCTCGTCGACTCGGCGGGCAAGGTGGCCCACCTCTACAACGGCGCGCGGCTCGACGAGGCGGGCCTGGTCAAACTGATCAAGCAGTATCTCGGGGTGGCGGTCCCGGTTGGTTGAGAGCCGGCGCGACGGGATCTGGGTCAACGGGGGCGCGCCCAAGGACGGCCCACGGCTGTTCCCGGCGGGCCTGCCCGACGGGGTGGGCGCGCGGCGCCGCGACGCGGGCCCGGATTCGGCGCTGCCGGCCTGGTTCACGCCGCTGCTCGACCGCCTGCACGGCGCACGGGCGGAAGACTTCACACGGCTGAAAACACCGGAACGCGCGGGCCGCGACAGCGCCGTACTGGTGCTGCTCGGCGAGGAACCCGACGGCGGGCCCGACATCCTGATGCTGCAGCGGGCGGCGACGCTACGGAACCACGCGGGCCAGCCGGCGTTCCCGGGCGGCGTAGCGGACCCGGGCGACGCCGACCCGGCGGCGACCGCGCTGCGGGAGGCCGACGAGGAGGTAGGCCTCGACCCGAGCAGCGTGACGCTGCTGGCCGAGTTGCCGCGCCTCTGGATCCCGGCGAGTGACTTCCTGGTCACGCCGGTACTGGCCTGGTGGCACCGCCCCCACCCGGTGGCACCACGAGACCCGGCAGAGGTAGCCCACGTGGCGCGGCTGCCGGTCGACGAACTCGCGGACCCGG